>CAZIUL010000007.1:104006-136066 GCA_964542475.1 uncultured Phycisphaerales bacterium | reverse complement strand
CTGGTTTACGAGACCTGATCGGCTATTTCATGTCGTTCTTGGACAGCAGTGATTTCTCCTTCATTCTAAACCGCCAGTGTCTCCCCCGGTTTGGGCACCACCACGGGGCACGCCTTCTTTTTCAGAAAATCCGCAAACGCCAGGGACTGGCTCTCCTCGCCGTGCACCAGCGCGATCTTCTTGATCCTCAGGTTCGATTCGCTCACAAGGCGGTAGAGCTCGTCCCGGTCCGCGTGGGCGCTGAAACCGCCAAGCTCCTTCACGCGGGCTGCCAGGGGGTACTCCTTGTTCAGGAAGCGGATCATGGGAGGCTCTCCCTTTCTCCCTCCCTTCTCATACGCCAGCCCCATCTCCTGCATGCGGCGGCCCAAGGTGTGCTGCGCCATGAAACCCACGATGAGGATTGTGTTGTTGGGGTTGTGGACCTTGTAACGCAGGTGGTGGAGCACCCGGCCCGCTTCGCACATGCCAGAGGCGGAGATCACGATGTGCGGTTTTTTCATCTTCATCAAGGCCATCGACTCCTCGACGCTGCCCACGAACCGTATCTGGTCGAAGAAGAAGGGGTTCTTCCCTTGCTCCAGAAAAACCTTGTGGGTCTCCTCGTCGTAGATCTCGGGATGCTCGCCAAAGACCTTGGTGAGCCTGGAAGCAAGCGGGCTGTCCACATAGACAGGCACCCTTTTCACCGCCTTTTCCAGGTAGAGCTCGTGCAGCAGAAGGAGAAGCTCCTGGGTTCTGCCGAATGCGAAGGACGGGATGATCACCGAGCCACCCCTCTCCCGGGTCTCGCACAGCACCTTCTGCAGCCCGCCCTTGAGATCCTTCACCGGATCGTGAAACCTGTTGCCATATGTGCTCTCCATGACCAGAAGGTCGATGTCGCGGTCCTTCTCTGCGAACTCCAGCGTGGGGTCGTGGATGATCGGTTTCTTGAACCTGCCCATATCCCCGGTGTAGAGGATCTTGCGCACCTGATCCTTCTCCTTCACAGTGATGACGGAGAAAGCCGAGCCCAGGATGTGGCCCGCATCGTAAAAGGTGGCCTCCGCGCTGCGGCCGATGGTGACGGTCTCGTTGTACGGAAAACCGTCAAAGCAGCCCAGTGCATTCTCCGCATCTCGGATTGTATAAAGCGGCTCCACCTCCCTCAGGTTGTTCTTCTTCATCATCTCCCGGATGGTTTCCCTCTTCAGCTCGTGCTTTCCTTTTTTCAAGAGCTTCTTGATCTCACGGACCCGCCGGTTGGTGAGCTTCTTCTTGGTCCCCCCGTTCTTCACCTGATGTAGAAAGGAGCGCAGGGACTTGTAGTTCAGGTAGAGCGCATCCGACTCCTGAATATGCGCGCTGTCCAGCAGAAGGTATTCGCAGGCGTCCCGGGTGGCCCGGGTGCAGATGATCCTTCCATTGAACTTGTCACTGGCGAGCAGGGGGATGCGGCCCGAATGATCGATATGCGCGTGGGAGAGGACGACGTTGGTGATGCTCGCCGGATCCACGGCAAAGGTGCGGTTTTTTGTTTTACTTTCCTTCCTGCGGCCCTGGTAGAGCCCGCAGTCCAGCAGTATTCGGTCCCTTTTCGCGGCCAGCAGATGCATTGACCCTGTAACTTCACGCACAGCACCCAAGAAGGTTAATTCCATATCGTACCTGCCAAAGATAGTTGATTACCTGTCCGTCCTGCTCTGTTTTTCCGGTCCATTGGTTGAGTTAGGGTAGATGTTTCTACCACACGGCTCCACCAAAAAGCGGGATTGCTGATCATTAATTGCAGCCGGGACATCTGGCCGCATCTTGATCTTCTTCGCATTGCAGGCGGACTTTTGTATAATTCCTGGTGTGAGGCGATGTGGAACTTTCAGCGGGAACCAAAACCGGAAAACGATTAATCCGTACAAAACAAGTTCAAAACCCGGCTGAGGCATATCCCGCTTTTCGTAAACGGAGGAGAGATGCTTTATTCGTTACTTATCGTACTTGCCCTGTTCATCCCGGACACCCCGACCGACTTCGGAAGGGCGGAGATCGCAGCTGCGCTCTCTCGAGCACGCCTTGAATCCCGCGGGGATGACATATCCATAACAGTCACAGGCAAAGGCGAGCCCGAGTCGTTTGTTATCCGTTTCAGCGAAGACAAAACCGTCATCGAGGCAGCGGACGAAAGCGGCGCCCTGTACGGCGCGCTGGAGCTTGCCGAGCGGATCCGGGAGCAGGGCGCGGCCGCTTTCCACGGGCCGGATATCAAGGCATCGCCGTTCCTGCGCGACCGAGGCCTTAACGTGTTTATCACCCTGCCCTGGGATTATGAGAAGAACAACACCGACTACGCCCCTGCCGCGCTCACGGATCCTGAAAAGTGGTGGTTCCAGAACGACGGCTACTGGAAAGCGCTTCTCGACAGGATGGCACGCTCGCGCCTCAACTGGCTCGATCTGCACGGTACATGGGATGTATCCGTCACAAACGCGCCGAACCTCTACGCCTACTTCATCCAGAGCGACAAGTACCCGGAGATCGGGGTGGCGCCCGAGATCAAGGCCGCGAACCTTGACAGGCTCAACCGGGTGATCGATGCGGCGCACTCGCGCGGCATCCGCGTGAGCTTGATGGCGTACGAGGCCAGGATCCAGATCCCGCAGAACCCCAACCCTCCGTACGAGAACACGGAAGAGCTCGCGTACGACTACACCCGCGAGGTGGTGGAGAAGATGATTCTTCAGTGCCCGGGCCTTGACATGATCGGGTTCCGCATCGGCGAGAGCGGCAGAAGCGGCGAGTTCTTCAACTGCTACCTCGAAGCTGTTGAGCGAAGCGGCAGGGAGATCCCGCTCTACACGCGGAGCTGGGTCACGCGCAAGGCAAAGGTGGTGCCGCTGGCCCGCGGGGCCGCGGATTTCACCGTGGAGATCAAGTACAACGGCGAGCACTGGGCAGCGCCTTACCAGATCGCGGGCGGGCGCGTGCCTGGGTGGTACAGCTACTCGTTCGAGGACTATTTGAGCGACTCGGGCGATGCCCCGGCAAGGAAGATGTGGTATGGAAACCCGGCCGTGGGAGGCGGGCGCTGGCCGGATCAGCCGTACAAGGTCGTCTGGCAGGTGCGCGCCAACGGCACCCACCGCATCTTCCCTTTTTACAACCCGGATTGGGTGCGCCGCTCCATCAACGCAATGAAGATCGGCACGGCCGCGGGGTTCACGGTCGAGCCGCTCAACGCCTACTACCCGGCTTCGCCGCGCTACTACACGGCTGACCTGGCTGACCTGCACTGCGACTGGATCGTGGAGCGCGATGCCGCCTATCTCATGCTGTGGGGCCGTTTGGGGTACGATCCATACACCCCGGACGATGTGCTCGACCGAGCCGTGATGGACATGTTAGGTTGCGATGCCCTTGCCGCCGCATCTCTAGTCGATGCGTGGAAGAGCGCGAGCCTTGTGATCCCAACGGCGTTCTGCGCGTACTCGCTCGGGCCGGACCATCGCTCTCACGCGCCCGAGCTGGAATGGGGCGGGGGCATGGGCGACTTTATCGTGCGTGAGCCGTTCGACTCGCACGCGTTCATGTCCGTGAAGGAAGCGCTGGCCATCGATGCCACGGGCGGTGTGGACGGGCGGATCCGGCCGCAGGAGACCGCGCTCATGCTGTCCGGGCTTTCGCGCGGCATCCGCGAGGGGCTCGATCCGGTCGCGCCTCCGCCCATCCCTCCTCCTGTGAGCAACCAGGTAAAAGAGCTCCGAGGCGCCATGAAGATGCTGGGCCATCTTGCGGACTACTACGGGAGCCGCCTCATAGCAGCGTGCTCCACAGCATCGGCTGAAGCAGGGACCGCGCCCGGCAGTGAACACTGGAATCAAAAAGCCGGCGCTGCCATGGAAGCTGCCGCAACAGCCTGGCTGGGTCTTTGCGAATCCGGGGAAGCAACCTTTTACCGCCCGTTCACCGAGCGCTTGAGAATGCACACCAACACCTTTCATTGGAGGGACCAGCTCGCCAAGGTACGCGCCGAAGCCGCGAAGGTAGCTGTAGGGGAGGGATCGCAAGAAGAAGGCATATCAGAGGAGGCCTTGCCCGCAGGCGGACCGCGTCGCGCCACTGTACCCGCAAGCGCACACCTATCCTGGAGAATGGACGGAGATTCGGTTCTCTGCTCCATCCCTGCGCTGTGCCTGGACAAGGCATGGCTTCTGCACAAGCCGCTGCCGAGCTCAACCTTTTTCCACAAGACAGCCATGACCTTTAAAGATGCGCGCTTCGTTGCCCGCTTTCAGAGGGAGAACCACGGGCACATGATCGCAGCGGATGTCGCGTGTGACAACGGCGCGGTCCGCCGCATCCCATGCTGGGAGAAAAGCACGCCGTACACGGTCATCCCGGCCCGCGCAGGGCCGACCCCGCCCATCTACACGAGCCAGGAGGCGATGACCTATCTCGACCCTGACGTGCTCGATCCCCAGAAGCACGGCATGCTGCTTCTGTGCTCGCGCGCGTGGGATTTCCATCGCCGCTTCGAGCTGCCCATCCAGCGCAAGCTCCTCCAGGCGGTCGAGCGCGGAATGACACTGCTCGTGCTTCAGCAGGACTACACATCCGGCCGCTTTCCGCTCACATGGCTGCCCAGACCGCCGAAGCTGGAGAACCGCCCGGTCGCGCGGTTCGACCCGGACGGCGCGCTCGGGCTCGACCCCATCGAGACCGACCAGATCATGTGGCAGCCGTTTGTGCCTGCTGCGGGCTGGGAGGTTTTCGGAAACGGCGGCGTGGCGAAGCAGGTCCTGGGCAAGGGCGAGATCTGGATGGTGCAGGCAAGGCTAATGCAGAATATGCACTTCCCGGAATGCGCAAAAGCGCTCGTGCACCTGCTCAAACTCGGGGGCGTGGAAAAGCCCGCCGTGGTCGTGGACGCGGGAACAGAGGGCGCGCACTATGCCACGTCCGTGTTCATCGACATGATGAACGCGCACGAGATCCCTTTTCTCACGCTCGGCGAGGTGGTCGCGAAGGAGCAGGGCATGGATTCGTTCGAGCCGAAGCCGGGCAGGCTGTGGGATGATAACGTGCTCGAGGGCAATGGGCCCGCGATCATGAAAGCTTTTATCGAGGCAAAGGTGAAGGCAAAAGCTGCGCGCCCGTTTCCCGGCACGAGCGAGGCATGGGACGAGGAGCGCGCGGACCTCAAAAAGGAGATGCTTCGCTGCTTCGGCCTGGACCCGTTGCCGGAAAGATGCGCTTTGAACGCGAAGGTGACGGGCGTGCTCGAGCGCGACGGGTACAGGATCGAAAAAATCGTGTTCGAAAGCAGGCCGGGCTTCCCGGTCACAGCGCATCTTTACGTGCCGGACGGGCCGTCTCCCGGAGACGGGTACCCCGTGATCGTGAACCCGCACGGCCACTGGGCATCGAAGAAGGCACAGCCCGAGGTCCAGTCCCGCGCGATCTTCCAGGCTCTTCGCGGGTACCTCGCCCTGGTCGTGGATTCGCCGGGGTACAGCTTCGAGGGGGACGCTCTCATCGAGAGGCGCTACGCGGGAACGCACTTCGATCCGCGCCTGATCCTCGGGTCGACCAATGCGATCGGCATCTACGTGTGGGACCTCATGCGTGCGGTCGACTACCTTGAGACGCGGCCCGAGGCTGACATGTCGCGTGTGGGCATCACCGGCGCGTCAGGCGGGGGGCATGCCACGCTCGCCGCGTTCTCGGTGGAGGAGCGCCTTCATTGCGCGGTACCCGTGTGCTATGCCACGAGCATGGAATGCAACCCGTACAACGGGTGCAACTGCAACCACGTACCCGGCATGCTCCAGGTGGGGGACAGGGCGCACATGCTCGCGTTGCGCGCGCCCGCGCCTGTGCTGGTGATCGGCGCGGACGACGACTGGGAGTTTCCGCCCGAGGGCACGCGCCTGACCGGCGAGAAGCTGAAAGAGGTGTGGGCGCTCTACGGAAGAGAGAAGGACGCGGGATGGCTCGTGTTCGAGGGAGAGCACGGCTACTCAAAGGAGATGCGCGAGGCGATGATCGGTTTTTTCGATGCGCACCTTCTGGGGATAGGTGACGGCTCTCCCGTTGAGGAGCCGGAGTTTGAGACCGAGCCCGCGGACTCGGAGGAACTTCTTTGCATACCTGCGGTGCCGGACGGGCTCACAACCATGCGGGACATTGCAAAGGCGAACCTCAGCCGGGCAAAGCCGATTACTTTCGAGGAGGTGGTGGAACTCAACGGCGGCCTTCCGGAGCGCGAGCAGCTCGACATCGGCGTGTTCGATGAAAAGCAGCCTACAGACGGCTCACCCATGCGCCGGATCACCTTTGAAACGGAGCCCGGCCTGATTGTTCCCGGGGTGCTTGTCTGCCCGCGCGAGGTACCCGCGGCTGTTGTGGTGCTCGTCTCTGAAAACGGCAAGGCCGCCGCGCTGGATGAGTTCCCTGTGGTAGATCTCGTCGAAAACGGTATCGCCTGCCTGCTTGTCGATGTGCGCGGTTTCGGCGAGCTCCCTGGCCTTGATCCGACCCTGATGTCGTACCTCGGCACAGCGGACCCGTTCGCAATGGGATGGGATGCGGCCTGCGCGGCAAGGGCCATGCACAGTGTTTCGTCTCACGTTGCAGTGGTGGGCCGCGGCACGTGCGGAGCGCAGATCGCCATGTTTGCCGCGCTCATGGAGCCGGACGCTGTATCGCTCGTGGTCGGGCTCGGGGGTATCCGCGGGTACGGGGAGTGCTTCCTCGACGAGGTCCCAACCTATTCCATCCAGCCGCGCGCATCCCATTCAGCCCCGCTATCGCACCTCCGCTCGCTCGTGAAACAGCCCGCGGTCTGGACGTTCATGGGTGAGCAGGAGCCGAACCTGGTCGAGCTTTTTGCGAAATGGGCGGGGGGAATGTGAAGAAGGCTGTAGGCCGGAGGTTGGAGACTGGCGTGTAGGAAGAGTCAGAGGCGGCGGAGCATGTGGACCGCGCGGATCCGAACCGGCAGCTTGCTCCGTTTAGACGAAGACGATGCACTGCGCAAGCTACCCGCCCGGCCCGCGCGATCCTTGTAGGTCGTGTGGCTTCTCTCTACGGAGTAGAAACCAGAGTCCTTGTCCAGGCGGTGAAACGTAATAGCGATCGCTTTCCCCGTGATTTCATGTTTCAGCTTACTCCACAAGAGGTTACGGACTTGAGATCACAATTTGTGATCTCAAGTTGGGGTGGGCGCCGGGTGCACCCTCTATCGGTTTTTGAACAAAAAAGTAATACCGTAATACCTCGGCCGGTGTCATGGCCGCTTTCCCTTTGATTACTCGTCCTCTTTTTTCCGTAATTGCCGAACCGCGAGTTTTATGCTTGACTGTGGGTGATTGGAACTTCTATCCTTCTCCCGCGGCTTGTTGGTTAACGATAGAGTCAAGTTGCGGTTTTCATAACCGGCCAAGGAGGCGGCCATGGGAATTGATGAATCTTTAGTGGAGGAGATCATCCGCCGGATTCTCTTAGCAGCTACCCCGGACAAGATCATACTTTTCGGTTCCGCCGCCGCGGGCGGGATGACCCGCGACAGCGACATTGACCTGCTTATTGTGGAGAGAGACCCCGGCGATCAACGCAAGAAAAGCGTGGAGATCGACGCAATGCTCAGCGGGCTTGGCTATCCCTTCGACGTTCTCGTGATTTCCACCGAATGGTTCGAGGCCAGCAAGAACGTCATCGGCGGTATAGCGTACCCGGCCAACAAGTACGGGAAGGTGATCTATGAGGCCGCCTGAGGAAGAGGTCATCCTCAAGATCGTTGGCGAGTGGCTACGCAAGGCCCAGCAGGATATCGCTGCCGCGGAGAGTCTGCTTTCTCAAAAACCGCCACTGCTCTATCCATCATGCTTCCATTCACAGCAAGCCGCCGAGAAATACATGAAAGCCTATCTCACCCGGCGGCAGAAGGAGTTTCCCGAGACTCACAGCATCAGGGAGATTATCAACTTCGTGAAAACAGTTGACGAGGAATTGGCTGCTGAGCTCCTGCCGGCAACGGTCTTGACACCCTACGGGGTCGAGGTTCGTTATCCGGGTGACATACCAGAGCCTTCACAACGGGAAACCGAGGATGCCGTTTCACTGGCCAAGAAGGTCCGGGACGCGGTCATAGACCGCCTGGGGAATATCTAACAATGAAGACGGGCAAATGGGATCATAATACCGCGTCCGGTGTCATGGCCGCTTTCCCATTGGCTGCTCCGCCACGATCTCCTGTTCCTCCAGCCAGGCTTCCCTGAGCCAGTAGGTTGTGGTTGAATCGACCACCCTTATTGTGATCTCGTGTGTGCCTTTTTTGAGAAGGTCGAAGCTGAAATGAGTTTTGTCGAGAGCTCGATGCTCTGAAACGTTGAAGTCGTTCCAGTAAACCTTGAAACGGGATTGAATCACGTTGTCCAGGAGGATTTCTATCTCGACAGTTCCTCCAAAGGGGAAGTAAACCCTGTAGCCGATGCAGTGGTCCAGGTACAAAAGCAGGCACTCGCAATCCTTCTTTTTGTTGATGGAGAATTTGAGAGTGATTTCGGACCTGTTCGGTTTGAAGAATACAAGGCGTGATCTGTTTTCACCGGTGCTATATATGGCTTCTTTGTATTTTTTGAACTTTGCTTTAAGTTCCGCACACGCAGATCCCTCAATATGAACTTTTTCCTCTCGAAAGTCCCAGGCAGCCAGCGCGGGTTCGCGTTTGCCGGGATTGCGGATAACCGTCTCGATATCGTTGTTATCGGTTTTATCGTCAACACCTTCATATTTCAGGTAGCTCTCTTCATCGATACAATTATCCAGGCTTTTCTTGGACTTATCAGTATTCTCATAGCCTTTCTTGAAAGAAGCCCCTATTTCATGCCTTTTTTTCGGATTGTCCTTTGCCCGTTCCAAGCAGTTTTCCAAAACCTTTTCACTCAGCTTTTCATCATCGTAAGACGCACAGCAGTGACCCAAAATAACAGGCACAATATCAATATAGGTTCCGTTGTCTATGTACCGGCCGTTCAAAAGTGTGGTTTCTATTCCCTCCTTCCTGAAAAGCGAGAAGAGTTCTAATTGTCTGTGCTTTTTAAAAAAACCGAATGAGCAGTTTCGAAGAGGTTCTAAATTCTCTCCATACTTTTTAAACATGCCGAGCGATTGTAGAAAAAACCCCAACCCTTGGTTGAAGTGTTCTTGTTCCCACCAATTAACAAGGTTGAACTCCGCTTTCTTGTCCGCCAGGTATTTTGCTGTTCCTTTCACCAAGTCGGCGAACTCGTCCGGTGAAAGGCTGTCGCAGGTGCCATAGATCCTATCGCGGTTTAGTATAAAGCTCGCGCTCGCGAACGCGAGTCTCTGGGCATCGCTGCCAAAAGAACATTCGTTTGAAGAAGTTGCCCAGTCGAGTATGTCAGGCACCATGTGAGCGGTTCCGCATCCCCCATCCATACGAAAGCGTAAAGCTGTCAAGCTTGGAAAAGAACCCGCGGATGTCGCCCGCCTCGAACGCTTCCTCCATGCCGGTAGCAGTGGATTTCATGTTCACATAAAATGCAAATAGTCCCACTACCATAACAACTATAAGCATGGTTATGCTCATTGTTGTGGTTAATTTATGGTTTCGCTTCACCCACTTCAAAAGCCGGGTGCCGGGTCCGGAAAGCTTTGCCTGGATTACATCGCCCGAAAGGAACCGATTGAGATCTGCTGCGAACTCCTTCATAGTCTGGTACCGGTGGTCGGGGTTCTTTTCCATGGCTTTCAGGCATATTACCGAAAGGTCGCGGGGTACTCTTGGGTTTAGCTTGCGCGGATCCACGGGCTCTTGCAGCATTATTTTCTGGAATACTTCGTGGGATGTTTTTCCTTTAAATGGCCTTTCCAGGCTGAGCATCTCGTAAAGTGTTGCCCCGGTGGAATAGATGTCGGTTCTATGGTCGATTCCCATTCGCCGGGCCATGGCCTGTTCAGGCGACATGTAGTACGGCGTTCCAGCGAAATCGCCGGTGCTAGACAGGGCAAGAGCGCCTTCTACCTTGGCAAGGCCGAAGTCAGACACCTTAGGAGCGCCGTCTGGTTTCAGGAGGATGTTCGAGGGCTTCACATCACGGTGGATCACTTTGGATTTGTGCGCGTGCTGTAGAGCATCCGCAGTATTCGCTACTATATCCGCAACCTCGCGGAAGTAGCCGATAGGCAGCTTTTTCGTTTTGCGGAGTTCAGCCAACCGGTCCGACACAGACCGGCCTTCTTCTACCAGTTCCTGTGCGATGTAGTGGTACCCCTCGTGCTCTCCCACTGCGTAGATGGCTACGATTCCGGGATGCCGCTGCCTGCCGCCGGCTTCCGCCTCCCGCTTGAACCTCTTCACCGTCACATCAGAGAAGCTTAAGTGTGAGGGGAGCACCTTCAAGGCCACCTTGCGCTTCAACGATACCTGCTCAGCTTCGTAAACCTCGCCCATACCGCCCGAACCGATCTTGCGCAGGATACGGAAATCCCCGAGAACGCACTCGCCGTTCTTCAGTTTCCCAAGACCGTCACTGCCCCCTTCACGTATATTTCCTTCAGTTTCAGAAGAGGTTACATCCTCAGAGTTATCGTTCCGCATCGATTCCCTAACCATATCTTTACTATTTCCCTGCTGTGAATGTCCTGGCTTCATCGTTGCCACACACCAAGAATTGTACAAAAATATGCTGGCAAAGCGAAGGAGGACAGAAGGCAGATATTATGAAATCGAACCGGGTTTGTTTTCTTGCGGCGGCTGAGTGAGCGCTGTTTTCTTCTTTTCGCGACTTTTCCTTTGTTCTGATGGCCGCACCTTTTTTTCAAAACAAAAATCCCAATTTTCACCTTGTTGTTAGGGCAATGTTAGGGTATAATTAGGATAGTGCTTTAATGCAAGCCAGAGAGGATCTCAAAAGCTACAACAATATGATTGGGAGGGTGTTATGCGTTTAACAAAAGGACTTGGCGAGGAAAAGCTGCTATCCAGGATCAACAGGTACAACCGAAAATGCGGATTGGAGGAGCGGGCGCTTGGGTTCTACCTGCTCGACTTTGACCAGCGGGGGCTTTTCAAGAAGTACGGCTTTTCCAGCACTGCGCACTTTGCTCTGATGAAGCTTCAGATTCCCACGCGAAAAACAAGGGAACTCATCCGGATCGCGAGGGCGCTTGACGGGCTTTTATTGATGGATGAGGCGTTTGCAGAAGGCAGGCTTTCCTGGAGTGCTGTGCGGGAGCTCACCCGGGTGGCTTCTGCGGAAACCGAGAGGGAGTGGATCGATATGGCGCTCAACTGTTCACTCAGGCAGATTGAGCTGGCTGTGAGCAGGGCGTCACACGGCGAGAGCCCGCCAAGGGATCCTTACGGGCTTTCCAGGAACAAGCTCAAGGTTATCGCTGACCTTCCGCTCGAAGACTATGCGGTATGGAAGGTAGCGTTTGACCGTTTGCGCACGTCCTCCGGAAGCGAGCTGGACTCGTCGACCGCGCTCACGCTCATGGCCAAGGCTTTCCTGGAGCGTCCTTTGAACGGAAAGGAGGAGGAATCGAGAAAACCTTTTCAGGTGGTTTACCATTGCTGTTCCGAGTGCGAAAGAGCATGGGTCATGACAAATGACGGGCCCGCGGGCGTGCCCGCGGACAAGGTCGAGGTGCGGAAAAAGGACGCGGAGGTTGTAGAGCTCGATAGCGGGCCGGCGGAGGTAAACGTAACGAAAAACAGTGCGGGGGCGGAGAAAGACCGGTTCAGCCAGGCACGCTCGAACCCGCGCGACCCACGTGGGTCACGTGACCCATCAATCTCCACACCGGACACCCCGACCGTTCCGATGGAAGAGCGGGACAAACCCAACACTCCGCGCATCAGGCAGCATGTTCTTGGCAGGGATGGCGCTGCCTGCGCTGTGCCCGGGTGTAACAACAGCAGCGGGCTCTATTCACACCACGTCAAGTGGAAGTCCCACGGCGGCCGCACAGAGGTTGAGAACGAGGTCTGCGTATGCGGCCGCTGCCACAGCCTGCTTCACGACGGCCTTTTGCAGGTGAAAGGGGATGCGCCTTACGGGTTGAAATGGACCGCCTCGGATGGTGCCGATTTGAGCGAGAGTTCGAACTGCCTGTCCGGTGTTGCCGCCTTTCCAGAAAAGCCTTCATACAAAATAGACACGACCCACAGCGACCCACGTGGGTCGAATGGGACGGGCATCGTCCCCGGCGCGCCGTACGAAGACACCACCATCTACAGCTTGGAAGAGGTTCCGGACCAGGTAGACTCCGCATGGTGGCGCAAATACAGCCACAACTTCGATCTCAAGGGAAGGAGGCTTGTTTTGAAGAAGAGGCTTTAGGCTTGAGGAATAGGCAGGATGAAGGAAAGAAGAAGAGAACCACGGATGGACACGAATTAACAAGGATAATTTTTCTAAAGCTGCTTTTGAAACAAAAATCCCTATACAGCCAAATAGGTAAACAGCAACAATCCCGCGACCAGGGCCAGCAGGATGATGAAGAAAAGTCGGCGGCGCTGGTGCTTCTGCCGCTGGATGGTGAGCTCTTTGATGGCATTCTCGTCGATCTCGGCCAGGCAGTGTTCCAGTTGGCGGATGTAGAATCCGTGCGACTTCATTTGGATAATTACCCCTGTTACATAGGCAACAAGGACTGCTGTGCTGAAGACCAGAAGGTCGGTGACATCCAGGGGACGTATCTCTCCGTATTTGAAATAGAAATAATAGATCATTCCACTGAGAAAAAACAGCGAGCCGCTCAAGGCCGCTATGTGCAAGGACTTCAAATGTCTTTGCCTGTAGTAGGTGATCTTCATTTCCAGCAAATCCCGCAGGTTCTCCGTTTTGTCGGCGCTTGCGGGTATTCTTTTCAGGCTGCCCCATTGATATATCATCAGAAGGATAATAAGTACCAAGAGCGCGGCAGAATACATCGTTATGCCTGTATGGTTCGGCATAAGAAAAAACAGCCCGGCAAAGGACAGCCCGAGCAAGGTTTTCATGACCATGTCGGTGATGATTCCGGCCTGGAACAGCCTGCTGATATCGCGCGAACGTTGTCCGAGATACTTTTTGATATCTGTTTCCGATAGCGCGTTTTCCTGGAAGCTTCGTTCCTTTTTCCAGGCTTCCCGGAGTGTATTCAGTTCATCGTTTTTCATGGCTTATTTCACCTTATTCAGGATTTCTGCAAGCCTGGCGCGTATGCGCACCAGTCTTACGCTGACATTCTTTTCACTGATACCGATGATTCCGGCAATCTCCTCATAGCTTTTTTCCTCCAGCCACAGCAGGATGACGGCTTTCTCCACTTTCTTCAATTGAGTTATGGCCTTGTGCAACAAGTGGATCTCATCCGACAAGTTATCGGCCATGAACCCTTCATCCGCAATGTCCGGTGCGAGCGGAGTGCCGGCAAAAAGAGTTCGCTTGCGGGTTACTGTCAGAGCGGTATTCAGTGCCACGCGGTACATCCAGGTGGAGAAGGCTGACTGCCCTCGAAAGGAACCGTACGATTTCCAGAGCTGCAGGATCATTTCCTGGTAGAGGTCCTCTTTATCGGTGGCATTTCTGCAATACACAAAACAGATCTTGTGCAGGATGCTCTGATGTTTTTGCACCCTTGCCAGGAATTCCGCTTCCTTCCGTTGATCTTTCATTGAATCAAGTTCTCAAGTACAAGCAGTGGTTCCTTGGATTGGGAGGAAAAGCCAAACGGAACAGTGTTTTGTTTCTGCGTCCGTCTGGTTAGTATATCGGAATCCTGAAATGCTACCTTTTTTTTTCGATTGTCGGTGCGCAGATCGCCATGTTCGCCGCGCTCATGGATCCGGACGCTGTGTATTTCGTTGCCTGGCTCGATATTGCAGGCGAATCCCCATCTTGCGCGGAGCCGAGATATATGGTTTAATTGATGCATGAATTGAACCCGCAAAGTTCCAGGAGAATACCGATGTTTCTGAACAGGAAAACCAAAAGCCGCCTTCTCCGCCTGATCGCGCTGCTCGTCTTGCCTGCGGTTCTTGCGGTGCCAATCCGGGCCCAGGATAAGGACGACGACTCCGGAGGGGACCGCTACCCCAACACCAGTGCCAAGGACATGGATGCTGACATGCCCTGGAGGGTGGAGAACGCTGACACTGCCATCCCTGTCATCTGGATGATCAAGGACTCTGACCAGTGGCTGGTCGAGGTGGATGAGCTGAAGTACGTGGTGGTCTACGATGTCTCCGACGGGTACGATCCGCCGGGGGACTGGGGCTCGCCGCTCACCGACCATGTAGTCTACTATCACGACTTCAACAACAAGGAGATCTCCCAGGATTACTGGTACTGGCTGACCGATGAGTTCGAGAACGATGGCACTTGGAAAGGCGCCCAAGCGGACGGCGCGCCTTTCACGCCGGCCAACCTAGGCTACTTTACCGGCGACACCATCAGCTTCACCCTGCGCCTCTACGGCTTGGACGGGGTGTGGCCCTTTTACACGGAGGTCAAGCTGGACCAGGACTTCAAGGTTCACGTGGGAGAGGAGCCGCTGCCCACGATCCCGTGCTGGTACCTCGGCGATGTCCACAACCACGGATGGAAAACGGACAACCTTTACGAGTTCGGGGATCACACCGAGGGAAAGGCGCTGGCAGCGGCGGCAATGGGACTCTCCTATGTGACCATCACCGACCACGCTTCTGATCTCACCAATTCAAAGTGGGACGAGCTCGGGAATGAGTGCGCGCTTTACTCGACGCCCGTGATGCGGCTCATCCGCGCCGAGGAGATGCACGCGAACCAGGGCGGGTTGCTGGATATCCGCCACCTGCTCGGCTACGGGCTCGACACTTTTGTGGAGGGCGCTGAGAACGGCACCTACACCATAAACCAGATCCTCGGCGGCCCGACCCCGCAGAACAACCTGGCTGCGCAGGGCGCGTTCGCATACGCTGCGCATCCAACCGACCCGAGTCTCGGGTGGACCTATGCGGAGATGGAGGCTGCCCTCGCTTATGACACGTTCGTGGGCCTTCAGTTCTTCAACGAGAGGAACGCGCATTTTTCGGAAAGCGACTGGAGCGATGATGACGACGAGTACCATCCATGGGGCGGAGACGATTCGATCGATCCGTGCGATCACGACTGGACCGTGAACAACAGCGGTTGGGAGGCGGACCTGCTCCAGGGGCTGAAGCACTGGGACCGCCTGATGTCCAGGCACATGTTTCCCGTGCGCAAGCTGTTCATGTCCGGCGGATCCGATGCGCACGGCGGGTGGAACTACCGGGTTTATCGCACGATGAGCGCGGATATCCAGGCCACATCATCCGCCATGGGCAAGGTCCGCACCGCTCTGTACCTGCCGGACGGGCTGACCGACGATGGTGTTCTGGATGCGCTGAGGAATGGGAGGTCGTTCGTCACGGACGGACCGGCAATGGTTTTTGGCATCGATTGGGACAAGGACGGGGAGATCCACGGGCCAAAGGATTCCTTGCCCGGGGACGGTCCGGTCGATGTGGCCAACCATGAAAAGGGTGCAAGGTTTTGCTTCGCCTGGAACTCATCCCTTGAGATCGGGGATGTGGTGTGCATCCGCCTGCTGCGGGGAGGCCGGTCCACCGGCGAGCAACCGGATGTGGTCTGGGAGCTCTATCCACACGCCTGCAGCGGTGAGGCGGACGGCCCACTGGTAGAGGATCTTCTGCCGCCCCCGGAACAGGCCTTCTACTTCCGCGCCGAGGCGTACACCTACGATCCGGCCGGCCCGCTCCCTCCGTCAGGCGATGTGTCGAACCACTCCTATGATGCTCAAGCGATCGACTACCGGTACCGCTGTTTCACCAACCCCATCTGGGTCACGGCCAAGGAGTTTCTGACACGCGAGTATGTTCCCTGGTAATGCAACAATACCTATTTCCGTTACAATGTCTTTTGATACCGTTGATACCGAGCCCGCGCAATCTCCGCCACCTACGAGCCCCGCCACCCTCTGCTTGCACGATTTGACGGACGCCTGCGAGAAATTTACCGGTATCCCACCTCCCCTCGATCACAGTCCTCCGAGCAACCATGCGATTTATGACGTGGTGCCATGCTCAGGGAAACTCAATTCTCTGTTGGTCGATCATTCCGCACTTCCGCCAAGGAAAACGGGGCAGGGAGCGGATATTTACAGAAGTAGCGGAGATTGCGCGGGCTCGGTATCCCTCCGTTGCCGCCCTCACGAAGCTCCTCTCTGATCCGTATGAGGGGTGTCGCAACAACGGCGCCATCGCACTGCGGGCGATAGCTGCAGAGGCGAGATCGGCCTTACCTGCACTCAGGAAGAACTTGAAGGACCCCAAAAGGACGATCCGAGAGAATTCTAGGGCAATCGCCGCAATTGAGGCGGCCATCCCACAGGTCGGACCACAAAAGGAGAAGGCACACAACAATCGCATCGAGAGCGACAAGTGACAGCCGCGCGGACGCGGCTGCCACTTGCGCCTCCTGCGGTACTTATACCTATGAAAAATCTTCTTGTAAGGCTTACCAAGACTTCGTATATTGATGCAATATTTACATCAAATGATGTAAACTAAGCATCATGTTGTGCGAGACAGGGAGTTTATTTAAATGCTGGAATCATTGTTAGGATCAACTAGTTGCGAGAGAGTTTTACTCTTCATCCTTGCACGCGAAGAAGGATACCCACGGGAAATTGCACGTTTCTATGAGGTCGACTACAGGCCCATACGCAATCAGCTGGATAAGCTGGAATTAGGCGGTATTCTGCGGAGTCGCGCTGTCGGTCGAACGCGCCTATATTCTTTCAATCCACGTTGTCCGTTCATCAAAGAACTCAAGGCCCTTCTCAATAAGGTGATGACGTTCTGTCCAATGCAACTAAAGGAAAAACTGCTCATCGCAAGACGGAGGCCAAGGCGGCGAGGTAAGCCGCTATGAAGTCGATTCGTGATATGGGAAGAGCGGAACTGGCTGCATTTGTTCAGGAGCATCTTCGCAAGAGGGGGATAGACGTTGTTCTCTGTGGTGGCGCATGTGTCTCCATCTATAGCCACGGTAAATATGTCTCCATGGACCTGGATATGGTTCACACAGGGCTCACGCCGCCCAAGCGTAGCGTGCTCTGTGAAGCAATGAAGGGAATTGATTTTGTGGAGGATGGACGATACTTCAAGCATTCTGAAACCAGATTGTTTGTTGAGTTTCCTACGGGACCACCTTCTGTTGGCGAAGAACCCGTCAAAAAAATTGTTGAGCGGCATGAGCTTACTGGCATTCTAAAGATCATTTCCCCTACTGATTGTGTAAAGGACAGATTGACTTGGTACTATCATGACGGTGATCGCCAATGCCTTGATCAAGCAGTACTGGTCGCTCAGGATCATCACGTCGACCTAAAAGAGTTAAAGCGATGGTCAATAGGGGAAGGTATGATTGACGAGTTTTGTAATATCAAGGACCTGCTGCAAAAGAAGGTATAACACCGAGATTGACTTGGCGGGCCGCTTCGCGTTCCGCAAGTCATCTCTAAAACGTTGGGAAGGAAATAGAACATGAAGATTTTTGCGATCTTAGCACCGGCACTTGCAATTGTGTCTTGCCTGGGACGAATAAACGAGAGCCCTTCGTCTGAGCCTGCCGCTCCTATCGTACTGGATGCGCCTGTTGAGTTCTCCGTACAGCAGCGTTCAACAACTGCACTGCCGGGATCGAATGGGAAGATGGTGGTGACCATAGATGACATCACAAGAGGCCAGGTCATGACCACCTTGTCTTGGCAGGGCGGCCCCGAGATCGTTACGACCCGATCCCTTCGCGAGAACGACGGGGTCACCTTCACAGCCGGCAATCATACGTACAGGATCAAACTCAAGAAGCTAACAAACGTTCTTCTTGGACAGGACTGCGCACAGTTTCAATTGTGGCCGGCCGCATCTGAACCTGTCGCCCCTATCGTACTTGATGCGCCTGTTGAGTTTTCCGTACAGCAGCGGTCAACCGCTGCACTGCCTGGGTCGAACGGGAAAGTGGTGGTGACCTTGGATGACATCACCAGAGGTCAGGTCATGACCGCCTTGTCTTGGCAAGACGGACCTGAGATCGTTACGACACGGTCCCTTCGCGGGAACGACGTGGTCACATTCACAGCCGGCATTCATACGTACAGGATCAAGCTCAAGACACTCACGAACCTTCTAGTGGGAGAAGACAATGCAACATTTCAGCTGTGGCCGGGCACAGTTGAATTGGACGAACCGCTTTCGGAAACGAAAAAGATCGAGGCCCTTATCGTTTCGCTCAAGCAACTCGTCGGGTCCACCTTCATCCGCAATGGACAAGAGCGCACGCTGGATGATGCAATAACCCTCATGAGGGAAAAATGGAAACGTAGGGAGTCGGAGATCAAAACAGCAGACGACTTCATCAGGATCGCAGGTTCGTGCTCCTCGACTAGCGGCAAGGCGTATATAATCAAAATGTCCGATGGAAAAGAGATACAATCAGAAGAATGGTTCAAAGAGCAACTGGAATTGATCGAAGAACTCCCCAAAAAAACCGGGGTCGGCGACAAGAAATAAACACGCTTCACATGGCCATCTATTGCGCCTCATTAGTAATGGGTTCAACTTGGCCGTCGCTTACGCGCCGGCAAATCAATCCGAGCCCGGTACCAGCAGAAAACAAGGAAATACCATGAACATGTCACGAAACACTTTCCATGTCGCGCTGGCAGCTTGCACTGTATGGCTGACGGCATGTTCCATGCATTCATCCGATCAGGCAATGCCCCGTGAAGACGGCGGCGGCAGATTGGCCAAGCCCGCGGCCCAACAGCTTGCGTGGCAAGAGGCGGAACTCGGCGTATTGTTCAGCTATGACTTGCACGTGTTTGACGGCAAGCATTACAACCAGAACCATAACCGCCGTAATGCGGTGGAAGACGTCAACATCTTCAACCCGATCAAGCTCGATACCGATCAGTGGCTGCAGGTGGCAAAGGACATGGGTGCCCGGTTCGCGATCCTGACCGCGTCGCACGAGACCGGGTTCCGGCTCTGGCAGTCGGACGCGAATCCGTACTGCCTGAAAGCCGTTAAATGGGGAGACGGCAAGCGCGATATCGTGGCCGAGTTCATCGCCTCCTGCAGGAAGTTTGATATTGAGCCCGGGATCTACATGGGCACCCGCTGGAACTCGCAATACGGCCTCTGGGACTTCAAGGTAACCGAACGCAGCTCTATCAGCCAGGAAGCCTACAATGCCATGATCGAGAAAGAGGTCGAAGAGATCTGCTCGCGCTATGGCCCGTTGTTCGAGTTGTGGTTCGACGGCGGCGCACACGGCCCGGAACAAGGCGGTCCGGACGTCTTGGGCGTGTTTGAAAAATACCAGAAGGGCTGCCTGTTCTATCACAGCCTCGAACGCGCCGATGCCCGTTGGGGAGGCAGCGAGTCCGGAACGGTTCCGTATCCCTGCTGGGCAACGTTTCCGTATCATTGTACCGGTGCCGGCGAAAGCGCCGGAGCTGACATTGCAAGGGATAACTTCGCATTGCTCAAGCATGGCGATCCTGACGGCAGGTTCTGGTGCCCGGCCATGTCCGACGCGCCGTTGAGAAACCACGAGTGGTTCTGGGACAAAGGTGATGAACAAAAGATCTACCCGTTAAAGTCACTGATGAACATGTACTATAAATCCGTCGGCCGCAACTCGACATTGATCATCGGGCTCACCCCTGACAACCGCGGACTGATACCCGAACCGGACGCGAAGCGCTGCAAGGAATGGGGCGACGCAATCCGGTGTACCTTCAGCAACCGCGTTGGTCACACCAAGGGCCAAGGTGACGAGATCGGGCTGACACTGCCGACCCCGGCGGCGTTCGATCACATCGTGCTGCAGGAAGACATCCGCAAGGGCGAACGTGTGCGTGCGTATGTCGTGGAAATGAGGCAGGGCGATGCGTGGCGCAAGATCGCCGCCGGCACCTGCATTGGCCACAAGCGAATCCACCGCCTTGATGCGCCCGTCACGGCCTGCCGGCTCCGCCTGCGGATCGAGCAGGCCGTAGCCACGCCCAAGATCCGTGAGCTGGCAGTCTACATCGCGCCTGAGAAATAACGTTCGCAGGGAGAAACGCAGCATGAAACACACGATCAAAACCGCTGTTTGCGCATGTGTCCTGTTTGTGCCGTCGCTTTGCGCTGAGCCTGATTCGCGCGGCGTCCCTACATCTGATCAGATTGCCTGGCATGAGATGGAAATCGAGATGTTTTTGTGCCTCGACCCGTGCACATGGCAGGGCCGGGAGTATGACGATCACTCAACTCCGTTGAACAGGATCGATCCGGCGGAACTTGACACGGACCAGTGGTGCAAGGTTGCCAACTCCTTCGGCGCAAGGCAGATCCTGTTCGTGGCGAAGCACACCGGCGGCTTCTGCTGGTGGCAAACCGACACCAGTGAATATGGGATCAAGAACACACCGTACAAGAACGGGAAAGGCGACGTGTTGGCGGAGCTGGCCCAAAGCTGCAGGAAGCACGGACTGAAACTGGGAGTGTATGTTTATCCCGGTGATGATCAATGGGGAGCCGGCATCGGCAGCGGGGGACGCACCAAAGACCCGGCAAAGCAGGAAGCCTACAACAAGGTCCTGCGTCAACAGTGGACCGAAGTGCTTACGCGGTACGGAGAAGTCTCGGAGGTGTGGTTCGACGGCAGCTGCGTCATCGAGGTGGGAGATATCCTGAAGAAGTATGCTCCCCGGGCCATGGTGTTCCAGGGGCCGCACGCTACATTGCGCTGGCCCGGCAACGAGAAAGGGGTTGCCCCCTATCCAGCCTGGCAGACAGTCAAAAAGAGGGACGCCCTGACCGGTGTTTCGACGGGCCGGCACAGCGATCCCGACGGCGACGTGTGGCTCCCCATGGAAATGGACACGACGCTGCTCGATCACAAATGGTTCTGGGCACCGGGAACGGACCACATGTTGAAGTCAACCGATCATCTTGTGGATGTATACTACAAATCGGTCGGTCGCGGCTGTGTCTTGCTTCTCAATGCCACTCCGGACACATCCGGCCTAATTCCCGAATCGCATGTCGAACGGTACAAGGCGTTCGGTGAGGCGGTCAGCCAAATATATAAAAACAAGGCCGGGGAAACATCGGGCATTGGAACGGTTCATCAAATAACATTCGCGCGGCCTACACAGGTTAACCACCTCATCACCATGGAAGACATCCGGTACGGACAGATCATTCGCGCATACGAAGTCGAAGGGCTTGCCAATGGCAAATCGTCAAAACTCCTGGGCGGCGCATCTGTTGGACACAAGAAGATCGATGTCATTGACACGGTTCGTCTCGAGGGTCTGCGGCTGAAAGTCACGCAGGCTGTTGACAAACCCGTGATCCGGAGCTTTGCCGCGTATCATGCTACAAAGGCAGGGAACAAAGCAGCCCTCGGCGATCGTGAAGGCACGGAATGGCGTCTGGTCAGGGAATGGAAATCAGCGAAACTGACAGAACAGTGGCAGCTCTTCGATGTTGATCTGACACCGTATGTCCGTGCCCCCGGGCAGTACGAGGTCGAAATCCGTGAAAAGAGCAAGGGAACCTCCTTGAAGGTAAAGAGTGCGGTTGCAGTAATGGCAGGCACCGAAGCGCCGCTGCTCATCAAACGGCTGGATAAACCCAACTCCTGGAACATCAATCGAACAGCCCAGGTAACTGATGGTCCAAAGGGCAAGACATCGCTGCGCATTGTTGCCAAGTATAGCGGTGACGGCACCTGTGAAGGAGAGATGTACATACGCAGTGGAGAATAGATGTGCGAACAACGGGAAGAAGCCCGACAGGTTAGGCTGGTATCCGTAGTGGTCCGACGGCCGGTTGACAAGCACGGATGGACACGGATGAACAATAATGATAATCCAAGAGGGCGAAAGATTTTTCGCCCCTACGATTAATTTGGCGTGTGACGGTGGCAATGAGCCAAACCGAGCCGGAAGATAATTTTCTTCGGCCTCGGTATGGCCGGTTATCTTCTCACCAGGATGCTGGTGTGGATCCCTTCCTCGGTGAAGCGGAGCGAAAAGGTGATCTTTTCGATGCTGTCGAAAAGCACTGATGTGGGGTTTTCTTTTGACGGCTTTTCGGTCTGAGCGGGTTTCGCGGGCGTGCCGTGGATCGAGCAGCAGGGCTCCCCTTCGGCGTTTATCGAGTAGTTCCCGCAATCAGGACACTCGATGTCGATGCCGAGCAGGCGGCTTGCGCTGGTTGTGTCCATCTCCCTGAAAGGCCATAGCGCTGCCACGGTTTTGAGGCAGCTTACACGCGCGGCCTCTTCATAGCCGAGATACATGTCCGGCCCGACCTTGTTCCACCTCCCCGGGAAGAGCGAAAGCATGATGTTGTAAGGGGTGGCGTAGGTGTTCGGTTTCGCCTCGTCCATCACACGGCATAGTATATCCGGCCGCGTTGCAGCGATGAGCACATTGTCATGGATCACATAAAAGAGTCTGAACTTGAACGAGAAGAGTTCGATCGTCATGGCCTTGAATCGATGCCCTTTGTCTCCTACCGCGGCTTTCGGTGCGAGGTCGTAGGCGCCTACTTTGATGCTGAAGCTCCCGCCCTCGGGCCTGTTCGCCTTGACGATCAGACCTTTTTCGAGCGCGTCCAGGAACGCCTTTGCCTTTTTTATGTCGCGAATCGGCACGCACGCGTACGCGGGCAGGTTTGCCGCGCCGAACAGGGGCGCGAGCAGGATGTCCTCGCTAAGGTTCCAGCGCACAGCGTTTCCCATGAACTCCGACAGGTCGAAATCGAAGAGCATCTTCCCGTCGAGCAGCCCGAGCATGACTTGTTCGTCGAACCCTTCGAGGAGCGCTGATCGGAGCTCTTTTTTTGTGACAAGCTTTGATCGGAAAATCCACGAGTTCAGATCGTTGACGAACGCCCGGTCCACCTTGGTCGATGCCAGAAACACGGTGTCGGGATGCACGGGCCCGGCCCCGCTTTCGATGGGTGCGCCGCCCGCGAATGAGGCGAGGTTCCGGTAGAGCGATCCTTGCGCGAGCGGAAGCACCATGACGTCGATCTCGAAATCCTCATCGTTTCTTTTGATGGAGATCCCGACCGGGTCGAAGTAGCGACGCCAGAAGTTCGTGTACGCCCTGCTGAACCTTCGGTACGCCCATGCCTCGTTTTCATCCGCCTTGTCCATGCTCAGATCGATGTTGGGGGTAAGCCTGCCGAAGCCGAGGCAGCCGTGCACCGAACACGACGGGACGCTCCCTTCATCCAGGGAGTAGGCGCCGCTGTGCGGACAGCGCAGTGTCAACTCCTCGAGGTAGCCTTTTTCCACGAGCTCGTCCACTGTTGCAGGCCTTGCCCCCCGCTCTTCCGTGAAAAGCTGTCCGGCGTTGACAATGGTGCGAAGGTGCGAGGCGCACCTTACGCGGCGCGACTCCTTGATCCTCAGGCGCGGCCCGACCAGGCGGCGAAGAAAAGCGTCGGACAGGTAGATGAAGCCCGACTCGTCCGCGCTTGCGGGGAGAAGGGATCTCATGTGAAGAAAATCTGCGCACGCGGCAAGCGTTCCTTCGGGTGGTTGTGTGTCAGCCGCTTTTTCCGCCAGGCTGACCACCTTGTCCAGTGCTGTTCTTGATGTTGACAGGACAACGCGGCCGTTCACGTTTGCAGCGTGTCTTTTGTATGGGCGCTGCTCCTCGCTTATCTCCTCCGCTTTGCCTTTGCTTTCACCGAAAAAAAGGGCCGGCACGGCGGCAGGCAGTATCACGGTCACATCGGTGCCTTCGCGCAAAAAGAGGTCGCTCATTGTGATGGTGATCGGCCCGGGCAGGGCCTTGTAAAGAGCGGGCAAGGCCCTTGGATCGGGCAGCCCGAGGTGCTCGAACTGCTGCAGGACCATCTCCTTTTCCCGCGCCTCATTGCCGTAGAACACTATCAGGTGCCTGATCCAGCGGTCCGCTTCCAAAGCGAAGGAAAGAAGCTCATCACCCGAGGTAAAGCGCAAGTAGGCCCAGTCATCAGGCACGAACCCGGCTTCCTCGTTAACGTCGATCTTATGCCCTTTTATCATCTCCTCGTAAGGCAGGGATGGCAGCCTTGGCGGGTCGAGCTCTGACATGGCGATTTCGCGTTTCACATCCGAGTCTCTCGGGTTTATGAGCTCGGAGAGCTGGAGCGACTCGTGCAGCGCGAGCAGGCCCGTGCCTAGACTGAACAGATCCACGCGCCTTGCCGGGTCGTCCGTGACCACCGGCACAATCGGGAAGGCGATGTCCTCTTTTTTCAGGTCGATGTCGTGCATTCGGGCGATGGTCGCTATGGCGTAGTTCAGGTACGAGTCGCGGGGTGCGAGCTCGAGTCGCGCGTAGAGGCTCTTGATCTTTTCGAGCGCGGTTGCGCGGGAAGCGCCTTCGTCGTCTTGCGCAAGGGCCGGTACGCAGAATGAAAACGCCAGGACCGCCATGAGGATGCAGAAAATCCGCGGTGATGCGGCGCTGTGTTTGTTCACGCTGTCGTTGGGTAAACTCATTTTCCCTGCTCCTTCAAACGTTCCTGAAAAGCTTCTTCGGGTAGCCATGTCACCTCGCCCTCTCCAAGAAGCACGATCCTGCCGTTGTTGTGCCTTGGCTCCGAATCCCACACGATCATCCAGTCATCCGGAAACGTTTCCGGGGGGTCGATCTCTTTTGCTGTGACCACGTACCCGAAATCCTCCCCGGTAGCGGCATCATTTTCTGAAGCCGGTCTGTTCTCGCGTGCCTTCGGGCAGGAGAACGCCCAAGAGCCGAACCACCCCTCATCGAATAACTCCCCCAGGGTTGCCGGGTATCGCCCGTGGTTTCGCCGGTAGCTTTCGAGCTCGTCGTGGACATGTTTCTGGTTGTCCCCGCAGCACGGCCGTCTCGTCAGGGAGTCGCTCCATTCTTCCATCGGTACGAAAAAAGACGCGATACACAGGCCGTACATTGCCATGGATGTGGGGCCGTACCCGTCCGACAGGGTCGTTACGCGGATCCCGTCCTCTTCCACGGTAACGCCGCTCAAGCCGAAGGAGAGGTACGCCTGCACCGCCTCAGAGGTGGGCAGCATTGCCGGGTCAAACGGAAGCTCATCTCCGCCCGCCATGTTCATTACCGGAAGCATGATCCCGTAAAGGCAGTTGAACAGCCTGCGCGAGTTCACATAGGCCACGGCTCTCGATCCTTCGGGCAGTTTCTTCCATGCTTTCGCGAAATCCTGATCGTTCTCGAGCGCGTCTCTGTCCGCATCGATCCTGCGTATCAGCCTTTTGAGCACGGTGGGGTGGTACGAGGCGAAGAGGTAGCCGTCGGTCACGCACCAGCACAGGCTGACCTGCAAGAAGTCCATGTCAGGAAGCCTGTAGTAGTGGATCCTTCGGTTGCTGAAGGTTATGGTCTTCGGGTCAGCACCCGTGGCGGTTCTTACCAGCGCGAAAAGGTTTGTCTGAAGCTGGTCAGGCTCGAGCACCTCCAGCACCGCGGTCACTTCGGGCCAGAGCCCTGATCCCCCTGGAAGGGAAACGAACAGCGCAGCCTCGGTTCCGAGATGTGGGATCATGTCGAAAAAGGCGCGCATGCCCATCTCGTCCTTGATCTCCTCTTTCGCGCTTTCCGCGCCTCCACGCACCAATATGATGTCGTTCGCTTTCCTGATGGCGAGGATCGTCTTGTAGAACTCCGGGATGTTCAGATGGCCTGCGAGGAGAACGAGTGTGTCTTCCGGCGCGAACCGGGCTATCTGCATGTCGATCGAAGCGTCTGCGAACAGGTTAAGGAAACCCCGCATTTCCCCGGGGATGTCCAGGCGGATCAGGTCATCCGCCCTGCCACCCGCCATGGAGAGGCTGGCCAGGAAGCTTCTCACACCGCGGAGCCCGGATGCGTCGAACATTATCATGTCGCTCGCGCTTTTCAGGTTCAGCCAGTCCCTCCACGGGCTTTCGTTGGAGACGTATATCCTGAACGATACATCCTCGCCTTCGCATTTCTCGAGCGCATTGATGAAGGTCTCGTTTGTTGCGAGCGTGTCATCGGTGCCTGCAGCACGTCCCAGCAGCTTCTCCATGGTTTCTTCGCTGCTTGTGAGCAGGATTCTGCCCCTGCCTTCGAAGATGCAAAGCGTCAACTCAGGGTTTTTGAAAAGCATGACCTCTTTTCCGCAGATCGATACCTTTTCAGGGCCCCACTGGAAGATGCCCTCTAGCAAGGGGATGAGCGCGTTTTTGGCAAAGGTGGATGCCCCGGCAGGGTTCTCGACGGCTGACAGCGACAATACCCATTCCGGGTCCGAATCGGGCGGGAGCACGGCAAACGCGATCTCGCCGCCGAAGACATCGGGAAGGGAAAGAAGCTTCTCCATGGTCTTCATGTCAGCGCCGGGCAGGAGCTCTTCGCTGTCAAGATCCAGGGACTGGAGAAAGGCCTGGACCTCCTCGTCTTGGTAGATCCTGTACGGGGGAAGCGCGCAAAAACCCTCCCATGCCCCTTTCAACGAAGGGAACTGTATGAGAACCCGCGTTTTTTCAGGCACGAGCGATGCAAGGCCGGGGAGCGCACCGTTTTCTTCATCGCCCCTTGCCGGAAAGGCTGCTGCTGCGAACACCAGAAACACCGCGATCAAAATCATCCGCTGCCGTGTCCATGCCATGATATCACTCCTTACATCAAGCCGGGATCGAACAGAATGTCATGCGTTATACTATGAAGCCCAAACTGTTTTGCACGGTAAAAAGAGATTCGAAACTGTTCCCTGGAGGGCGGCAGTCCCTTGCCGCCTCTTCTCATCCGGCGCCGACGGAGCGGCGCCCTCCATTGTTCAATCGGCGCGCGCGGTTTTTTTTCTTCAGTTCGCATGTGGACACGTTGCTATAATGATGCCCGCTGATTCGAATGAGACTGCAATTTTGTGGTCCGCGTTTTTTCGCGCTGTCGACCATGTAAGGAGATGAAAATGCCGGGACACCGATGGAAATGCCCCAAATGTGATAACGATGATTATGAAACCGATCAGTTCGCCGCGACCGGGGGCGGTATAACAAAGTTCCTGAATGTGCAGAGCAAGAAGTTCACAACGGTCACATGCACAAAGTGCAAGTTCACCGAGATGTACAAGGTGAAAACCAGTGCATTGGGAAATGTTCTTGATATGTTTGGGAACTGATCGCATTCGATAACGGCTCTTGGTGCGCTGAAGGACGTGTGCATGGGACCGGACACCCGAAAACCAGGCCTGCTGTTTGTAGCCGCGCTTGCTTTCTACCTTTGCGTTGCGGTTTTCTTTTTCCGCGAGGCAGTGTTCACGGAGCGCGTGCAGGTGTGCTGCGATACCGCGCTCAGCACATATCCCTGGTCTCTTGTCAGGGATGAGGGGTTCGAGATGAGGAACCCCGCCGCAGCGGATCAGTGCACTGTCTTTTACCCGTGGTTTCATTACACCGCGAAGATGCTGAAGCAGGGAGAGGTCGTGCTGTGGACGCCCCATGTGTTCGGAGGCGTTCCCTACCTCGGAAACCTGTCCACCGCGATCTTCTATCCGCTCAACCTTTTGCTGGCGATCATACCGGTAAACTCCTACTTTCTAGTGCAGAGCATCTTCAAGCTCGTTGCCGCGGGGATTTTCACCTACCTTCTCCTGAAAAGGCTCGGGCTCGGGTTCGTCTCCTCGCTTTTCGGCGGAACGGTGTACGCCTGTTCAGGGTTCATGATCCTCTGGATGATCTCGAACCTGACAAGCGTGGCAGTGCTCCTTCCAGCTCTCCTTTGGTCAACCGAAATCTTTCTGGACCGGAAAAACGGGCCGTCCTTATGCCTTGTGATAGCTTTTCTTGCGCTGCAGTTTCTAGGCGCGCACCCGGAGACATCGCTTTGTGTGAGCGCGGCATGGGGGATCTACACCTTCTTCCGCGTGCACCGCGGCACCGGTCTTTTCAACAGGCGGGCTGCTGCGATCTTTTCGTACCTTGTCATGGCCGGCCTCCTGGCGATCGGCCTGGTCATGTTTCAGTTGTGGCCGTTTGTCGAATACATGAGTGCGAGCTACGGCCTCGAGCTTCGGAACCAGGCGGCTCGCTCGGCATCCCTTTACGGAGGAGGGGACCCTCTTTACACCTCGAGGGGAGCGGTTCTCGGACTGCTTTTTGTCGCGTCAGTGCTTGCCGCGGCCTGGTTTTTCAGGCGCGGTCGTAAACCGGGGCCAGCCCTTTTTTCGGGCGTTCTCGCCGGGCTGTGCCTTTGCCTCTGTGTCAAGGCGGGCTTCGGAATCAGCCTGAAGCCGCACCTTCTGGTGCAGCTCTTTCCCGACCTCTACGGCAGCCCGTTCGACGGGGTGAGGGCAGGGGGCGGATCCGCGTACCCGGAGTTCAACGGCGGCTACGTGGGCGTGCTTGCCTTTTTACTTGCGCTGTGCGGCTCGATCGCCTGCCGAAAAAGATCACCGGTGGGGATATTCACCTGTCTTTTCATCCTTTCGTTCGGAACGGTGCACGGCCTGCCCGTTGTGTCCCAGGTCATCCGGTCCCTCCCTGTGTTCGATGTGTGCCAGCCCGGCAGGATCCTCTGCATCACAGCGTTTTCAGCAGCAATACTCAGCGCGTTCGGGCTCGATCACCTGCTCACGAACGCCGCGGGAAAAGGAAACCGAAGGCTCCCGGCACTGAAAGCTGTTGGGGCCGCGTGCGCATTGCTGGGGGCGGGTACGGTGTTCGGCTGGGGTTTCTTCGAGCCGTATGCCGGCAACGTCCTTTCCGGATTCGTTGCGGATGACGCGTTGAAAGAACACAACACCACCCCCGCCGGGATCGAACTTTCCGTGCCTCGGCCGGGCCACGCCTTTTCCGCGGAGAAAGGGCTCGTGGCTGAAGGCATGGCAGGGCCCCGCGTCACTTCGGTCCGTTTTTTTCTCGACGGCCTCGGCATAGGAACGGTTCCCGTGTCCGGCGAAGACGGCTCCGGCGGGAAGCGGTTCAGCTTCTCTGTGCCGCTCGACCGGACAAAGGAGGGTATCCACTGGTTCGGCGTGAAAGCGGAGCCTTCGCTTGAACCCGAAGAAGGGGAAAGCCGTTTTTACAGCATGCCTGTAACGGTTACCCATCCGAAAGAGATTTCCTTTAAGAACACCGCGATCTTTCTGGGGGCGGCAGCGCTTTTCATGATCGTTTTTCTGGGAGCTTTTACCCCGGCGCTTCGGGGTGGGCTCGCCCTTGCTGCCGTGCTCGTGGAGCTCGTGATGTTCGGTGCCTGGTTCAACTGCACCACGGAGCCGGACATGGTCTTTCCGGACAACCCTGTCACCGATTTTCTGTCGGCCCGGCCCGGGCTTTTCCGGGTGCTGCCGGAGAACGCTACGTTGCAACCCAGCACCAACTATCTTTACGGGTACCATGTCTTGAGAGGGTACGACTGCCTGGAGAACCCCGAGTTCAACAAGGTGGTCAGCCTTTTGAAGCGCGACCAGTGGGTGGACATCCATCACTACAACTCGAGAACCCTCGATTACGAAAGCCCTGTGCTCGACCTTCTGAACGTCAGGTACATCGTGTCAACCGACGACCTGAGCGGGATCAATGGCCTGCGCCTCGCGCCCGGCGGACCGGATGGGCCGTGCAGGGTTTACGAGAACACGGAAGCGATGCAGCGCGCCTGCGTTGCAGGGCACTGGATCAACATCAACACCGTGCCGGGCGGCAACCTGGCATCCGCGATCAGGCACCTCGAACCGCTGCTTCGCCGGAAGTGCGCGATCCCGGAAAACGAGCCGCTCACCATGGAAAAGAGCATGGCCCTTCTCCTCAAGAACTTCGCGTTTCTCGAAAAAGATATCGAGCTGGAAGGAGGAGGGTCAGGCACGGTCGAGATCGAGGAGTACGAAAACGAGAGCGTCAGGCTGAAGGTGTCCATGAATGGAGAAGGGATCTTAATCCTTACAGACAACCATTTTCCAGGATGGCGGGTGATGGTGGACGGAGAAGAGCGCGAACTGTTCAGGAGCCTGTCGTTCAGGGCGGTGCCTCTCAGGCACGGTGAGCATGTCGTGGAGTTCGTCTATCACCCGGGGTCGTTTTATGCGGGGTGCAAAATATCGCTCGCCAGCCTTGTGCTTTTGCTTCTTTTCGCGTTCGTACCGTCTTTTACCTCGCTGCTCAGGCGCCGACAATTTTCATACAAAACTTGACGGAATACCCGGTTTTAGTTATTCTTCTGCCGATGAAATGATACCAACCCTGCTGACTTCAATCCGGACAAGGGTCTGTTGCCGGGACTTTGTTCCCTTCAGGGCGCATACATACCGGCGCATTTTTAGGAGATGAGGCCATGACACGGAAAATTCTGTTTGTCATTGCCGTGCTCGTTCTGATTTCTCCGCTTCTGTCCGCTGACTCCTTCGAGCTGAAGCTGAAGAAGATCAAGGTGAACAAGAAGAACGCGGAGATGCTTCCCGAGATGGAGCTCAGGCCGGCCGCCTTGAGCGGGATAAGCAGCGAGCCGCGGTACAGGTCAGACTACCCCCAGAAGTTCAAGGCCAGTTTCGGCGATGGCGACGGTATCGATGTAGCGTTCGCAGTGGATGAGAAACGGGGATCGGGAAAGGGGTTCGATTTTCTTTACGTGGATGTCAACGGTGGGGGGGATCTGTCAGGCGGCAAGAAGCTCTCCGGCAAGAGCTCCAACCGCGGGTACAGCTACCTCGATACCAGCTTTTCGAAGTTTGACATCGAGATCCCGTCAGGCGGCGGAATCCAGGAGTACCCGGTGCAGGCGCGCTTCTCCATCCAAAGAAACCAGACCAATAATTCATCGCTCTACCTGATGCCGCTTTGCGTGCTTGAGGGAGACATTCAGTTCGGCGAGACGCAGTGCGAGATCGTGGTGTTCGACAGCAACTGCAACGGTGTGTTCGGGGAGAAGGGTTCGCCCGGCGGACGCCGGGCATCCGGAGACAGGGTGTGGATCGGAAAGAAGGCGCCCAAGGTGGAGGACGCCTACGTGGAAGCTCTTCCGCTCGGCAAGTACTACCTTTTCGAGGACCAGTACTACGAGATCGAGTTCGGCTCGCAGAGCCAGGTGGATATCAACAGGGCTGATGTGCCGCTCGGCACGGTCAAGGTCAACAACCCGGGCTTTCTGCTCGAGCTGGTCCAAGGAAACAGCGTGCTCTATGCGAACAACGAAAAGGGAACCGAGGTAAAGGTTCCTGTCGGGTCGTACAGGGTAAACAACGCCGGTTTCCGCCTGAGACACAAGGGCCAACTCTGGGAGCTCGAGGGCCAGCCAGATCCAGATTCATGCACCGAACAGTTCACGGTCATGGAGAGCGAGGTCAGCGAGATTTCGGTCGGCCCGCCATTGAAGATAATGGTCACCGCGGACATGAGGAACGAGGGGAACGGCGTGGTTGCATCCCTGGATTTCTACATCGCCGGAAGCGCGGGTGAGAAGTACAAGTACCTGCGCGAGGGCGGTAAGAAGGTGGACCTGCCCGAGATATCGATAAGGAACTCAAAAGGCAAGGAGGTGGAGGAAGGCAGGTTCGAGTACGGGTGAGGCGGCACATGTCGGTACTCATGGAGAGTGCCAAGCAAGGTGCCGAACGGAACGTACACGATAGTTGCTGACCTCGACACCGGTCCTTTCAAGATCGACAAGGAGCACGAGAACAGGTTCGATATCAACCGCTGATCCCGTGTCCGTGTCCGTCGAAAACAAAACAAAGGGCGCAGCCGCGCGAAAACGGCTGTGCCCTTTTATTGTGGAGGGCGGCAGTCTCTTGCCGCCACTTCGGTTCCGGCGCCGACAAAGCGGCGCCCTCCATTGTTAACCGGTCAGTTGACCATCTTCTGGAGGGCGGCAGTCTCTTGCCGCCACTTCGGTTCCGGCGCCGACAAAGCGGCGCCCTCCATTGTTAACCGGTCAGTTGACCATCTTCTGGAGGGCGGCAGTCTCTTGCCGCCACTTCGGTTCCGGCGCCGACAAAGCGGCGCCCTCCATTGTTAACC
>CAZIUL010000007.1:0-103906 GCA_964542475.1 uncultured Phycisphaerales bacterium | reverse complement strand
TCTTGCCGCCACTTCGGTTCCGGCGCCGACAAAGCGGCGCCCTCCATCCTTTCACCCCGCAAGCCGCTTCAGCAGCGCTTTCAGAACCTTCCAGAACTCCTGGACCGATTTTATATGGAGCTGCTCATCCGGGCTGTGGGGGTATTCGATCTGCGGACCGAAGGAGATCATGTCCATGCCGGGAAACTTCTCTCCGATGACGCCTGTTTCCAGCCCTGCGTGGATCGCCTCGAGCGACGGCTCTATGCCGAGAGTCTCCTTGTGGACCTCCACGAACACCTTTGCGAGCTTGGAGTCGAGGTTCGGTTTCCACCCGGGATAGGGTTCGTTTTCGACCACCTTTGTGCCGGCCAGGCGTCCCACGCCCGCGATCCTATCCCTCAGCGTCCTCAGCGAGTCCTCGATCGAGCTGCGCGTGGAGAGCTCCATCTTGAAGGTATTGCCCTCAAGGACCATGCTTGCCATGTTGCACGACGTTTCAACAAGCCCTTCGATGTCGTCGCTCATTCTTTCGACACCGTGCGGGAGCGCATGAAGAAGGTCGAGAACCACCCGTCCCGACTCCTCGGTAAGCACTGTCCCGCCGTCATCCGCCCTGCCTGATGCCGCGGACACGTCCAGGTCCGGCTCGGGCTTGGAGAGCTCGTCACGGATGACCTCGGCTTCCCTTTTCAAGGCCGCGCAGAATGCGTCCTTTTCGCCTTCACCCACGAGCACAAGCGCCTCGGACTCCCGCGGAATGGCGTTTCTCTTGTTGCCTCCACCAAGCCTTTGGATGCGCATTCCGGCCGCTTTTTTGCCTGCCTCGGAAAGACACCGCGCGAGTATCCTGAGCGCGTTGCCCCGCTGCAGATGAATGTCGCAGCCGGAGTGGCCGCCTTTCAGCCCTGTGACATTGACAAGCACCGGCGTAAAACCCGGGGGCGGAGCTTCCGTGTCAACGCCCAGCTCGAGAACCGTGTCGCCGCCTCCGGCGCATCCGATGTATGCCGCGTTGCTTTCCTCGCCGTCGAGGTTCAGCATGATGCGTCCCTTAATCATGCTGCCTTCAAGCTTCATGGCCCCGGTCAGGCCCTGTTCCTCGTCCACGGTGCAGAGAATCTCGAGCGGGCCGTGGACCGCTGTTTCGTCCTCGATTATGGCCATGCCCGCCGCGACGCCCACCGCGTTGTCAGCCCCGAGGGTGGTGCCGTCTGCCTTGATGAACTCTCCTTCCACGCGCGGCTTGATCGGGTCCTTCAGAAAGTCATGGCTGGATGACGAGTTTTTCTCTCCGACCATATCGATGTGCCCTTGAAGGATCACGCAAGGCGCGTTTTCATGCCCGGCTGTGGCCGGTACCCTGATGACTATGTTTCCTGTTTCATCCCGCTTGTAATCCAGCCCCTTGGATTTTGCAAAGGCCACAATGAAGTCGCCGAGAGCCTTTTCGTCGCCGGATGTGTGCGGGATACCGCACATCGATTCGAAATGCTTGAAGACCAGCTTTGGTTCGAGATGGCTGATTGCCATGGGAAGTACTCCTTATGCTATGCCGTATGCCGTATGTTGTATATCGTTGCTTGTGACGGATTGATTGTATGTTAACGCCTGCCGCGCCTGGAGATCTTGCGGTGCCAGCCCCCGTGAAACGGCTGTTTTTTTTCTGTTTTTGGCCGGTCGGACCCGGATCCAGGTTCCCTTAATGCATCCTCGCTTTTGCGTGGGCTCGATGACGGCTTCTCATGCGCTCTCCTGTCCTTGGGTTCCGGTTCCGGCCGGAAGCCATCCAGCAGCCCCTCCTTGATCTCGCTGTCAATGTGGGATTCTATCTTTTTCAGATCCTTTGTCTCGTCCTCGGTCACGAGCGTCATGGCTCTGCCCTTGGCGCTGAGGCGCGCGGTTTTCGCGATTCTGAAGAGATAGTCTTCCGGATCATCGGTTATGTCGAAGTTGATAACGTGGGATATGTTTTCAAGATCCAGCTCGCGGGTAAAGGCGTCGGTCGTGACAAGGATGTTGAACTCCTTTTCCCGGAAACGCTTGACTATCTGCTCCTGTTTCTTCCGTGTCATTCCCATGTGGAGTTCCATTGCCCCGCCCAGCAGCGATTTCAACCCCTTGGTCACACTGGTGGCTCCGAGCTTTGTGCGGCAGAAAACAATGGCTCGCTCCGGCTGTTCACGGTCTATGAGGCTGTGTATGAAATCGATCTTGTCCGGATTGTTGACCTTGAAATAGCTGTGCTTCACCGCTTCCACCACGGGCTTTTCCGGTGCTTTGAACAGTTCAACGACCTCGCCTTCGTCAATGAGGCTGCGGCAGAGTCTGAGCACCGGAGGGGAAATGCTGGAGGAGATGGCCGCGGTCTGATCCCGACCGTGAATCTTGATAACGAGTGATTCCAGGTCCGGCCGCTGGCCCTGGTCGAGGATCCTGTCCACCTCGTCCACCACGAGACAGTCGAGATCCTTCATCTTGAGGTTTCTCCGGCGCATGTGATCCAGAAGCCTGCCGGGAGTGCCTATCACTATCTCGGGGTCCATGTCCAGTTCCTTGGCCTGTGCGTTGATGTTCGATCCGGGATCGATGAGTGTGCATCTTTTGTCGGTGAAGCTGATGAGTCTTCTGGCCTCGTTATAGGCCTTGACGGCGAGCTCCCTGGTGGAGGTTACGATGAGCGCCCTGGGGCCCATTCTTGTGGATAGAACGTGCATGAGCGGAATCATGTAAGCGGCGGTCTTTCCTGCCCCTCTCGACGCCTGGACGATCAGATCTTTCCTTTCGAGGAACGGCATGATCATCTTTTCCTGAAGAGTGGTCAGCTCCTTGTACCCGCTTTTTGCCACAGCCTGGAGAAGGGGTTCTTCGAAGAAAAACCTCCTGAAGTCGTTGTCCCTGGTGTCAACAGGTATGCGGTTGTAAAAAAGGTCCTCTTCGCTCAGCGGAGGTCTCCTGTTTTTGTCGCGATCCCTTCTTTTCCTGCCGTCATCTTTGTGCTTGCCCCAGCGATCCCTGCCATGCTTGCGGGCCTTGTCACTCGAATTTGAAAAGTCGTTCATAAAAATATGCTTTCATTAAAAGCTGTTTGTTACGTTCTTCGCGGTCGCGCATCGTGCGGCTTCTTTTGCAATACTCGAACCGGATATCATACCTTTATGAACAGCGATATCAACAATCTAGAAGCTGTTTCATAACCTCCTTCTGCTCCGGCCGGCTGCAAGTCGTGCCAGCTGCGTCCACAAGCAAAAACGTACTCAACGGCCTTACCAGGCCGCCTCCGTTCGTTTTCGCATTCGATCCTTGCTGGCCCAACTTTCGCTCGGTCTCGCTACGAAGCAGGTTATGAAACGGCTTCCAGGCATTCAGCGGAGATGGATGCTTTTTTCCCGATGTCCAGCGGTGCGAGCCGGTTTTCCCTGTCGAGGCTTTCCAGCTCCACGCATGCCGCATCCCGCACCTCATGAGGCGCCATGGGGTTTATGTGTATTCCGGACAACCCTTCGAAGCCGGCCGCTGTGTTCATTCGCCATTTGATGACCGCGTGCACCGGCATGCGCGCGGAAACGCCTTCAGGCGCGAAGCTCCACTCCTCGTTGGCCGGAACCCCCTGGTCCCATGCGGCGTGGCAGGCGTGCAGCAGGTCGCTGAACGCGCGCACCTCTTCGGGTTCCATTCGCCCAAGCGTATTCGCCCGGCTGAACGAGACGATAATGACTGCAGGGTACGGCTGCCCGGTGTCCGCGAAAGCAGCCGCGTGCCTGTTGGCGGCGATCGCGAGCCCTTCCTTGAGGGCAGCCGAGAAGAACAGCTTGAAAGCCTCATTGCTTTTCGAGCAGATATCGAGCTTCCTTCGCAGGAGAGGGCCGGTTTCATCCATGCCCACGAGCTGCTTGTGCAGATGGTCGAACGAGGCGCCCGCGGGTTTCAACCAGTTCTGGAAGAGCGCCGCATGTTTCAGGTGTGGGTTCTGCTTTTTGACCTGCGAGCAGGCATCGATGGCGAAACCAATGAAGGCGGCGTGCTCATCCGGGCTCAGGCGGCCCGGGGCGCAGAGCTCCCCCGTTGTTGCGGCTCCCTCCGCGAGATGCCTTCTCGCAACGATCAGGTCGTGACTTCCCGCGAAGAACGGTGCGGAGAGCCGCGCGATCTTTTTCTTCGTGAGAGCCCGGATATCGTTCCGATCCCAGCCCATGAGCGTGAGCTTTGTGGAGAGAACCGATTTCACGTGGGAGAACCCATCGTCCGAATCCAGGTATTCCGCCTGCCACCCGGCCGTTTCCTCGGGAGCCGAGAAGCCGTGGTTTTTTTCCCAGTAGTCGAGTGTGAGGATTTCGAAGAGGTTCGATATGCGCCGGAACTCGGCGTCTTCGCTGAAAAGTTCGGAGGCGGGCACGCGTTCCTTCACGACGAAACGGCTCTTTCTGCGCACAAGGCGTGCCTTCTCAGGAGGAGTTTTCAGGTAACAGGCGGGGCAGAAGTCGCACAGCTCGCGGATCCCCGTTTTTTCGGTGATATTGCTTTCCCCTGCTGCGGTTGTCTGCGAGTTCGGCCTCCTGCTCCGGCCCGGGATTGCCCACGCTTCCAAACCGGTGAATAGGTTCCGGTGTTTTACTGTGCCGTCCTTGTAGATGCGGACGAGCCTGTCCGAACTCCCCAAAACACCTCCTTCTTCGTCAGTGCTTCAAAACCTAGCCGCCTTCGATCTTGTTGCCTCCGGCGCCGGTATTTTCCCCGGTATTTTTCCAGAGCGAATCGTTGAGCGGCTCGTTTATTTTCAGGTCGAGGGAATCCAAGGTATACGATTCTTTGAGTTCAGGGAACTCGATATCTGTTTTGGTTATCAGGTGAAATCCCTTGATCTCCTTGTAATGAAACGTCTGTACGGCTTTCAGGGTGCCTTGAGGCGTGTTTGTCATTAACTCGACCTGATGCAGATATGACAGCTCTGTGTCCTTCAACTTCATGAACCTGTACTGTTGCATCTGGGTGTTGCCTGTCGCGTCGATGGTTTTTATGGCTCTCAGCATTCCTGTCTCGTCGAAAATGAAATCGTAGGAGTGGTGGTATGGCGCGAGCCAGGAGTCGGGCTTCACCTTGCAGCGGATTCTGGCGGTGTTCGTTTTGAGGCCAATAAAGTTCACCTCAAACTCGTCGATGTTCCTGGTCATATATGTGCCTAGATATATACCGAGGGTGCTCAGCCCTTTAACTTCATTAATCCACTTGTCGGTTTTCATGGTTTCTTCGAGCGCGGCCCGCTGAGGGTGGTCCTGGTTGAGCTCAATCTCGTACTTGTACCTGTCAGGAGCTTTGAACCAGTAGTTTTCCTTTCCGATATCGCCGATCTTCGTGTTGAGCAGCCTCGAAAAGCTCAGCGTTTTGAGACCCTCCCTGACCGGGCTGTAGATCTTCATTTCAACCTGCCTGAGGAACTCTATAGCCTTTGGATCGCCGGAGCCCGTTTTTTTCTGGTCCTGGGCGCAAACAAGCTGAGGCGACAAAAGCGCAATAAAACCCGATAAAACACAGAGTTTCCAAGAAACTGAATTCATGACCGATTCCTTTCCAGAGAAAGGCCCCATCTTTCAACAGGGTCCAGAACAAACATCCAACGGGTCCAGCTTATAAAACCGAATCCGTTTTGCCAAGGGGCGGTTTTGCCTGATTATGCATAAAAGCAGGATCTACGATCCGGGGGAGACCGCGGCCCCAGGTGCCACAGTGCAGTTTACGACACCTCGCGACGAAGAGTATGAAATAAGCGGGTTAATGATTTTCTTTTAATCAACCGCGTCAACCGGCGCCTGGCCCAGCGGCGGCAAGAGACTGCCGCCCTCCAGGAGATGGTCATGCGCCGGTTGAACGATGGAGGGCGCCGCTTTGTCGGCGCCGGAGGAGAAGAGGCGGCAAGAGACTGCCGCCCTCCAGGAGATGGTCATGCGCCGGTTGAACGATGGAGGGCGCCGCTTTGTCGGCGCCGGAGGAGAAGAGGCGGCAAGAGACTGCCGCCCTCCAGGAAGCCGAAAAACAAATGCGATGGCGGGCATCTCTACTGCCCGGTCTTCAACCCGAGACAGCGGAGCGCTGGCCTCAACTTTTCGAGCAGCAGCTTTTGCCCGCGAGCGTTTGCGTGCGCGTCGGAGAAAGAGTTGCGTATGGGGAGCTCCATCTCTTCTTGCGTGAAATGGAACGCGAAGCAGGGGATTTCTTCGCTTTTCAGGAACGGAACGAGCGGGGCAATTTCCGCGGGCTTACCTTCTGAAGCCGGCCGCGTGTGGTTGAGCACCACGAACGGTATGTCCCGGTCTTCGCACCACCTCTTGATATCCAGCAGGGCCGCGCGCGAGGCTTCCCAACCCTCGGCATCAACAGCGGACTGCTTTTCCTTGATCTTCTCCTCTTTTGTTGCCAGGTCGCGGCCTTGCAGGAGCAGGGTCTGCATGTTGTTTATGCCCATGAAAGCTCCCCGCAGCCAGCCTGAAATCTTCTGCTTGACAAGGGTCGCGGATGATGGAGGGTTTCTTTCGATCTCTTCACCAGCCTCCACCAGCGTATTCCAGATCTTGATCGTGAGGTTCACGTCGTTGTTCACGTAGACGAGGATGAGCGCGTCCGGCTCGATCAAATCCCCTAACTCCTCCAGGAGAGCGGCTTCCTGCGTCGTGTCGTACTGGTTGTGTCCGGAGTTGACGCACCTGTACCTGTTGCCTGTGCCGTGCTCAGCCGACTCGTTCAGCTCCTGCTGCGCCAGTGCCGTGAAGAGGTCCTCGTATCCGGTTCCCCAGCCGAGCACAACAGAATCTCCTAGAAAGAGCAGGCGGTACTCGTTCTCGGGCTTGGGAACAGCGAGCTCAGGCCCCCTCAACCCGAGACTGTTCGTGCTGATCTCAAAACCCCGGAACTTCATTGTGAACCCCGGCTTTTGCACGAGTATCCGCGGCGGTCCCACCGCGTTACACAGCACGGTGTTGTAGCGGATCATGTCGCTGAAATGGCTGGTCCCGAGCGGATCGAACACGCGGATGCCCGCTTCGAGCAGCACGGCGACCAGCACGATCGAAAACACAAGTGCCAGCACCAGCCGGATGAGCCGTCTCTTTCTGGATCTTACCGGTTTGTTCTTCCGCATGCAGATAACCCTTGGGATTTTTCGTGGTTCCGAGTCAGGACGCGCGTTTTTTTGTGTTCGTGAAGATGATAACTCCTGATTCTAAGGACGCCACGTATAAATTTTCGATGAGCCCGGGTAGGCAATGAAGCGGAGGGGGGGGGAGCCGAACTGACGATAAGAATATATATCTGGCCTCTCCGGAATCTTTTCTTAAAATTGTGCTGTTGTTTCATCGTTCGTGGGATGTTGTGTTAATGGCCAAGCATTTTATTTCTTATGGCGTTCTGCTGCCGGTTGTTCTGGCCGCGTTGTTCGCGTGCGGCAGGAAGAGCCTGCCCCCGGACACGAACGTGATCATCGTGCTTGTGGACACGCTTCGAAACGACCGGCTTGGCATAAACGGTCATGGGGCGGGGTCAACCCCGTGCATGGACCGCCTCGCAAGGGAGGGAGTGCTTTTCAAGGGCGCGGTGGCTCCATCATCCTGGACCAAGCCGTCTGTAGCATCGCTCCTCACAGGGCTTTATCCCGGCTGCCACGGCGCCATCGGTGATCTTACGATCCACCAGAATCTCGCGTTTCTGGAGGAACGTTTCACAACCATGGCCGAGCGCTTCAAAACAGCCGGGTACAAGACCGCCGCGTTCGTGACCAACGCTAACATCATCCCGTTCTACCATTTCGACCAGGGGTTCGACGAGTTCACGCAGCCTGCCGGGCTCGCTGATGAGCTGCTCGGACGCGCCGCGGAATGGGTAAAGAAGCAGCAGGATGATGGCAGGAAGTTTTTCCTTTATCTTCACCTGATAGATCCGCACGCGCCTTACTTTCCGCCGCCCGTGTACAGGAAAAGGTTCGCGCCAGGCAAGCCTCTTCCAAAGGCGCCTTTCACCCGGCTCGGCCGCTTCGAGGAGATAACTCTGTGGCTGGACCAGTACATCGATCGGGGAGCGGAGGACGGCAGCGGTTTCGAATATGTTTTCGAGCCCGAACAGGTCAACAAGTGGCTCGAGCAGATCGCGCCCGGACAGGCGCTGGACGACATCAAATCGAGAATCTTCCTCGATTTCAAGGGGCGTGACGATCCGAGGCTTTTGAAAAGGATCGATCACCTCACAGCGCTTTACGACGGCGAGGTGGCTTTTTCGGACACCGCGCTTGATGGTTTCGTGGAGAACCTGCGCGACGAAGGAGTTCTGGATGAGAGCGTTCTGGTCGTGACCTCGGATCACGGCGAATGCTTCATGGAGCACGATTTCTGGGGACACCGCTTGACCGTTCACAGGGAGGAGATCGACGTGCCCCTTATATTCAGGGTGCCGGGTCCGGAAGGCGACCCGTTCAAAGGCGTGATCAGCGAGCAGGTCAGCCTCATCGATATCTTTCCAACCCTGATGGAGATGCTGGATCTGCCCGAGACCCCGGGCCTTGACGGCGTGTCGCTGTGGCCCGCCATAAATGGCGCGGACACAGCCGCATTGAGGGCGCGTCCGGTTTTTACCGAATCGTTTCTCGACACAGGGGACCACGCGAGCGTTGTGCTTGGGAGAAGGAAGCTCATGCGCTGGGTGCGAAACGACGGGGGAGTGAAGTGGATGTATTACGACCTTGAGAGAGACCCGGAGGAGCAGGAGCCCATGCGCCTATCCGATGCCGGACAAGACGGAATAGCGCTCAAGAAGCGCCTGGAGAGGTTTTTCCGGGGCCGGCGACTGGATTTCAACAAGGAGGGGGAGATGGGCATGCCTTCCGCTGAGGAGATCGAACAGCTTAGAAAACTTGGTTACCTGTAAAATGGCCACCCCCGAAAAACGGATTGTTTCAGCCGTTCTTGCGCTGGCAGCGCTGCTTTTTCCCGCCTGTGGGCCGGATGCGCGGCCTGAAGGCGCCAACGTGGTTTTTGTGGTCATCGACACCCTTCGGAGCGACCGCCTCAGCGCGTACGGGGCCAAGAAGCGCCTGAGCCGCACCCTCGACGCATTCGCCGGGGATGGGTTCTGTTTTCGCCGCGCTCATGCGCCGTCGACATGGACAAAGCCATCGGTTGCTTCCTTGATGACAGGGCTGTACCCGGGCAGGCACGGCGCTGTGGGATCGTTGATGTTCTTGAAAAACATGACCCATCTCGACAAGGAGTTCGATACACTGGCAGAGCTTTTCAAGGGAGAAGGGTACAGGACCGCGGCTTTTGTCACGAACCCCCACATAATCCCGAACTACAACTTTGACCAGGGGTTCGACGAGTTCGTGTGGCCGGCCGGTCCCGCGTGCAAGCTGTTCAACGGAGCAATCGAGTGGGTGAAGCAGCGCCGCAAGGACTGTGGTTTTTTCCTGTACCTTCATGTTGTAGACCCTCATTCGCCTTATTTCCCGCCGCAGGCGTTCAGGCGAAACTATGCCGCGGGCGACCCGGGGCCCACAGCCCCTTTCACGAGAAGGGGGGAGCCGATGGAGATCCTGCTATGGCTGGAGCAGTACCGGAAATGGCAGTCGAGCGGAGGGCGGGAACCGTTCCGTTTCGATTACGACCAGGATTGGATGAAGGATATGATAGCCAGGAAGGCGCCCAAGCTGTCCGTTGGAGAGCTTCCCGAGGGCGGGCTGGACTTCGAGGGGCCGGACGATCCCGAGCTGATGAAGCGCATCAGGTACCTGATCTCGCTTTACGATGCCGAGGTGGCATACACCGACAACGCGTTCAAGATATTTTTGTCGGTGCTCGAGGAGGAGGGACTGCTGGATGAAACGGTGGTTGTGGTGACATCAGATCACGGCGAGGCCTTTCTTGAACACAACGAATGGGGTCACGGCCATTCCGTGTTTGAGGAAGAAACCGGCGTGCCGCTCATTTTTCACGTGCCCCGGCAAGAAGGGGGGGCGTTTACAGGCGAGACCTCTGAGCATGTAAGCCTCGTGGATCTCTATCCGACCGTTCTGGATCTTGTGGGGATACAGGTACCGGATGGCCTGGACGGGGTTTCGCTATGGCCCGTTTTGAAGAGCGGGGGAGCTGAACTCCCGGCAGGTGGGCCGGTTTTTTCCGAGACGGTCCTGGAGAACGGCGACCACGCGGCTGTCATGTCCGGAACAAACAAGCTGATTCGGAGCGAGTCACGGGACAGCGGGGTGGTGTGGAGCTTTTTTGATCTGCTGAAAGATCCCGGGGAAAAGCACCCTCTTGATCCGGAAAAGGCCGGCGGTCCGGCTCTCGGCCTGAAGAAATCTCTTGATGCTTTTTTACGCGGGCGGACTCTCGACCTGAACAAAAAAGGAGAGGCGGGAGAGCCTTCAGCCGAGGAGATCGAACAGCTCATGGAGCTGGGGTATATGTAATAAGCGGGCTTGAGGCCGGAGGCCGTCCATGCGCGAAAATCCTCGACAAACAAGCATATTCGGTTATTATAACCCTCATGGATAGACAGATAGCCTGTTGGTAGTTGTTCTCGGCGTGTTTTGCGGAGGATCGCATGAGAAAGACAATCATCATCGGCATCGTTCTGTATCATACGGCTGCCGCGTTTGCAGCCACTGTTCATGTGCCCCTGGATTATCCCACGATACAGGGGGCCATCGACGCGGCATCGGACGGTGATGTGGTTCTTGTCGCTGCCGGAACGTACGCGGAAAACATCGATTTCAATGGTAAGGCCATTACACTTACCAGCGAGGACGGCCCACAGTTGTCGATCATCGACGGCCTGGAGGCGGGCAGTGTTGTGACGTTTGAAAGCGGGGAGGGGGAAGGATCGGTTCTTGAGCGCTTCACCATTTGCAACGGGAAGTCTCCTCTGGGCGGCGGGATTTTTTGCGGCGGTTCAGCGCCCTTGATCACGAACAACGTGATCACTCAGAACATGTCCCCGCGCGGGAGCGGGATCTGCTGCAAGGACGGATCCTCGCCATCGATAAAGGACAACCTGATCGTTGAGAACGGCCCGCCCTGGGACTGAAGCGCCGAGGGCGGCGGGGTTTACTCCTCCGACTCCTCACCCCTGGTCCAGGGAAACATTATCTCGGGAAACTATTGCAAGTGCGGCGGAGCCGGTATGCATTGCGTCGACTCATGGCCTGTCATAACCTACAACGTTTTTGTGGAGAACAACGGCGCATGGCACTCCGGCGCTATAGAGTGTTTAGACTCCTTTCCGGTTGTGGAGAACAACCTGGTTATTGCCAACTTAGGCTTTTACGGCGCCTTCTATTTTTGTAACGGGAATTCATCTGTTCGCGGCAACGTCATCCACGACAACGCTTCCGTTGGCATCCAGAGCTTCATGGGAGAAGGTGATTTCGTCAACAACATCATCTACGGCAACAAGAGCGGCGGCATCAAGTGTATGTCCACGTCCTCGGCGATGAGGATCACGAACAACACCATCTTTGGAAACTCGGCGTACGGCATTGCTTGCTATAACAGCTCGCCCAGCATCACGAACTGCATCGTCTATGGAAACGTTCCCAAGCAGTTGTTGGCAATGAACAGTACACCTCTGGTTTCGTTCTGCGACGTGGAGGGCGGCTGCCCCGGAACGGGCAACATCGATGATGACCCATGTTTTGTCGATGCGGAGGGCAACGATTTCCACATCTTCCATCACTCGCCTTTGAGAGATGCCGGGGACAGCCTGGCCCCCGGGCTTCCGGAAACCGACTTCGAGTACGATGAGCGTACATTCGGAGCCGGACCGGATATCGGGGCGGATGAATTTCACAGGCATCTTTATTTCACCGGCGATCCCTCCCCCGGCCAGTGCGTGGAGCTTAAATTCGTCGGCGATCCCCTGACCGCTCAGGTAGGGTTGGTGGCCGGGTTCAGCGTTTATGATCCTCCCCTGCCGAGCGCGTACGGCGACTGGTACATCAGCTTCCCTTTTGCCGTTTTGCCTCCTCTTCCTTCGATCCCTTCCTGCGGTGTGCTCGTGCACCCGGGTACGGTGCCGCCTGCTCCTCCCGGCCCCTACACAGTTTACTTCCAGGCGATGATCGGTTATAAACTGACCAACCTCTGTACTTTCGAAGTGGAGTAAACTCGGGGGACTTGATTGTTGATGGAGTCGATTCCAACGCCCTAATTGCGTAAGGCTCCCCCGAATTATGGTAGGTTGTTGACCGGCACCCATACTCGTTTTGTTGATTAAGGACCTTGAACATGAAAAAGACAACAGGTATGGATCGGCGATCGTTCATCAAAAAAACCGCAACAGCCGGCGCTGCAGCGGCGCTCGGCCCGCAAGCGCTTCTCAGGGGCGCTGAGGAGCCTCGTCCTTCCGGAGGGGAGAAAAGCCGTGTCATCGAGGTGTCAGCGCCGGGCGCGGTGACGCTCGGAAAGCGGCTGGATGAGGATCGCGTCAAAAAGATGGTTGAGCGCGGTATGCTGGCGCTTACAGGGAAAAAAGATACAGCGTCGGCATGGCGTTGTTTCGTGAAGCCGGATGATGTGGTCGGCATCAAGCTGAACAGCGGCGGCGGCCGCCTGATCAGCAGCAAGGAGAGCATACTGGAGACGGTTTACAACGGTGTGCTGGCAGCCGGCGTTCCCATGAAGAACATCATCGTGTGGGACCAGGTGGAAGAGACACTGCACAAGTACTACGTGAAGAAAATGAGGGGTGAGCTGGCTGAGAAAGATGTGGTTTTCAAGGGGTGCACGCCGGCCCTGAGAGAGGAGAACTACATGGGCGGGAAGCCTCTTTCGGGTTTCGACACAGAGCCGCAGAAGTTTTCATGGGGCCAGGTCAAGGTAGCGGAGCTGGTTGCGAACGAGCTCACAGCGATCATCAACATCCCGGTGCTGAAAGACCATGCATGCTCAGGCGTAACCGGCGCGCTCAAGAACATTTCGCACGCGGTGGTGGACATCCCCTGGCTCTGCCACGCGAACTGCTGCGATCCTCACATCGCGGATATAAACAACATCGCCTGCGTGCGCGACAAGCTCAGGCTGCACATCCTGGACGGTCTTTTCGGTGTTGCTGACGGCGGGCCTCAGCTCATGTCCATGAACCATCTTTTCGAACACGAGAAGATTCTCCTGTCCGCTGACCCGGTTGCCGTTGACATGATCGTTCACGAGTGGATCGTGAAAGCGCGAAAGGATATGGGATTTGTGCCGCTCGAAGAGGCGCCAAATCGCGCCGAAGGCGGTAAAAAAGGCAGGCCTGCCAAGCACATCGCCACTGCCGCGGCCAGGGGGCTTGGAACGAACGATCCAAAGCGCATGGACCTGGTGAAGGTCGACATGCCGGCGCCGCCCGAACCCGAGGAGGATTCCGGGGAAAGCAAAGGGTCCGATGAGGGCTGAGTGAATCTAAAGGATATCCGGGATCCTTTCGAAACATAGTTGTGAAGCTTGCCCAGCGGAGGCGGCAGGCGGAAGTCCGGTTTTGTTTATCCCGTGTGACTCGGTTTTTATCGGAGCCGAACCGATGAGCGGCAACTCTGAGGCGGACCTTTCCCGAAGATCCTTTATCAAGGGAGCGGCCCTTGGAGCGACCGCTCTTGGCACGGGCACGTTGTTTTTCATCCCTAGGCTCTGCAGCGATCCATCCGAAGGAAGCTTCAGGTACCATCCCAACCTTGATCCTTTGCGTGTCGTTGGGGTTCATGACACAGATATGACCACGATTCTGAAACCGGTCATCCCGTGGCGTGCTCAGGACAAGCTGACCGACAGTGAAAAGGTGAGTGAGAACATCGACCTCATGGCCTGTTCCCTTGCACGCGAGAAGCGTGTTGCGGACGCCTGGAAGGCGATCCTGATAAAGCCCCCGGGGAAATCATGGAGCGATGTCACTGTCGCCGTCAAGACCAACAACCTGGCCATGCAGCACACTCGCGGGGCTGTCATGGCGAAGATTTGCCGGGTGCTGACCGATGTTCTGGAGGTCAAGCCCGCCAATGTGCATATCTACGACGCGAGCCACGGGAAGGACATGCTCAGGAAGACGCCGTTCAAGGGGCTGCCCGAGGGAGTGGACATCGCGGGCCAGTGGGGGGGGTTCGACGCGGAGGCCGAGGTGCCGGAACCCTGGCACGGCAATCCGGTTCACAACGCGAAGAACAGGACCGGATGCCTGGGTCATCTCGTGAAAGGCGAGGTGGATATCATTGTGAACCTGGCGGTGTGCAAGGGCCATCAGCCGGAGTTCGGCGGCTTCACCATGTGCATGAAAAACCACTTTGGAACCTTTGATCCAAAGCCGGCCCACGGAAAGGGCAGGACCGACTACCTGATCTGTGTCAACAAAACCCCCCTGATCCTGGGCGAGATGGACTCGAAGAAAAAAAAGATCGCGTTTCCAAGGCAGCAGCTCTGCATTGTGGATGCGTTGTGGGCGAGCGAGCAGGGCCCTCTAGGCCTGAGCTCGGCCCAGCCGAACAGGCTGTTCATGGGAACGTTCGGGCCTGCCGTGGATTATCTGCTGGCGAACCGGTTCCGCAGGGATGTGTGCTCCTGGGACATAAACAAAGAGGTTACGGACCGTTTTTTAACCGATTTTGGATTCGACCCCTCTGATTTACCGGATGGAGGGGTAATAGTCGATGCGAAAAAACCAACCTGATCAGGAGAAGAAAGCCATGGGGAAGAGCGTGACGCGACGTGAATTTACCAAGTTGGCCGCAGGCGCGGGGCTCGCTTCAACCGCGGTGCTTGCCGGGCGCGCATCAGCAGAAACTGTTTCTCCTAACGAAAAGATCCGCGTCGCATTGATAGGCTGCGGTGCAATGGGAACGAGTCTTCTCAACCACTTTTTGAAGGTTCGTGAGGTTGAGCCCGCGGTGATCTGTGATGTGGATTCGTGGAAACTGAAAATGGCCATCGAACTCGTTGAGCAGATAAGGGGGGCGAAGAAGTCTGTCGACGTAACCAAGGATTTTCGGGAAGTCATCGACAGAAAAGATGTGGATGTGGTCATAAACGCGACCCCGGACCATTGGCACGCGCTGCCCACGATCATGGCCTGCCAGGCAGGCAAGGATGTGTACGTGGAAAAACCTCTTTCGTTGACCATCGAAGAGGGGCGGGTGATGGTGAATGCTGCGCGCAAACACAACCGGGTCGTGCAGATGGGCACGCAGCAGAGAAGCGCCGATCACTACAGGCAGTGCGTTGACATCGTGAAATCCGGAGGGATAGGCAAGGTCAGGATGGTAAGGTGCTGGGCTTACCTGAACTGGGTGTACCGTTTCGAAGCGATGGAAGACGAGCCGGTGCCGGCCAACGTTGACTATGAGATGTGGCTTGGGCCGGCGCCTAAACGTCCTTTCAACCGGAACCGGTTCCATTTTTCGTTCCGATGGTTCTGGGATTACGCAGGCGGGCTGATGACGGACTGGGGCGCGCACATGCTGGATATCGCGAACTTGGGGATGAACGTCCAGGCACCGAAATCAGCGATCTCCGTGGGGGGCAAGTTCGGCTTTCCGGACGATGTAAGGCAAACCCCGGACACCCAGCAGGCTGTTTTGGTGTACGACGGTTTTTCGGTCATCTGGGAGCACGCCATCGGCATCGGGATAGGACCGTGGCAGCGCGAGCATGGTGTTGCGTTTCAAGGCAGCGACGGAGTGCTTGTCGTTGACAGGCTGGGATGGGAGATCGCTGCCGAAACCGAGCCTTCGGAGGGCGGAAGCAGGTTCAAGATGACGCCGGTGCCACGTCAGAAGGGCTCGGTCAGCTGCGAGTTCCTTCATGTCAAAAACTTCCTCGACTGCGTCAAGAGCCGCGAAAAGCCGGTGTCCGACGTGGAAATCGCTCACCAGTCCATGAAGGCCTGCCATCTCTCGAACATCGCGTTCAGGACCGGCAGAAAAGTGGATTGGGACGATGAAAAGGAGGAGATCGTGGGCGATGCCGAGGCGCAGGAGATGGTGCGCGCCCACTACCGCGCACCCTGGGAACTGCCCAAGGTTTGAGCGCCTATCCAAAGCATGGAGGCCGGCTGCCGTATGCTGACCGCTTTGACTCATGTCGTTTCCCGGGATGTGAACAGGTGCGAACTTTCGTATCACGACCGGCTTCCTATCGATTACTCACTCGCTGTTGAGCAGCACGAAGCCTACTGCGGCCTGCTTCGAGAGTGTGGTGCGCGGGTGATCGAGCTCGATGGAAACGAGCGTTTTCCGGATTGCACCTTTGTCGAGGACACCGCGGTTGTGGTGGATGAGGCGGCTGTCATTGCGAACATGGGGGTTGAGTCGCGAAACGGTGAGACCGCTGTTGTGGAAGAGGCGCTGTCAGCATACCGCAAGATCGAACGGATAAGGCCCCCCGCAACGCTTGAAGGGGGCGATGTGCTCCGGGTCGGGTCGACCCTTTACGTTGGGCTGTCCAGGCGGACCAATGCCGAAGGCGCGGACACGCTGAAAAGGATACTCGAACCCTTGGGTTACAGGATCGTTCCGGTCGCTCTTCATGGATGCCTTCACCTGAAATCCGCCTGCGTTGCGCTGGATGACGGCACCTTGCTGGCGAACCCGGAATGGCTCGACCTTGGCCCTTTCGAGCGGTTTGATGTGGTCAATGTTGCGCAGGGAGAACCCACGGCAGCGAACGCGCTTTGTATCAACGATGTGATCTGCCTTCACGCGGGGTTTACAGGGACCGCCGAAAAGGTGAAAGCCAGGGGATTTGAGACAAGGATCGTGGACATATCAGAGCTCATGAAGGCGGAAGCCGGCCTGACCTGTTCGAGCATTCTTTTCGATGCGCCCTCTTCTTGAACACGGAACACGGAATCCGCCCGCAGAGCTTTACACACCATCCAACAGCCTATCGATGTCTTCCTCGTTGTTGTAAAAATGAATCCCCACGCGCACGTTTCCCTCGCGCGCGGATACGAGCACATCCCGGGCAATCAGTTTTTCAACGGCTTTCGCCGCGTCAGCAGGCCTGAAGCATACGATCCCCGACCTTTGGCCTTCGATGAGCGGATTCATGATTGCCAGGTCCTTTTGGCGGAGGCCCTCGATCAGGCGGTCGCAAAGCCCGATGATCCGCTCCTCGATGGCGGCGGTGCCCAGCTCGTGCAGGTAGCGGCTGCTCGCGCCGAGCGCCCTCTGAACCAGCGGCGAATTGCTGCCGGTCTCGATCCTGCGCGCGTCTTTAGCGAGCTCGAACCTGTAGTCGGTGAGCCTGTCGAAGTTTTCGAGCCCGGCGAACGCATTCATGGACAGCCAGCCCGTGCGGTCGGGATGCAGCCTTTCGATGAGGCCGGGGCGGACATAGACGAACCCCCCTCCCTGTGGCGCGAGCGTCCACTTTCCAGTGCCGTTGACAAGGATGTCGATGTCTTCGAGATCGACCTTCAAAGCGCCTGTCCCCTGGATGGCATCCACCACGAAAAAAACCTTCTTTTCCGAACAGAGGCTTCCGATGGACCGCGTGTCTATTCGCGCCCCGTCCGAAAACCCCACCCACGAAAGCGCCACGATGCCCGTTTTGCCGTCCATTGCGGCCCGGACATCGTCGGCCGTGACGCCGCAGGGGGAGGGGTCGATGAACCGGACCTCCACTCCTTTTTCGCGCTGGTTCAGCCACGGGTAGATGTTGGCGGGGAACTCGTTGCGCGCGCACACGATGTTTTGCCCTTTAGTGATGGGAAGCGATCCGGCTGCCATGGCAAGGCCTGACGATGTGTTTGGTATGAACCCGATAGAACCGGAGGGTGCTCCTATGAGCGTGGCAATGTTCCGGCGCGCATCCTCGAACTCCCGGTTCATCTCGAGTAGCTGATGCGGGTGCAGCATTGCCATGTCCCGGGTGATCTTTTCGATCAGCTCGCTTGCGGGCGGCGAGAGCGGCCCGCGCGAGGCATGATCCAGGTACGCAAACCTTTCAGTGATCGGAAAACGGCGCCGTTCCTGATCGAAGCGCGCGTTTGTGTATTTCATGTTGCCGGTTTCCTTGAACGGTGCGCGGAAGTGCTTATTCTCCGAAGACCTGGGCGGTGTAGAGCAGGAAGGTCGCTCCGGATTTCCACGCGTCTCCCGGGAGGCCTGCCTTCATGGAAAGATGCGTGAGCATCTCGTCCCGGTCCCATCCCTGCTCAGGCGCGACCTGTGGCAGGAATGTCGCTCCTCGGCCTTTTTTTCGGAGGATGACCCCGTGAAGCCCCACCTCGATCTCCTCGAACGAGTCCGTCTCTTCAGGAACGCTGAGCACCGAGATCTCGATGGTGATGTCATCGAGCTCATCCGCCTCAACCGGCCTGAAGCGCGGGTCTTGTGCTGCTGAAACAGTCACCTGGCGCGCAACAATTTCGCAAAGCCTTGTGTCATCCTCGAAATGCCCCATGCATCCGCGAAGCCGCCCGTTTTTGTTGAGAGTCACGAAAACGCCCCGCTTTGCGTTCAGGCGCGGGCGATCGTCAGGCACATCGATCTTTTTGCCCTCCCGCACAAAAAGGTCGAGCGATTTCCTCGCTATCTCGAGAAGCCGCCTGCAATCCCCGGAATCCAGTTCCTTGTCATTATCGAATTTTTTCATTTCCTCTCCCTTTCCGGATGTCGTTCCATTGTCCGGTCCTGTGAGAGCAACCGCGCAGTACCCTACAACGCGGCCTTCCGATGTCCCGGTCGTGTCAAAGCTGTCCGCGTATTGCAACAGGTGTGCCGTGTCGGCGCCAAGCCCGGTTGCCGCGCGTATCACCGCCTGGACAGCGCCTCTTCCGCACATCCTGCGGCCGGTCGGGTCGTTTCCGAGAAGATCCGCAAGCCCGCCGGCATCGAGTTCAAGCACCTTTTCAAGCGCCTCGCGGTCGAGTTTTGCCGCCTGTTCGTGCGGCCAGAAGTGGCTGAGATCGGTGCTTGCCACCAGGAGCGCACGCTTGTTTTTTGCGGCGGAGATCAACGCTTCCGCCAGCGCGTCGATGTTGTGGTCATCCTGGCTGCACAGAAGAACAGGGACCAGGAAGAACGAGCCCAGGGCGCGCTGAAGGAACGGGAGCTGGTTGTCCAGCGAGTGTTCGCCCGCGAACGCCGAGGGGTTGTGCTGAATCCGCTCGTGGCTTCTGATCAGCTCATCCGCTGTGTCAGTGTCAATGGGGATGACCCCCAGAGGTGTGCGGAACCCGCCCTTGGCGTACACGGCGATGCCCTGGGCGCGTGGCCTGTGGTTGAACCCTACCACAATGACCGTGTCATATTCATGCCCGGCCACCTGGCAGTACGACCAGGCGGCAACCCGGCCGGAGCACATGAACCCGGCGTGAGGCGATATCAACGCTTTTACACGGCCCGGGAGCTCCTTTTTCTCGGCCTTTGCAAGAAACCCGTCCACCTGCTGTTTCAGCGAGTGCGCGTCATCCGTGAACCACCTGGGCGCGCTGGTAACCGTGAAGATATCTTCCTCTGCGATCTCTTTCACCTTCTTTGCCGGGATCGACTTTTCCATCGCTTTTTCGTGAGCGCGCATCTCTCCGGGAACTTTTGCCGAATCCTTGCACGAGAAGGCGCCGCAGGAGCAGAAGATGAAAAACAGGGTTAAGATGCCGCTGTTCCTGTTCATTTTGCGTTTCATTGTTCTCGCCCCGCGAAAAAACCATTAAAAAAAAGGCCTGGGAACCCTTTGAAAACCACGGCCCTGCGGCCGGGGCTATTGTACTGTTTTTCCGGACGGCACGCTACCTGCCCTGCGCCGGTAAGTACCGCAGGAGAAGGAGCTCCTTGCCCGGACCGAATCCGGAGTCCGGGCCGAGCGCATTCGTTTCTATCTTGATATTGCGGCTGATCGGGATCTCTTGCCATTGCTTCCATAGTTCCGATGAGTTTTTTGTGCTGCCCGAGTCAACGATATACGCAGCGAGATAGGTCGGTTGGTGCTTCAAAAAGTGCGTGATCGGAACGCTGCAATCGTGGCCGGGGTTGTTGCGCTTTGGCGGGCCGCTGCTTTTCAGGACATCCCTGTTGGTGAGCCCGTAGATGTCGTAGATGAAAAGGTCGGAGTAGTACCCCTGAGCGCCGATCGGCCCGAGCACGATTGATTCGCCGGGTTTTGTGAAGCGCTTCAGCTCTTTGCCGAGAAAGGTCCATGTCTCGGTGTTTCGTTTCATTGCCTCCCAGATAGCGTGTTCGGTTCTGTACTCGCTGTCGCCCCAGCGGAAATGGAACTTTTCGCGCGCGGCGCGCGGTATTGGGTTTAAGTCGAAGCACGGAAGCATGGAGAGGGCCAGGACCGTGAAAGCGAACAGCGCGACGAAGCTTGTGCGTTTTACACGGGGCCCGCACAGGATTCCTGCGAACAGCACCGCCGCGAAAGGCATTGCAGGCAGGAGGAACCTGCCCATTGTCATGAAGTCGCCGCCCACGTAAATTGCGTAGGCTGCTGTTGCGAAGGTCATCCATAACGCGCCTGCTGCGGGCGGCCTCGAAGGGCTGGATCGCGGGAGCAGCGAGAAGATGAGCACAAGCGCCAGCGAAGGAACCGCGAGAAAAAGACTCATGACATAGTAGACACCGCGCTCGATGCGAATCATGGAGAGCCCGGCCTTTACGTGCGCGGTGTTCGGGACAAAGTCGTTGTAGTACGAGTACCGCCAGGCAACATGGATAGCCACGGCTGCTGTTGCCGCCGCTGCAACCACCAGGCTTGCGCGGAGAAGCGCGCCTTTTTTGCCGCGGAAAAACCAGGTAAAGGCTGCTGCTGCGAGGATCAAGGCGAGAAAGCCGGGACCGTCGGCCCGGATCAGGCACAGGCACGTTCCGAGGAGTGCCGCATGGATACCGTGAGGCTTCGTGCTGCTGCCGAGAAGGCGCTCGTACGTCATGAAGATCAGGAGGCAGGCCGGCATCGACTCGAGCCCGCTGGTGGACCAGACCGCTACAGTTGGGAGCGTTGCGAGAAAAAGGGACGCTGCGGCCGTTTGGCCGAATCCCAGGCTGAAAGCACGCCGTGTATAGCGCGTAACATGAACGATGAGCGCCCCGCCGCAAAGAACCGAGATGATGCGAGACCATACGGTGACATCAAGGCGCAGCGCTTCGAACAGGGCCATGAGCAGTGTCCAGAGCGGATTGGAATACCCCTCTACCGGCGTGTGGGAGCCGGGGTTGTAGCAGAGCCCGTTCCCGTTGGCCAGGTTTTTGGCATAGCGGAACGAGATGAACGCGTCGTCGCAGATCCAGTTGAACTTCCAGGCAAGAAGCGCGAAAGCCGCTATCCCTGCAAGGATGGCCGCCAGGAGAGCCGCTCGGTTGGGGCGGTTTTGTGCCTGAGCATTGCCGGAATCCCGGGAAATCACCTGTTCGTTCATGACGGAAGTATACCGTATATACCGAGCCCGTAGAAAATTTTCACCGGGTAAAATTTTGCACCTATCCTTCTCACGATTCAGAACCGGATCTTGATAGCCGGGGTTCCGGTCTATACGATTATGGCATGAATACACATTCTCAAAACAGAGCTCTGTTGAGCCCGGCTCGCATGCTAGCGGTTTTTCTTCTGGTTGCGGCGACCGTGGCGGTTTATTGGCCGGTGTCCGGTCACGATTTTGTTCTTTACGACGATCCCGGCTACGTGACGAAGAACATTCACGTGCGCACAGGCCTCAGCCCTGAAAACATCTCATGGGCTTTCTTCGCAACGGAAGAGGCCAACTGGCATCCTCTGACCTGGCTTTCGCACATGGCTGACTGCGAGCTCTTCGGCCTGGACGCGGGCTTACATCATCTGTCCGGGCTGCTGCTGCACATCATAAACGCGCTCCTGCTTCTTCTCGTTCTCAAAGGGATGACCGGGATGTTCTGGCCGGCTTTCCTGGTTGCCGCGCTGTTTGCGATCCATCCGCTTCATGTTGAATCCGTGGCATGGGTCGCTGAGCGCAAGGACCTCCTGAGCACGCTGTTCATGCTGCTGGCCCTGCAGGCTTACCTGCGCTATACCGAACGCCCTGGTATAGGAAGGCACCTGTTCTGCCTGCTGTTCTTTGCGCTCGGCCTGATGGCCAAGCCGATGCTCGTGACCCTGCCTTTTCTGCTGCTTCTTCTGGATTTCTGGCCGCTCGGAAGGACGCGGCCTGACAGCCGTACTTCGAAAAACAGAAGCAGCCGTTCGCCGCCGCCTGTGCGCAACGCGGAGTTTTCGTTTTCGAGGCTGCCTTACCTGTTGCTGGAGAAGGTTCCGTTTTTCGCGCTCTCGGCCGTTTCATGCGTGATTACCTATACTGTTCAAAAAAGCGGCGGGGCAGTGAAATCGTCCGAAATCTTCCCGTTTATTCAGCGCCTGACAAACGCTTTTTGTTCCTATGCGCAGTACGCGGTTGACATGTTTCTGCCGAGGCGGCTTTGCGTGTACTATCCCCATCAGGGAGCTTCCATCGATGCGTGGAAGTGGATCGTTTCGGCTGTGTTGCTGGCATGCGTGACCGCGAGCGCTGTTTTCATGTGGAGGCGCAGGCCGTACATCCTGACCGGTTGGTTATGGTATCTCGGTACCCTCGTGCCTGTGATCGGGCTCGTTCAGGTGGGGCGCCAGGCAATGGCTGACAGGTACACCTATGTCCCCATGATCGGGCTTTTCGTTGCAATTGCCTGGATCGTTGCTAGCTTCGCAGCGGCCCTCAAGCGCGCCAGGATCCCGCTGGTCGTGTTCGCCGCAACAGCTCTTTGCGCGCTCGGATTCAGCGCCGGGAAACAGGTCGGGTACTGGAAGAACAGCACTGTGCTTTTTGAGAACTGCCTTGATAACACCAATGAAAACTTCATAGCTCACAACAACCTCGGAATCGCGTTGGAGACTGACGGCAGGCATGATGAGGCGTTTTACCATTTCGAGGAAGCGATCCGGATCGCTCCCGAGTACCAGGATGCACACGTGAACATGGGTGTGGCGCTGTCGGCAAGGGGCAGGATGGACGAGGCGGAGAGCTTTTTGAAAAGGGCTGTCGAGCTGGATCCAGGCGATGCACGCGCGATTTACAACCTGGCCAACACGTTGCTCAAAAAGGGGGACCGAGGAGGCGCTGTCAAGGCTTACCGCGCAGCCCTCGACATCGATCCGGACCACGCGAACACCCACAACAACCTCGGGATCGCCCTGACCGGCGCCGGCAGGACCGACGAAGCCGTGTTTCATTTCCGGGAAGCGATCCGGCTCGACCCGGCGGGCTCTTTCCAAGCCATGGACAACCTGGCCTGGACCCTTGCCACGCGCCCAGGCACGAACCGTGCGGAAGCGAACGAGGCGGTGAGGCTGGCGCTTGCTGTCAGCCGGATGACGGGGCACGGGGATGCGCGCATCCTTGACACGCTGGCTGCCGCATACGCGGCTGCCGGCAGGTTTGACGAGGCGGTCGAGACCGCAAAAAAGGCTGCGGATCTTGCGGCGCGGTCAGGTATTGCCGGGCTCGAGGAGGGAATACGGGAGAGGATCGGGTCGTATAAAAAGCGCAGGCCTTGGCGGAAGGGATCGAGGATAGCGGGGGAGGGGAGGGGTGAAGATTGAACACCGAACACTTCTTCCTGACATCCATGCAAGATATTTGTTGTTTTCAACGTTCCGTTTTTCATGGGATCGTGTAAAATATCATCAGCTAAACCAACCCTTCTCATCTGCCGATCTGATACTGGAGAGGCGATAAACAAGCCCGTGTTGTGTGTATAAAGTACATTGAGATCCTGGAGGTTGTCATGAGAAAAGCGGTGTTTTTTGTTTTACCCCTGGTGCTCCTGGTGTCGGCTTTCATGGCCGGGCCGGCGCATGGAGCGATGCCTGAGCTGAAGAGCGCGGTCATCATCGAAGCCAATGGATCGCCCTACCTGGTGGACAGGCACGCGACCCCGGAGGTTGTGGACTGGAACAATGACGGGGCGAAAGACCTGCTTGTCGGGTGTTTCGGTTATGGTCACATCACTCTTTTCCTGAACAACGGCACGGATCTCAATCCAGAGTTCCCGGCAGGAGTCAAGCTTAAATCCGGTGGAGTTACCATTACCACATCGTACTCCTGATGTTTCGGTTCTTGTCCACGTGTCGTGGACTATAACGGAGACGGAAAGAAGGATCTTATCGTGGGCGAACGGAACGGAACCATTCGCATCTACCTGAACACAAACACGGATGACGATCCCCAGTTCAACGGATACACCTTCCTGAGGCTGGGAGCGGTCAACTACGACTGCGGGCTCAATTCCCACATTTTTTTCGTGGATTGGAACAAGGACGGCAAGGTCGACCTGCTAGTGGGAGAAGATGGCGGCAAGGTGCACCTGCTCATTAACGTGAGCCCGACTTCCACGCCGGTGTTCAACAGAGCCGTCTGGCTGCAGGATGGCGTGTCCACTCTTACCACCGGGAACGAAGCAAGCCCGGTAATGGTTGACTGGAACCGGGACGGCAAGAGGGACCTCCTGTGCGGCGATTACAACGGGAATGTGAACTACTGGGAAAACACAGGCACTGATGTCTCGCCGCTGTTCAACGGAAGTATGAAGCTCAAGGCCGGAGGAAGCATAATCGACGTGGTCTACTACGCGCGCCTGGATGTAGCGGACTGGAACAACGACGGTGTGCAGGATCTGCTTGTGGGCAACCGGAACTTCGACAACAGCCCGGAAGGCTATGTGCGCTATTTCGAGGCGGTGGGGCCGCTTTCTCTCGAAAACAACCGGATCCATGTTTCCACCGGCGGCACAATAGATTTCTCTCTCGGTCTGGGCAGGGACCACCCGAACAGGAACTACTTTCTTCTTGGAAACGTCACCGGAACCGATCCGGGTTTTACTCTTCCGAGCGGCAAGGTTTTCCCTCTGAACTGGGATTTTGTCACAACCTTGATCTTTGGGATGGCAAACACACCGGCCTTTATCGATTTCCAGGGAACCCTTGACTCGAAAGGGTCGGCAACAGCACAGTTCAACACGCTGGGACCACTGTCCCCCAATGCGATCGGTGTTCCAATGCGTTTTGCCTTCCTGTTGTACGGGCCCTATGACTACGTGTCGAACGCGGCCGAGATCGAGTTCTTGCCGTAGGCGTTTTTCAGAGGGAGGCGGCGCCGACGGAGCGGCGCCCTCCATTGTTCATGCGGTATGTGCCGTTTCATCTGGAGGGCGGCACTCTGTTGCCGCCTCTTCTTTTCCGGCGCCGACAAAGCGGCGCCCTCCATTGTTCATGCGGTATGTGCCGTTTCATCTGGAGGGCGGCACTCTGTTGCCGCCTCTTCTTTTCCGGTCGGGAAGGACCCCGACCCTCCAGGCCGTTTTCGTTCGGTGTAGGTTCGGTTGCTGCACCGACGGAGCGACGCCCTCCATCCCGCACCGGATGTCAACCACACAGGGGGTTGCCCCTACATTTCGAGAACGCGTACAAGAAAGGCGAAGATATCCGCGGCTTCATCGATCCGCTTGGTCGTTGGAGTGCCGGCGCCGTGGCCGGCCTTGGTTTCGATGCGGATCAGGATGGGCGCGTCACCGGCCTGGGCCTCTTGCAAGCACGCGGTGAACTTGAAGCTGTGTCCAGGCACAACACGGTCGTCGTGGTCAGCCGTGGTGATAAGCGTTGCCGGGTAAACGATTCCCGGGTGGATGTTGTGATAGGGCGAGTAGGCGTGAAGCGCCTCGAACTCCTCGGGGTCCTCCGGCGAACCGTAGTCTGAAACCCAGGCCCACCCGATGGTGAACCTGTTGAACCTGAGCATGTCGAGAACACCCCTGGATGGCAGGCAGGCGCCGAAAAGATCCGGCCGCTGGGTCATGCAGGCGCCGACCAGCAGGCCGCCGTTGCTTCCGCCCTTGATGGCCAGCTTGTCCGTGCTGGTATATCCCTTCTCGATGAGCCATTCAGCAGCAGCGATGAAGTCGTCGAAGCAGTTCTGCTTGTTCAGTTTCATGCCTGCCTGGTGCCACTTCTCGCCGTATTCGCCGCCGCCCCGGATGTTCGCCATGACATGGACGCCTCCCATCTCCATCCAGACAAGCGTGTTCGTGGAAAATGAGGGGAGCTGGGAGATGTTGAATCCGCCGTATCCGCACAGGATCGTTGGGTTTTCGCTGTTGAGCTCCAGCCCCTTCAAATGCACAATGAACATCGGGACGCGGGTACCGTCCTTGCTCTTGTAGAAGACCTGCTTTGTGACGATGCGGTCAAGGTCGAAGGCCACCTTCGGCCTGCGGAAGACCGATCTTTTTCCTGTTTCCATGTCCAGGCGATAGATGGTTCCCGGGTCATCGAAGGTGGAGAATCTGTAGAAGGTTTCCTTATCGAGCCTCTTTCCGCCGAATCCGGAAGCCCTGCCCAGACCCGGCAGATCGATTTCCCCGATAAGCTTTCCGTGGATGTCGAACAGCTTCACGAGCGAATGCGCATCCTTCAGGTAAGAAGTGATGAAGGTGTTGTTGACGATGTTCACTCGGCGAAGCGTTTCCTTCTGTTCGGCGATCACGGTGCGCCGGTTTTTTCCGTTTTCGCGGCTTGTGTCGATGGCGATCACACGGCTCATCGGCGCGTCGAGATCTGTTTTGAACCAGAAAACAGGGCCGTTGTTATCCACGAACCCGAACGATGCCTCGAACTCGCCGATGAGTTCTATGACCGGGCTTTCAGGGGTGTCGAGCTTCTTGTAGGAGATGAGGTTCTTTCGCTCCGTGCCCTTGCCGATTGAGATGATCAGGTATTCGCCGTCATCGGTCACTCTCGCGCGCAGGGTCCGGTCCTTGTGTTCCGGTCTCTCGTAGACGAGCACGTCCTCTGACTGGGGCGTGTTGATTTTGTGGAAGTACACCTTCTGGTTGTAGTTCGCCTGCTGATGCTTTTCACCCTCCTCGGGCTCTTCGTACCTGGAGTAGTAGAAGCCGCTGCTGCTATCGTTCCACGAGGCGCCCGAGAACTTGATCCATTCGAGACAATCGTCGAGATCGCGTCCGGTGTCAATCTCGCGCACGTACCACTTGCGCCAGTCGGACCCGCCTGAAGAAAGGCCGTACGCCAGGTACTTTCCGTCCCTGCTGATCGAAACCCCCCCAAGGGACACTGTACCGTCCTCGGACAGCTTGTTCGGGTCGATGAGCACCTTTGGCTCGTCATCGAGCGAATCGGTCCAGTAATACACGCTGTGGTTCTGCAGCCCGTCGTTCTTCGAGAAGAAGTAGCGTCCGCCTTCCACAAACGGTGTCCCGTACTTTTCGTAGTTCCAGAGCTCGGTGAGGCGTTTTTTGATCCCTTCGCGCTCAGGCGTCTCATGGAGCCAGGGAAAGGCGAGCTTGACCTGCGCATCGATCCACGCCCTGGTTTCAGCCGAGTCAGGATCCTCCAACCAGCGAAAAGGGTCCGGCACCTCTGTACCGTGATAACAGTCGGTAACGTCTCCTCTGGGCGCTTCCGGATATCTGAGCGTGTGAGCACAGCCGACAAAAAGCCCGGTTGCAGCGACTAACAGGCAAAAGAGAGCGTAAACGATGTGGATGTGCGACTTGGTTCTGGACATGAGAGTTTCCCTATACCTGAGTTTTGCATCACCTTTTTTCGATTGCGAAGCGATCTTGTGTCCTTACCCTGAACCCTGAACTCTGTCTTTTCAGATGTTCGGTTGCGGCGCCGACAAAGCGACGCTCTCCATGCCCCCTCTTGTCTTCCCTTAACACAGAACACTGTCGTTTCACATGAACCGGAGGGCAGCCACGAGGGGTTGCCCTTACTTTCCCGTGAACTCTCGGATTGTCTTCAGCATGTCGAATGCCGTGACAATGCCTTTGACCTTCCCCTCATGTGTAACGACCAGCCTGTGTACGCGTTTATCGATCATGAGATCCGCCATCTCGCTGATCACCGTCTCTTCGTCGACCTCAAAGATGGTATGTGTCATGATATCGCCTACGCTCACCCCGTCGTCCACCTCCACATGGAAATTCTTTATCTCCTCCTGGTCCAGCTTGTCTTCCCAGCCCCGAAGGTAGAAACCAGGCATAATCTTGTTTTTTACGATGCTGGCGCGCCTGCTGTCGCTTCTTACTATGTCTGTGACAGAAACCACGCCGATCAGCCTGCCTGAGCCGTCCACCACAGGCGCGCCTGAAATCATCTTGTCCGCAAAAAAACAGGCAAGCTCGTGTACGGTCATCTCCTTCTTCACGGTAATCACCTCAGGATTCATTATGTCCTTTGCCGTCACCGTCAGAGGTTTCATCGGTTTTCTCCTTAAGAAGTCCTTTTTAACAGCCCTGGCAATCAGCCCGAGGCTCTTTTTTCGTGCGGCAGGCTGTTGCTATGGGATCACTGTCCAAAGATCAGTGTCTTTTGTCAAGTTCCAGTATAAAGAAGGCGCGGGCAATGCCCCGCGGTTGCCCTACGGTTTGGAATCGGGGCGGGCGGTTCGCGAACCGCCTCTACATGGTAACGGAATGTTTACATTGATCGCGTGGGGGCTACCTCCCCTTCACATTCGCTCCGGCACTGCAATGCCGAGCAGGGAAAGGCCTCGCTCGATCACGAGGGCCACGGCCCTTGACAGCTCGAGCCTCGCGTCCTTCAGCGGCTCTTCTGCGGCTCCGAGCACGGGGAGGTTGTGGTAAAAACGGTTGTACTCCCTTGAGAGCTCGAAAAGGTAAGTGCAAAGCCTTGAGGGGTTGTGGTTTTGCGCGGCTGTTTGCACCTCTTCCGGGAATCCGCACAGCCGGCGGACCACTGCTGCCTCCTCGGGGAGGACCAGCTTTTCGACGGTTTCTCCAAGCTGATCGGGGCCGATATGGGACGCGTACATATCCCTCCGCGCTTTCCTGAAAATGCTTCTTATCCGCACGTGAGCGTACTGCACATACGGTCCGGTGAACCCTTCCGGAGAAATCGATTCCGAGGGATTGAAGGTCATTCGTGTTTTCGGAGTGAACTTCAGGATGAAGAACTTCAGGGCACCCTGGGCGAGAATCTCCGCGGTTTTTTCAAGCTCGGAGTCAGAGAGACCAAGATCCCGGCTTCGGATCTCTTCCTTTTCCATTTCGAGAAGCTCGTCCATGAGGTCGTCGGCATCCACAACCGTGCCCTTGCGGGATTTCATCTTGCCTTCGGGCAGATCCACCATGCCGTATGCCAGGTGATGACAGCGCCTCGCCCATTGAAATCCGAGTTTCATCAGCACGGCGAACAGCATCTTGAAGTGGTATATCTGCTCGTCCGCAACGACCCACAGGGCCTGGTCCGCGTTGTAGTCGTCGAACTTCAGCTTCGTGGTGCCGAGATCCTGGGTGATGTAGACCGAGGTTCCGTCTTTCCGAAGGAGCAGCTTGCTGTCGAGTCCTTGGTCATCAAGGTCCACCCAGACCGAGCCGTCATCTTTTTTGAAGAAGATCCCCCTGTCGAGCCCTTCTTTTACCAGTTCTTTTCCTATGGTGTAGGTGTCGCTTTCGAAGTAGACCTTTTCGAAACGGCAGCCCAAGCGCTTGTATGTCGAGTCGAACCCGTCGAGCACCCAGGAGTTCATCTTTTTCCAGAGCGCGCGCACCTTCTCGTCTTTGTTCTCCCACTTTTTGAGCATCTCCTGCACCCGCGAGTAGAGCTTCGACTCGCCCAGAAAAGCGGCATCCATGTCAACGTCACGGCTGTCAGGCTGCTCCTGCCCGGTTGGCCGGGCCTTTAGCCATTCCTGCCGCTCAGCCTCTTCTTCCCGGTCGTAGCGCACATAAAACCCGCCCACAAAATGGTCACCCTTGACATTAGCGTCCTCCGGGGTCTTTTCGTTTCCGAACATCTCGTATGCGAGCATGGACTTGCAGATGTGGGCACCGCGGTCGTTCACAAGGTTCACCGGATATACCTTGAACCCGGCAGCCTCCAGGATGTTCACGATGCTGATCCCGAGCACGTTGTTGCGCACGTGACCGAGGTGCTGCGGCTTGTTCGTGTTGGGTGCTGAGTACTCGATCAAGACCGTTTTTCCCTGCCCTGTATCGACTCGCATGAACCTGTCGGGATCATTCAGCAGGCTTTCCAGGGTGATCCTTGCCAGCAGCCCTTTCTTCACATCGAAGTTGATGTACGGCCCGGCAGCCCGGACTGTTTCAAAAAGATCGTCCCGGCTGAGCACGGGTGCGAGCCTGGACGCGATGCCGGCCGGAGGCATGCGGAGTGTCCTGGCAAGAGGGAAGCAGGCGAACGCGAAGTCACCGAGCTCCTGCTCCGGAGGCGCGGCGAGCTGGATGGGGCCCTCGATGCCCGCATCGAACTCGGTGCGAACGGCTTTTTCGATCAGGTCCACGATCATTTCGAAGATGGATTGGGGCTTGGTCATCGAAACATGCCTTGCGAATGTTTTTTCAGGAGGCCGGGTTTTCCAGGAGATCCTCGACCCGTCCTGCTGTGGATTTCATTAGCTTCTCGAACTCGGATGCGAGCGTCGCGACCCGGTCCATGGTCTTCTCCGCGAATACGGCGTCCGACACCGAGTGCAGGTTGATGCGCACGTTGTACACAGCGCTTTCGAACCCGGCTTTTGCCATCTGTGCGGCAGTGCCCGCGTCGGTGACGGATGCCGGGTTACCTTTCAAAGCAGCGGTGTTTGCGAGCTCCAAGGCTTCCAGGCAGAGTGCCGCGGTGTCGAGCGGAACCTGGGCTGCACCCTGGTTGGCCTTCTCGATCGCCTGTTCCCTGGCTTTCTTGTCATCAGCGCTCTTCTTGGGCATGCGCATGGCCGTGATGATCTCGTTGAAGGCGTCGGTGTCTCTGTCAACAGCCTCAAGGAGCTTGTCCTTGACAGCTTGGGCACCCTGCGCGAGCTTCGACATCACGTCGAACTGCTCGATCATGTCGCGTTTGCCTGCCGTGAGGTTGCCCACCATGCCTGCCAGTGCGGCTGCCAGCGCGCCTGACAGCGCTGCAACCGAACCCCCGCCCGGCGCCATGGAGTCGCGGCTGACCTCGTGGGTGAAACCGGCCGCGGTCAGCGCGGTGAGAGGGTTTACACGTTTGAACTGGTACTCGATGATCTTCTTGCTCGGATCGAACGGCGCGAGGTCGTCCAGACCCATCGACTTTACAGCGGTGTGAATCAGGTCCTCCTCGGGAACGCCCGTGGACCTGTGCTGCTTGGTCAGGTAATGCCTGCCTGCCTCAAGCAGTGCATCCAGGGGAACGAGCCCGACTATTTCGGAGCCGGTGACTCGCATGCCCCTCGCTGCTGCCAGCTCGACGCAGGCATCGAAGACCTTGTGGACCGGGGTAATGCCGAGGTTTGTCAGGTTGATGGAGACCTGTGCGATGCCGTACTCGTCGATGAACCAGCCCACCGCCTTGACGTTTTGGAACATCCCGTTTTTGCGGACCTTCTTGCCGTGCTCGTTTTTAATAATCTCGCCGTCCTGGTAGAACGGGGTGGGCCCCGGCTTGCGCTTGATGCGGCCTGTTTCGCGGATCTCTAGGGCAAGGTCGGATGCGTACCTTTTTTCGCTGGTGTTCAGGTTGACGTTGTACGCGATCAGGAACTCACGCGCTCCCATTACCGTGACGCCGGTTCGCTTTACCTTGTCGTTGAACTCGTTCGGCCCGCAGTCTGGCTTCCATTCCGCTTTTCCCAGCTTGTTCGACAGGGCCTCGTACTCGCCAACGCGGATGTCAGGCAGCAGCTTTCTTTCGGGCTTCGTGGCCGAGTGCTCGTAAAGATAGACCGGGATGCCAAGCTCTTCGCCCACCCTTTTGCCTAGCTTCCAGCTTAGCTCAACGCACTCCTTCATGGTGACCCCCTTGACAGGGCAGAAGGGACAGACATCCGTTGCTCCCTGGCGCGGATGCGCGCCCTGTTGCACGCTCATGTCTATGAGCTCGCCGGCGGTCTTGATCGCCCTGAACGCAGCTTCCACCACGCCTTCCGGGCCGCCCACAAAGGTCACCACTGTTCGGTTCGTGGCCTTGCCCGGGTCCATGTCCAGGAGAAGAACCCCGTCAACGCTTCTTACCGATTCCGCTATGGCTTCGATGACGCTCTGGTCGTTGCCCTCGCTGAAGTTGGGCACGCATTCAACGATCTTGTCCACTTTTTACCCTCCTGTCTTGTTGAAAAGTCTCTCGTGCTCTTTAAAAATCCTGTGGAATACCGCGCATGGTCACCCGACTTTCTCTATGGCGATGCGGGTTTTCTCTTCGGCGATTTTTATCTCGAACGAGTTGTCCGTCTCCCTGAACTCCGTGTCGATCCGGTTTGCAAGGTTTTCGGCGGAGATGAACTTTTTGTGAGCTTTTACAGCCTCCAGGACCTTCCCGGTTCCGTCCAGGTAGATGTTTATCCTGTCGTCCACATCGAGGCCCGCTTTCTTGCGAATGTTGGCTACCTGGCGGATGAAGTCGCGCGCGATCCCCTCAAGGATCAGCTCGTGGTTCAGCTTCGTGTCGATAGCCACGACCCAGCCGTGGTCCTCGACCGTGTACATGCTTTCCGCGTGCTCTGAGCGTATCTCCACCTCGTCCGGAAGCAGCTCCACCTTTTCTCCATCCACTCCCACCTCTACCTGGATGCTCTTCCCGGCCTTGACGAGTGGAATGGTCCCCTTTGCGTCCAGGGCCTCCACCGCCTTTGCCACGCTGCCCATCTCCTTGCCGTACTTCGGCCCTAACTTCTTGAAGTTCGCCTTGAGCGAGTACGTGACGAGTTCCTCCGGGCATTTGGCCGTTTCCAGGGCTTTTATGTTCAGCTCTTCTAGAATCTGATCCCTGCCTTTCGCGATCCCTTCGGCTGACGCGCTGTCAGGCGCGATAACTACGATCCTGGAGAGCGGCTGGCGAACCTTGAGCTGAGTCGCGTTTCTTGCCGCCCTGCCCATCTCGACCGCCTTGATGACCGCGTCCACCTCCTGCTCGAGCTGCTCGTCGATGAGCGATTCGTCAGCTTCCGGAAAGCCGGTGAGGTGCACGGACAGAGGCGCTTCCCCATCGATTGCGAAGACGAGGTTCCGGTACATTTCCTCTGTGAAGAAAGGTACGATCGGAGCAAGGATCCGGCACAGCGTTGTGAGCACCTCGTAAAGAGTGGAGTAGGCCGCATTCTTGTCCGAGTCGCTCTCGCTTTTCCAGAAACGCCTTCGCGAGCGGCGCACGTACCAGTTGGAGAGATCCTCGATGAACCGCTCCATCTTCCTCATCAGGGTCATCACGCTGAACTGTTCGATCTCCTTGCGGGCCGACACGATCAGGGATTGGAGACAGCTGAGAACCCACCTGTCCAGCGCTGATCTTTCCTTTACCGGGACAGCTTCGGATCTCACGGGATCGTAGCGGTCGACGCGCGCGTAGGTGACGAAAAAGGAGTAGGTGTTCCAGATCGTGAGGATGCGCCGGCGAGCATCGTCCGCTGCCTTGTACCCGAAGTTCAGGTTCGAGAGCGGATTGTGGGACGCGAAGATCCAGCGCATCACATCCACGCCCATCTCCTCGGCCGCATCGTCGAACCAGATGGCGTTGCCCGAGCTCTTGTGCATCTCTTCGCCGTTCTCATCCTTGACAAGCGCGTGCCCGAGCACGCACTGGAACGGCTCGCGGTTTTCCATGACCGTGCTCATGGCCAGGAGCGAGTAGAACCAGTTACGGAACTGGCCAGGGAAACATTCCGTGATGAACGCCGGCGGAAACCACTTTTCCCAGTACTCCCTGTTCTTCCTGTACCCGATGGTCGAATAGGGAACGATGCCTGCGTCGAGCCACGGATTCCCCACATCCAGGATCCTTGAAACCTTAGTGCCGCAACTTGGGCACTCGATCTTCACCTCGTCGATCCACGGCCGGTGCGGGGAGCTCCCCTTGAACGCCTCCCACCCTTCCACAGCCCTTTGTTCGAGCTCCTCCTCGCTGCCGATCACATCTAAGTGGCCGCAGCTCGCGCAGTGGTAGATCGGGAGGGCGAGGCCCCAGAACCGTTTCTTGGAGATGCACCAGTCGTGCATGTTGTTAAGCCAGTCGAGCTCCCTTTCCATGCCGTACGATGGGATCCAGCGGATCTTTTTCGTGACATCCATTATGCTCTGGCGGAGCTCGTCCATGTGGATGAACCACTCGTCCACGAGCCTGAACACGAGCTCGGTGTTGCAGCGCCAGCACACGGGATAGCGGTGGGTGATGGTTTCCTTGCGATAGAGGATCGCGCGCTTTTTCAGGTCGTCCAGGATCTCTTTGGTGACATCAGCCACATTCCGGCCGCTGAGATCGCCGAACCCCTCGATGTAAACGCCTAGCTCGTCGAGCGGCGCGATCACGGGAAGGCCTTCCTCCTTGCCGAGCGCGTGGTCTTCCTTGCCGCATCCCGGGGCGATGTGCACGATGCCCGTTCCGTCGTTCCCGGAAACCTCGTCCCATGCGAGCACGCGGTGCGCCTCCGGGTGCTGCGCCTCGAGATGGTCGTAGGGGCCGTCATAGGTCCACCCGACCATGTTCGCGCCTTTCAGCTTTTCGATCACCTCGTACGGGCCCTTTGTCTTGAGCGTGTCGATCCCGGTCTCGGCCAGGTAAAGGATCTCCCCGCCCTGCTTGATCTTGAGATAGTCGAGCTCCGGATGCACCGCGGCCGCAACGTTCGATGTGAGGGTCCAAGGCGTTGTGGTCCACACGAGAAGCGATTCCTTCTCGCGCCCGCGGATGGGAAAGCGCACCGTGATGCTCGGGTGTTTTACCTCCTTGTACCCCTCGGTTGCGATCTCGTGTTCCGAAAGGGCGGTGCCGCACCTGGTGCACCAGGGCATGACATCGTTTCCCTTGTAGATCCACCCCTTGTCGTGGCACTTCTTGAGGAACATCCAGATCGTGTAGTTGTTCTCGTCAGCCATTGTGAAGTAAGAGTTGTCCCAGTCCATCCAGTACCCGAGGCGGATCGACTGTTTTGTCTGCACGGCCGAGTACTTCCTGACCCTGGCCTTGCACTCCTCCACGAACCTGTCGATGCCGTGGTTTTCTATGTCGCGCTTGGAACGGAACCCGAGCTCCTTTTCAACCTCGACCTCCACCCACAAACCCTGGCAGTCGAACCCGTTCTGATATCGGAGCTCTTTCCCGAGCATCGCGTGGTAGCGCTGGAACAGGTCCTTGTAGGTCCGGCCCCACGCGTGGTGCACGCCCATCGGGTTGTTTGCCGTGATCGGGCCGTCGAGAAAGGACCACCGCTCGCCTCCGCGGTTTTTTTCCCTGAGTTTTTCGAAGCACTTTTCATCCTCCCAGAACCTGAGGATCCTGTGCTCCATCTCGATGAACGAGGCTTTGGGATCGACCTCTTTGAACATAAAGCTGTACTCCCGGAGGGGCTCGACCGGATCGACTTCCGGTCCTTGTGTACGCCCGCCTTGGAACGGAAACAGGAAGCACATCTCCCTGTTACTGATCCTGATCTGTTGCGAAACGGTCCAAAAGGGATTAACTTATATCTTTCAAGGCTTTTTTCAAGTGCCTGGCATCTGTATTTTGTGTCTTTCAGCGCAAAGGCGCGGGGATGGGCCCGCATTTTGCCGATAAGGAGCGTTATGTGCGGCATCTGCGGTAAGATCACAAATGACAGGGAAGCGCCTGTTGAAGAGCGCCTGGTGCGGTCCATGGCTGAGACTCTGGACCATCGCGGTCCTGATGACATGGGCACGCTCACAGGGCCGGGGTTCGGGCTTGGCCACTCCAGGCTTTCCATCATCGACCTGAGCGACAGGGCGCGCCAGCCGCTCAGCAGCGAGGACGGAACGGTTCACCTTGTTTTCAACGGGGAGATCTACAACTTTCTCGAGCTGCGCGTCGAGCTGGAGGAGAAGGGACACCGGTTCAGGTCACGGACCGATGCGGAAGTGGTTCTGCACCTTTTCGAGGATCACGGGCCCGGATGCCTGGATCGTCTCAGGGGCATGTTCGCTTTCGCTGTGTACGACGAAGCGAAACACAGGCTTTTCGCGGCCCGGGACAGGATCGGCAAGAAACCGTTGGTCTACTCGTTCGACGGCAAGGAGCTTCTGTTCGGATCGGAGATCAAGGCGCTTTTGAAGGATCCTTCAATAAAGCCCGAGCCTGATCCTGAAGCGATACACCACTACCTTTCTTACCAGTATGTGCCCGCTCCCTGGACCGCTTTTGCGGGCATAAAGAAGCTGCCCGCGGGGCACTGGCTCATGTTCGAATCGGGGCGTCTTGAGGTGCGGCGATACTGGAAGCTTTCGTTCGCGGAACCGCTTCCGGTAGGCGGAGATGAAGGCGAAGAGGAGATCGCGGGCGCGCTCCGGGAGAAGCTCGAGGAAGCGGTTCGCATCAGGCTGGTCAGCGATGTGCCGATTGGTGCCTTTCTCAGCGGGGGCGTGGATTCGAGCGCGGTTGTAGCGATGATGAGGCAGCGCATGGGGGGGGCGGTGAAGACCTTCTCCATCGGGTTCGAGGAGAAGCGGTACGACGAGACAAGGCATGCCAGGGAGGTCGCGGCGCTTTTCGAGACCGATCATGTCGAGATGACGGTCAAGCCCGATGCAGCGGCGATCCTGCCCAAGCTCGTGTGGCACTACAACGAGCCGTTCGCCGACTCGTCCGGCATTCCGACTTTTTACCTTTCTGAGCTGGCTGCAAGAGAGGTGAAGGTTGTGCTGAACGGCGACGGCGGGGACGAGAGCTTCGCGGGTTACGACCGGTACCGCGCGCACGCGGCAGCGGACAAGCTGGGTTTTGTTCCGGCGCCGCTTCTCCGCCTGTTGTGCGGGTGCGCCTGCCTGCTTCTTCCCGGGCCCGAAGGGAGCGGAAAGAGCACGCTCTCGCGAATGAAACGGTTTTTGCGACAGGCATCGCTTGCACCGGAACAGAGGAACTTCAACTGGTTCTGTTACATCGGGCCGGGGTTGAAAGAAAAGCTCTACACCGGTGATTTCAGGGCTGAAACGCGCGGGCTGGACGAAGCGGGGCTTATGCGGGATGCGTACCGTGAGTCGGATGCCCCGGATTTTTTGGGAAGAACGCTGGATGTGGACATCAGGACCTACCTTCCCTACGACCTTCTCGTCAAGGTGGACATCGCCACCATGGCGCATTCGCTGGAGGGGCGCTCTCCCTTTCTCGACCATGAACTCATGGAGTTCGCAGCGAGAATCCCGGCCACGCTCAAGCTCAAGGGAATGAGAAGCAAGCATATCCTGAAAAACGCGCTCCGATCCGTTCTTCCCCGCGGGATCCTGGACCGCCCCAAGATGGGTTTCGGAGTGCCAATCGACGCCTGGCTCAGGGGCGAGCTCAAGGAGATGGCGTACGATACGCTGACAGGCAAGGCTGCTGCATCGCGCGGCCTCTTTTGCACGGAAGAGGTGCGCAGGCTCCTGGACCGCCACGTATCCGGCCGCGAGAACCTGCACCTTCAGATCTGGGCGCTGCTGATGCTGGAGCTCTGGTTCGAGCGGTTCATCGATGGAAGGGCAATCACGGCGAAGGGCAAGTAGGGGGAGGGCAACCACACACAGGGGGTTGCCCCTACATATCGAGAACGCGTGCGAGAAAGGCGTATGCGGCGCCGACGGAGCGGCGCCCTCCATTGTTCAACCGGCGCATGTCCTTTCAACTGGAGGGCGGCACTCTGTTGCCGCCTCTTATCTTCCCTGAACAATGAACACTCATCCGGGCGGGATAACCGCTCGTACCCTGTTCACTGCCTCCTTTTCGGATAATCCTTCCGCTGCCGTACGGTCACTGTCTTGTTGACCTTGCTGTTCATCGCCTTGGTGTGTCCGGTAGTCCATGTCACCTCAATCCGGGCCGACGATGCGTTGGGCCCGAGCCCGAAATGGAGTATTGGATCGTCCTGGCTCTGGGTTCCCCTGCCGATGCGCGCCTCGCGGACCATGCTCAGGCCTTCCGGGGTCGTTACCTGTACCCTTGCGCCCACGCCGAAGTAGTTCCGGTTCTTGCCCACGAGCTCGACCTTGATCCACTTGTTGTTGTTGCCCTTGTTCCTGTGCAGGACCACTCCTGAACCGGACCCGATCAAGTGGTCGAGATCGCCGTCGTCATCCATGTCGAACCATGCCTGGCCCCAGCCGTTGAAGACCACTGACCTTGACCGGAAGGTAACCGGCTCGAAAAAACCGTCTCCCGTGTTCTGATAAAAACAGGAAGGCGCGCCCTCGTATATCGCTGTGATGTAAAGGTCGAGATCGCCGTCGTTGTCGTAGTCAATGAGGGCCGGATCGGAATGCGTTTCCTGGAAACGGATCCCCCTGTCGCGGCGCTCCTCGGTGAAGGCGAACTTTTCGTCTCTGCCCTGGTTCACGTAAAGCATAGAAAGGTTCGAGAAACCCTGGTTGATGAACCGCGGATGGGCCAGGTTGGCGCAGAAAAGATCCATGTTCCCGTCGTTGTCGATGTCGCCCCAGCATGACCCGATCGTGTGGCCGTAAGCACCGCCCTGTTTCGTGCCCATAAGCCCGGTTTTTTCCCCGATGTCAACAAAGGAACCGCTGCCGTTGTTCTGCCAGAGAAAGTTTCTGTGGAGTCGGTAGTTCGAAACATGGATGTCCACATCACCGTCGCGGTCGTAATCGGAGCAGGTCACTCCCCGGCCGCAGAGCACATCGCCTTCCAGGACGCCCCTGTCCTTTGACACGTCCGAAAAGGTCCCGTCGCCGTTGTTGAGCGCGAGCACATCGGGGTGCCCCTTGGGGTAAGGATTTTCGTAGGCGGCCATGTAGAAATCGAGCCATCCGTCGTTGTCAATGTCCATGGCGGCAACACCTTCCGGTGTGGCGCCGATGGTTATTTGTTCCAGCCCGGCTTCGGTGGTGACCTCGGTGAAGGTGTACTTTCCCTTTTTTCCCTCGTTACGAAACAGGTAGGGATGGGGGAGTGTCGAGATCAGAAGATCCAGATCCTTGTCGTTGTCGAAATCGAAGAAAAGGGCGCCCGCGCCGGTTTTGCTGATACCGGCTTCCTTCGTCTTTTCGACGAACCGATTTCCCTTGTCGTTCATGAAGAGGCGGCCGGAAAAGCAAAGATCAGGGTATCCGTCGCTGTTGTAGTCGGCCACAGCCACCCTTCCCGAGCGGATGCTGCCGAGGCCGGCCTCAGCCGTGATGTCCTCGAAAACAGCACCGGGTTCGGGCTCGCGCTCCGCCAGGCGGTTTTCAGGGGGGTCGAAGACGTTGCAGAGGCTGCAGGCAAGGGCGAGGTTCCGGTACTCGTCATCCGTGTTCACATCGCACTTTTCGCGCCTCTCGAGCGGATCTTCAATGTTTTCGTACTGTTTCTCCACATCCTCCCGGGCCAGGTTGTAGCTAATAGATGCCAGATCCAACGTCCTTGGTTTTCCCACGCCGGCTCTCAGGTACCCCTCCGCAAAGTTGGTGTACAAGCTGACTGTGAGCCCGGGATTGCTCTTGTTCTTTTCCAGCATTTTTTCGAACCACGCTTCCAGGCGGGAGGTTTCCTTTTTATCATCCGTTTTCAAGGCAGCCATGAGAAGGCGTGATGCCGCAGTGTACATGGATGACAGCTCCTCGAAGCGGTTGAACAGGGCGGACCATGCCTTTACATTGTAGCCCGCGTCGAAGTTTGCCCAGCAGGTCATGTAGATGATGTTGACGATCTTGCTCAGGGGGTTGCCCACACCGCGTAGGTTTCGGGTAGGAGAGTAGCCCGCCTCTTCGAGATCAGCCAGCGCTGCAACGGCCTCGTCGAACTTCTTTTGTCCGGCCAGGGCAAAGGACAGGTATGCGATTGCCGAGTGGTCTCCCGGCTCCTCTTTGATGCGCGCCCTGGAAAGCTCCTCGAGCTTCGGCCATTCTTCATTGTCTGTCGCACTCTTCGCGTCGTTCTTGAAGCTGTCAGGTGACGAAGTGCGCGGCAGCGCCCGCGCCTGCCCTGTAAACAGGAGCGCGGAAACCGCAAAAAAGGCGAGCATGAAAAACGGCGATCTTGAACGCGTCATTATGTTGTCCTTTTCGTTCCGCTGAGACTGTCAGTTGTTGATTGTTGGGAACGGCTTCTTCGCCATATCAATCGGTGCGATCGAAGCACAGAAGGTAACGCTCCTTGTCAAGGCCGGGGAGGCGGTAGGGCATTGCCATGCCGAATTCGTAGCCCGCGCTTCGGGCCGGCTTGATGACATCGCGCGCGTGTTCCTTGCCCCTTGCTCCTTCCATGAAAACAATGCGCTTCACCGCGGGGCCTGTTGTTTCCAGAAGCTCGAACATTGTTTGCGGCTTCACGGCGGCCCTTGTGATCGCAGTTTGATATGTATGGCCTTTCAGATGTTCCTCAGCCCTGGCGTGTAAAACCTCTGTGTTATCAAGGCCGAGCTCCCCGATTACTTCGCGCACGAAGCGGACCTTCTTGTCAGTGCCGTCGATCATGATCACCTTCAGATCGTTCCTGAGTATGGCCAGCGGGACTCCGGGAACTCCGCCCCCGGTCCCCATGTCGAGCACAGGGCCTGTTGTTTTTTTGAGCACTGCCAGAAGATGGGATGAATCCAGGAAATGGCGGACAGCCATCCCTTCCGGGTCGAGAATCCGAGTCAGGTTGATTTCGCCCGATCTCTGCGCAAGCATGCTCCCGAACCGTACGAGCTTTTCCACGCGGTCGACTGGAAGATTGACCGGCCTGAAAGCCGCTTCCACTGCCGAACGAAGCGACTTTGTGAAAGCCTCCATGTCAAAAGGCGGGAGAGACATCTTTTTCCTTATTTTTCCGATGTTTTTTCCACCGCATCAGAGTGCGCTTGCGGGATATAAACCTTGCCAAACAGTGCAAAGTCATGTAAACTGTATAGGAATAAGGTCTTTATTTCAATGATTGCCGGTTTCCATTCGTTCGGATCATCAAGAAAGGAGCCTCCACATGAAAGGCTTCCATTGCCGCGCTAACCGCCTGATCTTTGTCGCGTTGTCGGTTTCCATTCTTTTTTCCTTCATGACCACATCACTTGTTGCACAGAACAGAGAGTTTTTCCGCTTGGAAGTTTACCAAGATGACACGGTTGCTCTGCTCTACGATCTGGAGCGATCCGGCTTTGACATCCTTGGCAGGAACGGACCCGGCGGGTTCGTGGAGGTTATTGCCACACCCCAGCAGGTCAGCAGTTTACGTTCGAGCGGCATGAAGTTCAGAGTTGTGGAAAGCTCATCCGGGAAAGGATCGCGGGGTATTCCGGCCGGGTACAGGGACTGGCTGGAGCACAAGGCCGAGCTGCTCGGGTTTCAGGCCGGTCACCCCGAAATCGCCCTGTTGAGCGATGCGGGGATTGAATACGGTGTGGGAACAACGCACGAGGACAGGCAGCTTCTTGTGATGAAGATCTCGGACAACGTGCATGTCGACGAAGACGAGCCGAACATACTTTTGACCTTGAACCGTCACGCCCGCGAGGTCACAACCGCCGAGTACGGGCTCTGGATCATAGAGAACCTGACCTCGTTATACGGCACTGACCCCGCCGTTACCAACTGGGTGGATAACTACCAGATCTACATAGCGAGCTGCTGGAATCCGGACGGTTTCCAGTACTGTTTCGATTATGACGAGTGGTGGCGCAAGAACAGAAGCCCGCAAGCGGGCGGAAACTTCGGCGTGGACCTCAACCGGAACTACGACTTCAACTGGTACGGGCCTTATTCGGGCAGCACCGATCCGAGCAGCATAATTTACAAGGGCCCGTATCCCAACTCTGAGCAGGAGACTAAGACCGAAGTCGCGCTCGCCCAGGAACGAAGGTTTGCCAAGACCATGGACTTTCACAGCTACGGCCAGGAGCTGGTCTATACATACTACCTTTCATCCTCTTTTCCATCAGCTCTCGAGAGCTACTTGAAAAGCGAGGCGGAGGAGATCGCTTTTGCATTCAACTACGGAGGCAGTCACCGTAAAGCTTCCGCAGAGGGCGAGGCGTACCAGTGGGAGCTATGCAACGCCTCGACCTTTTCGTTCCTTGTGGAGACCGGCACCTCCTTTCAGCCCTCGCATTCGACAGCCCAGTCCGAGTTCGCGGACCACATCTGGCCCGGGGTCAAACATTTTCTGGGCCGCCGGATCCCTCTGAGGGGGCATGTCGTGGAAGCGGACACCGGCGTACCGATCGTGGCCGACATCGAGATAACCGGGATCAATTACACACAGGGCGAGATCCGGAAGACCGAGCCGCGGTTCGGTAGTTTTCAGTATTTCCTGCCCCAGGGCGCCTATGACATCACCTTTTCCGCTGCAGGGTACGATCCCGAGACATTCACCGTTAATATAGTAGGCGGAAGATCCACCTTGCTGGAAGTCAACCTGGGCCAGGGCCCGGCGCTGACAGTTAACGGCAATGCGGCTAAAGGCGGTCTGCTCGATATCGATCTGGACTGGGCTGCGGGCGCGGGACAAATCTACTACAACGGTGTTTCGTTGACGGACACAGGGTTCAACTTCAAAAACGGAGTGCATGTTCCCATCGGCTGGGATTTCCTTTATTCGATCACCGTGGGAGCTTTTCCCGGATGGAACGGCACACTCGACGGATCAGGTCATGCGTCCACCTCTCTGGCAATACCCAACGATCCGGTGGTTCAGGGACTTCTAATTTACATGGCTTACTTCACCATGAAACCGTCCAACTATGCTGTCACCGCCTCGTCCGCGGCAGCGAAGATCTTGATTGACTCATGATGTGGCTGATGTCAGTCTGCCGATAACATAGGGCGGGCTTCGCCCGCAGCCGACAGCCGACTCCTGAGGGGGTTGATTGATGCGGTGTGGGTTGTTTTTCGGCGCCGACGGAGCGGCGCCCTCCATTGTTCAACCGGCGCATTCCTTCTCTTTTGGAGGGCGGCACTCTGTTGCCGCCTCTTCCCAGAACATAGAACCCTTTGCTGGAGAAATCGGTGACTGGAAAGCATCCCGTGCACAGGCAATCCGGAATCCGCATCCCTTTCATGGCCGCGCTTCTGTTTCTTTTCGGTGTTGCCGGGTGCGGCGATCCCATCGAGAACAGCGGTAACAAGCAGTATAACGTGCTGCTCGTCACCGTGGACACCTTGCGAGCCGACCACGTGGGCGCCTACGGCTGCGATGCGGCGGCAACTCCCAACATGGACAGGCTCGCCTCGGAAGGGATACTATTCGAGAAGGCGTACTCGCCCTGCCCGCTCACGCTTCCATCGCACATATCCATCATGACAGGTGCATACCCGTTCGCGCACGGTGCCAGAAACAACGGTGTTTACAGCGCACGGAAACAGCTCACAACGCTTGCCGAGGCGCTGGAAAGCCGCGGTTACCGGACAGGCGCGGTGATAGGGGCGTTCGTGCTTGACTCCATGTTCGGCCTGGACCAGGGGTTCGAAGAGTACGACGATGCGATTGTCTACGGAAGAAAGGGCGGCTCTCTTGCCATTCCCGAGCGCAAGGCCGATGAGGTCACCCAACGAGCAATTGCCTTCCTGGGCAGGCAGGAAAAGTCCCCGTTTTTTTTGTGGGTTCACTACTTCGATCCCCACAGCTTGTACCAGCCTCCGGAGCCGTTTGCCGGCAGGTACGCCGAGAATCCCTACGACGGCGAGATCGCTTACGTGGACGAGCAGCTCGGCCTTCTTTTGAAGGTGCTGAAGATGAAGGGACACACCCCGAACACCCTTGTCGTCGTCACATCCGACCACGGCGAAAGCCTTTACGAACACGGCGAGGAAACGCACGGCATCTTTGTTTACGACTCCACACTGCACGTGCCGCTGATCGTGTCGAACCCGGTGCTTTTTCCGCGTCAGAAAAGCATCGATACTCCCGTGTCCCTGGTCGACATCATGCCCACCGTTCTGGACATCCTCAACATAGAGCCCGAAGGCATGGTGCACGGGTTTGCAGGGCGCAGTCTTGTGCCTCTTGTGACCGGGGAAGCCGCGAGCGTCCACGATCATATTTACTTTGAGACGCTTCTTCCATACTTCGATCTCGGATGGGCAGGGCTGAGAGGGGTTCGTGCAGGACGTTTCAAGTACATCGCCTCGCCTGAACCGGAGCTGTTCAACACGGCGGACGACCCGGTTGAGATGAAAAACCTTTACGAGGAAGGCAAGGCCGAGGGAGGCAAGCTCCATGCCGTGCTCATGAAGCTGCTGCATGGCAGCGCCCTGGAGTCACGGAACGGGAGGGAAGGCAGCGGTGCGGGGATGGGGGTGGACGATGATGTGCAGGAGAAGCTGTCAGCGCTCGGGTACGCATCCGGCGCGGAGCACAACGGCATAGAGGGGGATCCATTCAGCGGGCCTGATCCCAAATCGAGGATCTGGGTCCAAGCGGAGCTGGATCGCGCCACGAGAATGTTCCAGGGCGAAAAGTACAACGAGGCCATGCCGGCGCTGGAGAGGCTTTATGAGGAAGAGCCGGGAAACCCGGATGTCGTCACTGCGCTGGCAGTGATAAGCGAGAGGTTGGGGCGGCTGAACGATGCGGAGCAGTATTACAAGCGGCTGCTCAATATTAGGCCGGACTCGGCCACTGCCATGCACAACCTGGCCCTGGTCTACGACAGGCAGGGAAGGACGGAGGATGCGTTTGAGGGGTTGGAGAAAACGCTTGAGATGGATCCTGAGCACGCTGATGCCTGTTTCAACCTTGCGGTCATTTATGCCGGGCGCGGCGAACAGGACATGGCCGAGAAACTCTGGATGCGCGCGGCAACGATCCAGCCGAACTACGTTCTTGCCCTGTTCAACCTGGGTTCGCTCTATGCGAACAGGGGCGACTACGAAGCCGCTGTCGAATGGTTCGAGAAAGCGCTCGAAAAAGACCCGGGTCTTGCCAAGGCTCACCACAACCTGGCAAAGGCCTGTGTCATGCTTGAGCAGCCCGAAAAAGCCGTGAGACATCTGACGCTTGCCATGCGTTTCGGGGCAGAAATAGAACCCGAACTCGCGGACAAGCTGAAGCCCTGGCTGAACAAGCGGGCCCCGTGAAGCTGACCTGCCCGGCTGCGTCATGGGAGCATCTCATCCGAGCATATCTTGTGCGCGTGCGATGATGTCGTTGTGGTCGAACGCGAGAGAAGGCGCGGCATGGAGCGGAAACCAGGCCGCCTCCGCGGCGTCGTCACCCGCCCTGGCATCGGACCTGGACGGCAGCACGGCCATGTAGACGATGCTGACGGTGCGGCCGCGCGGATCACGGCCCACCTTTCCGAAAGCCCCGATTTCTTTGAGAGCGATCCCTTTAAGCCCGGTCTCCTCTTCGAGCTCCCTGGCTGCGGCATCCTCGAGCTCCTCATCGATCTCCATGAAGCCTCCGGGCAGGGCCCATTGTCCTTTGAACGGGTCGTCGCCCCTCTTGATGAGAAGAACCTCGTGTCCATCTCCCGCCGGAGCCAGGACGACCATGTCCACTGTCACTGCAGGCCGCTGATACTCGTATGTGTATACCATGAAAATGATCCTTTCAGGTTTTTTGACCGTGCCCATCCGCGGTTCCTCAACCCCCAGTGAAACAGCTGGTTTGTTTTTACACCTTTGGGATTGTAGAGTCAAACACGGCAGTGTAAGGTGACAGGTTAACCTTTCAGAAGCTCGGTTTTTACGGAACATCGTTCGGTTCGGGCAGCGCAGCGCAACATGTCAAAGCATGAATCCTCGTTCAAAGATATGAAGGTCACGGTGATGGGGCTCGGTTTGTTCGGCGGCGGGGCCGGTGTCGTCCGTTTTCTGGTCGAGCAAGGGGCAAAGGTCACTGTGACCGATCTCAGGCCGGCCTCCGAGCTGAAGAAGGGGCTCGAACTGATCGAGGGGCTGCCGGTCCGCCTGGTTCTGGAGGAGCACCGGCAGGAGGATTTCGCAAAGACTGACATGGTTGTCGCCAACCCGGCTGTCCCGCCATCTTCGCCGTATCTGAAAACGGCCGTGGAAAACAACGTATCCATCGAATCCGAAATGAACCTGACGCTGAAGCTGCTCGGCAGCAGCAGGGTGCTGGGCGTGACCGGATCGAACGGGAAAACAACAACATCGCACCTGATTTTCAATATGCTCCGTGCGGCAGGCGAAAGGGCCTGGCTCGGAGGCAACATGGGGGGCTCGCTTCTTCCGGACATCGATAAGATCGAAGAGCGGGATGTTGTGGTTCTGGAGCTTTCCTCGTTCCAGCTCGAAATGACGGGCCGATGCGGGCTTGGTCCTGATGTGGCCGTCATCACGAACCTGACCCCTAACCATCTGGACCGGCATGGTGATTTCGAGTCGTATATCGAAGCCAAATCCCGGATACTGGTGCGCGCCCGGGGCGCTGTATTCAATGGAGGCGACGAAGCCAGCGCGAAGCGCTTCAAGGGGAGCGATCTCCCTGCGCTCTGGTTTTCGTCCCGCGGCGAGCTGCCCGAGGGCTACTTTCTGAGTGATGGATCCATCGTCGAACGCATAGGCGGCAGCTCGCGGGTTCTTGTCGATACGGAAAAGGTGAGACTCCCGGGTGTTTTCAACCTGGAGAACATCATGTCCGCGCTGGCAGGCGTGCGCATGATTCTCGATTCGGGTCCCGTGTCAAAGGCTGTTGTGGAGGCAGGCGCGGCGTTTCAAGGGGTTTCTCACAGGCTGGAGACGGTTGCCTCAAAAAGCGGGATCACCTACATAAACGATTCCATTGCAACGACACCTGTATCCTGCCTGGCCGCCCTGGAAGTGATGGACGGAGCCGTTCACCTGATAGCCGGCGGGTATGACAAAAAACTTCCCCTTGACAAGCTGGCGGAAGGGATCATAAAAAGGGCTGAAAGCGTTCATCTGATAGGAGAGACCGGTTTAAGCCTTGCAAAAGCCGTATCCGACGCTTGCTCCCGCCAGGGTGTTGAGGGGCCGCACATCGCCTTGGCTGGAGATCTCATGGGAGCTGTGAAAAACGCTTCGCAATGCGCGCGGCCAGGTTCTTTCGTGCTTCTTTCTCCCGCTTTTGCCTCGTACGATCAGTTCCTGAATTTCGAAGAGCGTGGAGAGTGTTTCAAGAGTTGTGTTGACGATCTGTGATTTAATGACAATAAATTGGAGAGTTCGGCCTGTTGCCGCGTATCAGGGCCGACAATATACATATACGCGAGAGGCATGTTATGGAGCCGATCGAGAAGGCTGAGGCCGGTGTATGGGCGCGGGTGGCCGACAAGTTATCCAGGGGCTTCGAAGCCCGAATTCAGCGGTGATGTGAAACGATGATGTTATGCAAGAAATGTAAAAAAGCAGCGGCAACCGTTCACCTGACGGAGATCAAGAGCGGGAAGCGTAACGAGCTGCATCTTTGTGAGCAGTGCGCCAGGGAAATGAACCTGCCGCATCAGCAGACGATCTCCCTGTCCGAGCTCATCGGGAACCTGATAGAGAAGAGCGGGAAGAAGGGTTCTTTCGATGAAACTAAAAGATGTTCCGAATGCGGGATCAGCTATTCGGATTTCCAGAAGAGCGGCAGGCTCGGCTGTGCCCGCGATTACCGGGTTTTTGAGGAGGAGCTTGAGCCGCTGCTGAAAAAGGTTCATGGGTCGGCAAGGTACATCGGGAAGGTGCCTGACGGCCAAAGCTCCAAGACTGTGCGCAGAAACGAGCTGATTAAACAGAAAGAGCTTCTCGCTCGCGCGATAAAGGCGGAAAAATACGAGGAAGCAGCCAAGCTCCGCGACAGGATTCTTGAGCTGGAATCCCTGATATCCGGGAGCGTTGAAGGGGGAGGCCGGGAATGAGGTTTGATCTGAGCAATGCCGGGGTTTGGCTTTCAGGCACGGGCGCTGAATCGGAAATAGTTCTTTCCACCAGGTTCCGCCTTGCCAGGAATATTGAGGAGTTCAATTTCAAGGGGAAGCTTTCAGCGGAAAGCGAAGAAGAGCTCGAGTTGTTTCTTGCTCCCAAGGTGACATCCGAGAAGATCGGCGTGGGGATGCAGTATGTGAAGATGGACTGCATAGACGAAGTGGACCGGATGCTGCTCCTGGAGAACCACCTGATAAGCCTGGAACATCTCAAGGCTGAAAATTCCCGTGGTGTGGCTTTCGATAACACCGGATCGTTGAGCATCATGGTGAACGAGGAGGACCACCTGCGCATACAGGTTTTGACAGCGGGCCTTGCCCTTCATGACGCGTGGAAGAAGACAGACGGGATCGATTCCATCCTGGAAAACGAGTTGAACTATGCTTTCGATCAGAAGGTGGGCTTTCTGACCACCTGTCCCACAAACGTAGGCACAGGTCTCAGGATATCGGTGATGTTACACCTTCCCGCGCTTGTGCTGTCCAAGAACATCGAAAAGGTCTTCAACGCGGTTTCACAGGTCAACCTGGAGGTGAGAGGTTTTTTCGGTGAAGGTTCGCCTGCGGTGGGCGATTTTTACCAGATATCGAACCAAATAACCCTTGGAATCACTCCTCAGGATATCATCAGCTCCATGGAAAGGGTGCTCCCCAAAATAATCGAATACGAGCGCGGGGTCAGGAAAGCGCTGGTCACCGATGAACGTAAAGTACTCGAGGATAAGATCTGGCGGGCCGTGGGTGTGCTGCGTTATGCGCGGTGCATATCTTCTGAAGAGACAATGACTTATCTTTCAGCCTTGAGGCTGGGAGTCGCCACGAACATCTTCAGTGGGCTGTCCATCGAGGCCGTCAACAAGCTTTTCCTTGACATTCAACCGGGTCATCTACAAAAGAGTGAGAAGCGGGAGCTGGACCAGAAAGAGCGTGACATCATCAGGGCTAATCTAATTAGAAGCCGGCTACAGGAAAACTGAGCTTTTTGACGACAATGGCTAAGGATACTCTGGAGCCTTGAAAGAAACGGACTGGATGGCGCGTTTTAAGTGGAAACCTTGTCAGACGCAAGGTTCGAGCAATTAGTGATACCTGTCAAAGTTATACTGAGAACGTTTCAGCAGAATCTACCTCATTGATTGGTATACTATTGATGCGGATGCCTGGTTCTGATCTATAAACCGAAACAGGAAGCAGGCTGACAACAGGAGGATTTGATGTTTGAACGCTTTACCGATCGTGCGCGCAAGGTGATGAGCCTGGCCAAAAGCGAGGCAGCGAGACTGAATCACGAGTATATCGGCACCGAACACCTGCTGCTGGGATTGGTCCACGAGGGGAGCGGTGTGGCAGCCAATGTTCTCAGGAACATGGAAGTGGACCTGAAGCGGATCCGCAGCGAGATCGAAAAGATGGTCAAGGGCTCTCCCACGCTGGTCAGCATGGGGCAGCTTCCCTTCACCCCGAGAGCCAAGAGAGTGCTGGAGCTTTCCACAGAGGAGGCTGCCAACCTCGGGCACAACTATATCGGCACGGAACACATTCTTCTCGGCCTGCTCAGGGAGAGCGAGGGTGTTGCGGCGCGGGTTCTTGCGGCGATGAACGTGAAGCTGGAATCGGTGAAGGAGGAGGTTCTCGAGTTCTTGGGCGCGGAGATCGATCAGGAGGAGGGCGATGAGCAGCCCGGTGCCGCCGGCGTCGGCGGTGTGAAGAAGAAAGCCGCCAAATCCAAGACACCCGCCCTCAATGCCTTTGGCAGAGACCTCACCACGCTCGCAGGCGAGGGAAAGCTAGATCCCGTAATCGGCCGCATACGAGAGATCCAGAGGGTGATTCAGATTCTTTCACGCCGCACGAAGAACAATCCCGTGCTCCTGGGCGAGCCGGGCGTTGGCAAGACAGCAATCGTCGAGGGGCTGGCGCAGAACATCATTAAAGGCGATATTCCAGAGCTTCTACGGCGTAAGCGCATCGTTGTTCTCGACCTGGCGATGATGGTGGCCGGCACGAAGTACAGGGGCCAGTTCGAGGAAAGGATCAAGGCCGTGATGGCTGAGGTGCGGCGGTCCGGAAACATCATTCTGTTCATTGACGAGCTTCATACCCTGGTTGGGGCAGGCGGGGCTGAAGGCGCGATCGACGCAGCGAATGTGCTGAAACCGTCGCTATCCCGCGGGGAGGTGCAGTGCATCGGCGCCACCACCATGGACGAATACAGAAAGTTTATCGAGAAGGACGGCGCTTTGGAAAGGCGGTTCCAGAGCATCCTCGTGGAGCCCCCGACCAAGAGCGAGACGATCGACATCATCTTTGGGCTCAGGGACCGCTACGAAGCTCATCACAAGGTGCGGATCACGGACGAGGCCATCGGGCTGGCGGTCGAGCTTTCCGACAGGTACATCACATCACGTTTTCTGCCGGACAAGGCAATCGACGTGGTGGACGAGGCAGGTGCACGGGTGCGCCTGAAGACAATGACACACCCGCCCGATCTCAAGGAAATGGAGGATGAGATCGCAAAGCTGAGCAAGGAGAAGGAAGAGGCTGTTGCCGGGCAGGACTTCGAGCAGGCCGCATATATCAGGGACAAGGCCGAGAAACTTCGCAAGAAGTGCAAGGAAGCCGTTGACGAGTGGAAGAACTCATCCGAAGAGATCGACGGTATCGTGGACGAGGATGTGATCGCCGAGACGGTTTCGAGCATCACAGGGATTCCACTCACGCGCCTGGAAAAGGGCGAGGCCGAGCGGTTGCTCAAGATGGAAGAAGAGATGCACAGGACCGTGGTCAGCCAGGACGACGCGATAGTGGCCATCGCGAAGTCTGTGCGCCGCTCGCGGTCCGGACTGAAAAACCCGCGACGCCCGATGGGCTGTTTCCTTTTCCTGGGGCCTACCGGCGTGGGAAAAACCCACCTGGCAAAGCAGCTGGCAAAGTTCATGTTCGGAAACGAGGACGCCCTGATCCAGATGGACATGTCGGAGTACATGGAAAAATTCAACGCTTCGCGGCTTGTGGGTGCGCCTCCCGGATACGTGGGATACGAGGAAGGCGGGCAGCTTACGGAAAAGGTGAGGAGACGCCCCTATTCGGTGGTGCTGCTTGACGAGGTGGAGAAGGCGCATTCCGACATCTTCAACATGTTGCTTCAGATCATGGAAGAGGGACGTCTTACCGATTCCTTCGGCCGCAACATTGATTTCCGGAACGTGGTCATAATCATGACTTCCAACATCGGCGCGAACGTGATCAAGAACAAGAGCAGCCTCGGCTTCCGGGTCTCTTCCCCCGATGCCGATCACGATAAGATGACGGAACAGCTTCAGGGAGAGGTGGAGAAATTTTTCCGGCCGGAGTTCCTGAACCGGCTTGATGACGTGATCATCTTCAAGGCGCTGACCAAAGAAAACATGAAGGAGATCCTGGACATCGAGCTCATGGGGATCATCGAAAGGCTCCACGGGAAAGGAATCAGCTTCGAGCTCAGCCAGGAAGCGAGAGATCTTGTCATCGAAAAGGGAACAAACCTCGAGTTCGGGGCAAGGCCGCTCAGGCGCGCAATCGAAAACCTGATCGAAGACCCTCTTTCCGAGCAGATTCTCAAAAACGCGTTCGATGGCAAGAACCACGTGGTTGTGAAGGTAGAGAACGACAAGATCGTTTTCGAGCCAAAAGTCGTCGAGACGTCTGTGGAGGACAAGCCCGAGGTTTCGCTCAACTCAAACTGATCCGAAACCGGGCTCGCATCCAAAACCCAATCAAGAGGCGGCAAGAGACTGCCGCCCTCCAGAACACTACTCCCCAACCACCCGCCTCACCTCGGCCATGACCCGGTCGGCGAAAGCCTCCGCCTCGCTTTCCGCGCGTGCCTCGGTGATGACGCGGACGATCGGCTCGGTGTTGGATGCGCGGACCTGGACCCACCTGTCCTTCCACGCGAGTCTTATGCCGTCGCTGTGGTCTATGTCGGCTTCCTTGCCGAACATTTTTTCGATCCGTTTGAGTACGGCAAATACGCATTCGGACGGGCAGGCGAGCTTTTGCTTCACTATGGAATAGCGGGGCATGGATCCGACGATTTCGTGCAGCGGCTTTTCTTCTTCCGCAAGGAGCTGCAGAATAACCGCCATACCGCCGAAGCTGTCCCTGCACGGGTGGATCGCAGGGATGATGACACCACCGTTTCCTTCGCCTCCCACGGCGCCGTTTTTCGCTATCATCTCCTCCACAACATTGATTTCCCCGACCTTTGTGCGAAACACATCGACCCCATGCTCGGACGCGAGGTCCTCTACGAGCATGGTAGTGGACAGGTTTACGACAACAGGCGCTTTTTGCCTTTTGAGCACCTGTTTCATGGCCAAGGCAACCGTGTACTCTTCACCGATAGCACCGTTTTGCGGGCAAACGATGGCGAGGCGGTCGGCATCTGCATCTTGTGCGAACGCTATGTCCGCCTTTTCGTCTTTCGCGAGGGAGACAAGCTCTGTCAGGTTCTCCGCCAGGGGCTCTGGCGCGTGGGGGAACGGTTTGTCCGTGGCTGTGTTGATCGCGACAACCTCGCAGCCGAGCTCCTCCAGAAGTATCGGGGTGGCTTCCGATGCAGCGCCGTTCACGCAATCCACAGCCACCCGGAACTTCCCGGAGGCGATCTTGTCGCGGTCCACGAAATCGAGAACAGCAGCCATGTGTGTGGAGAACGCGCCCGGATCCTGTTTCACGCTCCTTATCTCCCGGTCCGGAACGCGGCGGAACTCGCCCTGGTGGTAGATGTCGAGGAGTTCCTCCGCCCTGTGCTGGTTCAGGAAGAGCCCTTCCGACCCGACGAACTTCATGGCATTCCACTCGATGGGGTTGTGGCTCGCCGTGACCGCGATTCCGCCGTAAGCACCCGTTTTCCTCACGTGCATCTGAACAGACGGCACCGGGCAGATCCCGAGGTCATGGACCTCGGCACCCGTTCCGAGAAGGCCCGCGAAAACAGCGCGCGTGACCATGTGCCTGGATGGTCGCGTATCCGACCCGACAAGGATGGGACCACGCCCCGCGTAGCTTCCGAACGCCGCCGAAAAAGAGGCCACTAGCTGGGGGGTGAGCGACAGCCCGACGATCCCGCGCACGCCGGATATGCTGATCTTTAGTGAAGTAAGCTTGCTCATGATTTTCCATCGACAACAACGGTCAAGCGCTGGACCATGTCGTAAAAGAGGCGCTTCGCCTTGTCCTCGTCCTCTCCTTCCACGAACACGCGCAGCACAGGTTCTGTGTTGGATGACCTCACGTGGAGCCACAGGTTCGGCCATTGAACTCGCACCCCGTCCTTGAGGTCTACGTTCTCGTTCCGAAAGAGCGTGCGTGTCTCTTCCAGGGCGTGGTAGACCCGGCTGGAGGATGCGGCTATTTCCCCTTTCAGCATGGTGAACGAAGGGAGCCCGGCGCGAAGCTCGGAAGGCTTCTTCCCGCGCTTTGCCATGGCCTCGAGTATGAACGCCATGGACATGAAGGCGTCGAAAGCGCATGCCACGGGAAGGCATGCAACACCGCCGCTTCCCTCGCCCGCCAGGTACGCGTTTTCGTTGATGGCCCTGAAGATCACGTTGCCCTCGCCGATCTTGGTGCGTATCAGGCTCCCGCCGTGTTTTTCAACGATATTGTCGATCATCATGGAGGTCGAGAGGTTGGTGACCACCAAAGCCTTCTTTTTGGTCAAGAGGTGGTCGGCAATCAAGGGGAACGTGCATTCCTCTGACAGGGCCTCGCCTTTTTCCGTGACCACGCCCACCGCATCCGCGTCGGTGTTGATCGCGAACCCCACATCCGCTTTTATGTGTTTCAGCAGGGAGGCGAGCTGCGCCATGTTTCTTATTGTCGGACCAGGGTAGTGGGCGAAGTTGCCTTCCCTCTCTTCGTTGATCAGGACCGGCTTGCACCCGAGAAGCGACAGGAAGTCATGGATGATCGTGCCCGCTGTGCCGTTCGCAAGGTCGACCACCACGCGAAAGCCGGCTTCCCGGATTGCTGCAGTGTCCACCTTGTCCACGGTTTCATCGAAGTATTGGGCCGCGTAGTCGCTGGTCGGGATCTCTTTTCCGAGGCGATCCCACGAAGCCTTGGTGAACTCGCCGAGGTGATACAGGTCGAGAACCTCCTCTCCCTGGATGCGGTTCAGAAGCGCGCCGTCTCTGTTGACGAATTTAAGCGCGTTCCACTCCGAGCTGTTGTGGCTGCCGGTCACCACTATGGCGCCGTCGGTTTCGAACCGCCTTACCAGGTGCTGCGCGACCGGGGTCGGGCACACGCCCGCGTTCTTTACATCGCATCCGGTAGAGATCAGTCCCGAAAGCGCGGCTGCCTCGAACATTGGCGACGACCGCCTGGTGTCCCTTGCAAGCACAACATCGCATCCTTCCACCCAAGTTCCGAAGGCGCACGCGAAGTCCGTAACGAGCTCCGGCGTCAAACCGATGCCTGTCACGCCGCGAACCGAGGAGCTTGCTATCTTGAGCTGTTTCACCTGCTTGTCCTTATGTAACCCGGCTTTTTTTTACCCTGCTAATTGTTAATTGTCAATTGTTAATGATTTAGGAGGGATCCGGCCTCTCCTACCATCCGCGCACGGGAACCCACTCACCTGTCACTTCGTCGCCGTCGAGTACGTGGTACCTGGAAAAAAGCGCTGCTGCGAGGCACGAGTGGTTTGGGATGATGCGGATTTCGCTGCCGATGGGGAAATCGTTGTACTTTATCGGATCCCGACTTTCGATGATGCCGTGTTCCTGCGAGAGTGATTTGATTTCGAGACGGGGATGCCCTGCGACCTCTCCGAATGTTGGTTCTTTGCGCACATGAACAGCGCCCGGATCCTTGGATAGCGCAAGAGCGCCCGCATCGATCAGCATTGCGTTTCGCGAGGGATAATGCCCCGACACCGTTGCGAGCACGAACATTGCCCATTCGTCCCGGCTGCACGTGCCGATATCCGCCTGGAGCCTGTCGAAAAAGACGTAGTTTCCCGGGCGGATCTCGGTCACGCCCTCCCACGACTCGCCAAGAACCGCGGTGGGTGTGGAGCCAACGCTTCTGGCGGGGCACGGCACGCCGTTTTTTTGCAGCTTGTCCGCGAACGTGGTCATGACCTCGCGCTCCTGCTCAGCCGCGTTCACGATCTCTTCGCGGTTTTTGCACATGTAAGCCTGCCCCGCGTGGGTCAGGATCCCCTTGAAATCGATCGAGTCATCAGTGTGAAGCTGCTGGGCCAGCATCAGGCCTTCCTTGCTTTCCGGGTCCACCCCCGCCCTGTTGAGCCCGGGGTCCACCTTCAAGAAAACCGGGAAGCGGATCCCGCGGGTTCTGGCGAAGGAAAGGAGCTCTGACGCGGGAGCCCAGTGGTCAACGATGAGGTTGAGGCTCTTGAGCTTGCCCGCGATCTCCGCGGCCTCTTCGAGCTTGTTCGGAGTGATGGGAAAGGCATAGGTTATGTCCTCGAACCCTGCTTCGGCAAAATGCCGCGCCTCGGCAAGGGTGGAGACCGTGATCATGGAAGGGCCGTCGCCCACCTGCATGCGCGCGATCTCAACGGTCTTGTGGGTTTTCACATGCGGCCTGAGCCCTATTCCGCGCTCTTGCGCCCTCTTGATCATCCTGCCCGCGTTGCTTTTTAGTTTTTCGAGTATGATCACAAAAGCGGGTGTTTTCAGATCATTCGTTTTCATACGCTATCCTGTTTTCACCGGTAAAAAAGCAGCCACTGATGCAGAAAAGGTATCCTTCTTTTGGGGGTGCCTCAAGAAAATTCGGGTTATAATCCAAGGCAGGGGAAACCGAGAGCTTGGTGATCCCGGATCATGGAGAGCGGACAGGATGAAAGAGATGACCCTATGGTGGCTGGTTGCAATGGCAGCATGTTCCGCGTGCATGCCGCTTTGTGTAAGAGAACCTGTTGACGAGAGCAGGCCCTGGCTTGCCGGCGCGGTGGAGACTGCCGGCTGGATCCGTTCGAGCGCGATTGAGACGGGCGGTGGAACAGCCTGGCCCGCTGATCCGGATGAGCCTGATTCCGTGGCAATTGATCTGTACAAGGGCGTGCCCGGAGTTGTCCTCTTCTTCCTTGAGCTTCACAGGGCCACCGGCTGCTCCTCCCCTCTGGACGAGGCCATGGCAGGAGCTGACTACCTGCTGGATGCTCTTCCCGGCTCGATCGACACTCCTGAAGGCGCGGGTCTTTACACCGGCGTGGCCGGCATCGGTTTCGTTCTGGAGGAGGTTTTCAAGGCGACAGGCAGGCCCGGGTACCGTGAAGGCGCTCTCAGATGCGTCCGACTGATTTCACATGCATCGGAACAAAAGGGATGGTGCCCGGTGACGGACATCATCAGCGGCCGCGCTGGTGCGGGCCTGTTCATGCTCTATGCCGCCCGGAACATGGACCTCGAAGAAGCGGGTTCTGCTGCCGCGCGCATCGGCCGTTCGCTGCTCGAGGACGGCATCCCGGAAAATGGAGGCATGAAGTGGCCGATCGAGCGGGGCGGCGCTTTTTTCATGCCCAACTTTTCACACGGCACTGCCGGGGTCTGCTTCTTTCTCGTGTCGCTTTACAAAGAAACCGGGGAAGATGCGTTTTTGGAAGGTGCGCTGGCCGGTGCGAGGTATCTCGAAAAAGTCACGAACAGGAACGGCCTGATCTTTCACCACGAGCCGGGCGGAGAGAATCTCTTCTACCTTGGCTGGTGCCACGGTCCGCCTGGAACCGCCAGGCTTTATTACATGCTGTGGAAAGTGACGGGAGACAAGCACTGGCTCGAGGCGCTTCACAGGGCGGCTGAGGCTGTCATGCAAAGCGGTGTCCCTGAAAAAAGACCGCCCGGTTTCTGGAACAACGCCGGCGTGTGCTGCGGTTCGGCAGGTGTGGCGGGCTTCTTTTTAAGCCTCCACAAGGTGACCGGTGCAAAGGAGTACCTTGTGTTCGCCAGGCGCGCGGCCGAGGACATGCTTTCACGCGGTATGCGCGATGACAACGGACTGAAGTGGGTTCAGGCCGAGCATAGGGTAAGGCCCGGCTTCCTGGTCGCCCAGACCGGGTACATGCAGGGCGTGGCCGGTATAGGCATGCTGCTTCTTCAATTGGATGCCTTTGATCAGGGCGAAAAGTCGGTTGTAACCCTTCCGGATGATCCGTTTTGACTGTTCCCATCAACCGGATGTAAGGAGTTTGTTGCGATGAAGAACAAGGGCGAGAGCGTGGATACACCGACCCGGAGAAGGTTTCTCGGCATGGCAGGGGCTGCTGTGCTGGGCACGGGCGCGGCATTGGTGTCGAAGCAGGGCGCTGACGGGGCAGAGCCCGCTGGGAAAGGTTGCCCGCGCGTCACAGGAAATGGAAGCGAAAAGGTGCGGCTTGCCGTTGTAGGCGGCGGCTTTGGAGCGGCGCAGCACTGGCACGAACACCCGATGTGTGAGGTCACAGCGGTCACCGATCTTGTCAAGGAACGCAGGCAGGCGCTCGTGAATCGGTATGGATGCAAATCGGTGTTTTCGTCCCTCGAAGAGATGTTGGAGAAGGCCTACGGCACCTTTGATGCCGTGGCCGTGTTCACTGACGCGCCGAGTCACGCCAGGCACGTTGCGCTATGCATGGAGGCGGGTAAACACGTGACCTGTGCCTGCCCCGCGGCGCTGACCCTTGATGACCTGGGCATGCTCAAGAGGCTTGTGGAGCGGACCGGGCTCATCTACATGATGCACGAGTCCAGCTACTACCGCCAGCCCTGCATGGCGGCGCGCGAACTGTACGAGGCCGGCGATTTCGGAAGGCTCTGCTGTTCAGAGGTGGAATACTACCATCCTGGTATCTGCGCAAAGGGGCATCCACTGTCCGTGTGGCAGGGGAAGAAATCCTGGCGCTTCGGGTATCCGCCCATGCTATATCCCACCCATTCGCTGGGGCTTCTGATCGGCGTGACCGGGGAGAGGATAGTCAGGGTTTCCTGCACGGGACAGAGGGTGGGCCGCAGCTTTCCTGAACCCGGGGAAAACGTTTACGGGAACCCCTTCGACAACGAGATGGCAATCGGCGTCACGAACAAGGGGAACATCTGCCGGTTCAGCGTGTTCTGGCAGGTGGCCGCACACGGCGAGCGCGGCCAGTGGCTTGGCGAGAAGATGTCGTGCTACATGGCGGGTTCGGGGGGACAGCCGCAGGGCATGATGAGGCTGGAAGGCGGTTACACGGCCTGGGAGGTACCCGAGTACTGGAAGACCGACAGGCTTCCCAAGCCGATGCGGCACCCGAGCGGCCACGGCGGGAGTGCCGCCTTTCTGGCGGCTGAGTTCATCGAGTCGGTTGCTGAAATGCGCGAGCCGGCGGTTGACATCTACGAGTCCATTGCCATGACAGCGCCAGGCATTGTGGCACACCAGTCAGCCATGAAAGGCGGCGTGCAGCTGGACGTTCCCTGCTTTGACAGGTGAGGGCGGTGGAGGGTGTTGGCTGTAGCGGATACCGGCTCACAGCAGCCCTTCGAACCACAGCACGCACAGACCCAAAGAGGCGCTGAGAGCGTTTGCACAGAGCGATGCTGAAAATGCCCTCCGCCGGGACACCGGGCGTGCGAGAGCATGGTAGGTGAAGCTTTCTATGACCACAACGAGCGCTTCGCCGGTTAACAGGTAGACCGTGTAGTTGTCGAACACAACGAGCGGCCAGACAAACCAGAGCAACGGATGAGTGATGCAGGTTCCGGCAGCGCCCGCTGCGGCCGACTTTCGAAAGGGGACGACTTTTCTTGTGATCAGGGCGAACACCGGCAGCTCCAGCAGTATCGTCAGCAAGAACGATCGGAGCCACAAGACCGGTATCTCCATGGTGAGTTTCCCGTTGGGGCGCCTGGTCTGCACAGGTTACGGCACCGCAGCAGAAGAGGATGAAATATGCGGGCTAGACATCGAAATCAAAAAGATACCACATGAGAGGGAACTCGCAGGCATAGTTCGACTGTGCGGCAATCCGCTTGAGGCGAGAGACCTTGTATCCCGTGATCACCTTCGAAATAAGCTCCATGCAGTATGCGGAGGTCATCTCGTCTGTTTCGTTTTGGACCAGATGCTCAAGAAGCTGGTTTGCCACGTACAAGTCACCAAGATAAACAAGGCATATCGATGTCATTCTCTTGGTCGTTTCGTTTTTAGTTGTCAGAAAGAGTTTTATGAGCTTTGGTATGGAAGTTTTGTCGTTCATCAGGCTGAGGGCAACTGCCGCTTGAGTGCTGATCTGCGGGGTGTTTTCCTTCAGAAGGTGTTCGCGCAGAACCGGAAGAGCCTTCTGAGATTTGATCATTCCAAGAGCCAGCGCGCAGTATCCGCGCAGGTATGGATCGTCTCCTTCCTTCAGCATGCGGATGAGCTCGTCTTCGGCGCCCTGGCATCCCGAGAGCCCAAGCGCCACAGCCGCAGCTTTCTTGATGGAGAGGTTGGAGTTTTTTTCGAGTTCGTATAACAAAAACTCCTCCGCCCATCTAGAACCGCTGTCGCGTGTTGCGATGCCGATGCCGAGACAGACCCAGGGCATTTCCAGGGATGAACCGTTCATCGCCGCTGATTTCAGCCGTTGCATGGCTGAAGCTCCCCCTATACGGCCGATGGAAACCAGGGTAAACCCTCTTAACATCCGGTCCCTGGTGTTTTTGTAGCAGTGAAAAAGGTGATTGATGGAATCGTTGTGCACCTTTGGCGAACAGCCTCCAAGGGCAAGGGCGGCAGATTGCTGGACAGCCGCGTAATTCGAGTTCAAGGCTTCCAGGATCCATGGGACCGCGCTCGGCTCGAAGGTGACACCCAACGAGCATATTGTTGTGCTGGTGAGAGGGAACTCGCGCTTTTTGTCCCTGCTGATCTCCCCGAGCGGTTGAACGCTTTCTTTTCCGGTCATTCCGAGTCCAAGGAGAGCCATTGCCTGGTTTTGAATCGACAAAGAGGCGTTGTTCGCGTTTTTAGAGAGAACAGGTCGTGCCGTGTCCGGGTTGCTCATGGCAAGCATGATCCCGGCGATGGAGCGTATGTTGTCCGCCATTGCGTTGTTCTCCATCAAGCCGGCTCCAATGTCATTGTTTTTGATCAGGTTCAGGAGCGTGTGTTTCGCTTGCGTGCTTTCAATGAGCCCGAGTCCGACTGCTGCTGAAAGTCGGACCGCAAGGTTTTCGTCGTTGAGCGCTGCAATGATATCCGGCAGCGAACCTTCATCGTTGAGAACTCCAAGACTCAGCAGGGCTGCCTCCCTGAGCCTTGCAGACCTGTCCTCGAGAAACGGCTGGAATGCATCGATGCTCCTGGATCGAAGCTTATCAGCGTCCAGAGGAGGTTTCCTTCTCGTGAACACCGGAGCTGTGCCTGCCAGAAAGAAACCCGAGCTTTCGGATGGGAGTTCAAGATACTGGAACTGATTGCGAAGCCACCATTCTTCCCAGAACATCATCAGGGCAGGGGCGTTCCAGGACGGCCTGGAAAAGGCTGCGCCTCCCCTCGGACCGGACGCGGCTGTACCGGAAGCGGTATTTCCATTGTTTGGCAACACACCGGGAGTGATGCCGGGTATTGACAGGTTGGGAGCAACGCTTTTGTGCGTTGCGAACCGCGAGTTGTATGGAATGATGGTCGGTACGTTTGACGTCGGTGATTTGGCCTTTTGCGGCTGCTTGGGCGGCGGTGGTACGTTTCCAACAACAATTAAAATGGGTTCATTGATAGTGATCGGTTGAGCTGTAGCTGACGGAAGCGGCAGAAGGGGAATGTACAGAACAAGCAAAAAGAGCTTTTTGAAAACACACATCTCGATCTCCCGATAAGATTCCCTTTGTTACGGCCTGTTGTTTTTGCAGGGTGTGCGATTTTCCAAGTTCATTCTAGCTATAACCGTGCCAATATCAAGAGTTGGCGGCAAAGAACCTGTGCACATCGTTATCCCTGCTGTTAGCGGGCAGGCACAGCGACACTCGCTTCGAGTTTGTACCGGATGTGAAGGGCTGCGGGCTCCCGGTTCGGCAATGGAAAGCGAAAGAAGCATTTCTATTGACTGTGCCGGGACAAATGTCAACGTGTTATCGACGTATGTCGTTAATAATTTATTTGATTAGTCGAATTGTTTTTATATAATAACGAATAACCTGCTTTTCAGGAATGTGAGAGCCCTTTTATATAATCGCGCAGGGCTTTGTGCGATTACATTTCAAGGAGCGAATTATGAAACGCGCTGCCTTCCTCATGATATTCACGGTAATTACATTCTGCTTTTTTGCGAATGGGACGTCTCAGCCGGCTGACCGTCCCTCCATGAGACAAGAGCTGCCAAGACCGGCAGTGCAGGTCCGCATTCCTTCGCTCGATCTGAGGGGAAAGAGCGGATCGAGTCTACTGGACAGGTACATCGTAACCATAATGAAACAGAAACACATCCCCGGCCTGTCCGCCGCAATAGTCAGGAAAAACAATATCATCTGGAAAGGCGCATTCGGCTATGCAAACATCAACAAGAACAGGCTGGTGGAGGAGGACACGCTGTTCATAATCTGCTCCATATCCAAGACCATTACAGGCGTGGCTCTGATGCAGCTCTATGACCAGGGGCTGTTCGATTTGCACGATTCGGTGAACGACTACCTTCCTTTTCAGGTATACAATCCAAATCATCCGAGCGAGGAGATCACTTTTCAAATGCTCCTCACTCACACCTCGTCCATCAAGGACAACTGGTCTGTAATGCCCTATTATCCGGGCGATTCCCCGATCCCGTTGGGTGTTTATCTCGAGGACTACCTGACCCCGGGCGGGGCATACTACAACCCGAATAAAAACTTCTACACCTGGGCTCCCGGCACCAAGGATGCCTACTGCAACATCGGTGTTGCCCTTGCAGGCTACATGGTGGAGGCCATCACAGGCACTCCCCTCGAGGATTACTGCCAGCAGAACCTTTTCGGTCCTCTTGTGATGAACGAAACCTCATATTTTCTTTCAAACCTGAATAAAGGCCACATCGCCATACCCTATTACTGGTCGGGAGGCAATTATGTCTACATCGGCCACTACGGTTTCAGCGACTATCCTGATGGGCAGATAAGAACCAGCTCTCCCCAGCTGATCACATTTCTTTCGGCCTTCTGGCGGAACCGCTTCGATGATAAGCCTCCAGATGTTTTCTCTCCGTCGAGCGGCGCAGGCAACCCTGGTGCCGGGCCTTCACCCCAGGGCCCGCCGACAGGCCCGTCCGCAATCCGGAAGCGCCAAACCGTTTTGCCTCCGGGTTTTGCCCGCATACTGGAAAAAGAAACGGCCTGCTTGATGACAACCGTTCAGAACCCGCAGATAAGCCCGGTCCAGGGGCTGGCGTTCCACACCTGGACGCTGAACGGAAGGCTTCTCTGGGGCCATGCAGGCGGAGATCAGGGCGCGACAACAGAGATGTGGTACGACGAGGAAACCGACATCGGCCTGGTGGTCCTCACAAACGGCGAGTCCTACTTCTTCGATATCATCGAGGCGATGTTTCAGTACGCGGAGGGCTACTGATCCGTAGAAGACGGCTTATGCTTTTCTCCCCATACTCTACCGTTGTGAGTGATACGCCACATTTCGTTTCCGGTTTCTTTCGACAGTTTTGCCTCGAACTGGCTTGATGTGTGGCGGATAACGGGCGGCCAGACGTATCCGGGGACCTTGTGGTTTTCGAGACCGAGCATTGAGATGCTGTCAGTGTATTCGCCGTGTTTATCTAGAAACGATTTCTGTGCGTAGTAGACGAGCCGAAGGGCCCACTTGGCTTTCTCCTCGGGTTTGAACACGAACTCGTCCGTGCCGTCATCGCCCGCACCCGCCGCTTTTGCTGAGAACTGCACGAAGCCCCAGCGCTCGGGCATGTGCAGGGCAATCTCACCCTGGGGAGACCAGACCCAGTTGTTTTCAGGTATCGGCTTGCCGGTTTTGGGGTTTATTTTCTTGACGTACTTCCTGTCTTCTTTTTCGACCTGCCACTCCACGCGGGAGAAGTTGACCCGCCACTGCTCCCCGGGCAGCGGTTTTCTGTTGCCGGGCGCGCATTCCGCGAGCACCGCCCAGGGGATGGCAACCTCGATGGTCCAGCCCCGGTCGATATCGGTTGCATTGTTGAGTGTCCCGTCCACGAAAACACCTGTCTTCAACCCGCGGATGTCCCAGAAAAAAAGAGGGTGGCACCCGTCGCGGTACGGTTTGTCCAGGAAGAGATCCCACACGGTGTTGAGCGCGTTCATCTCGAGCTCGTAGTAGTTGTGAGTATCCCCGTCCGGGTCGATGAAGATCTCGAAATCGTTGTCATGGTAAATGACGGAGTCGCGTTTTTTAAGCGTTGCCCAAACGTGAGGCTCCTCGAGCTCGGCAGCGAAGTAGAAGTGTTCGTCGTTCCACAGCATCTTGGCGCGCGTCCTGAACCGCGGTTCCGGCATATCCGGCCCCTCTATGTCCAGGAAGTCGCTTGTCCATGCGGCTTTCCGCCAGGCTTTTTCGTCGAGCCTGCCGTCGATATTCAAGGGGATTTCCGTTCTGCAGCAGATGTACTGCCTCGGGGAGAACGGAAGATGATGGTCCGCGACCGGTGCGGGAAAGGCCGGCTGGATGAAGAAGAGGAATGCTGTTAGCGCGTACATTTTGGTTCTACTCCGTTATCAAAAAAAACGATCCGCCTATTCTGACCGGGCCGCGCGGATGAGCTCTTTTATGCTGGAAAATGCCAGGCATACGCAGGTGTCCGCGGCCCCGTAGTACAGAAACAACTTTGCGCTTGCATCCGCAAAGCCCTCCTGATCGACCTTGTCAACCACAGCGCCGCTCGGAAACACCACGTTTGGAACCTGGCCGGTCAGCTCGTACAGCTCGCGCGGTTCGAGGATGTTGTACTTTCCCCTGGCGGAAACCTTCGACGGGTCTTCGAGATCGAGCAGCATGACCCCTGCCTGGTAGATGAGGGCGCTCTGCAGGTGAGTCGCTATGCCGTGATATATCTGGAGCCATCCCTCCCTTGTCTTGATGGGGGGCGGGCCCGCGCCGATCAGCTCGTCCCAGTAGTGGTACCTGCCGCTTATCACCGGTCCCTTGTGTACCCAGGTCAGAAGATCATCCGATTCGCTGATGCAGATCGCGTCCCCTGTTGAGGGGCCGTCTGTCAGGCTTACCCTGTTCGGCCGGTCCAGGCGAAGGTACTTTCCATCGATCTTCTCGGGGAAAAGAACGCCGTTCCGCTGGTCGTCATCCGATGCCATTCCCAGGAAATCGAAGGTTTCAAAATCTCTGGTACGCGCCAGGCCCAGCCTGCACTCGCTATCCATGTCCATTGCGAACATTATGTGGTATGCGCCCTCGATGCGCGTGATCCTTGCATCGTAGCAGTGGTGGATTCTGCTCTTCACCTTTTCGATGCCTCTCATGCGCACCGGTTCGTTCGACACCTCAAAGCGCGTTCCGTCAGTGCTTCTCGCCGTGATAAAAAAAGTTTCCCTGGCGCGGTTCTGGACGCGGAGCATGAGAACGGTCGAGCCTTCGTGTTTTATCGCGCCCGGATTGAAAACCGAAGACACGTCGTTTATGCCGGGCGGGATGTTCGGGATGTCCTGCCTGGTGATGATGGGGTTGTTTTCGAAGCGCCTCATGAGCTTGCCCCCTCCGGAAAGATTCTTATCGCTTTGATCTCGTTATGGCCCATGGAGAACCGGACCCTTTTTCCGTTTTCATCGATCTTGAGCTCGTGCAGCGCCTCGAGCTCCAGAAAATCGATCTCCTCGGCCTTTGTGATCTCGAACGGCAGGCTCAGGAACACATCATCCGTGTTGATCCCTTCGGCCTCGAACAGCCGGATAACGTAGCCCTCGCCCTCCTCCGCCCGCTTGAACGCCTCGAAGCAGATATTATCTGCGGAGAGGCGGGCGAACGATCTTTCAGGGGGCAGGTCGCCGCCATGTTTTTTTTCCAGCTTGGCTTCGATAGGGTGGTTGTATTCGTACCCCTTTTTCCAGGCGTGCGCTTCCTGAAACGATCCGCTGTGGGATGTCAGCGCGTACCTGATGCGGTGCGTGTAAACATCCGTACGCGAGCATGGCATGATCCCGCCCTTGACGAGCGTCATTCGGATCCGGTCGCCTTTCGCGTCGAATCCGTACTTTGCCGCGTTCAGGACGGTGACGCCGCACGATGGGCCGGAAAGGTCGAGCCACTTCTGGGTCCACACCTCCCACATGGCTTTCTCGAAAGGGGTCCTCGGATCAACCGGCCGCTTGTGCGTTCCGCAGGCTGTCTCGGTCATCACGAACCCGGCGCCTACATCAAAGGGGAACTCCGCCTTCACAAGGGATTCCGTGTACTTTACATCGATGTCGTTGATGAAGTCGATGCGCTTGTGGTCTTTGTAAAGGCGTATCTCCTGGACGACCTTCCCGTTCTCAGGGGCCGGTTTCGTGATGCGAAACGCCGCCGCGACCGGCCCGGAGTCGATCTTCTCGATCACCGCATCATCCCGGGAATCGAGCTCGTGTTTTTCGTACTCCGGATCGATGTTCCAGTTGCTCCATTCCTTGGGCGAGTTCTTGAAGAACCGGATGCGGTTGGCAGGGCCGGAGAGCAGGCTCCTGTTGAGCTCCAGATCGTCCAGCTCGATCATGTTGCCGTTCGCATCCAGCTTCAGGCGGTAGAACCGGGTCTCGGCGCTCAACCCGGTGATCTTAATGCCTTCTGTCGAGGATGGTTTTTTCCCGGCCGCGAGCTTCACCTGGGTGTACCCGAACGCGGGCACGCGCGCCTTGAAAAGGAGCAGGTTCTTCCCGTCCCTGAAGATCACCTGGCTCGGGATCTCGACATTGTCCGTGTCATAAACCCTGACCCCGGGGTAGCCCCACGGCATCTCCACGATCTCGTTTCTGTCCCACATGAGCGGGTTGAAAAGGATCAGCGCGGTGCCCGTGGAGAACTTCACCCTGCGCCGCTCCCTTTTATCGGGAAGCGTCGTATCGATCCGGGACGCGATCTCTTCAAGCGCCCTGTCCCTGGTCATGTCCGCCGCGCGAAAGACGGCATCGAAATCGCGCTCCGCGTCCACGTATACCTGGGCAACCGAGGTGCCCGGCAGAATGTCGTGGAACTGGTTGAAGAGCAGCTTTTTCCACGCCCCTTCCAGCTCGTCCGGTGAAGCGGAGCAGCCGCCTATCGCGCTTGTCAGGCTCGACCATTTTTCAGCGGTGATGACCTTCTCTTCCCCCTTCCTGTTGAGCTCCTTGATCCTTGCCTGCGACGAGGTCGTGCCGCGGTGGTTTTCGAGATACAGCTCGTCCTTCCAGACCGGAAGGCGGTCCGCGTACTTTTTCTCCACCCTTTCGAAGTGCCCATGCACGCTCCCGTTTTCGTATCCCCGGAGCTTGCCCAGGGAAAGGGCCTCCTCGCACATGCCGTCGCTCGGGCCTTCGCCGCCGTCCCCCTCGCCGTAAAAGGAAAGCACATCCGTGACGAACCCGCTTCCCCGCTTTTCATCCGGCACGTACGGGGACGAGTAGTTCACCACAGCCTCTTCGCCCTCCTTCACTAGCACGTTGTGTTTTTTTACCGACTCTTCGAGCCTTTCGTGCGGGCCCGGGCGTGCCGCGCACTGCACGGGGCTCTGGAGCGCAAGCACTCTCGATCCGTCGGGCGACTCCCAGATGAAGTGCTGGTACGGAAACTCGTTCTCGTAGTTCCACGCGAGCTTGGTTGTAAAAAAAAACTTTCCGCCGGTCTTTCTGATGATCTGCGGGTGGTTTGAGTGCATGCCGAACGTGTCCGGAATCCAGGATACCTCGCTGATTCTGCCGAACTTTTCGAGAAAGTAGCGCTGCCCGTACATGCGCTGCCTGATCTGCGCCTCTCCGCACGGCATGTACCCGTCCGACTCGACCCACATGCCGCCCACGATCTCCCAGCAGCCTTTTTTCACCATCTTCTGAATCTCCCGGAAAAGATCCGGGTACTCCTTCTCCATCCATTCATAAAAAAGAGGGGTGCTCTGGGCGAATGTGATGCCTTGGTAGCGATCGAGTCGTTTCAGGTTTTTAGAGAATGTGCGGAAAGCCTTGTGCAAGGTCGCGTTCCACGGCCACAGCCAGACCGCGTCGAGGTGCGAGTGTCCCACGAGCGTTACGTTGAGGGGAGAGCCGCTGTTTTCACTGCCGGGCGTTGAGCTGTTCGTCATCGGTGCTGTCCTTTGAATTGCTTACCGGGTCCGCATCAACGGTGGTCCATGCCACGGTTTCATCATCCGGCCATTAAATCAAAAAACCGGGCTGCAGCCAAAGTTCTTGAAATATTGCCCGGAGTATCCTTAATTGAGGTTTTTCCATGGGTCATGCGAACAACAGGGTCAATTCATGAACATGAACCTTCTCGACTGGGGGATTGTAGCGGCGCTCGTTTTCGTGCTCTTCGTCGCGGCCCTGCGCACGAGAAAATACACCAGGAGCGTGAGCGATTTTCTCGCCGCGAACCGGTGCGGGAGGCGGTACCTGATCTCCATGGCCAATGCCATGGCAGGCCTTGGCGTGATCTCGCTCGTGTACTGGTTCGAGGTGTACTACGAGGCAGGCTACACAGCCTACTGGTGGGGGGCCATGACCGAGCCCGCAATGATCGTGATGGCTTTATCCGGCTGGGTTGTGTACCGTTTCCGCCAGACCAGGGCGTTGACCCTCGCCCAGTTCTTCGAGATGCGCTACTCGCGGGACTTCCGCGTGTTCACGGGGATTGTCGCGTGGCTTGCGGGGATCATCAACTTCGGTATCTTCCCGGCTGTGGGTGCGCGGTTTTTCATCGCGCTGTGCGGGCTCCCCCAGACCTACCATGTCTTGGGCGTCGGGCTTTCCACTTTCGTGACACTGATGTTGGGGCTCCTGTCCATCTCACTTGTTTTCACCTTTTTGGGCGGACACATCGCGGTGATGGTCACGGATTTTCTGCAAGGGGTTTTCACCAACCTGGTTTTCGCGGTGCTGGTCGCGTTCATGCTCTGCACATTCGATTGGAGCCAGATCTCCGAGGTGCTGCTGCAGGCGCCTGAGGAGAAGTCCCTGGTACACCCGTTTCACATCGGAGAGCAGGACCATTTCAACATCTGGTATTTCCTCATCTCCGTTGTTATTGCTGTATACGGAGTTCTCGGGTGGCAGGGAACCCAGGGGTACAACTGCTGCGCCAAGGACGCGCACGAGGCAAAGATGGCGGGCATCCTGAACGGGTGGCGGTTCCGCGTTCTTTTGCTCATCGCGCTCGTCACACCGCTCGCAGTCAGGACCTTTCTGCAGCATCCGGATTTCAGCGCGCAGGCCGCGGCTGTGCACGAGTCGCTCGGCTCGATCCAGGCGTCCTCCCCCGAGGAGGCGGAGACGCTGCAGAACCAGCTCCGCACGCCGTACGCGCTGGCTGTCATGCTTCCCGCCGGGCTCCTCGGGCTGATGTGCGCTGCCATGCTTGCCGCGTTCATAAGCACACATGACACCTATCTCCACTCGTGGGGCTCCATCTTCATCCAGGATGTCATACTTCCGTTCAGGAAAAAGCCGTTCACGCAGAAGCAGCATCTGTGGCTCCTTCGCGCATCTATTTTTGGTGTTGCCGTTTTCATTTTCTTCTTCAGCCTGCTCTTCAGGCAGCTCCAGTTCATCACCATGTTCTGCGCTGTGACCGCATCTATCTTTGTGGGCGGTGCGGGCTCCGTGATCATCGGCGGGCTTTACTGGAAGCGGGGCACCACGCGCGGCGCGTGGGCCGCTATGATTACGGGTATGGTTGTGTCTCTCGCAGGGGTTTTGTTCAAGCAGGTCTTCAAGGAGATCGAGCATCCGAACGGGCAGGAATGGGCGTTCATCGCGATCGTGTCATCGGTAGGAATGTACGTTCTGTGTTCCCTGCTCGGGCCGAGGAAGGTACACGATATGGACCGCCTGCTCCACAGGGGAAAGCACGCGGTCAAGGGCGAGTCCTACACATCGTTCAAGGATGCGCGCACCTGGCTCGAGAAGCTCGGCGTGGACCGCGAGTTCACCGGCTGGGACAGGGTGGTCACGCTCATCTCCGTTGGCTGGCCCATCCTGTGGACAGTGCTTTTCCTGGCGGGCACGGGCTGGTGCCTGCTGCGCGAGGATGCAGGGGACGAGGTCACCGTGGGGACGTGGCTCGGGATCTGGCACTGGTTCACATGGTTCCTGTTCGCCGCATCCGTCGCGGTCACGGTCTGGTTCACGATCGGCGGGCTCAAGGACATCCTCTACATGTTCAGGACGCTCCGTACGCGAACCGCCGATCCGGACGACGACGGGCGGGTTTCTTCGAAGGGGGAGGAAGAAAAAGAACCGCGGATGGACACGGATGGACAATAATCCCCGCCCGGATCCTGTTGCTTGACAAGCGCTTGTCTTTCCAACGGTGCGGCGGTTCTCCCGATTCGCTTCTTGGGACTCTGTCCGCGTGTTTGTTCGGAAAGCATCCTTTTGCGTTTAGCAAATTCCCGGAATATATCGTTGTTGGCCCGGCCGATGTTGAGGAAAAACTAACCGTATTCTCATTAATCCCTAACAATTCACGGCTATACCTCCTGTATCTTTCTGAAGATCGTTTTGAAAAATATGACTGGAGGATAACCATGAATTTCAAATCATTTGCTTCAGGTTTCACCGTAACCGTTGTCACTGCGGCGCTGGTTTGCCTGCTCATTTCCTGCTCGTCCGAGGACAACGATCAGGACAATCAGAAGGCCCTTACTATCAACGGCGCGGGCGCCACATTCCCCTATCCGGTCTACGCTCAGTGGGCCTACAAGTACCAGCGTCTCACCGGCACAAAGCTCAACTACCAGTCGATCGGCTCCGGCGGCGGAATCGCCCAGATCAAGGCGAAAACCACGGACTTCGGCGCCTCGGACGCTCCCATGAAGAAGGAGGAGCTGGATGCCAACGGGCTCATCCAGTTTCCCATGGTCGTCGGCGGCGTGGTGCCGATCCTCAACCTCGCCGGCATAGGACCGGGCGAGCTCAAGCTGGCCCCCGATCTTCTGGTTGATCTCTTCATGGGCCACATTACGCACTGGAACGACGAAGCTCTAGTGAAGGCGAATCCGGGCGTCGAACTCCCGGACACGGCCGTAACCGTGGTTCACCGTGCTGACGGTTCGGGAACGACCTGGATCTTCACCAACTATCTCGACAAGGTATCAAGCGCCTGGCACGAGAAAGTCGGAACGGGCAAGGCCGTGTCCTGGCCTGTCGGCGTGGGCGGCAAGGGCAACGAAGGCGTGGCCGCCTACGTACAGCGCGTGAACGGTTCCATTGGTTACGTGGAGTTCGCATACGCCCTGCAGAACAAGATGGCCCACGCGCTCCTGAAGAACCGCTCCGGAGCTTTTGTATCTCCCACCATTGAGTCGTTCCAGGCCGCGGCTGCGAACGCCGACTGGGAAAGTGCCCCGGGGTTTTACATGGTTCTCACCGACCAGCCGGGTGCGGCCAGCTGGCCGATCACGGGCGCCTCGTTCATCATCGTGTACAGGGAACAGGCCGATATTGTACTGGCCAATGCCATGTTTCGGTTCTTCGACTGGTGCTACCGTCACGGCGCGGACATCGCAAAAGAGCTCCACTATGTCCCTATCCCTATCACCGTGGCGGATGGTGTGCAGAACAAGTGGAAGGAAATCCTCACCGCGGCCGGACAGCCCATCTGGCCGTGATCGAGTGTATTAGAGACAGGGTGATTTGTTGTGAAGATCGCTGCCTGGATTAAAAGCAATGGACGGGACGATAAGGCCTTTCGGGTCGTGACCGCTTTCTGCGCCCTGCTGATCGTAGCAATCATGGCAGGTATCGCGGTCGAGCTTCTCAGGAACTCGCACCTCTCCATCGCCGAATTCGGCCTGTCTTTTGTTACCTCCAACGAGTGGAATCCTGTGACGCAGAACTTCGGCGCGGCCAGCAGCATCTTCGGAACGTTGCTCTCATCCGCCATCGCCATGCTCCTGGCGGTTCCCCTGAGCCTGGCCATCGCCCTTTTCCTGGTCGAGATGGCGCCTCCCGCCCTCAGCCGCATCGTGGGCGGCGGCATCGAGCTGCTGGCCGCCGTCCCGAGCATCATTTTCGGGATGTGGGGGCTTTTTGTCTTCGCCCCCTTCATGGCCGAGCATGTACAGCCGCTCCTCGGCCGATACCTCGGTTTCCTGCCTTTTTTCCATGGCCCGCCCATGGGAATCGGAATGCTCACCGCCGGCGTCATCCTGGCCCTCATGATCCTGCCCTACATCTGCGCCATCACACGGGACGTGCTCAAGATGGTTCCGCCGGTGGTAAAGGAATCCGCATACGGTATGGGAAGCACCACATGGGAAGTGACGCGGCGTGTCAGCTTCCGCCACGGACTGCAGGGAATCGTGGGCGCCGCGTTCCTCGGGCTCGGCCGGGCCCTTGGCGAAACCATGGCCGTCACCTTCGTGATCGGCAACAACCACAACATCTCACCGTCGCTCTTCGCGGCCGGTAACAGCATTGCGTCCACCCTGGCCAACGAGTTCACCGAGGCATCAGAACCGTTATACCTGAGCGCCCTGGTGGAGCTCGGCCTGGTGCTGTTCGTCATCACCGTTTTCTTTCAGGTGCTCGCCCGTTTGTGGCTACGCCGCCTGAACCGGGCCGGGGAGAAATCGCCATGAGAACCCGGTCACCGGCCGTACGACGCTTAGCTGACCGAACCGTCAAGGCCGCATCCGCCGCAGCCTCGGCCATGGGACTCGCCGCGCTGGCATGGATTCTCGTCGAGGTGGCAGCGCGGGGCGCAGGCGCTCTGAACTGGGCATTTTTCACCGAGCTCCCCGCCCCGCCCGGAATGCCGGGCGGAGGGCTTGCCAACGCAATAGTGGGCACGTGTCTCATAACCGGAACGGCCGTTCTTATGGGAATCCCCACAGGCCTGCTGGCGGGCGTCTACCTGGCGGAGTTCGGACAGAACAGCCGCATCGCAGGCCTGGTGCGTTTTGTTTCAAGCACACTGATGGGCGTGCCGTCCATCATCATCGGCGTCTTTGTCTATACCCTGCTCGTGATTCCAACAGGTCATTTTTCAGGCTACGCGGGTGCCGTTGCACTGGGCATCATCATGTTGCCCATAGTGGCGCGGACCACCGAGGACATCCTCAAGCTGGTGCCCTGCGAGTTGCGAGAGTCCGCTCTCGCTCTCGGAGCACCGCGCTGGAAGATCACCCTGGGAATCGTTTTCAGGGCTGCCCGGGGAGGCCTGCTCACCGGAGTCATCCTGGCCGTTGCCCGCGTGAGCGGTGAAACCGCGCCGCTTCTGTTCACAGCCTTGAACAGCCCTTACTGGATGCATTCCCCGGCCGAACCGACAGGCAACCTCACCGTTACCATATTCAACTATGCCATGTCGCCCTACGCCGACTGGCAGGAGATGGCCTGGGGAGCCTCGCTTCTGATCACGGCGGGAATCCTTGTAATGACGGTCTGCGCCAGGCTCGCGGCCGGAACAGGAAAAAGTAAAAATGGATAACCATGCTCTGCTTCGTGATGACCCGAATGTTCCCCTGCCCTCGGCAGCCACGGCAGCGGACCTTACGGACATAGGAGACGGCGCCGCAGCTGTAAAGCTATCGGTCCGGAACCTGAACTTTTACTACGGCCGCCAACAGGCTCTCATCGACAACAACATCGACATTCCCCCGAACCGGGTGACAGCTATAATCGGCCCGTCCGGGTGCGGCAAGTCGACCCACATCCGCGTGTATAACCGGATCTACGAGCTATACCGCGACCAACGGGCCGACGGGCAGGTGATGCTCGACGGGATCGATCTTCTTTCAGGCGACGTGGATTTACTCGATCTACGCAAGAAGGTGGGCATGATTTTCCAGAAGCCCACTCCCTTCCCAATGAGCGTATTCGACAACGTTGCCTACGGCCTGAAGCTCCACTACCGCCTGAACAGGAGCGAGCAGAGGGAACGCGTAACGGACGCTCTCCGGCGGGCGGCACTCTGGGACGAGGTCAGCGACAAGCTGAACAAACCGGGCACAGCCCTTTCGGGCGGCCAGCAGCAAAGGCTGTGCATCGCCCGCGCCATCGCTGTCGAACCGGAGGTTCTGCTGATGGACGAGCCCTGTTCGGCACTCGATCCCGTGGCCACCGCCAAGATCGAGGAGCTGATTGCAATCCTGAGACGAAAGTTCACAATCGTCCTGGTCACACACAACATGCAGCAGGCCGCAAGAGTTTCCGATTTCACGGCCTTCTTCTACAAGGGGCGCATCGTCGAGTTCGGCCCCACGAAAACGATTTTCACCAATCCGGTCGAGAAACAGACCGAGGATTACATTACCGGTCGCTTCGGGTAGGGCCCGGGCAGTTATTAGGAATGAAACCGTCATGCACCAGCATCTGAAAAAAGACGTCGACAAGCTGAAAAAGAAAATCCTGGCCCTGAGCTCGATGGTGGAGGAGAGCGTCCGCGACGCGGTGAACTCCTTCCGTGATAGGGACAAAGACCTGGCAGCCGGGGTCATCGCCCGGGACCGGGATGTCGACTCAAGGGAGATCGAGGTCGAGGATGATTGCCTGAAGATCCTCGCCCTCCACCAGCCCGTGGCCATCGATCTGCGCTTCATCGTCTCGGTGCTCAAAATCAATAACGATCTGGAACGCATCGGTGACCTGGCCGTGAACATCGCGGAGCGGACAGAAACGTTGGTCTCCGGAAGGGGAGTGCAAATCCCGGCGGATCTAAAGGCAGACATAGAGGAGATGGCAGTCAGGGCCCGGTCCATGCTGAAGAGAAGCCTCGACGCCCTGGTCAACCTGGACGCTGAGATCGCGCGCGGCGTTTTCGCCGACGACGACGCCGTGGACGCCATCAAGAAGAACATGCTTCATCAGGTCAGGGAAAGGCTCGCTGCCGCTCAATCCGATCTGGACGGTCTCATCCTGCCGCTGCTGGTCTCCCGGCACCTGGAACGGATCGCCGACCTGGCCACCAATATATCCGAAGACGTGATCTACATGATCGAAGGCCGAATAATCCGCCATGGCGCGGAAGGCGGAGAACCTTGACCTTTTGAGCGGTTTTTCTATCATGAAACAACCGTTGAATATTCGGGGAGCATTGATGGCCAAGAAAAACATACTCATAGTGGAAGACGAGAAGGACATCCTGGAGCTGGTTAAATACAACCTGCACCGCGAGGGGTACAATGTATTCGGCGTCACGTCCGGAGAGGACGCGCTGAAAGCCGCCGCCGGGCAGTCTTTTGACCTGGTACTGCTTGACCTGATGCTCCCCGGTGTGGACGGCCTGGAGGTCTGCCGGACCCTGAAGGCGTCCGAGGAAAACCGTAACCTTCCTGTCGTAATGGTCACTGCCAAGGGGGAGGAGGCTGATATCGTGGCCGGCCTCGAGCTCGGCGCGGACGACTACGTTACAAAGCCCTTCAGCCCGCGGGTTCTGGTGGCACGCGTGAAAGCCGTGCTGCGCCGGCGCGCAGCGCCGCCCACAGGAGAAAGCTCAACCCTCACCTTCAACGACCTGGTGATAGATCCCGGCCGCCACGAGGTCCGGCTCAAAGACAAAACCGTTACGCTGACATTGACGGAGTTCCGTATCCTGCACTTCCTGGCGCGCCGGCCGGGTTGGGTCTTCAGCCGCTACCAGATCATAGACGGCGTCCAGGGCGAAAACCATATCGTTACCGACCGCTCGGTGGATGTCCAGATCACCGGGCTGCGCAAGAAACTCGGCCCGGCCGGAAAGAGGATCGAGACCATCCGCGGCATCGGCTACCGGTTCAGGGAGTAGCACATGGCGCGCAAAAGGCTCATATGGAGGCTCTATCCATCCTACCTGCTCATCACTCTCATCTCGTTGACGGCCGTCACCTGGATCGGCTCCCGCACGTTCAAGGAGTTTTACTTTGATGATGTCGCTGCGGACCTGGAGGCGCGGGCCCGCCTGGCGAGCTGCCTGATCGCGCCGGAAATTGCGGATGGCAACTCGAACGCCGTGGCCGATCTCTGCCGGGAGTGCGGCGAAGCATCGGCCACCAGGATCACGGTGATCGGGCCTGACGGGATCGTTCTCGGCGATTCCAGGAAAGAGCCTGTTGCCATGGACAACCATGCCGACCGCCCCGAGATCCGCGAGGCCTTCGCCGGGCGTACGGGCACTGCCACGCGGTTCAGCTACACGCTCGATCAGAACATGATGTACGTCGCCGTTCCTGTGGAGGCAAAAGGCCGGATTGCGGCCGTGGTCAGGAGTTCGCTTTCGCTCGCATCCGTCAAGGGGGCGCTCGGCAACCTCTACACCAACATCGTGCTATGGGGGCTTGCCATAGCCATACTGGCGGCTGCCATCAGCCTGGCCGTGTCGCGTTATATCAGCCGTCCCCTCGAGGAGATGCGGCAGGGAGCGGAGCGCTTTGCCGGAGGCGATCTGAAGCACCGCCTTGAGGTACCCGATTCGCTCGAAATCGGGAGCCTGGCACAGGCCCTGAACACCATGGCCGACCGCCTGGACGAGAGGATCCGCTTGGTTCTCGAGAAGAGAAACGAGCAGAACGCCATTCTCACGAGCATGACCGAAGGGGTCCTGGCCGTGGACTGCGATGAGCGCCTGATAAACATTAACCGGGCCGCCGGTCGGATGCTTGAAATCGACCCCTCAGAGATGAATGGGCGAACGATCCAGGAAGCCGTCCGCAACACGGAGCTGCAGCGGTTCGTCTCGCGGGCGTTGAAGAGCAGGGAACCGATCGAGAGCGAGATTCTCCTCGGGGACACGCGCGACCGGCTGGTCAACGCGCACGGGACGGTTCTGCTCGGTGAAGGCGAAATGCGCATCGGGGCCCTGGTTGTGCTCAACGACATCACTCGGCTGAGGAAGCTCGAGAACCTCAGGCGCGAGTTCGTGGCCAATGTGTCGCACGAGCTAAAAACACCGATAACCTCCATCAAGGGCTCGGTGGAAACCCTGGTCGACGGCGCCGTCAACGATCCTGAAGACGCCGACCGTTTTTTGGAAATCATCGGACGGCACGCCGATCGCCTGTCGGCCATAGTCGACGACTTGCTGAGCCTCTCGCGGATCGAGCTGGAATCGGAGCGAAACGAGATAGCGCTCGAAGATGCCCCGGTACGCAACGTGCTCGAGGCAGTAGTCCGATCCTGCCGCGAGCTGGGCTCGGCCGGGGGCATCGAGCTCGTGGTCGAGTGTGTCGAAAGCCTGCGGGCCCGGATCAACACCCCTCTCCTGGAACATGCCGTGATCAATCTCGTAGACAATGCGATCAAGTACAGCCAACCGGGAAGCGCTGTGCGGATAATTGCCGAAGCCTCCGAAGGCGGTGTCGCCATAAGTGTCAGCGACCGGGGCTGCGGGATCGCGGATGAACACCTGCCTCGGCTCTTCGAGCGTTTTTACCGCGCGGACAAGGTCCGGAGCCGCGAACTGGGCGGAACCGGTCTGGGCCTGGCAATCGCAAAGCACATTACTCAGGGCCACGGCGGCCGCATCTCGGTCAGGAGCCGGCCGGGTGAGGGGAGCGTTTTCACTATTCTTCTACCGGCATGATTTTTTGAATTTTAACAACCTCCTAACACATTCCTCACAAAGCGAATTTATGCTGTCAAGCGAGTTCGGATCTCTGTGACAAAAATAAAATGTAAGGAGTAACAAAAGTGACGACAAAACAGTTCATTTTGACACTGGGATTGATGACAGCAATCTTTTTACCGGTAGAGTTGGCCGGTGCGGAAGAGGAAAAATTTCAACGGAAGCAGGGCGTATCGGGCGATGACACCGATACACTTTCGTTCTATTCGCGGGAGCAACTGGAAAACCGCCTGCTTCAGTACGACGGCAAAGTCAAAGATCTTGCCGAGCGCGTCGCGGAGCTGGAGAAGGGACAAAAGGAAAGCTACCCCTCCTGGCTCGACCGTTTCACCTTCAAGGGCGACTTTCGCTACCGGTACGAGATGATCGACGAGGAGGGGAACTCCCATCGCAACCGCAACCGGATCCGCGCGCGCCTCTTCGCCGGCGCGAAAGTCAACGACCTGGTCGACGTGGGCATTCAGCTCGCCACCACCAATGAAAACCCCGTTTCAACGAACGAGACCCTCGGCGACGGATGGAGCGGTGTGTCGGTCCGTTTTGACTGCGCCTACTTCGATTTTCACCCCTTCACGGACAGGAAAGACGGAGTGAGCCTGAACCTCATCGGGGGCAAGATGAAGACCCCTTTCGCGGTCATGTCGAAGAGCGAGCTCCTATGGGATCCGGACCTCAGGCCGGAGGGGATCGCCTTGGAACTGTCCAAGGACCTGGGAGCCCTCGAACTTTTCGCCAATGCCGGCGGTTTCTACCTTCGCGAGAACAAGTCAGGAGCTGACACGGGTATGTTCGGCGGCCAGCTCGGGAGCCTGATTCCGATCCGGGATCACAGCCTCACGGTGGGCGCGGGCTTCTACGACTACACGAACATCGAGGGCGAAACCGTGTTCGATCACAAATACGATGAAGATGACGACGACATCGATGACGCCGATTTCAAGGGAAACACGAATGTACCGAACACGGACCGTTACGAGGAAGACTACGACGAGCTTGAGCTCTTCGGAGAGTACGCCTTCGAGGTGATGGATCTGCCGGTTCACCTCTTCGGAAACCTCGTTGAGAACATCGCGGCCGATGATGACAACAGGGGGTATCTCGCGGGGATCAAGGTGGGCAAGGCCAAGGAGCCCGGAAGCTGGGATTTTCGCTACCAGTGGAAGAACCACGAAGAAAACTCCGTGGTCGGTGCGTTTTCCGACTCCGATTTCGCCGGCGGAGGCACGGATGCAAAGGGCCACGAGTTCAACGTGGGCTACATGCTCGCCAAAAACTGTAAACTCGCTCTTACCTACTTCATGGTCGATACCGCTCTGTCCCATCATGACCGCAAGGAGTACGAGCGGTTCCAGCTCGACCTGAAGCTCTCGTTCTGATCCGGCCTCAACGCGGTGGAAGCCGTCCCTCCAAAAGCCTACCTACCGAGCCCGAAGAAAATTTTCATCGGGTGAAATTTTGCAGTTGATGCTTGTGGAAGAAGGCGGAGACTTGAGGCTGTAGACTGGATGAAGAAAGAGAACCACGGATGGACACGGATTAACGCGGATTTTTTTAAACAAACCCCGGCCCTGTTTTCGTTTTAAAGGCGTGAAACACAGCGTGGAAAGCGACAACGACCTGATCAAGGCGTTCAAGCAAGGCGGCTCAAGCGCATTCGGCGAGCTGTATGCCCGACACAAGGATCGCGCTTATTTTTATGCCCAGGCTCTTCTGGGGAACAGCCATGCCGCGGAGGAAGCCGTTCAGGAGGCGTTCATGGTGTTCATTGAAAGAGCAGACAGGTACGAGCCCAGGGGTTCTTTCAGGAGTTACCTTCTCAGCGTTGTCCGGTCCCGCGCTGTTGATGCCATGCGTAAACACAGGTCCGGGAAGGATGCCCGGCAAGGCGACAGTGCCGAGCTTTTCGAGGTACCGGCGGAAGAAAAGGATCTCTATCCTCAAAAGGAAACCTGCAGCCGTGTGAGCGGGGCGCTTTTCGAGCTTCCCGCGGAGCAGCGAGAAGCAGTGGTGCTCAAGATCTATGACAGGATGACGTTCGCTGAGATCGCAGGGCTCACAGGGGTGAGTGTAAACACGGTAGCCTCGCGTTACAGGTATGCGTGCGACAAACTGAAGGAAAAGCTGAAAGGGATTGCGATTCATGAACGATAAAGAGGTTCTCGACACGCTTTTGAAGCTGAGACCGAAAAAGGCTCCGGCGAGCATGGACGGTCCGGTGCTCTCACTTGCGGATGTGTCCGCGCGCAGGGCGGCGCTCTTTCGGCGAAAGCGGATGATGCCGGGTTTTGCAGCGTGCGCCGCCGCTGTCTTGGTTCTCGCGTGCGCGTTTATCTTTTTTCCGCCCCGGCAAAAGCCCGGTCTTTCGAACAGGGGAGATGTTGCGGAAGGGGGCTCTTCAACATTGCGCCCAAAGGCGGGGGTGGAGGCGCTTCTCGCACGGGCAATGCTGCTGGAGCTGAAGATCACCCGCCTCGGGAAGCTCGCCGGATATTCACAAAGCAGCGAGAGTTTGAAAAGGAGCCTCGACACACTGAAAAGGAAACTCGAAGACATTGACTACCTGTTCATGAACGCCATGCCCGTGGGCACGGAAACCGATCGAAATAAACCCAAAAGTAACGGAGGAAACGAAAATGAGAAGAGCAGCAGTCTGTTTCATGGCATCTGTCCTGATCCTGTCGGCTCCGGCGTTTTGCCAGGATGACCGCTTTGATCGATCCGGGGATCCTGATGGAAAGCAGTTCAGGAATCGCCAGCGTCTGCATGACGATGGGATGCGCGGTGAGGAAGAGATGGAGGAGATGGAGTTCAAGATCCAGGAACTTTTCGAGAAATCGGAGCTCTTGAACAGGAAGGGGCGGCACGAGGAAGCGGAAAAGGTCAGGCGCAAGGGGGAGCGTTTGGCAGGTGAGCTGCGCGCCATAATGCTCAAAAGGATGGAGATGAGACTGAAGAAGACGCAGGCGCAGATGAAAACTCTGCGCGACATGGCTGAAGACGCGGACATGCTAGGGGAAGGGGAAAGGGCTGACCGGTTCCGTGCCGAGGCAAAGGCGCTTGAGCACTGGCTTTCCGAGGCTCGCGGGAATTTCGAGGCCGCGATGATGGAGATGGAGTTTCGCAAACTTTTCGAAAAGGCGGAGCAGCTCGAAAGAGAGGAGCGGTGGGAAGAGGCGGACGAGACCCGGGCCAGGGCTGAGGAGCTCGTACAAGAGTTCAAACAACGCGGGCGCATGATGGAGGAGAGAAGACACGAAGAAATCGAAATGGAGATCGACAGGCTCCACGATATGCTTGATGAAGCGGAAGATCGAGGGGATGGAGAAGAGGCGGACTACCTTCGTGCCGAGATTCACGAATTGACCATGATGTTCGAACGAAGAACCGTTAGTATGGAGTTCGAGAACGAGATAGAGGAGATGGAGGCCGAAGCTGCTGCGCTTCACCGGAAAGCGGAAGCAGTTGAGGCGGAAGGGGAGCACGAGCGTGCCCACGATCTCTACAAAGAGGCTGAAGAGGTTCATCGCGAAATAGAGGAGAAATACCGCGAGCAGGAGCGGCGGCACCTGGAGATGGAGGCACAGCACCTTTACGTGGAAGCCGACGCTGCCAAGGCAAAGGGGCGTGACGAAGAGGCTGAAGAGCTCTTTCGGATGGCCGTGAAAATGGAGCGCGAGCTGCAAACGCGCTACGATAGGCGCGGACATCGCGAGGAAGAGGAAGACGAAGATGAGGAAGAGTGGGAAGAGGATGAAGAGGAAGCGCTCGAAGACGTGCTCATCCACGAAATCGAGAAGCTCCACCAGGAGATTCGCATGCTGAGGGAGGAGGTCGAGCGTTTGAAAAAGCAGCCGCGCCGTGAGAGGGATGGGGGTTAGGCTTTAGGAAGAGGAGGCAGAGGAAGAAAGAAGAAGAAGAGAACCACGGATGGACACGGATGAACAATTTTATGGCCTGTTCCCGAAATGATATGCCAAGAGGGCGAATAATTATTCGCCCTCTCCACAACCCTTGAACCTTATGAGCCCGTTGAAAAAGTCAGATCGGCTACGGCCGGCCCTTTTGCCCGATCTCTGCGTTGCGAGATCCTCAACGAATCCACTGATTCGCCTGCGGTCTCGCGCCTTGACCTCGGGCAAAATGACTCGGCCTCGCTTACGAAGCACTTTTTCAACGGACTCTTATGCTACCTCTTCATAAACCCCAAAGCCCCCCACCCGTCATGGTATTCCCTGAACACCGCTTGCTGCCCGGGAGATGGAATGCTGGCTTCCAGGGCTTGCATCAGCTTTTCCTTCACCGGTGCGTACTGTCTTAGCCTTTCATTCATATTCAGTTCGGCCAGGGCGGCGAAGAGGCCGTGGAGGCACTCTAACATTTTGAACGAGTGTCCGATCTCCCTGTGCAGGTTGAAAGATGTTTCGAGCTTGCGGTATGCCTGGAGCGGCCTTTTGCGGTGATATTCCAGCAGTCCTGATTCGAGGTACAGAGCCGCTTTCCGCGATGACCGGGCGTTTCGGGAGATGTAAGTGGAGCCCCTGATGAAATGTTTTTCCGCTAGGTCGGCCTGGCCTTCCATGAGCTTTGTTCTGGAAAGAAAGAACAGGGTCTCGCGCAGGGCCACAGGATCCCCGCTTTTTTCCGATGCGATCAGCGCGCTTTGCATGATGGCTGCCCCTTCCCGGTTTCTGCCTGCGATGTACCGGGTCAAGCCCATGTGACCTAGTATTGTGGCAATCAGGTAGAGATCCCCGCATTCCTTCGCAGCTTTTAATGCGGCTTCGAGGCTTTCTCCCGCGTCCTTGATCAATCCCAGGTTGAGTTCGAGAGATCCCCTGCCGGCCAGGCCGTATGCAATGATCCGCGGGTAGCTGATGTTTTCGCCCAGGTCCAGGGATCTTGCTATGTGCTCGAGCGCCTTGTCCACTTCACCGGCTGTCGACAGGATGTTGCCAAGGCTGATCTGGCAGATCGAGGCGCCGTGCCGGCTCGATATCTGTTCGAAAATCCTGTTGGCTTTCAGGATATACTTCTCCGCCCTCTTGCGTTCACCCATTGCCAGGAACACGGTCCCGATGTTTCGCAGAGTGTTGGCTGTTCCGTTCGGATAGCGGATCTCTTTAAAGACACGGACAGTGCGAAACAGGAGCTTCAGGGACTGTTCGAGCCGGTCCATGCGCCTCAGCAGGATCCCGACGTTGTTGGTGTTCACCGCTGTTCCGCGACGGTCCCCGATTTCTTCCGTGATCTCGAGCGCTTTTTTGAAGCGGGCGAGCGCGGCGCTGTAACCTCCCTTGTTGAGGAAGGTCCTTCCCATGTTGTTCAGGGTTTGGGCCTCTCTTAGGCGGTTTTCTTCCGCCCTGGAAACCGCCAGCGATGCCGTGAAACAGTTCATGGCTGTCTTGTGATCTCCGCGGTTTTCAGCTGTCAATCCGAGCAGGTTGAGGATTTCCGCTTTTTCCGATGACGACCGTATCTGGGAAAGCGCGTTCTCCAGATGAGATTCCGCTTCTTTGGGGTTGCCGTTCAGGTGGCAGATCTTTCCCATGATCCTGAAGATGCTTCCCATGTCACTATCGAGCCCCATTGCCTGGGCCAGGGTCATGGCCTCGTCGGCAGCGTCACGCGCTTTTTCGGGTTTTCCCATCCTGATGAAGATTTCCGACCGGTTCAGATGGATGTCCATCGCGGTCTTGACCCCTGGCCCTAAAGGCGTTTTTTCCAGAAGCTCCAGGGCGCTGTCAAAGTACTCGAGCGCTTCCATGTCAGCGTGAAGGTTCAACGCGGAAAATCCGGCGGTCATGTAGTGCTTGATGGCCTCATCCACCTCGCCGCCGAGGTGAAAGTGTCGCGCAATATCGGCTGAGTAACCCTTGCCGGGCGGAGGCGAGTCGGTGTAAAGATCGGCCAGAGACCTGTGGTACTCGCGTTTGAGCTCCGGCATCATCCTCCGGTAGACAACTTCCCGAACAAGCGGCGGATTGAACCTGTACGATTCACCTTTCAGGTCGATGAGGTGCTGGCGCCACAGCGAGCGCAGGATGTTCAAAACGGTCAGGCGATCTATCCCGACCAGCGAACAGACCGAACCGGAGGTGAAAGTTACCCCCTCGACCGCGGCGGCTTCGAGCACCCGCATCTCTTTCTCGCCGAGGCTGCCGAGCCTTCTCGTAATCAGGTCATGGATCCGGGTGGGCACGGGAAAATCTTCCTTGCCCTTGGACTGGACCCAGCCGTCTTTGCCCCGGGACACGATTCCCAAGCGGGCGAAAAGCTTCAAAAGCTCCAGTATGAAGAGCGGGTTGCCGTCCGAGTCGTCGAAAATGCGCTTGTGGAAAGCTCTGTTGAACCTGTTGCCCGGAAAATAGAAGTTGATCAGATTTTCTGTTTCCTCCCTGTTCAGCCGGGCAAGGTTAATGAGCACCGCATTCCCGCTTTTTTCACCGGCTTCGGTGATTCCCTCGAATAGCTTCATGGGATAGCCCGGCTCTTTTCCCGGTTCACTCGTGCGAAAGGTCGCGGCGAGCATTATGCGCCGGCCTTTTATGCTTTCCGTGAGGTGCATGATCAGGTCGAGCGTGGCTCGGTCAGCCCAGTGTATGTTCTCCAGGATAATGACGAGCGGTGCGCGCTTTGCGAATCCCGCAAGGAGGTCGGAGACCGTGTCGAACAGGTTTTCGCGCGCTGCGATTTCCAGGTTTTTGGAAGGGGTATAAAGAAGAAACGATCTGAGGATTTTGCTCTGGACCGATCCATGGCCGTGCCTTGTGTCAATGAACTCCCCGATCTCCTTGTCTGTCACCACGCCGCAGGACAGGAGAAGGTAGCGGATAGCTTCGGCCGCGGGCCTGTAAGGTATGGTCACCCCGGGGTGAGCCTGGCCTGATGCCATGTAAATCTGTGAAGAGGAGCATTGTTTGGCGAACTCTTCGATGAGCCGGGTTTTTCCGACACCGGCCTCCCCCTGGATAAAGACAGTTGTGCCCTTGCCCGAGATCGAGCGGAAATAGGCCTGTGCAAGAAGGCCGTACTCATGCTCCCTCGAGACCATGTCGATCGTGAGGGTGTCCATCCTGCCTCTGGACGCTTCCTCGCCGGAGGCGGTCTCACCGCGCTCCTTGAGATAGCTTTCGACTTCGTCGAGGACCGATGCGAGGTCGTCCAGGTTCTGAAAGCGCTTGTCGGGCTCCTTCTCGATGCACTGGAACACGCATTTTTCCAGGAGATCGGGCACCTCGGGGCGCTGTTCCCGGATGGAGCGCGGCCGTTCCTTGCGAACGCGGCGGATGATTTCGCTTGCGTCGGGATCAAAAAAAGGCAGGCGGCCTGAAAGAAGCTCGTACAGGCAGATCCCCATGGAGAAGATGTCGGTCCTCTGGTCCAGGCGCTCTCCTCGGGTCTGTTCGGGAGACATGTACGGAACGGTTCCTATTATTACACCCTCGTCTTTTTCCGGAGTGTTCCAGCCTGCTGCAGCCAGGCCGAAGTCGATGATCTTCACTTCTCCTTCGTGCGTGATCATGATGTTCGAGAGCTTGAGGTCGCGGTGTATGATGCTCCTTTTGTGGGTTTCGTTGAGCGCGGAGATGACTTCCAGGGAGATCGCGATGACCCTTCCCAGGGAGAGGATCTTGTATTCCGTCAGATCCAGCAACGACTTTCCATCCACAAACTCCATGGTAATGAAAGGGCGGCTCTTGAATTCGTTGATTTCGTAGATAACCGGTATGCAGCGATGGTTGAGCGAGGATAAGATTTCCGCTTCCTGGCGGAACCGCTGGTAAACGTCTTTGTTTTTGCGGTGTTTTTCGGAAAGAAGCTTCAGAGCCTCCACCCTGCCGGCCAGCTTCAGGTTGCTGACCTTGTATACCTCCGACATTCCGGAGGAGAAGACCCTGTCGATCACTTCGTAGTGTAGAAAACGCTTGGGAAGCATGACTGATGCTCCCATAAACAATCAAAGATCAGAAAGCTCATACAACCGCGCAGGCGTTTGGGACTATTATATTAAAAAGAAGTGATTATTGTCTCATATAATATTTGCTGAATTGCAATTGGCAGCACAGCCTCGGCTGTGTGTTTGAGGCGGTTTGCAGAGAAAACCGCGGTTGTCAAGCGGTTCAAGGAACCTCGATAGCGGCTTTTCAATCCTCTTTTTCTGGATCCGGTTTCAACAGGACTTCAAAACCCGACTGGTTTCGGTTTTTTTTAAGCCGGGATCGGCTACTTCTACTGACCGCTGCTTTGCATGCCGTAATGAGGCAACGCTTCATCGATGTCCACGCAGGCGCTGAAACAAAAGGCGATAGTCAAAAGTAAAAGTACCAGAAAGATCAGCTTCTTCATTTTACCCTCCACGAGAGCGGCTTCGAACAATCTCAAAACGAATTTATATGAGGGATGAAAGAGGTTTTGATCGTGAATGGGATGGGAGGAGACGTGGTGTGTCGCAGCCGCTGATGATACGCATGTACCAGGAGTCATTTTTCCCAGCAAGCACATCGTTTACCCTCCCAGCAGCGGGAGTCCGGATATGCGGCGGTTGCAAAGTCGGCTCGGTGTCTTTGCCCTTGGTGCTGAATCAAACGACTTTTCTAATAGAACGAAACTATCCGGACTTCCTCAAATTCGAAAGCTCCGATATCATGTCCGATATTATTATCGGAAAAGGGAGGTTCTATTTGAGCTAAAAATACAAAAAATACTAATATTACAAAACAAACAAATAAACATTGGGTGGTGAAGGTATTAATAAATAAACATATAAAGACGATAGAATATTTGGCCATAAAGGCAGGACAGGCATTAGCGAGGGTTTTAAACACCCTCTTGGGGAATGGGGAAAAAAAATGATCTTACGTTATCTGTGGTTCCTCCGCACGTGGTTTTGCTGTAGATCTGTTGCAGGACGGACGCTTTTTACAGGTTTTTGTCTTCTCGCCGGCCTTACCGGTCTCCCACATTCATCCGCACGAGCACAGGCGGGTGAAGAGCTCTGCATCGATCTCTTGAAGGGGATCGATTTGGAGCAGATGTCAGGTGATGCGGAAACCGAAAGGGAGTTTCTTTTCGGAGTTCTGTGTTTTTACAAAAACGAGGCTGCCGAGGCAATTGAGCACTTCAGCCGATCCATCTCATTGACTCCGCCCTGCATCGAGGCATACCTCATTCGAGGCATCTGCCATCTTCGAATGGGGGATATGGAATTGGCCAAAAGTGATTTCGAGCTTTATATCGATGGGGATCCGCGGAAGGGGGAAGGTTTTAACTGCCTGGGGAAGCTGATGTATATCAACGGCTACACAGCGGAGGCGGAGGAATATTTCAGGAGCGCTCTCCTGCATGAGCCGCAGAACGCATCCATCCACAGCAACCTGGGATCAACTCTAGTGGAGCAGAACAAACCGGTGGAAGCGGAGAGCTGTTTCAAGAAAGCAATCAAGCTCGATCCTGATCTGGCCGAGGCCTTCGTGAACCTCGGTATACTCCATTTTATGTCATACGATTATTATCGAGCAGAGGACGCGTTTCTCGAAGCGGCAATGCTGAACGAGAACGCGGGAGTCTGGGATCCCGGTGTGTATGCACACCTGGGTGATCTGTACCTGACCGTCGGGGAGATGGAGCCTTGCATCAAATCGTACTCACTGGCGCTGAACATTGATCCGAACCTTGGGAATGTTCGGACGAAGCTGGGGTTTGCTTTTCGGATGGCCGGCAAAAAGGAAGAAGCCATCAATCAGCTTGAGCTTGCCATCGCCATGGGCGGGGCTCCTTGCGAAGCCCGCACGGTTCTTGCGGAGACTCTCCTTGATGAAGGCAGGGTTTTTGAAGCGGTGCGGGAATACAAGAGGATCATACGCATAACAGGCAGGCAGGCAGTCGAACCCATTGTCACGCTTGGAGAAATCTTCATGCGGATGGAGCGTGAAGAAGAGGCATTCTCTCTGTTCATGGAGGCTTTTTGCCTCGGTGAACGATCCCCGAATGTCCTGGCTTCACTTTCTACCCTGTACGAAAACAAAGGCGATAGCATGGGGGCCCTGTTCTATTTCAGGCTGCTGGAGGAGAAGGACGCTCATGATCCCGTTGTTCTCTACGAAACCGCGAAAAGGTGCACCGAATCAGGGGTGAAAGGCATACTATCCCCTGAAAAGGCCCTGTCATTGAGCCATCGTCTAGCGGAGATGACGGACTGGGGCCACCCCGGAGTGCTGGATGTCATGGCAAAGGCATATGCCGGGACAGGTGATTTCGCGCAGGCTGCCAAGATAGAAAGCCTTGCGATCGAGGCGCTTCCCAAAGGGAATCCGCTTCTGGAATCCTTGATAAGCCGCCGTACCGAGTATTGGCAGGCCAGCCTTGTCAGGAATGAGTGATCGTTGACCTTGGATGTGCCTTCTCGTAAACCTCCTGCAGACGGTTAATGTTCAGGTGCGTGTAAATCTGTGTCGAGGTGATTCTCTTGTGCCCGAGCAGCTCTTGTATCTCTCGCAGGTTGGCGCCCCTGTTCATAATATGGGTGGCGAATGAATGCCGCAATGAATGTGGCGAATGCCTGGAAGAAAGGCCGGCGCGCACCAGGTAGCCTTTGAGAATTCTGCCGATGCTCCGATCGGTGATCCTGTATGCTGTCCGCTGGTTGAGAAAAAGAGCCTGCCCCGAGGAGGTGGTTCTTTTCATGATCAGCTTTTTTCTGGTCGGGAGATAGGCGCGGACAGCCGCAACAGCCGGGGGGCCAAGCATACACAGGCGTTCTTTTCTGCCCTTGCCTCGCACCCTGATGAACCCGTTACTCAGGTTCATGTCGGGAAGGTCGGAACCCACAACCTCGCTGACCCGCATCCCCGTGGAGTAGAACACCTCCAGTATGGCACGGTCTCTCAGTCCTATAAAACCTTCATTATCCGGTGTGTTCAGCAGGGTCTCTACCTCTTCTTCTGTCAGAAATGGAGGAAGTCTCCTGCTGCGTCTGGGCGCGCGGACAAGCGTACTCGGATCGCTATTTATCACTCCCTTGCGGATGAGAAACTTGAATAAGGTCCTGATGGAGGACAGCTTGCGGGCAACCGTACAAGGCGCACACCCTCGTTTTTCCCCTTTGCCCTCCTTAAGTGATGAGAGGAATTCGCGCAGTACCAGCTGGTCTATCTCCGAAAAGGAGCGGATTTGCGCCTTTTCAAGGAAAGTGATGAACTGATGGAGGTCGACTCCGTAGTTCCTCAATGTGTGGGGAGAGAAGTTTCTTTCCTTTGCGAGATGATCTAGAAATGACCGGATGTTTTGTATCATTTCGAGTCTCGATACGGTATCGCTCTTCAAAAAGTCGTTGCATCATCCGACGAAAATATCATAATAAATCATAATAACGTAATACGTATAATTTTCATGAGATGTATCATTTACCAGATGTTTTTGGAGCGAAACAATGGCCGGCCAAAAAGCAGCAACCTTCCTTCCACCTCTTACAATTGCATGTCTGGTTTTCTGTTTATTGACTTCGTCGTCTTTGTTGCTGGCACAGGACGAACCATCCGAAGTCAAGCTTCCGGATGTGCGTGAGCTTTGCTCAGTGCTGGAGAAAGAGTACAAGAACAGGAAAAGCCGGGATGCGGTGAAGATAGTCGCGGTATATGAAGAGCTCGACGCGGCTTATAAACACAAGAAGATAAAGTCGACCGACCAGAAGAAGATCGTTAAGATCATCCGGAAGGGTTTTGATATAAAGCCGCCGGTGGATGACCGTTCGTTTCAAAAGACCGGGGCCGCATGCCTTTCCGGAATGGGGAAATACGGACTTGACGCCCTGGAGTATGCGCTCGATTGCAAAGGGTTGGAACCGAAGGACAACGACAACCTGAAAGAGGTTAGCGACTGTAAGCAGGTGAAGCTGTTTGTGATCGAAGCGATGGGTTTCACCAAGGATCCGGCCGCGCTCAAAACCCTCGAAAAGCTCCTTTGGAAAGATGACGGCGAAATGATCAAGGCTGCCTGCAAAGCCTTGTCCTATTTCGGCGAGCTTGAGCTGAAGGACCGGAAGAAGGTCGTGGAGGAGCTTGTCAAGGTGTATTCGTACCTGTCTTCGCAAGTGTTAGCGAACCCCAAGAACACGGTGTTCAGGGACAGGTTGATAATCGTTGAGGTTTCTTTCAACGATGCGCTGCAGAAGCTTACCCTGAGGAGTTTCGAATCCGCGCCCGAGTGGCAGAAGTGGTACAACGACAACAAGAGCAAGAAAAAGTGGTAAGCTGAAGGGAAGAGACTTTCTCGATGAAGCCTTTGTTGCGTTTTCTTTATAACAAGTTCGTAAAGCCGGTTTTTACGATCAATGATACTCCCCATTCGATCGCCTTGGGCGTGTCTCTGGGGATGTTCATCGCCCTGACGCCGACCGTGTCCGTTCAGATGATTCTTGTTGTCATAATAGGCACCCTGATTCGCGCGAACCGGCTGATAGGTGTCATTCTCATCTGGATTTCTAACCCCGTCACCGTGCTTCCCTTGTATTATGCCTACTACTGGCTGGGCGGCAAGCTGTTAGGGGTGGAGATATGGACATTCGGGAACTTCGAAGAGAACATGGATCAGTTCTGGATAGACAAGGAGCGGTTGGGTTATTTGACCACACTCAAGCAGCTCGGAGGCGAAACCCTTGGTCCTTTACTCGTCGGTTCGCTGGTCATCGCCACGGTAGTAGCTCTTCCGCTTTACCCGATTACCCTTTATGCCCTGCTCAACCGGAAGGAAAAAAGGGATCTGGCGCGCAAGGCCAAAGAGGATTCAGGGAAACCGGCTCCACCGAAAGAGGGCTCCTCCTCAGCCGAAAGCAATACGCTACCCGGCAAAGGCAACACAACCGCTGAAAAAGGCGCTGAACAGCAGTCTTCTCCGCAGCAGACACCTTGTGTGAGCAAAGCAGAAAAAACAACCGTTAGTGATCCACCAATCCGGCGTACCGTTTAGCATGGAAGAGTTGGGGTGGAGTCTCCGTCAAAACACGATCATCCGTGTCCCGAATGCCTTAAGGAGTAAGAGGAGTTTTCAGTGAATAGAAAAAAGAATGTTACCGGCGCTGACCGGGGATCGGGTTCTCCCGTTCGGTCAGATTCCGAAACATCCCGAAAAGAAGCGACCGGGGAGAAGCCTCGCACCAGGGGTTTGCACTTCATGGGGGCGTCGATTTCGCTGGCTCTCGCCGTTGGGCTCGTGTGCCTCTTTGCCTTTTACCTGGACCATGCATGGACGAACATGAAGGAGCAGGTGGAAAAAGGCATGGATTCGGTTGTCGCGGACTACGAGAAACGGTTCCAGAAGGTTTTCGAGGAAAACCGCGAGAAGGACAGGAAGCTCATGGAGCAAGGTATGGATTCCGTTGCCGTGACATACTGGAAGCAGTTCGAGAAGATGTTCGAGGAGAACCGTGCGAGGGAAGGGGAGCTCATGGACGATGTGGTGGATTCGGTGGTTGGAAAGTATGAAGAGCGCATGGGGAGCCTGTTTGACGAAAACAGCGACAGGGAACGGCGGCTTGTGGAAGAGATCCTCGAGATGGCCAGGAATGAGCTTGATGCCAATGACGGGCTTAAAAGCAGGATAGGTACACTTGAAGCGGAAAACAGTGCACTGACCGTCGAGCTGGCAAAGACCAGGCAAAACGAACGAGATATCCGGACCAAGCTCACGAAGCTGATAATCAGCGTTGACAGGGAAAGACAGGAGCTGAAAGCAAAGGAGAAGCTGCTCGATGACGCACTGGCAAAGTGTTCGGATGTTGAGGAAGCATCGAATGGCGATACCGGCAATGAGGGCATCGCAGCGGGCGAATCCGATGCAGGAGAGGATGACAGCGCATTACCAGGCGATGGTGTTTCCCTTGTAACAACGCACAAGGTCAAGCTGATCGATTTTTTAAGCGAACTCAATGCGTATCTGAAAGATGGATCCGAAGATGGCTTGAGGGTCATGGAATGCGAGGGGGTGGAGGGCAGCTCCCTGCTGAAACCCATCATCCAGGTGGACCTGTTCATGGGAGAGGGCCCCGCGGTTCTGTTGCCTGATCAGGTTGTCTTTTCCGTTGGCGAGAATGCTGTAAATGTCGTATGCAATGGCGGAACATACATAAGGCCGGAAAGTGCGGAAAAACAGATTCCTGCTTCAGGAATGAACATCGCGAGCATTGCGCTCGCATCGGGAGAGGAACTTTTGGACAAGGCCCTGATGTCCTTTTTGGGTATAGATTTCAGGGAATCAAAGCTTGAGGTGAGCTGTGAGACGGGCTACTCGGACGCAGGGCTTCCTCATGAAAGTGCGATGCGGAAGCTCAACATCCTGCTTCTCAAGGAAAGAGGTGGAAAGTACAGGTTCAGATCGGTGAAAAGCCTGGATGGGAACGATCTGGTGGATGTCGTGCTCGAGCAGAATTCAGCCTACGGGGTGCTGGATAAGCTTGTTGAAGCGAAAAAGTGCGTTGTTTCACTGAAAAAGAGGGATCGTTATGTCGAGCTCATGTTCGAGGACGGCAATCTTGTCATAAACGGCAAATCCAGGCCTTTTTACAACAACCTGTACCGGCTTCCCATTGCGAACATCGATCTGGATATGTGGATGAGCTCCAGCCTCGACTATATCGAGGTCATGGAGTGAATGCCCATAACATCTTCATTTCTGCTTGACACACCACACATCAGCCCTATTATTTAAGCCAACATTATTTCCGGTAGATGCCGGGCATAAGATTTTAATAGATTACGAGTGATTACAGAGAGGTTTGATACACGTTAGTGACTGATTACCGGCTGCCTGGGGATGATGTCGGGTAAAGGCGGCCTAACGATATTGATAGAGAATAGAACAGCTCTATTGATTATCAGGCCTGTTTTTCGACCAGTAACTATTCCGTTGTGTTTGTAGATATAACATGTTTTATTTCATCACCTAAACACGATTCTACAGGTCGAGATTCTTGTTTTCCTACCTGCAATCACTCGATGCGTTTCTCCGTATAACTTAATTTACTGAATCCCGAAAAGATCTTTTTCGTCGGGATCTTGCTTTGGCTGACGAAAACAATGTCAGCGGATTCAGACGGTTTTGATTCGGCCGACCTTGTGTTGTCGAACAGTCCGGGCCGGTTGGATGAAATCAGTGTCCTTGTATTGGATGTGATAGATTTAACCCCGCCGAAAGCAACGAACATGAAAAGCGGGGATTTTTAAAATAGATTTTGCGCTTTCAGAGGGCATGGTTGCTCATGATGCGCATGTTCAACATGCGTTGAAACAAGGGGTTACCGTGTTTTCCGGATTCGCGAGGGAGGAATGATGTATTGTTTCTGGCCTAAACAAGCAGCACAGATAATTGCGTTGGCCCTGCCTGAAGAAGGCAGCGCCACTGTTTTACCCATGCAAACGGTTCTCGTTTTTATCGCAGGGCTTTTTCTCGGTGCGGTTTTCATCATCTGGTACTACAGGTCTATGAAAAAGAACGCCGCTTCCGAGGCATCCAGGATGATCGGGGACGCCAAGAAGGAGATCGAAAGGCTCGGCACGGAAGCGAGGCTCAAGGTTAACGACGAGATCAAGCAGAAACAGGACGAGCTTGCCCTGGAAACAAGGGAGTTCAGAGCGGAGATCAAACAAAAGGAAGCCAGGCATGGAAAGAAAGAGGATGAACTCGAGCAGAAGTTCGAGGTTCTCAACCGTTCGGAAAAAGCGCTGGTAGATCGCGACCAGAAGATCTCTCAGCGTTTGAACAAGCTCAAGGACAGAGAAGAAGACCTGGAACAGTTGATCGAAAAGGAGAAGGAGACACTGCTCAGCCTCGCCAAGATGAGCAAGGAAGAAGCGATTGAGAGGCTGATGTCCAAGATCGAAGAGGAGACCAGGGAAGAAGCTGCTGCCCGCCTGCAGAAATCGCAGGAACACATGAAGGAGAACGTCGACCAGATGGCCCACAAGCTCCTTGGAACGGCTATTCAAAGATGTTCGGTCTCTTACACGGCTGACAGCCTGGTCTCTACCGTTGACATACCAAACGACGAAATGAAGGGCCGCATCATCGGCCGCGAAGGCCGCAACATCAGGGCGATCGAAAAAGCGACCGGTGTGGATATCATTGTTGACGACACACCCGGAGTAATCGTGGTGTCGTGTTTCGATAACGTTCGAAGGGAGATCGCGCGGCGTTCGCTGGACAAGCTGATTCTCGATGGGAGGATTCACCCCTCGCGAATCGAAGAGCTGGTTTCCCAGACCAAAAAAGAGGTCGACGACGACATTCGTGAAACGGGGAAGTCAACCCTTGCCGATCTGGACGTGCACAATGTGAACGGCCGCATCATGCGCTTGATCGGGCGTCTGAAGTACAGGACTTCTTACGGGCAGAACGTGCTTAAACACTCCATAGAAGTGGCCTATTTGGCCTCTGCTATTGCCGGCGAGCTGCAGCTCAACACCAAGCTGGCAAAGCGATGCGGCCTGCTGCACGACATAGGGAAAGCCCTCGATCACGAGCAGGAAGGAGGACACCCTGCCATCGGAGCGGATGTGGCCCGCCGCAGCGACGAGCGCAGAGAGGTGGTGAACTCCATTGCATCTCATCACGAGGATGTCCCGGCTGAGACGATCTACGCGGTTATAACCCAGGTGGCGGACGCCATATCCGCAGCAAGGCCCGGAGCGCGCCGGGAAACCATGGAGAAGTACATCAAGCGGCTCGAGCGGCTCGAGGAGGTGGCCACCAGCTTCAACGGCGTAAACCACGCGTATGCGATTCAGGCAGGTCGCGAGGTGCGGGTAATCGCCGACTCCAAAAAGATCGATGACAACGATGCTCTTTCTGTATGTAGGAAGGTGGCGAAAAAGATAGAGGAAGAGCTGTCCTACCCGGGCGAAGTAAAGGTCACATTGATCCGCGAAACAAGGGTTACCGAGTACGCCAGATAAGAAGGGATCGGAGCGAGTAATGCTGAGGATTCTTGCCATCGGTGATGTCGTGGGCAAACCGGGACGGATCATGCTCAAGGAAAGGCTGAACACCTTCATCGCGGACAGGGGAGTGGATTTCTGCATTGCCAACGGCGAGAACGCGGCGGGAGGATCCGGACTGACACCCGACACCGCTGATGACTTATTCAAGGCGGGTGTCGACCTCGTGACAACCGGCGATCATGTCTGGAAGAAGAAAGAAATCATAAGGGCGTTCAATGGGAAGGGCACCATTCTGAGGCCTGCAAACTACCAGGACGGCACTCCCGGAAGCGGATTTGCTGTTGTGAACACCGACAAAGGCGTTGACGTTGCCGTGATTCTTCTTCTGGGCCGTGTGTTCATGGACCCAATCGATTGCCCGTTCAGCGCGGTGGACCGAACACTGGCACGGATAGCCGGACGCGCAAAGGTGATAATCGTTGACATGCATGCAGAGGCCACCTCCGAAAAGAAGGCGATGGGTTATTATCTCGATTCCCGTGTGAGCGCTGTTCTTGGCACACACACCCATGTCCAGACCTCGGATGAATGTATACTGTCCGGTGGAACCGCGTATATAACTGATCTCGGGATGACCGGGCCGACCTACTCCATCCTCGGGCGCAGGGTTGACAGGGTTCTCAAGCGGTTTACCACGGGTATGCCCGCTTCCTTCGACGTGGCAAAAGGCCCTTCTCAGCTCAACGGCGTGATGGTGGACATTGACACGGACACGGGCCTGGCGTTGAAGATAGACAGGTTTGTTCTGGATTAGCCGAAGGCTGCGCGACGTCCGTGCGCCAACACCCGTAGCGAACGGCGGGCAAAGGCAATGCAGCCAACCGGTTTCTTTGAGAGAGTCAGTCCTGTGTGGAAGACCGATTTCGAAAACGCGCGGCAAAAGGTCGACGCGGCCCTGGATCGCCAACTTCCGAGCCTCGATGGATTTGGCGGGCGGCTGCACGAAGCCATGCGCTATTCGGTTTTTTCCGGGGGCAAACGGCTGAGACCGTGCCTCTGCCTCCTGGTGAACCAATGCCTGGATGGCAGGGAGGAGGACGCGCTTCCAGCGGCCTGCGCGCTGGAACTGGTTCACACTTATTCGCTCATTCACGATGATCTGCCCGCGATGGATGATGATGATTTCAGAAGGGGCAAGCCCTCCTGTCACATGGCGTTCGATGAGGCCACGGCTGTTCTGGCGGGAGACGCTCTTCTGACGCTTGCATTCGAAGTGATCGCGGGAAAGACGCCGGAAAAAAAAATGGCCGCGTCCCTGGCTTTGGTGCTGGCTGAAGCGGCCGGTGCAGCGGGCATGGTGCTGGGCCAGATGCGGGATCTTCTGGGAGAGCGGAAGGAACCCGAAATCGAAAAGGTCAGGGCCATCCACGAGGCGAAGACAGCCGCCATGATCAGGTCGGCATTTGAGATAGGCGCGATATCAGCCGGTGCTGATACGGATACCGCCGGCCGCATGGCTGAGGCCGGCGAATGGATCGGGCTCGTTTTCCAGGTGATCGATGATATCCTGGACATAGAATCCACGTCCGAGCAGTTAGGGAAGACCGCTGGAAAAGACATCCTCGAAGGTAAGATGACCTATCCGGCGGCAATCGGCCTCGACGCCTCCAGAACAAAGGCGAAAGAGATGACTGACACAGCGCTTGACCTGCTCGTACCTAAGGAGCGGTTCGAACCGCTGAGGGAAATGGTGCTGTACATGTTGAACAGGAACTGTTAGAAAAAACTGATATCATGCTTTTGGACAAGATTAACTCACCTGAAGACCTGCGCAAGCTGAACTTGGAAAACCTACCCGAGTTGGCCAAGGAGATACGTTTTGAGATCCTTAAAACGGTTTTCCAGAACGGCGGGCATCTGGCATCCAGCCTTGGCGTGGTCGAGCTGACAATCGCGCTTCACTACTGTTTTGACCTGTCGAGGGACAGGCTGGTATTTGATGTCGGTCATCAGTGTTATCCCCACAAGATCCTCACCGGCCGCAGGAAAAACTTCCATACCATCCGGAAAAAGGGCGGGATTTCAGGATTCCCGTATCCACCCGAGTCTCCATACGATTGTTTTCACACAGGCCATGCCGGAACCTCGATCTCGCTCGGGCTCGGCGGCGCCTGCTGGGACGAGATAATAGATGTCGACAGAAAGGCTATAGCGGTTATCGGTGATGCCAGCCTCGGCTCGGGCGTTGCTCTTGAGGCTCTCAACTGGGCGGGGCAGAAGGATCGGAACATGCTCATTGTTTTGAACGACAACGAGATGTCCATATCGAAAACTGTTGGTGCACTGGCAAAGTACTTGAGCCGAATCCGGATGGGAACCCTTTACACGGGGATGAAGAAGGAGCTGCAAAACATAGTTCAGAAGCTTCCCATCATCGGCGAGAAGATGGACAAGGGGATTTCAGATCTTGTGAAGACGCTGAAAAAAACACTTGTGCCGGGCAGGCTGTTCGAGGAGTTCGGCCTGGCCTACTACGGTCCGATTGACGGGCACGACATTCAGGGCTTGATAGACACGTTCAAGGACCTGAGGTCGATCAAAGGGGTATGCCTGCTGCACATTTTGACCGAGAAGGGAAAGGGGTACGAGTATGCGGTCGATGATCCGGAATCGTTTCACGGCGTAAGCCCGGGCGCGGGTAAGATGGAACAAGGCAAGGACGGCAAGATTCGTATCAAATCCAACAACAACTCTTCCGCCAAGAAAGAAAGCTACACATCAATATTCGGAAAAACCATAACCGAGCTGGCGGCGAAGAACGAGAAAGTGGTTGGTATAACCGCCGCCATGCCTGATGGAACGGGGCTCAAGAAGTTCGCTTCAGAATTTCCGAACCGTTTTTTCGACACAGGGATAACAGAGCAGCACGCAATAGCGTTCGCGGGCGGCCTGGCAGCAGCAGGATCCAGGCCTGTTGTGGCCATATACTCGACCTTCATTCAGCGCTGCTACGACCAGATCTTCCAGGAGATCTGCCTCCAGAAGAGCAATGTCCTGCTTGCAATGGACAGGGGCGGAGTTGTGGGTCAGGACGGCCCTACCCATCACGGTGTCTACGACATCTCTTTTTTACGAGTTTTGCCCGGTATCACCTTGATGTCTCCTAAAAACGCAAAAGAGTTCAAGGCCATGATCCGCTTTGGCCTGCTGGATTGGAAGGGCCCGGTTGCGCTCAGGTATCCACGGGCTTCCGCTTCCATTGATGATCTGCCGGTGGCCCCGATCGAGCACGGCAGGGGAGAACTGCTCAACGATGGTGATGACGTATTGATAATAGGTTACGGCCCCATTGTAATCGAGTGCCTCGAAGCCATGAACATCATGGCAAAACACAACCTCTACCCTGCCGTGATAAACCTCCGTTTTGTCAAGCCGCTCGACAAGAAGCTGTTGCACCGACACATTCGGGGTAAACGGGTGGTGGTTACCGTGGAAGAGCATGCTCTTGCGGGAGGCATGGGTTCCGCGGTCGGAGAGTATCTGGGGGATGCAGGCTACAAGGGGAAGCTTCTCAGGTTGGGAGTCGAAGACCGGTTCGTCGAGCACGCCTCCCGCCAGGAGCTTCTGGAAATTCTGAAGCTCAGTCCTGCGGCCATTGCACAACAGATTATGGATTGTGTCGATGAAACCAGTGAAACGCGTTCTCGTACTCGGAGACGGGCGCCAGCCGAAGATCAGGAGCTTCTCTGATCGCATCATCCAGCTTGTGAAACCGCTGGTGAAATCGGTCCGGCTCGAGCTCGATCCGGAAAAAAGTCTGAGCCGGGTGCGGGCCGACTTGATGGTGATTCTCGGCGGGGACGGCTCCATTCTATCGGTTGCTGCACGCATGGGCAGGAACCAGATCCCCTCCATAGGCATTCATGTCGGTCGTTTCGGTTTTCTTTCCGAGCTCACTCCCGAAGACTGCGATGAAAACCTGAAAAAAATAATTAAAGGGAAAGCCCGGATCGAGGAGCGCATGATGCTTTCCTGCCGGGTGCGCAAGGGGGCGGAGACAACGTTCAAGGGGCTTGCGCTCAACGATGCGCTCGTGTCATCCGGTTCCCAGGCCGGTTCGGCATCGCGCATGATCATGGTGGAGCTGAGGATCGACAAAGGATACATGACCACTTTCAATGGAGACGGGGTTGTCGTGGCCACTCCCGTGGGATCTACGGCTCATTCTCTTTCTGCCGGCGGGCCGATCATGGAGCCATCACTGCGTGCCTTTGCAATAACTCCCGTTTGTTCGCATGCGTTGACCGTGCGCCCGCTTGCGGTTCGGGCGGACAGAAACATCGAGCTGAAGCCGGGCGCGAGCCGCAACACTTTGAGCTTGACCCTGGACGGCCAGCGTGTCCACAAGCTGGCCTCCAAGGAGAGAGTCCTGATACGGGCCGCGTCTGTTTCGTTCAAGCTGGTGCGCGTCGAAGGCCGCACTTATTTCGATACTCTTCGTCAAAAGTTCAACTGGGGAGGTACTACCCTCCTAAACACCACAAGGCAGTTCTGACGGACCCAGGGATGTGATGGATGGAAAATCCGACCGGCTCTTGGCCTTGCCTCACCTCGGACCTGGAAGGAACAGGAGGGAGGATCAGGGAGCGCAAGGAGGACTTTTTCGTTGAAGAGGTCCCCCTTTACAGCCTCAGCGGAAAAGGAACACACCTTTATCTTTTCATTGAAAAGCGCGGTATTCCAACATTCGAAGCGATCTGGAGGTTGGCCCGCGCCCTGAAAAGGGAGACACGCGAATTCGGTGTGGCCGGCCTGAAAGATGCCGATGCCGTGACACACCAGTACGTTTCGATCGAGCACGTAAAACCCGCTGACCTGAAGGGGTTGGAGATCAGCGGGGTCAAGATCCTGGATTTCGCTTATCACAACAACAAACTGAAAATGGGGCACCTGAAAGGCAACCGGTTCAGGATTCGCATCAGGCATCCATTGCCGGGCGCGGCTGAGAAGGCAGCAGCTGTCGCCGAACGGTTTCTTGCGGCGGGTGTTCCCAATTTTTTCGGTCCGCAGCGGTTTGGAAATCTGGGGAATACGCACACTCTTGGAGAAGCTGTTATAAAAAAGGACTACAAGGGCTTTGCGGATATACTCGTGGGAACCCCGAGGGAGAGCTTTGATGCGGGGTACAACGAGGTCATTGCCTGTTATCGGAAGGCCGACTACGAGGGTGCGCTGAAACGGCTTGGACCTTCGCACAAGTACGAACGGAGAGTGCTTCAGGTGCTGGCCGGACACGAAGGACGCTTTGACAAGGCTGTGGCTGCAATCGAACGTCGGATGATGAAGATCTATCTTTCCGCATTCCAGTCGTACTATTTCAACCGGTACCTGAATATGAGGCTTGACCGGCTTGACAAGCTCGAAGATGGGGAAATAGCCTACATTCACAGGAACGGCGCTTCTTTCCTGGTGGAAGATTCCGAAAAGGAAAAAGCGAGGCTGGATTCTTTCGAGATCAGCCCTTCGGGACCGATCTTTGGGAACCGTATGCTCAGAGCACGGAAAGAACCCGGCGCGATGGAATTGGAAGTACTCAAGGAAACCGGCCTCGAACTCGAAGATATTAGAGGAAGGTTCGGCATACGGTTGCGGGGTGCCAGGAGGCCTCTGAGGGTGCCGCTCGAAGAATGGGCGGTGAAGGAAACAGAAGAGGGCTTGGATCTCGATTTCCGTCTGCCCCCCGGATCCTATGCCAGCGTTGTTCTGCGTGAGATCACCAAGTGCATAGAATAACAGCTCAGGCCTTCCTTGCTATATCGAACTTGTGTAAAAGGGTATGTCAGGCAGGTCGATTTGGATTAGCAGAACGTTTTTTTGCCGCGTAGAATAAGAAGTGTTCGAGGCTCTGTGAGCATCCAAACATATTAAGAGTCGCATTGATACGTCAAGCAAACAATGGACGGTAAAGGAGTATGCAATGGTCGATGGAAAAAGACGCATTCTTTATTTTACATTTGTTCTCATAGCTGTCTTCGTTGTGGGGGCATTGCCTCTTCACGGACAGGATTCAGATGCTGAGAAGAAAGCCGAGCCGGAGGAGCTGACTGTTCCCGTTTGCCCGGGCGAGGAGCTGGTCGAAGCCGCTGAGCCGGTTGATGCCGGAAAGCTTCTTGCAAAGGTCCGGGAAGTGCTTGGAGGGGAAAATGCCTTTCTGAAGCTCGAGGATCTGACGTTTGGGTACAAGCACAAGCACTACAATCCTGGTGGCAGTCTCGTGTTCTTAGAAACCGCCAAGGGTTACATCCGGCCGGGCAAGAGCCTGAAGGCGCGAACCGATTTTGATTATCCGATGCCAAGAGACCGCAAGCTGTTGCTTGATTACCGTGAAATTATCGGTGATGACGGCCCCTTCATTTTCAGGGAAGGGAAGATATTGACCTTCTCCCCCGAATATCCTCTTGTTATCGAAAATTCTACCGCAAGGCTTTTTCTAAACAACCTGATCCTGCTGGCGCCGTTTTGCCTGGACCTTGAAACCGCTACCCTGGAGTATGCGGGAGAGGCCTGCTGGGAATGCTATACCGGTGACAAAACGCAACAGGTAAAAAGCCATAAGTTCCTTGTCGATATCAAGGAGAAGGGGGCGCGATTCAAGGGGAACGTGCTTGCCCTATACGTCGATAAGGAAACCAACAGCTTGAGGCGAATGGCCTTTTTGACCGGTGTTGAGAACACGGATCTGACCGAGATCGTGTATGTGGATGTTTTAATGCGAGAGAAAGTCGGCGGCTTAATGCTTCCTGCCAAGGTGAAAAAAACCGTTGTCAGGGAAGGAAAGCTGGTGTCCAAGCACCTGGTGTATTATTCGAACCTTGAAGTGAATACCGGTTTGACCGGAATTGGATTCGAGATAGCTGATCAGTAAACCAGCATAATTCCGGACATGGCCGGACAGGGTCGCCGGTGTCGATGCCGCCAACGCAAGAGTTATGTATTTTCTTGTCATTTAAGTAGTTGCATTGCCTGCGCTGTTTGTGCCCTTGACATATCATGGCAGTAGGGTATAGTAATCAAGGTACAGCAGGTTTAACGGATAAAACCGGATTTTACGTTGCTGCTGACTTGTTTTGGCTCTGGGCAATATTAAAATATAAATGGTTTTATATGCGCTGTGCGCATATAATCGTTCAGCCGTAAGCCCGATCCAGGTTCCTTTTTTCGCTTGGCCGGGCACACCGAATAATCTGTTGAATACATGATTTTTCAGGCGCATATTCACCTTTTTTGAGGATCTTACAGGGGGTTGACGTGATAGCAAGGAAGGCGTTTTTTATCCCGGTGTTGGTTTTCTTTTTCGCATTTTCCGGCCTGCTGAAGGGGCAATCGCCCGGTCCATCGCTCATAATAGATGATTTGCAGGGGAACCCGCCATACACGAGCGGGGACAACTCAACAGTGTTTGAAATCCAGGCCGGGGCGATGTTCGGAATGGAGGTGACGGGCACGCCCGAATCACCTTTTGGTGTGTACTTGTCGTGGTACACGACCCCTTTCCCAACGAACATAACCCCTCCTCCGTTGTTCATTTTTCCTCCATTCATACCTATCGTTGCCGGGCCGAACGTAATGTTGGATCTGTCGGGAAGCTATTCCTTTTATCTGCTGGTTCCCAGCGAGTTCTCGGTTCTTGGTTATGATATCGAGCTGTTTTTCCAAGGCTTTGTACAGGATCCTGTGAACGGTTTCGAACTCACAAACGGGATCAAGGTGGTGATCGTCAGCAGCAAGTATACGGCTGACCTCGCGCTGGCAAAGGGAAACAGCCTGAGCGACATTGAAACGATCGGAAGGCTGCAGGACGCTTACGCCGGCGACAACATGGTACCGGAAGGCGGTGGGCCGGGGCTCTTGAACGGAGAATCCATAGTGGACGACACGGATGTCGCTCATTACTCCTTCGTAGGCGACAGCGTACCTGATCCGGGGGATCCTGATCCCTGTACTTCCATCTATCTCAACGGCATCTTACCGCTCGTTCCCGGAGATGCGGGCTACGACAGCAGGGTGCTTACATATGCCAAAACAGGCTCCAGCATGGACATTAACATGCGCAACCGAATATGCCGCAACGCCGAGAACAAGAACCTTCAGCACATAATTGTTCCTGTATTCGATGAACAGGGAGTAAAGGAAAAAGATCTTAACATCTATCATTTCAAAGATGGGGATGAGTTCGGCTTTTTTGTGCTCGACGTGCTGAATAACGATTTTTACGAACTTTCGGGCACGAGGATGACGAGCGACAATCCGCTGAAAGGAACATCTCCGTGGGACTCTTTCGTTGCGATAAGCCCGGACGGAATGCTCATGGCAGCAGTGGTGAAGCATCGCAGCGGTGATATTCAATCCGCTGACGACTTGTATGTGATCCGGCTTTGGAAGGATGATGAGTGGACTTCCGGGACCGGTACGGGGAAACACGCGCGCAAAGTCAAGCTCAACAGCTTGTTGAACACAAACTACAGGCAAACGAGAATCTATGCCGACTCGATGACGTTCGCAGGCGATCCTGATCCCCACGCATTGTTTTTGGTCTGCAACAAGTGTATTAAGTCCCCCCCGGATCCTGTTGAACCGCCCCTCGATGTGCCGTCAGTCCTCTGGTATACACACGCGGGCAAAGGAACCTCGACCGGGGTGTATTTTCCTTCGGAGGATCTTCCCCTTGTCGGAGGGGATAGTTATGAGGTCAAATATTTCGGCACTGATCCCTTTTTTGTAACAGAAGCTAATTCGAGCGCATCCGAGTTGAAGTGGCACAGATCTGAAGACAACAAGCTCATTTGCCTTAGGGCGGCTGGGAGATACCTCGAAACCGGGGGATCCGGTTGGATTTACGGAGAATATTGTTATGATCTTTTCGGGCTTACCGACATCCAATGCACGGATGCGGGCATTCTGGACTATTCAAAAAACAACATCAAGAACCTGACCAATTTTCCCGAGGCAAACCTTGCCGACGGGCGTTATACATACCCGTTCGGTCCTGCTTACAACGGCGCATCGAAATCCTGCCTTTCTGACGGACCAGGCACCTTTCTGACATTCGTGACAAGAGAAAACAGCGACGTGGACCAGTTGTACCTGACAACAACGGACGGCTCGCAGGCGGGCACTCTTGAGCCCATTACGAACGATTCGTTTTTCAAGGGTGATTTCCAGGAGGAAAGGGGAATTTACGACCCGTACTTTCTGGATGAGGACAAGATAGTTTTCTTTTGCGGCCAGAAGGAAGAGACGGTGCCTTCGTATTACACTCCGATGACCGACTTTTTTCTGTACCTGGATTTTGCAGGCGAGCTGCATAACCTGACTCAGACCGGCAAGAATCCCTACTATCCATTCAACTCGGAGCCGGACCCTCCCTTCAACTACTACGGGGATGTCAGGCCTTGCGGGCTGTTCCCCTCGCCGGACGGGCGTTATATTTTCTTCTTCCGCGGTGAAACCGGTAGCGGGAACGTGGGCACCAAGACAACCAACCTTGTGGGTGTCGATACATTGAACAATTATTCCCTTTTCGACCTGACCGGTTCCGAGTTCAACAACGGAATAATTCCGGCCACGAACACCGAGTGTCACGAGATAGTACGCGATTTCTGGGGCCCTGAAACCATGAACATCTTCAGGTTTCCGTTCAACGGCTCCGAAATGCTGTTTTTCTCGATGAGGTATGCTTCTCCTGCAAATAACCATTCGCAGCAGGTGTTTATGGTGAACATGGATTTCCCCATCGCCGCGATGCCCGTTACCTCCTTCGCCTCGAACGAGAACGGCCTGATAGATAATTTTATTGCGGATAAGACCTGCAGCTACATCGCCTTTTCGCGGTCGGACAGGCTGAACTACACCGGTGAGGAAGGAGCCTACGAGAAGATTTTCATAGTGGATCTATCCGGAGCCTACATGAGGGATCTGACGGAAGACACTGTTTACAGCGATTACACGGCCGCGTCAGTTGATGGTTCTTTCCGGTTTCTGTCTTCTGCCTCGAGCAATATCCCTGGTGAGCTGATTTTCGGCATGGGATTCGGTGATGATACCGCGCAGGCCGACAACCCGGAAGAGGCCCGCTTGTGGCTATATCCTGTGCAGGGTGTGTCCGAGCCGACCATGCCGAGCACCTCCTACCCGCTGACCGAGGAGGGGCAGGTGCTGCTTTTCAACGCCCTGGAGTACGATAAATAGCAGCCAGCAGCTTTCCGAGTAGTAGTTATCGTTCAGGAAAAACGTCTGACAGGTCCGACAAGAGATAAGAGTTCACGGCATGGCCCGCTTATTTCATACTCTTCGTCCCGAGGCACCGTAAACTGTGTTGTGGCAAGGCGCATGTCAGGTGACGACCGCAGGCCTGTTCCTACAGGTTGAGGATCGTCTCCTGGCATGAAACGCAGCCACAGCGCAGGTTACGGTGCCGCAGCAGGAGAGGATGAAATTTGCGGGCTAGCCTCAAGCCCGCCGCACTTTCTCGATGATCTTATTCACCTCAGGCACGGCTGACA
>CAZIUL010000006.1:115358-152282 GCA_964542475.1 uncultured Phycisphaerales bacterium | reverse complement strand
ATGTGGCAAGGCGCATGTCAGGAGACGACCGCAGGCCTGTTCTTATAGCCTGCTTATTTCATACTCTTCATCGCGAGGTGCCGTAAGCTGTAATGTGGCTAGGCGCATGTCAGGAGACGACCGCAGACCTGTTCTTACAGGTTGAGGATCGTCTCCCGGCATGAAACGCAGCCACAGTGCAGTTTACGGTGCCGCAGCAGAAGAGGATGAAATATGCGGGTTAGGCCATGCCTCATGTTTTTCGAGAAACGGTCAAAAACGGTTTTACTTCACAACACAGAACCCTATAATTTCCCGGTGCTCGTGCTTGCCGCGAGAATGCGATCTCATTCGGCGGGCCATGGAACGGTGCATTCATACGGGTGGTTAGCTCAGTTGGGAGAGCGCTGCGTTCGCAATGCAGAGGTCGTGGGTTCGAATCCCATACCATCCACCAAATGAAACAAGCCCCCGCTCATTGCGGGGGCTTTTTTTGTTCATGTCCGATTCGTAAAAGGGTGTGGAGAAGTGTTCCGGGAAACTGCCCGCCTGTTCTCGGAATCAGGAACGGATCGAAGAGGACGGCGTGGAAGCCGTCCCTCCAAACGCCGAATAAAAAAATCCGTGTCCATCCGTATTATCCGTGTTCATCCGTGGTTCTCTTTTCTTTCTTTCTTCTACCACGTACCCATCCGTGGTTCTTTTATTCCCTACTTCTCCGCAAAGAGAGCTTCTTCCACCGCCTTCAGGACACGTTCCTCCTGAAGCGCGGCCGCTGTTTCCATGGCTTCTCTTTTTGCGCTCATCTCACGGACCAGCTCATCATCAGCGAGGGAAACGGCGTTTACAAGCACGTTGTACCAGCATGACCTCAATGCAGCTCCAAGACACCTTGCGGAGATTCCAGCATCCGTTATGAGCCTGGGATTGATGAACCGGACCAGGTCATGCAGACGCTCCAGCGCCTGGGCACACTTCGAAGCCGCATCGAGAGGGACTTTCATCGCGATATCGAGCGCGCGCCTGACTTCCTTTCGCCGCGATGCCTTCTCTTCACTCGAAGATCGCGGAAGCTTCAACGCCCTGTCAAAGGCCGCGTATGCCGCACAATCCTTGTCGGTGAGCTCAAGAAGATCGATGCGAAGCCTTTCCATCAGCGCCGCCCCTTCATCGAGCGCAGATGCGGCTTCCCCCCCGCCGCCGTCCACTTCGTTCCTCTTCGAATAAGCGATCGCCATCCCTGCCAGGGCCGTGCCAAGCACCCCGGTGTATCCTGCGGCAGCACCGCCGCCCGGCACAGGTTCTTTCGATGACAGCGATCCGGCGAACTCCTGCAGGCTCTCGTTTGTAACCATGTTTTCCTCCTCCGCTTTCGGTCACGAACTCTCTCAGAACAGCCCCACGACCTCTCCGTCCTCGGTGAGCTCCATCTCCTTCAAGGTTGGATGAGCCGGCAGGCCCGGCATGAGCATGATATCCCCTGCCACGGGGATGAGGAACCCTGCCCCGAGCGAGACCTTCAGGTCCCTGACCGTGAAAACATACCCCTCCGGCCGGTTCTTCAGCGAAGGATCGTGCGAGAGCGAATACTGGGTCTTTGCCATGCAGATCGGCAGCTTGTCGTACCCCCTCTCAGTATAGCTGCGCATCTTCTTTTCGGCCTCGTCGTAGAACTTCACCCGTTCAGCGCCGTAGACCTCCTTTGTCAGGATCTCTATCTTGTCCCGAATGGGAAGGTCCAGCGGATATAGATGCCTGAACGAGGATGCCCCCTCCGAGGCCTCGACCACGACTTTTGCAAACTCCAGCCCGCCTTCACCGCCCCGGGCATGCACATCGCTCACCACCGCGTCCAGCGCACCAGCCTCGACAGCCTTCTTCCTTATGAGCTCGACCTCGGCATCGGAATCCGTGGCAAAACGGTTGATTGCCACCACCACGGGCACGCCGTGGGAGGCCACGATCTCTATCATCTTTGCCAGGTTCGGCATGCCCGCCTCCACCATTCCCAGGTTTTCCTGCAGGAATTGGGGATCCAGGGGCTGACCCGGCCTCATCGAGGCACCGCTCCCGTGCATCTTCATAGCGCGCGTAGTTGCCACCAGGACAGCCGCATCCGGCCTCCTGCCGCTGACCCTGCACTTGATGTTGAAGAACTTCTCCGCACCCATGTCCGCACCGAAACCTGCTTCCGTGATCACATAGTCGGCGAGCTTCAGCGCGATTTCATCGGCAATAATGCTGGAGTTTCCGTGCGCTATGTTTGCAAACGGGCCCGTGTGGACGATCGCCGCGGTCCCTTCGGTGGTCTGCATGAGCGTGGGCTTTATCGCGTCCTTGAGGATGATTGCCATCGCCCCCGCGGCCTTCATATCCTCTGCTGTGATATCCTGCTTGTCCATGCTGCGTCCCACGAGAATACGGCCAAGCCTTTTCCTCATGTCCGCATACCCTGTTGACAGCCCGAGTATGGCCATGATCTCGGATGCGGCGGCAATATCAAATCCGCTCTCTCGGGGAAGCCCGTTTTTCCGACCCCCGCACCCGAGTACGACATGCCTGAGCGCCCGATCGTTCATGTCAACAACCCGCTTGAGGCGGATCGAAAACGGGTTGAGGTTGTACGGATTCTTGAGCAGCACTGATGTGTCCACGTAGGCTGCCAGGAGGTTGTTTGCCGCTGAAACGGCGTGAAAGTCGCCTGTGAGGTGGAGGTTAATGTCTTCCATTGGAACGACTTGGCTCATTCCACCGCCGGCGGCTCCGCCTTTTATCCCGAAAACAGGGCCCATGGAAGGCTGCCTGATGGCGGCGATGCTTCTCTTGCCGAGACGGTTGAGCCCCAGGGACAGGCCGAGGGTGCTGAGCGTTTTTCCTTCGCCGAACGGTGTCGGTGTCAACGCCGTGACCAGGATATACTTCCCGTCCGGCTCAGACGAAAGCCTGTGCAGGGCATTTAGATTGATCTTGGCCTTGTACCTGCCGTAAGGTTCGATATCGCCGGGAGCAAGTCCCAGCCCCTCGGCAATCTCCGAGATCGGCTTGAGCGGAATGGCCCGCGCTATTTCAAGATCGCTTTTCATTTACATCTCCTTGAATCTTGATCAAATGATGCTATTAATTCTAATGATTAGAACCTTGTGTCTTCAACTTTGCAATGCAACAACAGTTCAATAATCAGCCTCCATGGAGAGATATCAATGTGGGATTACAACGAAAAAGTACGCGAGCATTTCTTGAATCCTAAGAACGTCGGGGAGATCGAAAACCCTGACGGAGTGGGAGAGGTGGGATCGATCTCCTGCGGGGACGCCCTGAAGCTGTTCATCAGGGTGGATGGAGAGGACAGGATAACGGATGCCAGGTTCAAGACGTTCGGCTGCGCGAGCGCGATAGCGTCTTCGTCAGCGCTCACGGAGATGATCAAGGGAAAGCTCATCGACGAGGCCCTGAAGATCAGCAACACGGACGTTGTGAGCTTCCTGGGCGGACTGCCCAAGGAGAAGATGCACTGTTCGGTCATGTGCAGGGAAGCGCTCGAAGCGGCGGTGGCTGATTACAGGGGGGAAAAGATCCCGGCAGGCGAAAAGAAAGAGCGCATAGTCTGCAAGTGCTTCGGCATCACCGAGGAACTCATTCAAAAGGTGATATCCGAAAACAATCTGCAGACGGTGGAAGAGGTGACAGACTACTCCAAGGCAGGCGGCGGATGCGGATCGTGCATCGAGGAGATCGAAGAGATGATCGCCCGGCTTCAGAAGAAGGTTGTGAAGAAAAAAGAGAGCAAGCCGAAAAAGGAAAAACCGATCCTTACGAACATCCAGAAGATCGCTCTCGTCCAGGAAACGATTTCGTCCGAAATCAGGCCAGCACTCAAGAAGGACGGAGGCGACATCGAGCTGATCGACATGGAAGGCAACAAGGTTATAGTGGCCTTGCGCGGAACCTGTTCCAACTGCCCGAGCGCGGAAATCACGCTTCGTTATTCGGTGCAGCAAAAACTTCGCGAGTTCGTATCGGAAGAAATTCAAGTTGTGGAGGTGGGCAAGTGAACACCATATACCTTGACAACAACGCAACAACCAGGGTGGCACCGGAGGTTGTGGAAGCCATGCTCCCATACTTCAACGAGTACTACGGCAATCCATCCAGCATGCACGGATTCGGGGGAAAGGTGGCGGCCGCGATCGACCGGGCCCGCTCCAGTGTTGCAGCCCTGCTGAACGCCACAACTGCGGAGATCCTGTTCACATCGGGCGGCACCGAAAGCGACAACGCGGCGATCCTCGGAACGCTCAAGGCCTATCCCCACAAGAAGCACATCGTGACCACAAGGGTCGAGCACCCGGCTGTGCTTAACCTGGCAAAGCAGCTCGAGAACAGCGGATACCGTGTGACGTTTTTGTCTGTTACCCGTGAAGGTATGCTCGACCTTGACGAGCTCAGGGCGAGCCTTGCTGATGACACGGCCATAGTGTCCATAATGTTCGCCAACAACGAAACCGGTACGGTTTTTCCGATCGAGGAAATCGGCGCCGTCTGCAGGGAAAACGGCGTGGTCTTCCACTGCGATGCTGTGCAGGCTGTGGGCAAAATCCCCATTGACATGGAGAAATCGAGCATCGACCTGTTGTCTCTTTCAGGACACAAGTTCCACGCACCCAAGGGAGTGGGTGCGCTCTACATACGGCGCGGAACCCGTTTCAGGCCGTTTGTCATAGGAGGACACCAGGAAAAAAACAGGCGGGGCGGGACGGAAAACGTGCCTTCCGTGGTCGGCCTGGGCATGGCGGCACAACTCGCTTCGAGCAACATCGAAAGAGAGAACTCGGTCGTCAGAAAGCACAGGGATATGCTTCATGACGGGATCATGAAAAGGCTGCCGGACACAATACTGAACGGCCACCCGGAACACCGCCTGCCCAACACGGTGAACCTGTCGTTCGAATACGTTGAAGGGGAAGCGATCCTTCTGACTCTCAACGAATACGGAATCTGCGCATCATCGGGCTCCGCGTGCACTTCAGGCTCGCTCGAGCCGTCTCATGTCTTGAGAGCCATGGGCGTTCCTTTCACCGCGGCACACGGCTCTATCCGCTACAGCCTGTCCCGTTACAACACCGCGGAGGACATCAATACAGCAATAGAGGTGACTGCAAAAAGCGTGGAAAGACTGAGGTCCATCTCACCGTTTAGCGCGAATCGATGAGGGGGAAAGGAAGAGAAGAGGCGGCAACAGAGTGCCGCCCTCCAGCTGAAAAGGAATGGGACGATTGAACAATGGAGGGCGCCGCTCCGTCGGTGCCGTAAACGAACCCACGCCGGATATACAAATCCCCACAAGTGGCCATCGGAATCGAAAAGGGTTTTCAGAAAAACCTTGTCGGTCATGTCCGACTATTCCGAGATATGCATATCGGTCTTGATATCCTTTCCCTCTTCCAGGTAAACCGTAACCCTGCTGTTTTTCGCAATAATCAGCTGCTTGAAGATGTTCTTGATCTGTTTCCCCCCGAGCCGGCTGACCTGTACGGAAAGCATGTACTCGCCGGGCCGCATGTGCCCGAAGGAGTAGTTACCGCTCTTGTCGGTGTTCGTTTGATCCATGAAACCGCTTTTGCCGGTTGTGGTGATGACCACCTTGGTTCCGGGCACGGGTTTTCCGGAAGCATCGTACAAGGTTCCATGTACCCTCGCACCCTGTGTCATGAACACATCCCCCATGGACGGTGTGGCGCCTTTTCCCAGAACCACCTCGATGTCGTTGATGGCTTTATCCGAATATTCATCGTGGGAAAAAGCGACCTGGTACACACCGGGGATAAGAAGATCCATGTGGAACTTGCCGTCCTCCCCGGTAATAGCGCGCTTCTTTTTCCCCTTTCCGCCGGACCCGGCCATCGAATCGAACAGCTTGAACAAGGGGTTGTCCTGATAGTTGTTCTCGTTCAGGCACACCTTGACTCCCTTTATCGGCTCTCCCTTGGCGCTGACGACCCTGCCGGAAAGCTCGCCTCCGTGGTTCATGTAGATGTCAACGTTCGGGATCACATAATCCCGCACCACGGTCACCTCGTCCGAAGATGTGTCAGCGTATCCATCGGACGAGACTACAAAGCTGTAATGTCCTGGTTCAAGGTCCGAGAGACGGTACGAGCCGTCCTTGGATTTATAACTTTCGTGTGCACCGGCCGGTCTCGGCGGACGCCCCTTGATCGAATTCATCGCACGAATACGGAACTCGGTGACGGGACGGTTGCTGTCATAATCGCGAACGACTCCTGAAATCCCCCCCCTGGGCTTGAGCTGAAGCACAAGGTCCGTGGTCCCGCTTTCTACGGCCTGCTTGACACAGTCCGAGAATCCGGCAATCGACGCGCGCACCAGGTAAACCCCCTCGTACAGCCCATCAAGAGAAAAGCTCCCGTCCTGCCCCGTGAAATCCACGGCTGTTGATGAGAACTTCTTGTTCCGCACCATGGTTGCCTCAACCTTGACGCCCTCCATGGGAACGCCGGTCGTATCGAGCACCCGGCCCGAAACGGATGTTCCGGGACCCAGGATAAAGTCAACGATGCTCGCGTCCCTTTGATCCAGCTGGACATTGTTCGTCTTGCGCTGGGTTGCGAACCCCTCCGCTGAAGCCGTGATTTCCATGGTCTTGAACGATACGTTTTCAAAGCTGTAAGCCCCGTTGTCATCCGTGAAAACCTGCTTCCAGGGTTTCCGCTCCTCCTCATCGATAAACGCGGACCGGATCGGATCACTGATCCGGACCAGTGCACCGCTGACCGGAGTTTCCATGTGGTTCTTCACCGTCCCGCCGACCAGCATGCCGTGTCCCATCACAATGTCCGCGAGCTCAACCCTTTTGCCGCTTGTGACCTTGACCGGACTCACGGAAGTGTCGGCATATTCAGGATGTAGGGCAACGATCATGTACTCTTCGCCGCTCTCAATGCCCACGAGCTCGAAAGCGCCGGACTTGTCGGTAAGATCCTCGATGTCGAGTTTTTCCTGGGCGGGAATGTGTGTCAGAAAAGGATGCCCCCCCCTGTAAAGCATGACCGCAACCCCTTCGATGGGAATCCCCTTCTCATCAACCGTGCGCCCGGCCGCGACTCCCCAGCGCAATCCATCGATGGATTCTCTAACAGGTTTGATCTCTTCCCGGACGTTGCCATCTTCCCCATTATCGGAAATACCATCATCATCAATAATGTCGCTTTCGATGAGAGCGGGCTTTTCCCCGTTCTTTTCCTCGATATCCGGAGAAGGAATGTTGGTTGGCTCCACGACCTTGTCGGACATCAGCATTGCGATTAAAAAATAACCGATTACAGCGACAAAGATTATAACCAGGAATATAGCTAGCTTTTCAGGCAATGACATAAGTCTATGTTCTCCTTGATGGTACACAAGGCTCTGATTCTACAATCGGTTGCCAGGGAAAATTTGTTTTGACCTATTTTATTAACTATTTGTTCCGCTCCAAAAGAAAAAACAACGCGGCCGAATGAAAGTACAGCCGCGTCGTTTGTGTTTTTGGCTGCCGGACGAGGACTCGAACCTCGACCAACGGATCCAGAGTCCGTTGTCCTGCCAATTAGACGATCCGGCAAACATACTGTTTTGATCGGCATAAAAAGCCGAGACTATAATCAATAAACCAGACAAGATCAAGAATGAAAAGGCAAAAACTCCTCACCCTCCATCACCAGAGCTGCCCGAGGCAATAGCCTGGTCTTCAGCTTCCCCGCAGTTGAGAGCTCCTTTTCCCGAGAAAACAGCCGCCTGGCTGCCAAGCGGTGCTTCGAATGCGCGCTTGCCGGATTTTCGGGACTTCTGAAAGTCCGGCATCAGCGGCACCTTTCCCTTTCCTCCCGGCAGATCGACCACGTAACGGGGAATCCCCAGTCCGCTGAGCCTCCCGAACATAGAGCGTATAATCTCTTTTCCCCTCTCAATCGGAACACGGAAGCGGTCCGTTCCTTTCACCGGATCCAGATGATGCAGATAATAGGGCCTTACGCCGGCTGCAAGCAGCTCTCTGGACAGGGCGATGAGCGTGGACGCGGAATCGTTCACGCCTTTCAAAAGGACCGACTGGTTGTTAAGGATCGCTCCTGCGCGGAGAAGGCGTTCAAGAGCCGCCTTTGATTGTGCGGTCAGTTCACGCGGATGGTTGAAATGGGTGAGAAACCACACCGGTCGGAACCGTCGCAGGAGATCCTCCACATCCTGATCGATCCGCATAGGAAGAGTTGCCGGAGACCGAGATCCGATCCTCACGGTGTCAACGTGCGGGATGGAGCTCAGGCCATGGAGAATCTCTTCCAGCAACCCCATGGGCAGGAGCAAAGGATCACCGCCTGAGATGATCACATCGTGCACACCGGTGCAGGCGCCTATATAGGCAAGCACACGGCCTGCATCGAAATCAGGATCAACCGGTTCATCGGACCATGCCCTTTTTCGCAAACAGAACCGGCAGTTCACCGGACACAAGCCTGAAGGCACAAGCAGCACCCTGTCGGGATAACGGTGAACAAGACCGCGCACCGGTGTGTGCGCCCTCTCGGCCAGCGGATCCAGGGAGCTGTTCGTGGAGGAGCTGTCCTTCTCGTCCACAGGCATAACCTGCTTCAGGAGGGGATCATTGATGTTTCCCGCCTCGATCAGGCCGGCGTAGTACGGAGTAACCCTCGTCTTCCGCGGGATTCGGCCTTGAGACAAGGAAAGTTCCGACACAGGAATGTTCAGAAGACGGGCCAGATCCTCAGGAGTTCGGATGAGATTTTTCAGCTGCCGGCGCCAGTCGCTCGTGTTTTCCAAAACAACATCCGGATAAATAGGCCGCGCTCATTCCCGGTTTCAGTTCCGGAGCTCGGTGTTCCAGTAGGCCTCCGACAGGAAAGCGTCCCAGGAGCTTGGCCTGTTTTTTCGCCGTGTAATGGCGTATTGCGGCGACCAGGACGGTTTCCTTGGATCGGTTCGAATCGTCATGCCCGCCTCGGAAGGAAGCTTGTTCCCCTTTTTCGTGTTGCATGTTACGCAAGCCAGTACACAGTTCTCCCAGGTCGTTCGCCCTCCCCTGCACTTTGGAAGCACATGGTCGATGGTAAGCTCTTCGGTTCCGGGTTTGCTCGTGCAGTACTGGCACATATAGTTGTCCCTCCGGTAAAGGTTGCGGCGCGAAAACACAACACCGCCCGTCGGGACCTTGTTATATCGCTTCACCACCACCACTTCCGGGATATCGAATGCGCTCTCCACCGTGTTGATTATATTGCCGTTGGTAGGCCCCCTTTCCACCCATGCATCGAAAGAAAAAAGCTCATAAGATGAAACATCTACGATTCTGGCAAGCTCCATGAATGACATGCAGATCGCACGCCGCACCGTTGTCACGTTGACCGGCGTCCAGGTCTTGTTTAAAACCAGCGTAGGCATGTTGAGCATCTTCTTGCAAACCTCTTTTTACGCCGACCGGATGTAATCACTGGGAGACGAAACTATTGAAAAACTATAGCATTTAACCTAAATTTGCAAACAGAATCAGCGAAAACCGGTAAGCGGGCAACAGAGCATACGGGAAAACTTGTCATGCTGGTACCAAGAAAAATGTTCTTCACCAAGGGAGTCGGCCGGGCCAAGGAAAAGCTCACCTCTTTCGAAGCCGCGCTGAGACACGCAGGGATAGCCCCTTTTAACCTGGTCAAGGTTTCTTCCATCTATCCGCCGAACTGCAGGATCGTATCCAGATCCGAGGGGCTGAACGGGCTCGAGCCGGGCACGATCCTTTACTGTGTCCTGTCGGAATGCGCCACCAACGAGCCGAACAGGCTGATATCCGCAGCGGTAGGCCTCGCAATGCCGGCGGACAGATCCGTTTACGGCTACCTTTCGGAACACCACTCATTCGGGGAAACGGGCGAGCGCTCCGGGGAGTTCGCAGAGGATCTGGCTGCCACCATGCTCGCATCATCGCTGGGGATACCGTTCGATCCGGACCAGGACTACAACGCCCGCAAGGACATATTTCTCATGTCGAAGAAGGTCGTTAAAACGCGGAACACAACCCAATCCGCAAGGGGTCACAAGGCGGGGATGTGGACATCGGTGCTCGCGGCAGCGGTTTTCAGAACCGACTGACGAGTGAGGAGTTCGCGCGCTTTTCCGGGCTGTGTTTCAAACCAGCTGCTTCCTTACGAACAAAACGATCCCGCCGAACAGGAACAAGGCTACAAGGGCTGCCAGGACGAAAAAAGAGCCGCCCGGATGATATTCACTTTTTATCGTTTCCACTACCTGAAGGAATCGCATGTCACCGGATATGAACGTTGCAAGGTTCCTGAGGTGGGATTGAATGGAAAGCCCCTCTATGTTCAGAGGCACAAAGGCCAGGATCTCGTTAAAGAGCACAATCGGAATGCCCACAAGCACGGCCCGCTTGATAAGAACGGAAAGCATCATGAAAAAGGAGCCGTACACAAGTGCGCCGGCAGTACTTGCTGCCAATACGCCGACAAGACACTGAACGCTCCTAAGCAGTGCATCCAGCCCGAACAGGGCCATGCAGACCGCGTATGCAACAACGGTTGCCGACAAAAGTACAACCAGGGAAGAAACCAGGAAAGAGACGAATTTCCCGACGTAAACCGCGCTTCGCGACACCGGGCATATGATGTCATAGGTTATGGTCTTGTCCTCCAGCCCCTCGCCGAGAGCCGAACAACCCAGGAATATGAAAAAGATCAGGTTAATAAAATGGTAGACCGGGAAGAGTGTTTTGACGAAGAAGAGCTCCCCCCCACCCCTTTCAAATCCGAATAGGCGGGCGAGGAGCATCAAAAGAACCGGCAGAAAAGCGAAAAGGATCAGGGCCGCGCACTTTTTGCCGCCAAGCACATCGAGCCCTGTTGTCCTGAAAACGGCCCACACGGCCATCGGATGCGAAAGCGCGGACGGCGTTTCAGCCGGGTCTCCCGTATTCCTGTTATCAGTGTCTGCAGTGTCCATGCACGGTCCTTATCAAACGATCACTTAACCAGGTAATCAAAAACCGCCTGCAGGTTGTTGTCCGGAGAGTGAAAGCTCTTGATCTCGAACCTTTTCTCGACAACCAGGCGCCCGAGCGCATCATAAAACATGTCGGGCCGGCGTGTCTTTATTGTGAGCCTGCTGCCTGAGTCCTCGAGGCTGAGGTTGACGATACAGCGCTCATCCAAAAGAGCTGCGGCGAGCTCGCGAGGCCGCGGAGTCGTTATCTCCACGGTGTGGGGATGAGTGTCTATAAGGGAACGGATGTGCTCTATCGTACCCTCGGCCAGAACCTTTCCCTTTACGATCAAAACGACCCGGTCGGTCATCGCCTCGATCTCGTGAAGCACATGGGACGAGACCAGAACGGTTTTGCCCTCGCGGCCGAGCGTCTTTATAAGATCGATCACCTTCTTTCTGCCCACCGGATCCAGGCCTGTTAGCGGTTCGTCGAGGACGATGATTTCCGGCCTGTGAAAAACCGCCTGGGCCAGCTTGAGCCTCTGGCGCATGCCCTTGGAATAGGCGCCTATCTTTTTCGACGTCCCCACTTCATAAAGACCCGTCACCTTCAAGGCCTCTGTTGCGGCTTCCCTTGATGCCCTGGAAGAATAACCCCGTAAAACCGCTCGCTCTTTTATAAAAGACAAGCCGTTGCGCTTGTCCGGCAGACCGTCCGTTTCAGGAACGTAGCCCATGTCGCGCTTGATCATGTGATCGTAAAAAGGGTTCCTCCCGTCCACATCCACGCGGCCCTGGTTGGGCAGGATATGCCCCACGATCAGCTTCATGATCGTTGACTTCCCCGCCCCGTTCGGGCCGAGCAGCCCTGTCACGCCCGAAGAGATCTTCATCGACACATCGTTCACGCCGATCACCTGGCCGTACCACCGTGTCGCTTCCATGACGTGAATGGTGTTGTTCGTCACGATCTTATCACCTCCACGCCTCTGACCTTTCTCAACAGGACCGCAAAAGAGCCTCCCATCAGGAAGGCAAGATAAAGCAGGGGAACATACCATTGCAGGCTGTAACCCATATCTTCGCATCCGAAGATCAGCTCGGAAAGGTACTTCAAGCTGACTCTCACATCCAGGAGTTCCAGGCTGTCCATGACCACTATTTCCGCCGCGATGTGAGCTGTGATGCAAAGGGCCACGTGAAAGGCGACCCATACCATGGCTGCGGTGCGGGGAGTACGTGTCACTCCGGACGCGGCCATCACCAGGAGCGAACAGGTGAATATCACGAGCCCTGAAACCGCCAAGATGCGCGGAAGGTTGCCCACGACCTCGCTGAAATGCCCGGGCTCCTCGGAAAGAAGCAGGTCCAGCAGGAAAAGAAACAGCGCCGGAAAAAGGGTCATGCAGGCAAGGAAGAAAGCCATGACCATGAACTTGCCCATCAGGTAGTCGAGAAGCATGAGGGGTTTCGAAAAGTAAATCTCGAGCGCACCGGACTTCATGTCTCTCGACAGAAGGGGGGAGCCCGCGAAAACGCACATGACGATTATACCGAACATCTGCTCTGTCAAAAGAAACCGGTGATAGAAGTCGCTGTCGGCCTTGATTGCTTCCGCGAACCTCATGTTCGTTTCCATCCCGCTCACATAGTGGTAGGAGACGATCATTCCGGCCCTCACAACGAGGGGTATAAGCCCGAGTATGAAAAGGACAATGAAAACCTTGGACCGGAACGCAAGGCGTATGCCTTTGAGGGTGATGGGCAGCCACCTGAAGATGCGTCCCTCGAGGCGGCCCTTCCAGTGGGCGTATGACTGGTCATAGATCGGCACGTTTCACTCCTCTATCGACTTCATGAAGAGCTCTTCCAGGCTTTCCTCTGACGGAATGACCGCCCTGAGCTGCACGCCGGCCTCCATGGCCGATTCGAAGATATCCCGCGTTTCGGTGTCGGCGGGCATGTGTAGCCACCACCGGTTCTTGTCCTTTCTGTCGAGGCTCCAGCCCCTCTGGTGCAGCACTTGTGTGAAGTCAGGGATGCTGCCCTTGATTTCGAGCTCAACAGCCCTGTCCTCCCTTTGTTTGAGCTCCTTGATCATACCGTGTTTGAGCAGCATGCCGTCCCTTAGCAGCAGCACCGAATCGCAGGTTCGTTCCACATCCTGGAGCAGGTGGGAGGAGAGAAGAAGGTGCATCTCCTTGTTGTGCGAAACGTCGTAGATCAGCTTGAGCACCTCATCGCGCCCCTTCGGGTCGAAACCGTTGGTGGGCTCGTCGAGAATGATGAAATCCGGGTCGTGCACGAGCGCCTGGGCCAGTTTGATCCGCTGCCTCATGCCCGCGGAATAGCCGTCAACAGGCCGGTAGCGCGCCTCGCCCATGTCAACGTAGTCCAGAACCTCGTGCGCCCTGCGCCTGGCATCCCTGGTAGGCATCCCGGAAAGGCGGCCGCAAAAAGCCACGTGCTCAAACCCGGTCATTCCCGGGATGTAGCAGTCCCGCTCCGGCATGTACCCCACCCTGCGCCTTATCTCGATACCGTTCCTGGAGACGTCGAGCCCGAGCACGGACCCCTTGCCTTCGTGAAACCGCAGCAGGCCGAGCAGGGCCTTGATCATTGTCGACTTTCCCGATCCGTTGGGCCCGAGAAGGCCCACCGCTCCGCCCTTGACCTCGGCGGTTATCTGTTTCAAGGCTGAAAAAGCGCCGTACCTCACCTCGAGGTTCTCCATCTCGATCAAGGGCAAACGGCCTGCCTCAGCCATCTAGGCCTCCTCCTGCTCACGGTAAAAAAAACCGGATCCGCTCCACGCAACCGTCCGGAGAACGGATCGGAAAAACACAACCGATCATTTTAAGCCCGGAAAAGGAAGATTTCCATATCCGTGACAGAACAAATCGATTGCTGAAAAAACCGCGCTCAATAAACTAGCCCGTCCCTCATGCCTTCAGTCCAGGCCGTTGACCTTTGCCGAATGTCGTCCCTCAACACTTCTATGGGGCTTTTGTCCTTCGCGTTCGCGCGCAGAAACTCCTCTGCTCCGGCCTTGCCGGCACGAACACCAAGAAGGTCGATCTGCGCCTCGATCGATATCCGTTCCAGATCCAGCCTGTTGAGTAGCTCTGACAAGGAGAACTTTTCCTCCTGAAAGGCTCCCAGGTGTTCGAGCAGCATGGCCCTGCTTTCGCAGAGAACAGGAGCGGTCCAGCTGCCGCCCGCCCGTCTCGTCTGCCCATCCAGGTGTTTACGCAACGATTTCTCGCCGGTCTCGAGGCTTCGCAGCGCTGATTCCACATCCCTGATGCTGCGCTTCACATCGGTCATGCGTGTGTTGAGCATGGCGAGTTTTTCTGCGTCCGGTCCTGCAGCGGGTTTGGAGAGCAAAAGGCGCTGAAACCGTGACGAGGCCCGGCCGGCGGCGCCTCGGCTCGCGTGCGACCGGCGAACATTCTCCTTTACCGGATCCAGCCCCGCCCGGCCGTAACAGATCACAACGCCGAGCAACCCTGCCGCAAAGACGATCGATGAGATCTTCATGGCTCCGACTCCTTATAATAAAGGAGGGTGGGAAGGTGCGACCCCCCCCACCCCACAAGCTCCCGAAGAGATCCGCTTGGGAAGGTGGGTGCCTCTCCCTTACATGTCCATTGCTATCTCGGTTTTGTTTTTGCTTTTGAAATAGCTGACTATCTCTTCGGCAATGTCTCCGGGCCGGTCCTCCTGCCCATTGTTCTCGTAATCGATGCCGCCGACATACTGCCCGTTCAATTGAATCCGTTCGTCCAGGAGGCGGTCTTTCACCTCGAGCTGCTTCTCGAACTCAGCCAGCATCTTCTGGGTCTGTCCGATCAACGTTTTGAACTCCACCCCGGTATCATCCGCCTTGATGGTTTCCGCGTAGACCTCTTTTGCCTTGTACCTTTCGAGCTGCGCCTTCATGTACTTCACCTTGGCCTTGAGCTCGTGCTTTATACTGTCGCTTTTAACGACGTTTTCCTCGGCCAGGGTCAAGGTCTTTTTCTTCGTGTCCAATGTTCGCCTCAGGTTTGCGATGGTTTCCTTCTGGATCTTCAGCAGCTTCATCTTCTCTCCGGCATCCCTTACCACATCTTCGTAGGTGTACCTCCTGCAGCCGAACGTATAAAAATCTTTCTTCATCCCAAGAAGCACCGAAGCTTTTTCCAGCGTTTCTTCAAGATTGAGAAGCGTCAACTCCTTTTCGGCGACAATCTTTTCCATGTACTCCACATCGACCTTCCGCCTGACCATTTCCGATTTCAGGTCGTAGATCTCCTTGTCGAGCCCGTCGATCCGCGTCTGAAGCAGCGACAGCTTGGTTTCCATACCCTGGGCTTCGTTGATTTTCTCTTCGATCACGCGTTTTCCCGTGTGAGCGAAAAGCTTGACGCTGTCCCAGTTGAGAATGGCGACAACAGCGGTAAACGATAGAACAATAAAAACGGCAAACTTGATGATGGTCTTCATGACAGAACTCCCTAAAAACACATCCTCGAAAACAGGAAAACTAGTCAGACATATTTGAGATTCTCTGATACATCAACGTGGGTCAGAGGTTCAGAGGTTATAGGTTTCTACCTTCTGCTCCTTTCGCAGCTTCCCACTGCCACAGCCTGCCAGCGGTTGGCTTTTTCGGCCGCAAGAAAGGCGTCGAGTATGCCCAGAAAGTATGGGATCACCAGCCAGCAGGTAAGCAGGACTAAAACTCCCTTGAAAAACTGATAGTTGTACACCTGCCCGGCCCCGGGCACGATCGCGCTCAGCAAAGCGGCGAGGACCGGATCCCTGAAGCGATTGTTCGCGTAAAGGGTCGGGGTTTCGAACTCCATCCCGCCGTACCTGATAACCGGCGGCGGAGGCGGCCTTCGGATTCTTTTTCTCTGGCCGAAGCTGCGGCTGCACTCCGGGCACCTGCCGCTTTGACCGTCACCGAGTGCGGGCAACCGCTCGCCGCAGTAACCGCAGAACATCATATTCACCGATGAATCAGCTTTGCTTGGCATCTTTACCTCCTCGCCCAAGGAGAGCGGAAAGAACGAGCACTACTAAAAAGGAAGACCACAAGGCCCAGGGAGCCATCTCCATGCCTCCGTACACGGGAAGACCCAGATACAGCGCTGCAAGGCCGATGGTGCCGGAAAACAGCATCCAGTCCGCCACAGCCGCCCCTGAAGATCCCGAACGCCCCCGGGTAATCCGGAAGTTTCTCTTTTGGGCTGTCATCCTGGCGTCCCAAATGGCAAGGAACCAGAGCGTTACCGGAACGAGAGCGGGAATGTTTTCGTGAAACGCAACACAGGCTACGGCGGATGCAAGGAACGAAAGCCCCTTCAGGAAACCTCCGGCATAGATCTGGCCTAATCCCGGGACAAGCGACAGGAACATGGAAAAACCCGGCGACCTGAACCCGGAAGGTTTGCCGGGAGCACAATCTGCACAGAAGTTTTTCTTTTTGTGCCTGAAGCTGCATTCACGGCAGACAACCTTTCCGCAGGCCACACACCTGGCAGCTGCGGGACGATCTGTATGCTCACAACGGATCATGAATCACCTCGTTTCTTTTCGTTTTTAATGGGCATCCCTAAGACAAACCGTGTGCCACACGCGTATTTGACGGCAACCGGGTGTTGAGTATCGCCCCAAGTTTAATTGTTATAGTGTGTTAGAAGTTATCAACAGAAGGTATGCGGCGTGCGGTCTAGGCACCGAACTGTCGGGATAGGCTACAGTGGTTGTCGGGGAGTCTGACAGGAGAAGAGCCCCTTCTTACAGGTTGAGGATCGTCTCCCGGCATGAAACACAGCATGAGTGCGGTTTGGGTGGGGCAGCAGAAGAGGATGAAATATGCGGGTTAAGGCAAAATATCCACCCGGCGGTTGATTATCGTTGCCTTGAAGTAAGCGTCAAATATGCCGATTATCCAGGGAAAGATCAGCCAGCAGGTGGTGAAAATCAGGAAACCTTTCATGATATCCCCATTGTAAAGCTGGCCAAGCCCGGGAAAAACGGAAAGGACGGCGGCCAGAATCGGGCTCTTCCTGGAAAGGTACCCGTCACCTGCCGTGGCAGCTTTCCGCTGCGCATGGAACCCAGCCGTGTTACGAATAGAGGAAGCGTCTCTCGGGATCGGGGGCGGTTTAGATGCACCTGTGTACGTAGCTTCCCCTGCACGGCCGCTTTTTTGTTCATTCGCTGTGCCTGATACCGGCCTGCCCTTGTATGCTGCTGCATGTGCATCACGGCCGGCCACCTTCACAAAAATGTGAGCGCCTGAGACCAGGTCGTGCAGAGTCCCCTCTCCCTGCATTATGAGAAAACAGACGAAGTTAATGAAGAGCCATACGAGACAGATGTTCATGAACGTTCCGCTCGTGGGCATACCCAGGCCGGCAGCAGCCTGACAATAGATGCCGAGCAGTCCGGATAACGGAGAATCAAGCGCAACGGCTCCGATGGAAACGAACACGGAAAACAGGAGGATGGTGCGTATTGTACTGCGCTTGAACCCGATCATCGAGGCATCTTTCACCCCCAGCCTGCAGCGCAACAGGATCTTGCCCAACGTCATCCCGCCCCTTGCATCGCCCAGAAAAAAGTAGAGAAACGACAGGATAAGAAAGGTGACGCCGGGCAGCGCTTCGCTTCGAAAAAGGGATTCAATGGAAGGTGCGCCGTACGCCCGCGCATAGAGGACGCACATGAAAAGCAGGATTGCATGGTCGATTGCCAGGGCCATAAGCCGCCTGACAATTCCCGAGTGCTTGAGCGCGACCGGGTCGGCCTCCCGCCCGGGTTCCCCGTGCAAAACCCTGAAACCGCCGGGGCGTTTTGTCTTTTTTCCCTGCGCGGCACCGGGCGTAGAACCTGAACATAGGCTTTCCAGCTCATTTATCAGCGAGGCGTAGCTCTCGTGCCTGTTCGCTGGGTCCTTGGCCATCATTGTCTCGATGACTGCAGCGAGAGGCTCAGGAACCTCGCTATTCTTTTGTACGAGCGAGGGAAGCTTGTCGTTGACGTGCTTGAGTATGATGCCTATCGGGCTGTCCGCCTCGAACGGAGGAGAACCTGTAAGGAGGTGGTAAAAGGTGGCGCCCAGAGAGTAAATGTCAGCCCGCTCATCCATTCCCCGGCCTTCGCCCTGCTCCGGGGACATGTAGTACGGAGTACCGATTATGGTGCCGGTATGCGTTATTGACGAATCGACCTCAACGGTCTTGGCAAGGCCGAAGTCGGTGATCTTGAGCCTGCCCGTGTTGTCCAGCATCAGGTTCGAAGGCTTTATATCCCTGTGAATCACGCCCCCGTCAAAAGCCGCAGACAGACCCTTGGCTGACTGCAACATGAGCTCGACAGCCAGGTCGGGGGTTATCTTTTTGTCCCCTTTCAGCTCATCCAGGCTTCCCCCGGAAATCATCTCCATTGCATAGTAAGGCAGGCCATCGTGATCACCCGTGTAGTAGATCTGTACTATGTTAGGGTGATTCAGCCTTGCTATGGCGCGGGCTTCGCGGCTGAACCGGGTAACGAAATCTTTCTTGCTCAGAAGCTGCCGGGAAAGGACCTTGATCGCCACCTCGCGCTGCAGGCTGGTGTCCACAGCGGAATAAACGCTCCCCATCCCGCCTTCCCCGACAAAGCCCGTAATCCTGTACGGCCCCATCAGCTCCCCCTTCTTTATCAGCGGCTGATCCTGTGCGGTGTGGACTGTTGTATCGCCTCTCTTCCCGGTAGAGACAGCGTTATTCCCGTTCATCCCCGGTAAAACATGTACTCTGCCGCAGGCAGGACATGGAACCTCACCCCCATCAGCCATGCCCGCCCTCTTGAAACTCCGGCCGCATGGGCAGATGATCTCTCTCTCTTCGGAACCTTTATTTTTTTCCGGTCCCATGGGACGAGACTCCGCGTAAATGCGCACATGCGCATCTCATTTCACTTGTCTTCCTCGATGCCGTGCTGCTTGATCTTATCATATACAGTGGGACGGCTGATGCCCAGGATCTCAGAAGCCAGCTTTTTGTTCCATCCGACCGACCGGAGAACCCTGATGAGATGGGCCTTCTCCGCATCCTTGAGAGCGCATCTCGATCCGACCGTGTCAATGGGTCCCGGCCCCGCGCCGTGATCCAAGCTCTTCATATGAAGCTTTGGACCGTCAGCGAGCAGCACTTCCCTCTCCAGCACGTTCCTGAGCTCACGCGCGTTTCCAGGCCATGAATACGACATCAGGCGTGCCATTCCGTCATCGGACACACAAAGAGGATTGTTGTCACTGAGCTGATCCAGAAAGCACTCCGCCAGTGCTGGAATGTCCTCCGGCCTGTCTCTCAGGGGGGGAATCCAAATTACAAACACATTAAGCCGATAGAACAGGTCGCTTCTGAACTCTCCCTCTTTTACCTTCTTTTCCAGGTCCGAGTTGGTTGCCGTGATAATCCTGATATCCACTTTCACCTGCTCCTCCCCGCCCAGCCTGAAAAACCTCTTGTTCTCCAGGGCTCTCAGCAGCTTCACCTGCGTGCCCAGGTGAAGATCGCCGATCTCATCCAAAAAAATGGTGCCTTCCGTGGCGAGCTCGAACTTACCGACCTTGCGCTCCACAGCTCCGGTAAACGCCCCTTTCTCATGTCCGAAGAGTTCGTTTTCGACCATGGACTCGGGAATGGCTCCGCAGTTAATGGAAACCATTGGCCTGTGAGCCCGCTTTGAGCCGCTGTGAACGGCGTTAGCGATCAGCTCCTTGCCTGTGCCGCTTTCCCCGGTGATCAGGACCGTGGCATCGCTGGCAGCCACCTTATCTATGAAAGCCCGTATCTTGTCCATGGCCTTTGACGGGCCCACAAGACTTCCGTGCGAAGAGATCGCCGAGCGCAAGGCGAGGTTCTCCCGCTTCAGGCGCTCCATGTTCGAAAGGCTCTCCATGGCCAGGCCGATCTGAGTCGACATCGCAACAAAAAGCTGTAGCACCGCCTCTGAAAACCGGCCGCGGCTGTGGAGCGAAGAAAGGTATACAGCGCCTGTCACCGCACCCGCGGTACGAAGCGGCACACACATTATGGTAGCGGTGCCGGACTCGGCTATGGACCGCGATTTGAAAACCGCTTCGCTGTCGGCATTGTCCACAAGATCCGTTGCAATGATCGAAACGTTTGTCTTAACCGCTTTTTTTACCACTGAAACCGAAGGCAGGTACCGGTCCAGCCCTGAAAGGTTCTGCGTCAGAACAGGCTCAAGCGGCTGTTTGGATTCGTATCCGTGATAGATGCATCCTAGATCCATCTGGAATGTCTTCATGGTTATCGACAGCGATTCCAGCATGAGCTCTTCCAAATCCGTGACGCGGTTCACCACATCGGTGAGCTGGAAAAGCGCTCTCAGGCAGTCACCCCCGAGCCCGGCATCGGTAAGTGAAACCGAATCCGGAAGCTTCTCAGCATCCGCTTCCAGCAGGGTTTCGATGGTTGTCCTGCCGAGAAGCCTGGTGCGGCTGCCCGCTCCGGAAGGGACATCCCCTTCAAGCAGCAGATCGAGAGTGCAGGGCCCCACAACGACCCGGTCGCCCGGACGCACAACAGCCTCGCGGATCCGGGACCCGTTCAGATATGTTCCGTTTGTGGAATCCAGATCCCTGATAACTACATCCGGCTTCACCAGGGTAAAAACGCAGTGCCGCCTTGAAACGCCGTCCTCGTCGATGACGATCTGACAGCCTGAAGAGCGCCCGACGACCAGCGTGTCGATCAGATGGTAGACTTTTTCCCTGCCGTCCGGATCGCTGTAAGCAATGAAATGATTCCTGGATTCCATGCCAATGACAAAAACATCGATCATGACCGCTGGACCGCATCGACAAGGCATAACCATGAAACCTGGCGGCCTGAAAGGGATGCAGCGTGAACTCACGGCGCCCAAGCGGTGAAATCGAGTTTCTTTCTCTCCCGATTGAGAAAATCGTAGCAATAAAACACAGACCGGTTAAATACCGAGAGGGTGGACCATTGTGCCTGGATTTCCTCTGTATAATACAGATATCGTTGATTGCCCACAAGTGCCAAAATCCTCTCAGGCGCCATGGAATCCGTTATGAACTCCCCTTCGGTTTCGCCAAACCGGTGAAATTCGATGTCAGAAAAACGTTTTCCTCCGGGAACCGTATGGGTTTTCTTTATCAACAACCCTTCGTTGAAAAAAAGATCGTAGATCTCTTCCGCAGTACCCGAGTAAAGGGTTTTGTTGTTCCCGCGCGTCAGATCATAGCTGCTTATGGTAATATTTCCATCAGACAACAGTTCCTTCAGCAATACACCGCTTCCGAGTTCGGAAACGCTAAAATCCACGATATCGCCGGAGAGCTTCATTCGGTGCCTGGCCTTGTTCGCCGGCCTTGGGGCGTCAAGGGTAAAAAAATCCTTTGAGCCGTTCTTCTCCCGTAAAAACGCCACTCCGTCTCCCAGGCCGTGCATGAAGCCCAGCCTGTACTCTCCGGCGGGAAACCAGTACATGGCCTCTCCCTCGAGAGAATATATTGCCACAACCCCCAAGTTGCTGAACGGATAGCCGGAAACCACAAGGTCGGTTCCCGGCAGCCACGCGAGACGGTGCTTCACAGTGTTGAGAATGTTCCTGGTCAGCCCGCGGTCGAGATCCTTCAGCTTGTGAAACCAGCCGTCTTCCTTCCTCTCGTTGAAAAGAAGAAAGCCGCCGGTTTCCGAGGCCGAAACATCCACACCGGCCGGATAGAACTCTGTGCGGCCGGCAATGTAGTCTATCAGGCAGTGCGGTCCCTTCAGCTTTGTTCCCTTTCCCGGGCTAAGGCGTACAAGCAGCCTGTGGCTGTTGATCCACTCGATGGATCCGGCGCGAAAAGGCAGGTTGAAAACGAACTTCTCTCCTTTTCCCATGTTCAGCACCACAAGAGGGTACCCATCGACACCTGCTTTTTTGTGATAGGCAACAGCAATCCGCATGTTGTCATCGGACGGCATTGCCAGGTATGGCGGGGAATCAATGTAGGCAAAGTTGTTGCTCCTGTCGATGTCAAACCACTGCATCCGCGCATCTATTACAGCGCCGAGAACATCATCCTGCACATAGCGTGAAAACACGGCCTTCGAGCGGGGGACCTGCAGTGTTTGCCTGATAACTCCTGAATCGGTGATCAACAACATCCCGACTTTTTCGGGAAGAGAGAAAGAGCCCTTGTTCTTCACGACCACGCGAACATTAACTCCTGTCCGGCATGGTTCGACATCGAAGTCGGTGATTTCGAAATCCACAGAGCCCTTCTCGGATGCCCAGCCCCGGTACAGCCAGTTCAGCTCTTCTTCACAAACATCCCTGGTGATGCTGCTCCACCTCCTCCAGTCACAGGGCCGGCCCCGGGCCGCTTCGGCCAGTATCTCATTCACTGTCCTTTCGAAGGCCGCGTCCCCGATCAGTCGCCTGACGATCGACAGCAGGTATGCCCCTGGACAGGCTCGAAATCCAGCGCTGTCTCCATTGGAGGGAAACCGGTTTGAACCTGCCTCGGAAAAAATAGTGGCTGCCGTGTACATCTCGGTGATATCGAAAAGGCATCGTGTATATGCGCTGGTTCCACGCATGCGATGAATGAAGTAAAGCGCAAGGGCCCCTGCCAACTCCTCACGGCTGAACAGCTTCCGGGGTTCCACGGTATCGCTTTTGATCCGGTACCATGCTGCAACGAAAGCGAGGTCCATTTCATCGGCATCAGGAGGAAGCAACACCGTTCCAGCGTCATCCAGGCACCGTCCGAGGCCCAGGCGCTCGGGACTTTTGATGATTTTTAGCGCTCCCAAGGCCGATGGCGAAAACCTGTTCTCGAAAAAGCGCTGGATCTCCACCAGGGAATCCGCCAGTGGATCTCCGTCAACCCCGAATCCGTAGAAAACGCAGTCGATATCATTCATCCGCCGGATTAACGGCTCGGAACAACACGCGGTCAGGGAAAAGGATGAAACGGGTCCGGGAAACGAAAAAGAGTTGGTGGCCTTTTCTTCCTCGGCGGCTACAGGGCCCGGTGTCACAACGCTCATTCCATGCGGCAGGTCCATCTCCACATGTACCGGGCAGGCCTGACCGCCATTCCCTGGGTAGTATCCGTCCTCTGGATCGAGATAGACGAAGTCCGGGGTGATCACGCTCTTCCACTCTTCTCCTTTTATGCAGCCCTCGTAAGTCACATCCAGCACGACCACACCGCTGTCCGAAACAGCCTCTTCCAGATCGACGCATACAAGGGATTTGAGTCGCAGCGCATCGAGATTCCGACCGTCACTCACGACCTTGAGCGAATCCATGCCCGACCCGAGAGAAAAAAAGATACGGCTGCTCGGCTCGGCAACTACAAAAGTGAGCTTCGCCCGGGCTTTGAAAAAAGATTGCCGAGGCTTCACCTCAGCCTTGAAGTCAACAGATGAAAGTCTCTGACCCTTGAAAAAACCATCAACCAACCCTTGGAAGATATTGCCGGCTACGGGGAGTTCCTGGTAACTAAGGAAGGCCAAGTAAGCCAGCACGCAAAAGACAACAGCACAGCCTACCGCGAAAGCCACGAGAGCCTGGCGTTTTAACCGTTTTCTTGATCTGGGAAACATGAAAACCGCCGCGTTGGAACTCCTGAAAAGCCGCAACAATGATCATCGCACCGGATCAGCGCATCCACATCTGGACATGTAGATCCGCTCGTTCAGCATATCGGTGCGATCTCAACGGTTTCAAGTTTAACCGAAGGAAGAAGATCTTCCACTAACTTAGCGTCGAATTGACAAACTTCCAGCCTGCCTGCGTTCACAGATCCCGCGGCCGCGCCCCACCTGCAAGCCTCTTCGAGCGCCTCACCCTGCTCCAACCTGAAAAGGAGAGCGCCCAGCATGGCGTCTCCTGAACCGATGGCGTGAATTCCCCGGATCGAGGGCACACGGATCGAGAAAACCCGCCCACCCGAGAACAGCCTTGCCCCCCTTGCTCCGTACGTTACAAGCACGTGCTTTATCCCCTTGTCAAGAAGCCCGCCCACGAACATCGTTAATTCGTTGTCATTGCTGACCTTATACCCATAGCTCAGCTCTATTTCGTGTGTGTTCAGCTTGACCATATCAGGAACCGCCTCTACCGCGTTTACCAGGGAATCGTTGTACGAGTCTACAACGACCATCTTTCCAGCACTCTTTGCAGCCTCTGAAGCACGCCGGAAAAAATCATCCGAGGTCTTGCAAGGCGAGCTCCCGCTAAGAGCAACGATCCCGACTTCGTCGAGCGAATCTAGAAAAAGTGAAAAAAGGGCTTCCACCTCATCCTGCTTGAGATCCACACCCGGCTCAAGAAGCTCCTGGAATTTACTCCTGGTCATGTTATAGATGCCGGTAGAGATCCTGGTCGGCCTCGAAACCTCCACCGATTTCACGGTAACACCGCTCTGCTTCACCTCCCGCAAAAGCATCCTTCCTTCGATGCCGCCCTGGGTTGTGAGCGCAACCACATCACCCCCCATTAAAAGGATGGTTCGCGCGGCGTTCAGCCCTTTACCGCCTGCCTGTAAAAAGGAACGGACCGGTTTCAGAACAACACGCCCGTCATCAGTCTCCTCGTAGGCGAGCATGTGGTGAATGCATGGGTTCAGTGTCACGGTCAATATCATTTCAGCCGCCAATCAGCTTTGCCGGGGTTATAGTCCCTCAACTCTTTTCGGAACGGATCGACGCGTTGCTTGATAGGATTTTGGTTCGGTAAAGGAAGGCTGTGGCGGCGCACCTGCGTCCGCGCCCCGAAACGGGAAAAAGAAGTCGAACGGTCAGCGCCTGATAATGAAACGCGTTTTCCGGCCCAATTTTTTGGCGAGTGTCTTGAAACCATGCACTGTTTCTTCGGCCAGCTCCGGTGTTATTCCGGCCTTCCCGAGAAGCCTGTAAGCCTTGCGGTAGATTGCATATGCGCTCACGTAACGCTTCTTAGTGTAAAAGACAGCTGCCAGCACGTTCAGTGCGCTGACCCGCTCCCTGACTCCCAGCGAGGCATTCCGCGACAGCAAAACAGCTTTCCTGGCGCATGACAAAGCCTTGTTGAAATCGGGGGCAAGGTTCGCGGGATGAGCGTACATGCGGGCCTTGATCGAGAGAAACCGCGCCTGGCGCGCCATGTCTTCAATAAGCACTGACAAGCGGAGCCCCTTTGAGATGAAGGGCATTGCTTTTTGTATGTCATAAAGCTTCAGAAAACAGATTCCGAGCGCCTCTTGAATATCCGCCTCCAACGCCGCATCGCCTACATCACAGGCGATCTTCTCCGCTTCAACAAGAAGCTTCTCCGCACCATAGGGATCTCCCTGCTCAAGCGCAATTCTCGACAGGCCCTGCAGAACCGAAGCCAGCCCAGCCTCGTCCTCCACATCCTTGCTTTTGTACAGGCGGCGTGCTTTTGTGAACGCCTCCCTTGCTGCAACGGGCTTGGCCTGCCCCAGATAAAAGGTTCCCATGTCAACCAGCACCGCCGCTTCGCCCGCCTTGTCATTGAGACGTTTTCTGATCTCAAGCGCTTTACGGAGATGGCCGAGCACGCGCTCATCAGCTCCGATCTCCAGGAGGATACGGCTCAGGGTTTGCAAGGCATCGGCTTCCCCTCTCAAGTCGTTCAGGCGCTGCATCCATGACAAGGTGCTTTCGATGAAGTTCAAAGCGCTGATAAAACGGGATGTTGCAAGGTAGTACTGGCCTATTCTGAGCCTTACCAGCGCCATCATCTGATTGGAGTTGCTCCTTCTAGCGGCGTTCAACCCTTTTTTCAACGCCCCGAACTGGACTTTGCGCAGCCCCAGGAAACCGGCCACCTCTGCCTGCTTGAGGAAAATATCGCATTCGAAGGATGAATCCGACTCCCTTCCCTCATCCTTCAGGGCGCCAAGGTGGGATGCGGCGCGTATCGAGAGACGAAAAGCCCTGTCGTGAAAATGCTTGTACCGGAGGTAATCGAATGCCTCCTGAAAAAAGGTCAGAGCTCCGGCATGGTCCTTCCCGAGCGAAAAATGCATGGCAGCGCTGCAGTACTCCCTTCCGGATAGTGTTCGGGATACAGCCCTGGCCTCGTGCAGCGATCCGATCTTTCGGTGATATCCGGCCTTTTCTTCCGGATCGAGGCTGCCGTACAAGAGATCACGGAGCAGTATATGATCGAAACGGAACACCTTCCCCGCCTGGTGGATCATGTTGTAACGGATCTGGAGCCTGGACGTAATCCGCGCCGCTTCTGCGAAATCGAGCCCCAAACCTTCCACCACATCATCCACTCTGAAGCGTATTCCAATGACCGAGGCAAAATCAAGGAACTTCCTCTCCAGGGAAGAAAGCCTGATGAGACGCCTGTAAAAGATTTCACGGATCGAAGACGGGATCCCGGAAGGAAGGATCGTGCCTGTGTCCCCGGACATCTTGTCCGCCTCCTCGGAAAGCACTCCCCTTGCTATCTTCAGCACAAAATCCGGGTTGCCCTCGGTTACGCTGAAAAGCCTGTCCCCAAAAGGGCCTTCCGCCGCATCCGCGGTAAAGCCCAAATCGCTCAGCAGCATGCCGACGCTTGCACGTCCCAGCCGCTTCACCTCTATCGAGGCGCCCATCCCGGATCTTTTCAATTCCGCGCGCAGGGCATCCATGCGAACCAGGCCTCCATCGGTTCTTTCCCAATCCCCGTACTCACCGGTACGGGCCGTGATGACAAGAAAAACACGCGCATTGCGGATGTGGCCGGGCATCTCCGCGATCACCTTGAAAGTCAACGGATCCGCTTCATTCATGTTCTCCACCACGATGACCAGGGGCTTCTCCTCGACAATGGCTGCGAAACACTCGCTGAAGAACAGGGCTGTCTGGCCCGGGTGCATGCTCCATTCGGTTTCACCAGCCTCGGGCGCTGCACCGGCCATGAAGCGGGCGAACCGTTCGACAAGCCGTTCACGGCCGGGAAACAACGGCCCGAGCTTCTTCTCGACAGAACGCTCGAGTTCCCTTCCTTCGATCCCATCGAGGTCCAGAGCGGACTTCATTGACGAGAACAGCGGAAAATACGGAGCTTTGCCGGACCCCTGTGCGCAATCCACGACCAGAACCCTGCCCTGTTTGTCGGACAGATCCATCTCTTCAAGGAACAGGTCGGCTATCCTGGTTTTTCCGGAGCCTGCTTCGCCAAGGAGACAAACAGCTCGTGCACGGTTTTCATTGAGCACCTCGTCCATGAGTTTCACGAGGAGGCTGGTTTCCATCTCTCTTCCATATGCCGGGGTCAGTCTCATGACGCTCAGCTTCCTCCGCCTCGGACTCACGGAACCGGAAAAGGAATCCGGGCGGATCCGCTTCCACCAGGACGTTTTTTCTTCCTCATGTAGTATGGCTGCCACGCGGGACGAAGGACCAAGCCGCCTCCTGGGTGACTTGGTCAGAAGCTCCATGATCAACATGCTCATGAACGGAGAAACGGATGAGTTGGCGCAGGAGGGATCAACAGGCATCAGATCCATGTGCCTGCAGATGGTTGCGGCCAGGTCACCGTTCACAAGGAAAGGGTTCGATCCGACTGCAAGCTCGTACAGTATCACCCCAAGGGAATAGAGGTCGGATCCCTGATCGACCCGGTACGGCCCAAACCGCTCGGGAGCGGCATACGCCACTGTACCTAGAAAGCCGGATGAGGACCCTTCTTTTTTCACTCCTTTTTCCACATGGGATAAGCCGAAATCGGCAAGCTTGACGTTCCCGGCACGATCAAGAAACACGTTTGCGGGCTTGAGATCGCGATGGGTAATCTGCCTGCCGTGAATCAGGCGCAAGGCGCCTGCGATCTGGCTGCCGATCTTTCTCAGGAAAGGATCACTCAGCGGCCCGCTTTCCTTCAGGAGGGATTCGAGTGTGCCGCCCCGGACGTACTCTTGTACGAGATAAATAACCCTGGCGCCCTCGATCCTATCGGAGCTGACGTAAAACGTTCTGATAATGTTCCGGTGCCGGAGAGTCAAGCCGAGACCCGCCTCGCGCTTGAAGCGTTTAACCGCTGATGGATCGCCGGTAAGATGCGAATGAAGAACCTTCACGGCGACCGTGTCCCCTGCCTCAAGACCGCGCTTCTGCTTGAGCACCCGCCCCCGATAAACCGTTCCCATCCCCCCGGACCCGACTCTGGACAGCAGCCTTATTCCTTTGATTTCCTTTCCGATGAAGCTCAAGTTTCATGTCCACAATTTGGGGGAATTAATTGACCCTGACTTTGCAAAGTCAGGGTTGATACAGCCGAGGCATTCAATTGTTAATAGTCAATTGATAATTATTAATTGTTAATGATTTAGGAGTGTATGAAACAGCTTCTACTCATTCTCGCCATCCCCCGTGTCATCGTCATCCTGCCTCTCGCGGCGAATCGTATCCAGAATATCGTTTACCCTCGCCATGCGCTCGAAAGATTCGTCCTTGGCGAACTCGATCTTCGGCATGGTACGGGTTCGAAGTGTCTTTGCGACTTCCCTTTGGACATACCCTTTGGCATCGTTGAGCGCATAGGCCGTTCTGGTCATCTCACCTTCCGTGCCCAAAACGGTATAAAAAACCTTGCACTCCTTGAAATCGCGGGAAAGGTCCACCTTGGTAATCGTAATAAAACCGATCCTTGGATCCTTCATCCGGTAAAGGACTATCTGTGAGATACGCCTCTTCAGGAGTTCAATCAGTTTTTCAAACTTGTCCCATCCCATCTTTCATCCGTTCAAAGCAGCTCAAGGCTGTGGTCAACTAGCTCTGCTTCCGAATGCACACGCAGCTGATCCAAAACCTTTCTGAGTGTCTTTTCGACATAACCGTTGTCGTTTCCCACCAAAGAGAGAGCCATGATCGCCTGATTGCGAATGTCGTTAGCGCCGACCTCTGCTATGGAAATGTTGAAACGGTGACCAAGACGATCCTTTATGCTGCGCACCACCCGTCTTTTATCTTTGAGCGTGTGCGACCCTCTGATGAGGAGTGTGAACTGCAGGATTCCGACAACAGCTGCCATGCTTCAACCCTTCCTGCATCGTACATCATAGCAATGCCCGCGGGTGCTTTTGCCCCTCCCCGACGACCAGGTTTGCTAGACGGAACAAGACAGCTCCGTTCCGAATTGGCGTTATTATGAAACCTAAGGGAAAAGGCAATCCGCCGATATCAGAGATGGCGTTTCTCCTCGACGATTTCGAAAGCCTCCAGAACATCCTTTTCCTTGATATCGTCGAATCCGGCGATTTTCACTCCACACTCAAAACCTTCCTTTATCTCCCGCTGATCATCCTTGAACCGCTTCAGTGATGACAGCTCCCCTTCGTAAACCACGTCATCCTCCCGTATCACGCGCACATGATCGTTGCGGTGTATCACTCCATCTGTCACGTAGCAGCCGGCTATAGTGCCGATACGAGAAGATTTGAAGACCTCGCGGACATCGAGGTGAGCATTGATTTTTTCTGACCTGGCCGGCTCCAGCTCACCCTCCATTGCAGCCCGCACATCGTCTAGAAGCTTGTAGATAACCTTGTAGATCCTGATATCCACCCCGTTCTCATTCGCCGACCTATATGCTTTTTCGTCGGTCTCCACATGAAACCCGAGGATCACTGCATCAGAGGCAAGCGCCAGCAGAACGTCGTCCTCGGTGACGTCGCCCAGTCCACTACGCAGCAGCTTGATCTTGACCTCCTCGTGCTGCATATCTTCAAGGCTGCGCCTGAGCACTTCGAGTGTGCCTTTTACATCCGTTTTCAAAACCACCCGGATCTCTTTTATCTTACCCGCTTCGATAGATTCGAATAAGTTTTCCAAGGTGATGGCGTACCGATCGGCAGGAGCCATGCGCGCGGCCTTATGTTTATCCAGCCTGATCTGGACCAGGTCGCGTGCTTTAGTGGAATCGTCCACCTTCATGAACTCATCTCCGGCTTCCGGCAGGGAATCGAAACCAATCACGTTCACAGGAGTTGCAGGACCGGCCTCCTGGATTGCCCTGCCCTGGTCGTTATAAAGCGCACGCACGCGGCAAAGTGTATCTCCGGCAATCAGATCGTCGCGCAGGCGCAGCGTCCCCTCCTGCACAAGAACTGTAATAACATTACCGATTTCACCATCCTTGCGCGCATCGAGAACCACGCCGCGCGCGTTCAGGTCCGGATTGCACCTGAGCTCCTGGATCTCCGCTTCGAGTACAAGCCGTTCGAGAAGCTTGTCCAACCCTTCCTTTTTCAGCGCTGAGACTTCCACGCAACCAACCTCGCCTCCCCAGTCCTCCGGGACAAGATCGAGGCCGGCCAGCTGCTGTTTCACCTGCATCACGTTTGCGTTCGCTTTATCGACCTTGTTTATAGCCACCACGATCGGTACATCGGCAGCCCTGGCGTGTTGAACAGCCTCCTCTGTTTGAGGCATTACTCCGTCATCTGCCGCAACAACCAGCACAACGATGTCTGTTGTCTTGGCGCCCCTGGCCCGCATCTCGGTAAAGGCTTTGTGCCCGGGAGTGTCCAGAAAGGCCACAGAATGGCCGCTTGAGGTCTCGACCTTGTATGCGCTGACATGCTGTGTGATGCCGCCATCCTCGGTGTCCACAACATTCGTTTCGCGAATGGCATCGAGAAGAGAGGTTTTTCCGTGATCCACATGTCCAAGAAAAGCGACAATGGGTGCTCTGAACTCACCACCCTCGCTTCCCTCCACTTGTGATGATATGGAGCTCTCGCCCAGATCGTCCAGAAGGTTTTTCTCCACGTCCATTTCCTGTTGAATACCGATCTCCCGGCCGAAATCTTCGGCTATTTTAAGAACATCAACCTCCTCGACCAGAGAGTTGATGTGAACCATGCTCCCCTGTTTCATCATGAAAACAAGAATCTGCTGTACTTTTATCCCCAGAAGATTGGAAAGCTCCTTTACGGTTACCGGTAAAACAAGGTCCACCTTCTTGTGAACAATCGGCTCGATTTTTTTGCCTCTTTTCCTTCCTTTTGATCCATGGCGGAACCTTGGCTTGCGAGGACGCCTATGCTTGTTCCAGTGCTTGATTCGTATGCCTTGCAGGAGTGGGTCGTCATCCGCATCAAGAGGGGAAATCATCTGTTTCGGCTTGATTGTCCTGCGCTTCTTGTCTGCGTCCTTTTCGCTCGAATCCACGGAGCCTTTGGTTGCGACATCGCCCGCCGCGCGATGCCTTGTATCACTACCGCCCGGAGTTGTCAGGGCATCTTCCGGCTTTTCATCAGTTTTTCCTGAATCGGGCGCTCCTAGTTGAGTTTCGCGCCTATCGACCTTTCTCGACATCTCTTCCCTGGAAGGGAGTGTGATCCTGCCCAGGATCGTAGCGCCGGCCCGCTTGGGCGGCGGCTGCTTGATCTTGCCTTTTCTCTTGGCCGCGGGTTTGGCTGCTTTACCTTCTTCAACAGTGGGTGCTTCCTTCACCGCCGCTTCCTCACCGGCTTCATCTACCTTTTCCTTGATTTCGCCTTCCGTAACCGTCCCCGTTGAAGCATCCTTCGTGTCAGTTGCCGTTCCTGTTGCAGCCTCTTTTTCCTTTACATCTTCCTTCTTCTCTTCTTCTTCTTTTTCCCCTTCCCTCGTTATTACCTTTTTCTTTTTTGCTTTCTTTTTTGCCTTCTTCTTTGTTTTCTTCTTTGCTGCTTTTTCTTCCTTGGCCTTGGCTGCCGCTTCCTCGGCAACCTTCTCTTCCATTTCCATCTTCATGGCTACGCGGAGAATGGACTCCTCCCCTGCCACAACATTCGATGAGTGGCTCTTTACCTGAAGGCCTATCTCTTTCGAAAGTTTGAGGAGTTCCTTGCTGCTGACTCCGATTTCTTTTGCCAGTTCATGAAGTCTCAAGCTCAATTCTCCGTATTTGGCATACGATCAATCAAACGGTGCTGATCGGTATCCGCAATCCGTTTCTCATGGTCCGCCCTCTTGGTTCTTGTTCTCCCGGACATCCGGAGGTTCTTCTTCAACCTCCTGAACATCTTCCGTTCCTGGTCCTTCCTCCGCATCCTCCAAGTCTGTATTGTTGGCATCCACGTCTGTCCCGGTTTCCGCATCGGTCCCGGTCTCAGCATCGGTCCCGGTCTCAGCATCGGTCCCGGTCTCAGCATCGGTCCCGGTCTCAGCATCGGTCCCGGTTTCTGCATCGGTCCCGGTTTCCGCCTCAGAAACATCGTTTTCAGCATCTTCTTCAGCAGCTGGTGTTTCGTGTTCTTTATCTTCAGAACCGCTGTTTCCGGATTCCTGGTCCTGAACATCGCTTGCCCCGGATTCCTTCGGTTTATCAAACTTGGTACCCTGCATCAGAGCTTGCCTTACACCGAGCACTTCAGGATCTTCTTCCTTATCTCCACTCCCTTCATCGCTTTTCTTGGATGAGCCTTGGATCCTGATATCCCAGCCTGTTAACTTCGCTGCCAGTCGTACATTCTGCCCCTTGCGCCCGATCGCCAGCGAAAGCATGTCATCAGGCACATTCACCACCGCCACCTGTTCTTCCTCAATCAGCTCCATAGACGTTATCTGGGCTGGTTTCAAGGCGTTGATGATCAAGACCTCGGCCGAATCGTTCCAGCGGATGATGTCGATCTTCTCGTCGTTCAGTTCATCGGTTATCGACTTGATCCTCGATCCGCGGATGCCCACACAGGCACCCACGCAATCCACTCTCATGTCATACGAGGACACGGCGATCTTGGTCCGAAAACCTGGTTCCCGGGCGATACGCTTTATCTCGATAATCCTTTCCCCGATCTCAGGAACCTCCAGTTCGAAAAGCCTTGCAACAAGGTCCGCACTTGTTCGCGTCAGAAGGATCCTGACTTTTTGTCCCACTTTTCTGATCTCGTAGATCAGGGCTTTGATACGGTCTCCGGGTTGGTAGTTTTCACCTCGGATCTTTTCCTGCCTGGGTATTATGCCCTCGGCTTTTCCGAGGTTAACGATGACGTCCCCCCCCTCGATGCGCTGAACATTTCCGTTGATTATCTCACCGACCCTGTTCTCGTATTCAGTAAAAACAACGTCCCTCTCGGCTTCACGGATCTTTTGAATTATAACCTGCTTTGCCGTCTGCGCCTGAATCCTCCCCATGTCGCTGTAGTTGACCTTCTTCTCGTCCTCGAAGATCTCGATCGCGCCGGAATCCCTGTTTATCCTTACTGTTAGCTCTCCTTCAGGATCATGGCGCTTCTTGACAGCTGAACAGATGGCCTCCTCGATGGCAACGAAAAGGACATCGGCTTCGATATCCTTCTCCTTGTGTAAAGCATCGATCAGCCGCAAGAGTTCAGCATTCATTTATTCACCTGCTATTCGTTTTTCCTGCAAAGCAATCCGACAGGCCTGGGGGCACCTCACTACTTAACGCGAACAAAAGCTGTAACGCATTAAATTCAATCCGGTTACGACGATTGCGTGAAAGTATTCCCTTCCGCCATCTCCTGCTTCTTTTGCAAAAAGTGCATTTATGTATCTTTGCTGAACAAAGTACATAAAAGAAAAAGCGGGTCACTGGGCCCACTTCCAAAGCAATGTACAATCCAATATATTTTCGAATCATAGAAAGGCTTTAAGTGTTTTGTCAAGAAGATTTTTTAACAATCGGCCGGTGCTGGATTCATGCGAACGAAATACCCATTCCAACCCGGCTGAAGGACCCACTTGCTTCCGGCTTGTTGGCCTTTTAGAATATAGCGTTTCCTTGAAAATAAAACGAGTTGTCCGCTCCCTCTTTAATCGAGCGCATCATGAAACCGTATGGCCTTGCATCGTATCTACTTAGCGCTCTGTTTGTGGCTGCTGTTCTGCCTTGTGCTGCCGCTTACCCGTTGGAGGATACCGATAAAACATCTCTTATCTCCGGCTATATCAAAGCGTTAGACACCAAAAACTACCTGAGAAAAAACAAGGCACGCGAAACCATTCTGAAGAATGGTGAATCATCCGTCCCGCTGCTAATCGATCATTTCTCAAAAGCTTCAACAGATGGAAAAGCCGAAATACTAACCCTCCTTCATTTCCTTGTTTATGACAACTCATCGAATACAATTGCCTGGAAATGCCTGGAATCCGAATCGACCTGTCTCAGATCAGCAGCAATAAAGTTTCTTGCCGGCCATCCGGAAACCGGGTCACCAAAGTATATCGAATGGTCTCAGGATCTCTTGAAATCACTATCGAGCCCGGAAATTTCAACATACCTAAAGGGTATCAAAAGGCCTGCTCCACACTTTCAGATCCGGATCATCGCTGATAACATGGCGCGCTTCGAACCCGCCTCGAAAAAAGAAGCCTTGGAAGCCATAAGGAAAGGGTGGCGGTCAGATGCTTCAAAAACACTGCACGGTTTGATGTGCAAGATCAGAAAAGGAGAGCTGGAATACTATCTTCTTTTTCCTGCAATGCAGTGCTTGTCCGGAACTGCCACTGATGACGCCCTGCCTTCACTGCTTTTCGGCCTGACATCGTCATCCGCAGCGCTGCGCGCCGAAGCAAATAAAGGCGTGCATGAGGCTGCCGCACACCTTTTCAGGGCCAAGCGGTACAGCCTCCTAGTTGAGATGTATTCGATGCTGCATGCTGCGTTCCCGCAAAACATGGAGCTCGCCCTGGACCATGTCGATTCGATGATCCAGTACGGGGACGACCCGGCAAAAGCTGCCAAGCGCCTGGAACTTCTCGGGCGCTCGATCATCCCGGGCACGGCCACGGACAGCTTGATCTACAGCATCGAGGTCAACATGGGGCTAGCCCTGGCCTCTTATGCAGCAGGCAGGGAATGGCGGTCTTTTCTCGACAGCGGCAGACCGTTGGCACAGGATCCTGGGAAATGCAACCCCCTGGCAAGGGTATCCGCGAAGAGTGACCTTTTGCTCGGTGCGTTATCTGTTCTGGAAGGAAAAGACGGGTCATCGTATTTCCTATCGGCCTTGAAGACCGCTCCATACGATCCGGACGCCGCGGAGATAGACAGCATGTTCACGGGCCGGTTCAGCTTATCGAACCTGATATGGAGTCTCAGCCAAACGGACAGGCATGATGCGGCAAAAGAGCTGTTCCGAACGCTGGTCAAGGCCTTGAAAAACGATGATTCCGGCAGCGCCTACTACCCTGACATAACCAACCCGGGCTTCCTCGTGGACAGGGCCCGGTCCCGGCTTCCGATCAACCAGGCGTTTTTTCTGCTCCACTACTGCGGAGAACCGGAAGCAGGCGCGAAGATGCTCGATGATTTCACCTCGAACATTCAAGGCTCGGCCCATCCACACAACATGGATCTGCTGGGCAATGCCCACTTCTACCTGGCTCTCGCCCGGATGCATCCGGGCTCGGCCGAGGTGTCTGAAAAATCGATCCGGAACGGCATTAAAGTGTTCGATCAACTCATCGAAGCGTACAAAGACATGTGGCTGACCTCAGCGGACAAGGAGTACCTTCGATATTACCGTGAGCAGAAGGCCCGAGGTTTTCTATACCTGGAAACAATAAACGCCTTGTCCGGCGGAGACCCTTCGGAGAGCCTGCGCCTGCTCAGGAACGCGGAATCAACCGCTCCCGGATTTGAGGAACCGGCAATCGCACTGGCGCTTGCGCATGCCAGAATGGGCCGTGCTGAAAGGTCGCTGGATCTTCTCGAAACCATGGATATTTACCCGGACAGGTTCTATAACCTTGCATGCCTCCACGCCCTCGCCAAGAACCGGGAAAAAGCGCTACTTTGGCTGAAACGCCATTTTGAAGAGTATGTGCCTCGCCCGCGCCTTGCGCTTTCGAAGGCGTACGCGCGAAACGACCCGGATCTGTGTTCCTTGTACAGCGATCCCCTATTCAAGACGCTGGTCGGGGAAAAGTAGCTCTTCTGTTTTGATTGATCACCTCTGAAACACCGGCATATACCCGAACGGAATCTGCAGCGTAAGCGTAATCGTAGCCGTGGCATAAACAGAACCGTATGCCTGGTTGGAAAACGATCCGTCCGCGTACTGGAGATCCTGGCATTCCTTCACAAAACGCGGATACCACCGTTTCCAGGTGCTGAGATCCTTGTACTGGTAGTAGGCCTGCGCCGCGTAAAACCTCGCATACTGGGGGAATTGGTCTATTGAAACCATGTTCAGGACAGGATCCTTTTCCAGCATGTATTCGAGCCCCTTGTCTATGGCCTCGCTGTCGTACTCGCCGATTGCATTCAAAGTGGCCAGGCCGGCTGCTGTCAGCGCGTACGAAGAGCTGTCATCGTTGAGCCGGTACCTGAACGAGCCGTCCGCCTTCTGGGAACGGCGAACGTAGTTCAGCGCCGCTTCGATGACATCGCTGTTGACATGAATCCCGGCATTGCGTGATGCGCGCAGCCCCTGGATGATACAGATCGTGATCGATCCCTCGTGATCACCTGAAAACACCGGCTCGTAGTACCACCCCCCCACCTCTGTCTGGATGTTGCAAACCAGGCGGACAGCTCTGTGCAAGCTTGCGGCAAGCTTGTCCCCGATTAACGACCGGGTCTTGAGCCCGAACATACCGTAAGCCTGCGACAGCGCAAGAATGGCAAAGCCCTGTCCGTGCATCTTGGATGTCTTGTCAAGGTCGTCGCGGAACACGCCTGTTTCAGGATCACAGACTTCGGCCAGGTAGAAGAGCCCTTTTTTCAGCTCGTTGTGAAAAGGACCTGAATCCGGAGTGTTCCCGCCCGCCATCAATGATAGACACACAAGCGAAGTTACCGCTATCGGCGCGCTCTTGGCATAGCTCTTGCTTTTGGGATCCACTGAAAACGAACCGTCATCGTTTTGAACCTTGGAAAGAAAAAGATGCCCGCGCTTCACCATCTCCCATGCTCTTTGGAGGGCAGGTTTTTTTTCGTCCGCGTCTA
>CAZIUL010000006.1:0-115258 GCA_964542475.1 uncultured Phycisphaerales bacterium | reverse complement strand
GTGTTCTGCGCAGCATCGTTTGAATCTTCGGACCCGTAGCATGCGCCCCCGGAACAGATAAAAGGCACCATCAAAACAGCAAGCGCCATGCACAGGAGAAAACGACGGGGCCGGCCGATAAAAGCCGGTCCCTGGTTTTTTCTTCGTGCCGTCCGCATCATTTCCGGTTGCGGTTTATCCGCCTGTAGTACTCTTTCAGCCATTTCCTGTACTTCTGTGGAAACTTGTCGATGTTGAAGTTCAGTATATCGTTCTGGAGCTTTGGAGGAAGAACTCCCCATCGTCCGGAAAGGTCGGGGTTGTCCGCCCTTTCCGGATTCTTGGAAGGCGGAGGGTTCTGCGCATCCTCTTTCACACCGTTTTGCTCGTCCGGCCTCGCATCCTCCGGCTCCTTCCCGTTTTTCGGATCCGTGTTTTCATTGGCCGGATTTTGCTCGGGCTTCCCGTCGGATTCATTCTCCTTCCTGGGCTCACTCTTCTGTTCTTCGCCTTGATCCTTCTTTTTCAGCGACCTGCTGAACTGTGAGGAGCTTCACCCCTTCCCGCTATTCTGATACCTGGCCCTTCGGATGAGTTCGTCGAGATCCTTTACCACCTGTTGCGAACCATCGAGGGTGTTCTTCAGCAGCTCCTCGATGTTGCGGATGTTCTCATTCATCCGGTCCCCTGTCCCGGCGGCGTCAGCGTTGAGCAGGTTGTCGTCGATCTTCTTCATTCCATCAATAATCTTCTCTACCAGCTCGGATATCTCGCCCACAGCAGCAGTTCCTTCACCGGTATCCTCCTCCTGAGCAGGGGCTGTTCCGAAAAGAGCAAAACACAAAAAAACCGGCACAACGGCTGCGACCATGGACAGCCCGGCAAAACGCCTATTGCCGCTGTGCGGGTGCAGGCAGGCGTGTCCGTGTTGTTCGTTCTTCATGGCAGCGTTCCTCTCATTTCTTCTCATCGAGCGGTTCTACATCAGGGGCTCCTCCCTTGGAACGCTCGATCATCTTCTTGAAAAGTTCGGTTATGTTAGAATGCATGTGTCCCATCCTCTCCAGCATGCGGATGTCCATTGGTCCGGCGTTGCCATCCAGCATCTCGGGATGGAGACGCGTGAAATTCTTCAGGCGGCGCATGGCACCCTCTTCCATCCCTTTGATCATCAGGAGCTCGGCAACAGGCGGGATGAGCGGATTTTTACTCCCCGGCTGTCCGCCGCCCTCTGCAGAAGGTTCCTGCTCCTCGGAGAGCGCTTCCATCCTGCGCTTCAGCTCCTGCTTCAAAGATTCAATCAACTCTTCGAAACGCCCGCTGATATCGCTCTGTATTGCCTGCACCAACGCACCGCTATTCTGCTTGCCCAACATATCAACGACCTCGCCGAGGTCCTCCTCGTTTCGTTCCAGCACCCAGGAGAACACCGTGGAGGAGTCTTCCTCGATCTTCTCCCTGACCTCTGCTGTTTTTGCCTTTACCTCCTGTTCCTGCACTGACAGCTTCCGGAGTTTTCTGCTGTTAAGCCGTGTCGGGCGGCTGTCCTCGCCCCCGGAAATGTCGATCGCCCTGGTCTCATCGTTGATTTTGTCCTGTTCCTCCTTGAGGTTTTCGAGGCTCTGCTGAACCCTGAACAGCACCTCCCGCTGACGGATGTTGTGGTACTTGTTCTCCTCCTGGTCCATCTCCTTGCGCGCCTTTTCGAGGAGCTTCTTAGCCTCTTCCTCGTCCCTTTCGGCGTCTTCCCCTTTCCGGTTCGCGAGCTCATCAACAGCCCGGGCCATGTTGTCCGCGGAATCGGACAGATTGCGCATGGCCTCTTTGCTCATCACCTCCCGCATGCGGCGCATCAAGTCGCGGGTGCGCTCCTCCAGCTCCTTCTCACGTTTTGCAAGCTCCTCGAAACGTTCCTTCTGTTCAGCAGATGAAGCAGTGCTCCCCGACTCAGGCCCGGAACCGGCCTCCCGGCTCTTTTCCAGCAAATCAACGAGCTCCTCGAGCTGCTTCGCAGCATTGGCCTGATGAGGAGCGGCACGTTCAAGCTCCCCTGCCCAGAGCCGCGATCTCGCGTTTTCCATCTCTTTTTGGACATCCTCCGCCTTCTCCGGCATTTTGGCGCTATCCGCGCTCGACCCCTCTCCAGGCCGTTTTTCAGACAGGCTCTCGATCCTTTCGAGCGTATCCCTCACTTCCTCCATATTACTGCCCAGCATTTCCTGGCGTCCGGCCATGTCCATGTCCCGGCGCTTTTTTTCCCTGAACTCGTCGCGCCCCGCACCGCTGATCAAGCCAGACGCTTCACGCAAAGCCCCGGCCGCGTTTTCCTGGTGCCCGGCACCCGAAAGAGCTCTCCGCTCTCTCAGCTCCGCCGACGCCTTTTCCATCTCCTGCCGGGCGTTGCTCAGCGCATCCCGCGCTTCCTCGGCAACCTCCGTGCCGCCGCCTGTAGTGCATTTCCGGATCCTCTCCTCTATCTTGTCAAGCCTTCCTGCGAGCCCGCCCTGGGTCTGGATCATCTCTTCAAAAGACAGCTCTTCATCCTTTGCAGCATCCTCGCCCGCGCATGCTCTCTTTGCGAGCTCTTCCTGGGCCGCGGCCAGATCATCGATGGCCTCGGCGATCGACCAGAGTGTGTCCTCTTCCGCATCGCGGCCGCCGGCATCGTTCACCCTTGCGGCAAGCTCTTTCTGCCCCTCGATGATCTCCTTCAGCTTCTCCAGCGCCTCCGATGTCAATCGAGTCTTGTCGTACAAGAGGCCGCGCGTATCGTTGAGAACCTTCTCCTGATCGTCGATGAGCCGGCCCATTGTGCGAACCCCCTCATCGAACGCCTTTATCATGTCATTTAGCCTTTCCAGGTCGTTGCGGTCCTGGAGAATGGCAAAGATGTCCTCGAGATCCTTGAGCAAAAGCTCCTGCTCCTTGCCAACGGTGAGCAGAGAAGCCCGGATCTTGGTGTCCAGATCCCCTGTCCGCTTGAGAATGTCGCGCTTTTCCATCTCCGCCCGGGCGCGCCTGATCACATCCGCTGTGTGCCGGCCGCCCTCCCGCTCGTTTTTCCGCTCCAGCCGCTCCATCTTCGTCCGGATGTGTTCGAGCCGGTCCTTGATGTTCTGCTGTTCCCTCGCAACGCTGTCCAGCGTTTTTGATTCGGTCTGCGCGTGAAGCATCGGACTGGTAAAAAAAACCAGTACCAGGCCGGCATGGAGAGTCATCAGAGCCGGCAGGAAGACGCACGCGCATGCTGCCGCTCTTTGAAAGAGCTTCGAAACGAATCCTGTCCGGTCTGTTGTCAGTTTCATTGAACCGTTTTTCCTGCTATTTATCGGAAGCGCTGAACCTGCCCGGTAAACATCATCCTATTATACTTTATACGTCAATTAACCCGGTAAAGTATCCTCCTTTGCCGGGATCAATCTCTTTTTCTAAGCTCCTCTCTCGTCAGGATGTTGAGGTTGAACTGGTAATCTATCACATCGCGGAAGAGCTGGAGCAGCTCCTGAAAGTCCTCCCACTCATCCATCCTCTGAAGAAGCACGTCCAGGACATCGATGATCTCCTGCTGCTTGTCAAGACTTTTGCGGATCATGCCTGACGGTTCAGAGGTGCCGGCGCGTGCAAGCCCCCCGGCCAGAAAACCGGCGGCATCGGGGGAGAGCGATTCCGATATCGACATGCCCATGCCCAGCATGGAGGTCAGCCGCTCCATCAGATCCATTTCGCCGGCCTTGCCCGACTCGAAAAACGAGATCAGTGCGGCATACGTGCCGGGATCAAACGAGTCGGTCAGGCGCTCCTCCAGGCGGACGGACACGGCTTTCTCCAGCATTACAGATGCTGCGGGCGACCTATCGATACGGTTGAAAAGATACTCGTCGAAGATGTGAGCAAGCTCTTTCGTCGCCCTCTTGAACCGGTTTGTGAGCTGGTTCTGGCGGATCTGCATCGTTGTGAGCTTCTGCTCATTCCATCCCTGCTCAAGGGCCGCCTCGAGCTCTTCCTCCCCGTCCCGCATCCGTTCGGCCTGCAGGTTCCGCAGCGATTGGATCTCCTCCTTCATGCGGATCTGCCTCTCGGTAAGCAGGCGGATCAATTCGTTTTCCGAGACGATGTTGATTAGGTGCCGCCCGGTATCCGCCTTTCCCTCGCCCATGTCCGGCCTGGAATCGTAAGCCTCCACCGAATAGATGAGCGCATCGCCGGGTTCCACCTTCCTGGACCTCTCGTCGAACACGAAGCTGTACGACACGAGATCCATCACATGGTCCGCAACGATACGTCTCGCCCCGTAAGGCTGGTCTATCTCATCGCTGCCGAACGGGCGGGATGTGAACTCATCATTCCCGGCCGGCTTGTAGCATAGCTTCATCTCCTTGATCCCGTAGTCGTCCTCCGCAGCAGCGCGCATGACCACGACGCCTCTCGGGCCCGAATCAAAATCGCTGCTCCCCGGATAGTAGAGCCGGACTCTCGGTTTCGAATCGCTTTTTGCTATTATCGAATGAGTCGGTGTTCCAACGTTGGCAAAACCCTCCTCACCGATGAGCCGCACCTGGTATGTGCCCGATCTTTCCACATCAAGCGTGTAAAGGAAACGCAACGGATCCTCCGGGTCCGGGTCGAGCGGATAAGTCTGCTCTGCCCCGCCGCCGAAGCGCAGGGCGATAACGGCCTCGCCGGCGGGTTTCGAGAGAAGAAACCGCATGTCGACTCTTGTGCCTGAAGGCGCCTCGACCCGGGAAGAGGACCGGGTTTCCGAATCGATGCCCAGGTACTCCGGGTATTTGTACTCGCTTTCTATCGACAGAACCTCCGGCGGGACCACAACAGTCACATCCACATGCCTTCCCCTTCCGGAATCATCCCCGCCGTGTACCCAAAAACGCATGTCACTGCGCACGTTCCGGAACCGGTACTTGTACTTCCCGGCATTGCGCCGGATCGCCCTGGATTCGATCGGGCCGGTCCCGCTCCTCTCCTGGACGACCATGACCTCGCCGGGATCGCGGCCCTCTGCAGTCACTGTGATCGGCAGGGAGGTTCCCCTGGCCATCATCAACTCCTGGACGCCGCCGGGATCCGGTTCGGAAAGAAACTTGAAGTTCTCGCCGGCCCCTTCCGGTATGATGTGCAATGTGGTGCTCCTGGGCCAATCCATGTCCGCGCCCATCATCCGTGCCGCCCAGATGCGAACAAGACCGGGATTCATGAACCCGTACCCTGCCATGAGGACAAAAACCAGCCCGGTGACCAGCATCATTTTTTTCAGCCCGGTTATATCGAAGATGTCTTTCCACTCGAAAGGGTCGGCCTTACCGGCGCCGAACTCTATTGCAGCCCGCATGAGTCCCCGGGACATGCCCCGGTATTCACCCTTTCCCGACGAATGAAACTGAAGCGCTGAAACCAATCCTCCGTCGAGTGCGGAAAACCTCCTTTCCAGCAGGAGAGCCATGTCCTGACGTGTTATGCGGCGGCTCATGGGATAGACAAGGTACCGGTGGCATGCGTAGATGAGGTATCCGGCCGACAGGAAAGCCATGGTCAGCCGGGCCCCTTCCGGCGGAACGACCGCAAAATCCAGGAAGAACAGGATGGCTGACAGCGCCAGCAGGCGCAGCGCGATATGGGTCAGGCCGTGGAGCAGGTATATGTTTCTCAACCGGGCGCGCTGAGCCTCCAGCCTCTGTGTCAGCGTTTCCATATCCACAGCCATGCTACTCCTTACACTCCAAAAACGGGCTCACCGCTGGAATATGGGCAGATAGTTCAATGGGATCTGCAGAACAATTACAGCCACCGCCGTGGCGAAGTTTTCACCGGGCCCTACCGGGTTGGTCCAGTATCCTTTGGAACGCTGGCTTTCCACAAGATCGCGCCTGATCCTTGTGTAGTAGTCGTCCCAGAAGCGCCCCCCGGCGATGTAAGCCGCCTGTACCGCGTAGTAGTGGCCGTACCAGTAAAAGTAGTGATGCCGCCACCGCGTCGACACTATCTCGTTGTTTCTCATGAGGTAGTCGAGGCTTTTCTCGATCTCCGCCTCCGAATAATGACCCGCGTGAAAAAGCGAAACAACCCCGGCCGCCGTGAGGGAAAACGAGGAGCGGTATGAACCCGATGCTTCGTCCGGGAAGTTCTGGTAGAGGAAAGAACCCTCCTCTATGTTGTAATAAGGCTCGTACCGAAGACGGAGGCTGTTTATGCCTCTCAGCAGCCGGTGGTTCCTTCCCACGTACGACTGCCGCACATAGTTTACAGCCCTGTCGATCGTGGAACGGGGGACCTTGATGCCGATGTTTCGCGCGGCCCTAAGCGCCATGAGCTGACACACTGTGATGGACATGTCCGATTCGGGCGCGAACGGCTCGTAGCGCCATGACCCGTACCGGTTCTGGCATTCCACGATTAGATCCACGATCATCTGGAGCTTCCTGCCAACATCAGCCCTGTGCGTCATGCCGTACACCTCGGCCAGGAAGAGGGCGGCGAAGGCGTGGCTGTACATGCGCGTGCCGTTGCTTGTGATGTAACCCGTATCCCTAATGGAGGAGAGCACAAAGTCGATGGACCGCGATATGTTCTCCGCGTAAGCTCCGCGCTCGGGAAGATGCCCTCCGGAAAGAAAAGCTATGCCTGCCAGCGCTGTCACGCCCACATGAGGCCGGCGGTGCTCGATCACCTCGAACCTCTCGTTCAGCTTGAAACCCACGTCGCCGTCCCAGGACCCGTCCGGGTTCTGGTGAGCGGCCAGGTAGTCGAGCCCGCGCCGCGCAGCCGCGATGGACGAAGGCGTCACATCAGGAAAGTCCTGCACGACCTCAGGCGGACCGCTGTCCTGTGGAACCTCGCCGGCAGCGGCAAAGCTCAGCAGAACAAAGACCGCCGCAAGGATAGTCCCGTGTGCTTTTCCGGTTTTCATCATATGTTTGGCCCTTTCGGCGGCCCGTTCTCAGCCGCCGGCTCCACTGCCCTGGATAACATAAAGCTCGGAGCTCTTCAAAACCAGGACCGTCTTGTTTTTCAGCATGGTCTGAACCGGGAAATGGGACGAAAAGTGCGACGGCATCCTGGTCTGACTTTTCCAGCACAGATCAAGCGAATGAAGAAGCCGGCCGCTCTCCTTGTCCAGCAGCAACACCTGGCTGCATAGAACAGGCTCCCATGTCCCTTTCGGATCAAAATCTATGGGAATGATCAAGCCGTCCGCCGCATAAACCGGGGCGCGCAAGTGCACATCCAGCGTGCTCGCGTTCCCCATTGTGATGGTCTGATCCCGAAACTGGAACTCCTTGGACCTGGTGTCGAAGGCCGACAACCTCAGCATTCGTCTCGATCCCTTTGTGTATGTGTAGACCAGCGAACCAGGCAGAGAGGCCGCGTTCAGAAAAGCCAGAACCTGCTGGGGGAACGGCACCTTCTCGGCTATTCCTCCTTCAGCCGGATCCACGAGAAGAAGCGAGCGCTGGCCGCGGCTGGTCCTGTCGGGTCTGAACCTTTCAACAGCATAAAACGCCGGCTTGTTGTCCACGATTGCACAGTTGATAAAATCGATCAGCCAGTCGTCAAGCGGGAGAGACCAGAGCAGGGTGCCGTGCCTGCTGCCGAACGATTTCAATGTTCTCGATATCTCCCTCCGGCCGTCCCTTTCCGTTTCCCTGCTCTCCACTACAAGCAGCGCGCTGCCCTGCGCAGCAAGCGGGACCGGAGTCAGCTTTACATCCGGAAGAGATACGCGCTTCCACTGCTCACCGGTAAAGGGATCGAAGGTCAACAGCGTGGAATTCCAGCGTCCGAAACGGCTCATGTTCGACACGAAGGCGAACGATTCGGCTGAAGGAATGAAAGCCGTGTTTGCGTCAACGTCGATCTCTTTTTGCCACAGCAGCGACCCGGTGACCGGATTGACAGCCATGGCCATTGCCTTCTCGTCCTCTTCGATGCCGGCCTGCGCCTCGGACAGTATGAAAAGCAGACCGCTGGAATAGGCCGCGTCCCTGAGCCCCATTGGAAGCTCCTTGATCCACATGAGCTGCCCGGAAGCTATGCTGATGCCGATCACCCTGGTCTCGTACACGGCAGCGATCACGCCGTTCATCTGAACCGCCTTGGAAAGGCGCTCTCCGCCGCCGAGCCCAAGGAAGCGGTCGAGGCTCAACCTCCAAGCCTCTTCCATCAGGTTAAAATCGAACAGCATCAGGTCCATCTCGGATTCGAGGTCAAGCAGCACCTTTCCCTCCATGAGCGGGGATGGCATTCCATCGACCGGGACAATGCTGCACAGCCGGGACCTGATTTTTGAGGATGACACTTCGTACTCTTCGCGCGGCAGAAGTTCGGCCGGACCTGCCGGGAGCTCGGCCTGATACGCGTCCGAGAGGATATCTTCGTAGCTCTTCCCCCCTTCTCCCGGTGCCTCGACTCCCGAATAGCTTTGAAGAAGCCGTTTTTCGATGCTCCTGTGCAGCACGGTGTTGCCTTCCAACTTCGCTGCCCGGGCCATTAAAAAAAGCGCGTGAGGCACATGGGGCGTGTCTTTGTGGGACTGCAAATAACCGCTAAGCGCCCTGTACGCCGGATCAGCCTCTCCGTTCCCGATGTACAGGCCCGCGATCTCCAACGTTATCCGCCCCGCGATCTCCGCGTTTGGATAAAGGGCGAGGGTCCGCTCGAGATTGCTTATCGACCCGTTTGTCAGGGCTTTTTCGAACATGCTCCTTGCCCGGCTGTCGTACCCGGCAAATATCTCCCGCCCGTTCTCTTCGATCAGCTCCCGGATGCGGCTGAAGGCGAACTCCCCGGCTCTGACAGCCTCGATCCCGTCATCAGGATAATCCTCCAAAACCGATTGAAGATGCGCAATCTCCTCTGTTGGGTCCGCGCGTTCCCTTGCAAGGCGGCACCTTACCAGAGACACGTAAAGGCCCACCAAGGCCTCTTCGAGCCCCTCCCTTCCATGAAACGGGTAGCGATGCCTGGCATGCCTTGTCATCAATCCGTCAAGAACAGATTCGATACCGCGCGCGTTGACCCTGCCTGATCCGAGCAGATCGATCCATGTCAATGCCGCGCTTACATACTGCTCCGGGCTTGACGCGATATCGAGAGCGGATCTGAAATCAGCCTCGGCCTTCGATGTCAGTCCGAGCCCCCATCTTTTCCGCCCAAGAGCGACATAAGCATCGAACAGGCTGTTTTGCACCCTCTCCAGGGTACTGGGCCTGACATTTACGTCCGCGACCGAGGCTTTCTCGATGGCCGCCTCATAGGAAGTGACAGCCTTCTCGTGCCTCCCGTCCAGCCGGGACATGTCGCCTATGAAGACAAGGTCGTCGAAAACATTGCCCCCCTCATCCAGGCGCGATTCCGCACGAGCCAGCATGCTCCCGGCATCGAACATCACTTCCAGCGATCCGGCCCCCGCCAGCGCAATGACTTCTCCGAAAAGAAACAGGCCGCATCCTTTATGCACGCTGTTCAGATCAACCCTTTTCAACGCCTTGCCGCTTTCAAGATCGTACACGAAGAGATCGTTTCCCGCCTGGAGATAAAGGCTGTCACCAGTCAAGGCGCCGCGGCCGCGGGCCTCCGTTTCCGCGGGAAGCGTGACGCGCCACTTGCGAGCGCCCTGTTCCGCATCAAGGGCTGTGGCTCCGTTCGGTCCTGTAAGTATGAACTTCCCCTCGTGAACCCCGAGCAGGCTGCGGTACATGTCCACTCCCAGGCTGGAGCAGGTTTTCTTCCAGATGCTCGCTCCGGTACGCCAGTTGAAGGCGATGATCTTGTCCGAATCCAAAGGCGTCACAACGACCGCATCGCCGCACACCTGCGGAGGATTGTTCTCCCAGTTGACCCGCCGCGGCTGAGGAAGAGTGTTGAAGCTGTGCACCTTCGGCAAAGGGATGGTTTCGTACTCGGTGATCCAGCGGATCCTGCCTGACAGAGCATCCAAAGCGCACACGAAACCGAGGTTGGAGCAGCAGATCAAGGTGCCCTCGACCTCTGTAAGCGGGATCGCGGAAAACTCCTTGTACTCCATGTTGAACATGGTCAGCTCCTGCTGACCGATCCCCACGGGCACCTTCCTGATCATCCGGCCCGATTCCAGGTCGAAGTACAGAACAAACGCGTTTATGCCCCCTTCCCTGAGGTAGGCGTTGCAGATAACCAGATCGTTGATCACGACCGGAGGTGATGGAATGCTCACGCGTCCGAGAAAATCGTCCTCGGACAGAACCGGATCTCCCTGGGCCCAATCCAGGCTTCCGTCGGTCATGTTTATGGCGAACAGACCCCTGCGCGGGATGGCCCTGTTGATCACCCTGCGGGACAGCATCTTTGTTTCCATCCTCCTGCGCCGCGCCTGAAGATTTACAAGAACCCTGTCACCAGCCACGGTTCCGCCGGCGATGATGTGGGGAGAGATGGTTGTGGACGAGTTCACACCGTAATAAGAGAGGTAATCCTCCAGAACATAGTAAGGATTGTTGTAGTACGCATCAAGGTCATCGTCCGCATCCAGCGGTCCATCGAAGCGCCAGAGAACCTCGCCCGTGTAGATGTTGAGAGCGGTGGCGGACACCGAACCGTTGAAAACGAGAACATCACCCTTTCTCATGAGCTTGAAAGGGACCGTTCCGGACGACCTGTTGAAATCCTCGAACGGATTGTTCGAAGCCATGACATCACAAATAAACGAGCCGCTCCACTGAGGCGTGAACTCGGCGGCATCCATCAAAAGCGACATGGTTTTCGAACGGTTGTTCCCGCCGCCGCAAGTGGACCAGCCGCTGTCAGCGCCATCCGGGGCAAGCGATGCAAGCCCTCGCTGCAGATCGAGGCTGACGCGGTCGAAGGGCTGATCCGGCGGCGCGCCCTTTCCCATGGCATCGATGAAAAGGGCGGCCTCATCCCTGCGCCCGAGTTGAAGGAGCGACTGTACCAGGCGGCGCAACAGGTCCTGCTGCTGTCCATCGTCAGAAAGAAAGAGCAGGACCTTCTTCAGGTATATCGAGGCAAGCTCCGCCTCGCCGCGCTCAAGATGATACTCGGCAAGAAAACGCAAAGCGCGCCTGCCCGTGATGGAGGCGGAAAAGCTCTCCCCGATCCGTTTCAGGGATACGATGTCCTCTTTGGCAACAGCTTCATCCAGAAGCCCCGCCGCCTTCTTGCTGACAAAGGAATCGTACTCCTGCCTTCCCTCTTCGGGCAAAGCCGCGAGAAGGTAGTGGGCCAGCTCTGCAGCACCGACAAACCTGGCACAGCTCTTGGATCCCGGAAGGTAGTCGAGCCCGGCCTGGAACACGTCCGCCTGGTGGTTTTCGATCACATCCTGCAGAACGATGACAGCCCTGGAGAAATCCCCGGCCTCGATGGCAAGCTTCGCTTTGTCTATAGCGAGCTTCGCTTTCCATGACTCGGAAATCCTGAACCCTTTCAAAGCCTGCCTGTCAGGATTCTCAACATACGATTCGTCCAGTATCGCATCCCACCCCTGGTATGAGTCTGTCTGAGCAACAGCCTGAGAAAAGAAAAGGAGTGACAGCGCTGCCGAAGACACGATCAGAAAAACAGGCGGCACCGCTCGATACATGGCCATGAAAAGAATGCTCCAGAAGAAGTCGAATTTTCAAACGCTACATCATGAATACGCTGAAGCCGGGGGAAACGCAAATATCCATCGAAAAAAGGTCCCGGCAAATCCGCCGGGACCCGCTTTCAAATCCGCCGGTAAAAAAACTATGTCAATAGATCCACATGTCCAGGCAGTCAGTGGACGTGACGCCGGCCGGCCCCGTGTCATCCTCAAAAAAGGTCTGAAGGAAAAGATGCACATCATGCGGATAACCGGAAGGTATCTCGCATTGAACATCCAGTGTCCCGTCCGCGCCCACAGCTATGGAAACCATCCCAAGAAAAGGGAAAGGGTACAGATAGCCGCCCATGCACGGAACGCCGCCGGAGTTTGTGTCGCCGTAAAAGAAAAGTCCGTTGGCCGAGGGCCGTACCGAAGCCATGGTAAGCTCGATTCCCAGCCCCCCGGGTGTGAGGTCTCCCTTGCCCGTGATGGTCGGCTGGCCGTATGTCGGTGAAGGGATGCCCGTTCCGAAGTTCGTAAACGATCCGCCAAGAACCTCGCCGAGCACTTTCATGGACGGATCACCGAGCACGTTGTACATCTCGTAGTAACGCCGGGCCGTGCTGCTGCCTCCGAGGTACTGGTACAGCTCGTACTTGCCGTAATCTCCCATTTCGCCGAACCGCTCCAGCCCGTTGCCGTACCAGCCCTCCACTACTTTTTTCTCCAGAACATCGTCCTCGTCCCAGTACGAAGTCACTGATGAACCCCAGAACAGGGCTGCGCCGCGCTGTTCCCTGGTCCAGGTTTCCGCGAAGCACTCCGAATAGTCGTAGTCACCCGTGTAGCACGCAAAACTCATGACCACCGGATAGATCGAGTTGGTCAAGCCCTGCACGTCACCCTTGTCAAAATGCGGCCCGTCCGCCCAGTAGGTTGTGCTGCCGTGCCCCGAGTAAATGCCGAGGGACCTGCCGCTGTTGAACGAGTTTCTGACCTGCCAGGTCTGGGCGTTATAGGTGTGGCAGTAAAGCTTGTCGCTGCTCCACCCGTTCCCGTTCAAAAAGTTGTTGATCACGTAGTTGTGCGTTCCCTCGGAAATCCAGTAGTTGTCCTCGGATGCCATGAATACAGCGCTCTTGTGGCTCGTGCTCTCCATGACCAGTATCTTCTGGACCAGGTTGCTGAGGTGCGTGTTGCTGGTAACGGAAAACCTGCCGATGAAAACATCCGGGAAATAATCGAACGGGCTCACCATGGCGAAGTTGAGATCCGTGGCAGCGCTGCTCCCACCGATACCTGTGAAGCAGTCGATGTGCTGCGTGTCCCCCACGAGAAGAACGTACTCCGGCGGCACGGGCCAGTTCCTGACCGCGTCCTGTATATAGCTGCGGATATTATCCTTGGATCCCCCGGCAGTGCCGGAATCAACGAGGGTCACATCAAAGCCGAGCGCGCTTTTGTGATCGACAAACTCCTGCAGGTCAGCGTTGTTCACGAAGGTTTGGTGGGCGATTATGAGATACCCTGTGGAGCGGGTGCCGCAGGCGCCTGCGCCGAGAGTTCCCTGACCGGACGAGACATGGTTCAGGAAGATGCCGGATGCAAGCCGGTCAAACGCGGGCGTTGAATAACGGCTCATCATTTTTTCGGTGAGCGCCGGATCGGAGCCGCGGAACAGTATTTCCACGCGCGCGCTGGTCAGCACCTTGATGCTGCTTGCAGCGGGGTTGTAGTTCACCGGGAATATCTCGAGAAAGCCGGCGCGGAACCCCCTGACGAAGCCCTGATCCCTGAAAAGAAGCTCGTGTTCGAGACAGTACTCATCAGAGGAATAGAGCTCCTTGTCGAACACAAAAGGCGCAGATTCGAGCGCGCCACGGATTTTTGGAACCGGTGCCTGGGCCGGAATGAGTTTATCCTCTACTCCGAGGTCCAAAAGGCTGTATTCCCGGTACACGGAATCGAGCAGGCGGACGGAAACATCTGCACCGTACGGGATCTCCAGGAACTCGCGGATGACCGGCAGACACGGATGGCCGACCTTGGTTGTGTAGCCGTAGCCGCTGAGAGTCAAAGAAGCGAAAGGGCCTTTGGCTGTTTTTCGAGAAGCATGGCTCACACCAGCGATCTTCAGATCGAGAACCAGGGAGGAATGATCGGTCCGTTCCACCAGGACAGATGGAGAGCGTTCATCTCCGGAACCGCTGAAAGCGATCCAGCCATCGCTTCCAAAGGCTGGGAACGCGAAAACCGCGGAAAGGAAAAGTACGGCCGCAACAAAAACAGGAGTATGTTTGAATCTGATCGGTTTCATTGAAAAGATCCTTAAAGGATTGGAGCAGAACCGGGAACGGGTGCAAAACAAGGGCTTTTTAAGGGGTTCTATTCTAAGGTATAAGGGGCTTCGGGTCAATAAGATAAACGCTCGTCATCAAGACAATGAGGGTAAGGGGGTGTCTTGCTCATTTCCCGGCCCGTTTTTTCAGGCTTTCCAGGACAGAAGCGGCTATGGCCTCGGCGAACAGCTTGTGCCCTTCGGGGTTGAAATGCATGTCGTACTCGACGTAGAGGGGCACGGCTGATCGTTTAAAAACAGGGCAGGGATTTACAAAGTCAATTCCCGCCTGTTTCAGGAATGCTTCGAGTGCTTTTACCGGCTTGTCGAGGTCAAAATCACTACTCTCATAATCAACGTAGTTCAAGGTCTCAATAAAGGCGTTGTGATCCACGAACTGACGGGGTGGTATGGCCGCGACCAGCAGGCCGGCGGAAGCGGCCAGGCATGTTTCATGGATGCTCACGAGTTCTGCCATGGACTCTTCCCAATACCGGGTCAAGGCGGGGGGATAGTCGATCAACGCGGTCCTGAGATTAGTGTCGAGAGATTCGAATCCGGACAGAGAATCCTTGATTCCCAGCCGGATGAGCAGGTGGGTCAAGGGCTTGTTTCCGGCGATAGCGTTCCGGATGAAATCAGCAAAGTACGAGTTTTCAGCCAAATAATTTTTCCAGGTTTTCTCTGGGCTGGTGTCTGTCGAGGATCGACCGAAATCCAGGACGGGCACACCTGGTTTCATGACATCGTTCTGGCAAAAAGCGACCAGTACGAGGTCGGGTTTCAAGGCAAGCCCCTCCTCCTTGAGCAGCAGGTGCTCCTGCCATATGTTGTAGGCGGTCACGCTCATGTTGATGATCTCGGTTTTTGGCAGGAGAGCCTGGAGGTGAGCGGTAAAGATCTCCCCGTTGTTTACACCGTATCCAAAGGCGAAGGAATCTCCGATCACGAGGACACGGGGGATGCCTTGGGCAGGCAGGGATTCGTGTTCCTTGTCACGGAATCCCCGGGAGTTCGTACGGATGATTGTGCATTGGCCCCCATACAGCCGATGTTCCACCATGAATCCTGGATTTAACCTCCAGCCCAGCGTTTCGTCGCGAAGAAAAAGATCGGTTCGCCTGAGCTGCTCACCCAAGAACTTGGGAGGGCGCTCCCAGAAAAGACGAAAGGCGAGCTCTACCAGCAAAACGGCCACCACCATGATAAACACAGTGAAGAGCAGCTTCTTTGGCAATGATATGGTGCGGCCCCCTGTCGCGGACGGCTTTGTTTTCTTATCGGATGAAAACCGCGCACTGGGCTGCATCGAGGTTTCTCCAATGAAACGTGTTGTCACCCGAATCTTGCACGGGTTTGAAGGCGAAAAATTTTTCGCCCCTACAGCAGGTTCCGGCGTTTGCGGATGATCCACTCGGCAGCGAAAAGCCCCGTGAACAACAAAAGCACCCACCAGGAACTCCACAGGTCCCGGCGTTCGGGGTCGCTGAGCGGGCGGAGCTCGATCTCGTCGTCGAGCTCTAGCGTTAGTCCTGCCGCTTGCTCGAGCCCGTAGTATTTGCCGCCGGTTATGCGCGCGACTTTTTCGAGTACCGCCCTGTCCAGCACCGGGTTCTCAGCTTCCAGTCTCGGAATCGTGACTGTGTACGATGTCAACGCGTGCCTCGCCTCCCCGGGATCGGCCCCGGTTTCATCCTCGATCCACAGCTGGTGCGTGCCCGGTTTCTGCGCGATTAGGACGCCTTCGTATTCTCCATCCCCCACGAGGTTCAGCTCGCATTCCTCGATCCTTGATTTCGGATCCATGGTCTTTATCTTCCGGACCGGCTTCGTTGAGGGCTCATAGTTAACGTCAAGGATCCTTGCATTGATGTGTACCCGCTCGTTCATGTCATAGCGGGACTGGTCCGTGTTCAGGTCGAACCGGTAGTCCTTCCGCCTGAGCTTGTTCTGGGCGAGATACCTGACCATCTTGCGCCAGAACAGGTCGTGATAGCGGTCGCCGTAGGGAAAACGCCAGCGCCATGTGGAATCGATTCCGACAAAGGCGGTGCGGCCGGAAGGGTAGTATGTTGTCGCGATGATCACATGGCGGCCGTGCCTGTTCTCATTCGTGGGGTGACGCGCGAACACCTCGGCCCCGGGCTTGGCCCTCTCAAGTGGGGAGTACCAGTAAAAACCGCTGAGACCGCGTTCAGGATCCTCCCAGAGCGACCTGTTCTCCACGGGGTCCTTTATAAGACGCATGAGCGGCGGCGGGTTGAGCGGATTCTCCAGCTTCAAGCGGAACTGATCATCCCCCATCCGCCCCGCTGTCATCATCTCTTCCGCGTAGTTGCCTGGGATCACAGGCAGAATATCAGCGATTGCCGTGTCGATGAACGCGGCAGGGCTGTGAAGCACGCCCGCCTGCATCAGAAAACCGCCGCCGCGCTTGACGAACTCCTTGATGTTTTCAAGAATTCGCCTCGACTCTCCACGGTCCTCGCCCAGCTTGTTCGGATCCACATCACCGAACACAATCACATGGTACTTCATGAGCTGATCGAGCTCATCAGGCACGCGTTCGAGTGCGGGCACACCGTCGGATGACTCCTGGATGAAATCGGGATCAGCTGACTGAAGAAAAATCTGCGCCTCAAAGTTCTTTACCCTGACGAGCATGTTCTTCAGGAACCGGTACTCCCAGCGCGGATAGCCGTCGACATACAAAACCATAATTTGCGCCGACTCAACACGAAGCAGGACCGTGAACCTGTTGTCGGATCCGTCCTGTTCTTCCGCCTGCACCGGCACCTCGACCTCGATCCGGTACGATCCCTCCCGCTCCGGCTTCCAGTACAGGCTCTCCTGCTGCTCGATCTCGCCGCCTTTCAGCTCGGTCTCCTTCGAAGACATGATCGATCCGTCTTCCTTGTTCTTCAGGAGAATCCGCACAGGCCGTCCCTCGAAACCCCTGGATGAAAGATCGGCCTTGAATATGACCTCATCGCCCACGAGCACCACGGACGGAGCGTTAACGCCCGTGATCTCGATGTTCCGTGAAACCGTGGGATCACCCACGCCCACGGTGTGGACCGGGATCTGCTCCGATGCTGCCAGCGCAGCCCCGTCAGATGGAGAACGGCCGCGGTTCGATCGCCCGTCCGACACAAGGACGATTTGCGCGAGCCGGCGCCCCCTGTACTCCTTCACGACATCGGCCAGCGCATCACCCATCCGGGTGCTGTCGCCTTTGGAGCTCAGGTCATCGAACCCGCCTGATGGCGAAACGGTTTCGTTGAATGCGCAGTAGTGGATGTCGTACCGCTCATCGAGCACATCAAGGGGGCCGCCTGTAAAGACACGCTTTGCCAGCTCGCTGCGGCTCACCTCCCTCAACCCGTCAGGGGCTGAAAATCCGGCCGCCTTTGCAAGCGCTTCTCGAACGGGCTCGTCCGCGTAAAGATCGTGCTCCTGCATGGACGCTGAGTTGTCAAGGAGCATCAGCAGCACGGGCCTTACCTCCCTCACCTTCTGCATCAGCATGACCGGCCTGAAGAGACAGCACAGTATCACCAGAAGCGAAAGGCATCTCAACAGGGCCAGTGCGGCTTTAACCTTCCGGGGAACGCCGGGCGATTCGATGCGGTACATGAAGAACGAAAAAAACAGCACGGCGGGAAGGATCAACAGGAAGAAAATCCATGCCTCTGGGCTGTTCTGGAAGGCAAACGAGCTCTCGACTTTCATATCACCATCCGCCAGGAGGTTAATGAAAGAGACGGCGGCATCCTGTTTGAGCATCTGCATCACGCGTAGTTCCCGAACTTCCAGGACAGCACCAGCTCGAGGCCGGCAAGGACAAGAAGCAGAATCAAGAGAGTGGGCCAAAGCTCACCCTTGCCGACTCCCTGCTTCGATTCGGTGGTCAGCTTCACCGGGGATCCGATGACCTTCGGACCGCTCCCGGGAAACAGCGACTCGAGGCCGCCATCTTCCAGGCGAGTGAGGTCGCTTTCCGCCGGGTCCACGTTCGCGGTGTAGCACTCCCTCAGGTTGTTGCCCGAAAGGCTGAAGTCGACTTGAAGCAGGTACGGTCCCGCGGCATCGAGAGGCATGTTGGACAAGGGAAGCTTGTAGCGATCACCCGCAGCGCGCCCGACCTCTTCCGTGACAACGGTCCTGTCGCCGGAAGGGCCTGCAAGAACGATCCGTTCCGGAAACTCGGCAACCGTGCGCCGGATGGTGTCGCCGAGGCCGAGGTTGAACCGGAAGGGATCGTGCGCGGTCAGGTAGTAAAGCAAGTTGTGCACCATGGGCAGGAAGGTGATCGGGCTCTCCGAAAGCAGGCTCCACGACGATGAGGTGGAGGTTGTGATGAGCACGACGCGGCCTTTTCCCATCTTTTTCTCCAGAACAGCGGGAAAGGAGCGACCCATCGTGTCCGTGAACATGGCCACGACATTCGACTCTTCCGGCACATCACCCACGCGAATGAACCTGAAGACCGGAACCTCGAGAAGCGGCTTGTACCTGGGATCGTTGAAAACATCGAAGATTGGATGCCGCGGATCGGACACAGATAGCCTGAAGTAGTTCATCGAATCGATGCCGAGGGTTTCGCCCATCACCTCGTCGAGCGGGGCCGGAAGGAGGCGGTCTCCTGCCTCGGGAAACAGCCGCTGGTTGTAGGCCTGGATATCTACATTCTCCCCCAGAAAGATAACGAGCGATCCACCGCCTGACACATACTCTGTGAGCGCATCAGTTGTTTCCCCTGACGTGCCGTCCACATCGACAAGCATTATGCAATCGAACCCGTAAAGGTCGGTGCCCCCGGCGTTGAAGAGATTGAAATCGATCACAACCGGCTCGAAGACCGTGCCTGTGCCGGTGTCTTGTTCCAGGGTCGCCTCCATGAGCGTCGGATCGATAACCCTTGCCAGCTCACCGGTCCCGCTCCGGAAAGGATCCTCGTCAAAACGGCCGTCCACAAGCAGGACATTGACCCTGCTCCGGGCATCGAACGCGCACCACCTCTCGTCGTCCAGCGGCAGGTTGTCCCGCTCCAGCTGGAAGGAGATGTTGTGCAGCCCCGGGTCGCGCAGCACCAGAGTGCACTCCGCCGAAGCGGTAACCCCGGGTTTCAAGTCGAGCAGCCGCATCTCCACGGTTTTTCCGTCCAGCACGAACGAGCCGCGGCAGTCCGGAGTCTGCGTGTCCCCGAAGTTTCGAACGGTCGCAACAAATGTGGCCGGGGTATTGGCTGTCACGTACGGGTCGAGTGCCTCTACCTGCGTAACGACCAGGTTATGCGGTTTGGCGGTTTTTTGGCCCACATCAACAAAACAGATCTCGGCGCCTTTTTCCGCGGCACCTTTAAGAAGCTTTGCAGTGGCTTTTCTGTCTCCATCCAGCCCGGCGTTGAATGTGCGCGCCTGAAGGTCCGTAAACAGATAAACCTCCTTTGCGCCCTGAATGCTCTCGGAAAGTTCACCGGCAATAAAAGCGGCAAGCGCGGAAAAGTCGGCGCCGCGCTGCGACGGTTGTTTAAGCCTGTCGAGCCTGGCCAGCGCCACCTCGGGAGGTGAACGAAGCGGCACGATGTACTCGGAAGAAGTGCCCATCAGGATCATGGTGGCCGTGTCGCCGCGGCCGGTGTCCAGCTCCGACAAGAGAGCCCTGATCTGTTTCTTTGCGAGTTCGAAGCATGTTTCGTCCGAAGTCAGGTGGTACCCCATGCTGTACGAATTGTCGAGAACAACGACGACATCCCTGCGCACAGATGTGAGCGCGGCAACGGAGCTCTGCGAAGACACGAACGGTTTCGCCATGGCGAACGCGAGCAGGATGATGAGAAGGCACCTGAGCAACAGGAGAATCAGGTTCTCGAAACGAAGCTTGCGCCTCGTCTGCTTGTAGGCGGTCATGAGAAAATCCATGGCAGCCCACTGCTTCTGCTTGTACCGCCGCCTGTTCAAGAGGTGTATGATCAGTGGAACACCGAAAAGTAGCGTTCCGAACAGCATTGCCGGATTTGAAAACTCGAATCCCACAGGATCACGTCCCCCTTCCGCGGCGCCCCTTGGCCGTGCTCCCCGCCCTGAACGCGAGAAAAGCCGTCAAGATCACGTCCAGCATCTGGCTGGTGTTAACTAGCCTGTACTCCATGCCCTGCCCCATGCAGCCGCGCCGCATTGTTTCCGAAAAGTCCCGGAAAATCCTCTGATACTCCGAGCGCAGTGCCCTGGGATCAGCGGTAAGCATGAGCTCTTCCTCCATGCCCTCGAACCTGTACATCCGCTGGAAAGGAAAGTCGATCTCGTCCTTGTCGAGCACATGAAACACCACCACATCCATCTCCCTGGCTCGCACCTTTTTCAGGCCGTTCAGAATGTTTTCAGGGTTGTCAAAAAGATCCGAGAAAACAATCACCATGCCCTTCCGGCGGAGCCTCGATGAGATCTCCCTGAGCACCATGCCAAGGTCGGTCTTGGGCCGCCTCTCCGACGCGCCCAGTTCGTGAACAAGGGCCTTCATGTGAGCGGGGTTGTTGCTCGGGGGAACATAGGACCGGATCATGTCGTCGAAAACAGCGAGCCCGGCAAAATCCTGCTGCCGCAGAATCAGGTACGAGAGGGAAGCGGCTGCTGTGGCGGCATAGTCGAACTTGGACATGCCCGCATCGCCCGCGTACATCATCGATTCGGAGCTGTCGACCACAAGGTGGCATGTCAGGCTTGTCTCCTCCTCGTAACGCTTCACATAGTACCTGTCGGTCTTGCCGAAAACCTTCCAATCCATGTGCCTGAGGTCATCGCCCGCAACGTACTCGCGGTGCTCCGCGAACTCGACGCTCACCCCGTGGTATGGGGACCTGTGCCTGCCCGAAAGAAACCCTTCCACGACAAGGCGGGCTCTCAACTCCAATCTGGAGATCTTGTTGAGGACCTTAGGATCCAAGTACTTTTGGGAGTTTTCCATCGGAAAGGTTCTCGCTATCATCAGGCGGCACTGTCTCGATGATCTGGTCGATGATCTGGTCGGTGGTGACCCCTTCGGCTTCAGCTGTGAAGGTGGTTATCAGCCTGTGGCGAAGCACCGGATGGGCCATGGCCCGGATGTCCTCCATGGAAACCATGGGCCTCCCTTTGATCACCGCCCTGGCCTTTGCCCCGAGTATCATGAACTGCGTGGCGCGCGGCCCGGCTCCCCAGGCCAGGGAATCATGTATGAACTCGGGGGTGCCTTCATCCTTTGCCCTCGTGATCCTGGTCAGGCGCATGGCGTACTCCACGAGGTGGTCCGAGATGGGAACGCGCCTGACAAGGCTCTGGAGATCCATGATCTCCTCCTTGCCGAGAACGACCGATGGTTCGGGAAGCTCCTGCGAAGTCGTGCGGAACATTATCTCTTTCTCTTCCTGTTCCGTGGGATAATCGATCAGGATGTTGAACATGAAACGGTCGAGCTGCGCCTCGGGAAGCGGATATGTTCCTTCCTGCTCTATCGGATTCTGGGTGGCAAGCACGAAAAACGGCTGCTCCAGGGAGTGACGGACGCCGCCGCATGTCACCTGGTACTCCTGCATCGCTTCGAGCAGGGCCGCCTGTGTCTTGGGCGGCGTGCGGTTGATCTCGTCGGCAAGGATCAGGTTGGCGAAAACCGGCCCCTTGATGAAAACGAGCTCGCGTTGCCCGGTGGCCCTGTTCTCCTGGATGACCTCGGTTCCGGTGATGTCGGAAGGCATCAGGTCCGGGGTGAACTGAACGCGGTTGAACGACAAGGAAAGCGTCTTTGCAAGCGAGCTCACCATCAGTGTCTTGGCCAGCCCGGGCACGCCGGTCACTATGCAGTGACCTTTGGCGAACAGGGCGATGAGGAACTCCTCAATGACGCGATCCTGCCCCACGATTACGCGCGACAGTTCGGTGGTTATCTTCTCGAAGGCTTCACGCAGCTTTGCCGCGTGCGCAAGGTCGTCGTTTGCGGCTGTCATCGGTGCACGTTCCTTTCAATGCGAGCTGTCCGGATGGCGCGCTGAGCGCATCTGGCGTTCTTCAGCGAAAAGGCGCGCGTACGGAAAATTCTACTTCGTTACCGCCTTGAACACTATCACATCTTCCCTGGATACGGAAACGAGATGATCCCCGACAGTTATAACATTTCCGAAACGCGCGGGCACGCCATTTCTTTGGGCAAGGAGTGGCGGCAGGGGAAAAATGTGTGTGATGAGCCCCTTTCTTTTCAGATCCAGGCGGTAGATGTACCGTTCGGTGGGCACGAATAGGGCGGTTTTTGTCAGGAGCGCGCGTCCTGATATGCGGTCTTCGCTCTCAAAAGGGGGAGTCTCCCATCTCACGCCATGGTACCTGTCCATGGCCAGCACGAAGTTCCTCGCCCCTTCCCTGGCCGAGAAGTAGAAAAGCTCGTCATCCATGCCCATGAAAAAGGTTTTTCTCCCCTTCTCAACAGGATCGTCCAGGATGATGAAACCGTCCGCATCAGGTCGCAGGGTCAGGCAGTAAAAAAACCTGGAGTCCCTAGGCGCTGCATACAGGCGCTCATCCTTGATGATCGGAAGGCTGTCGCGCCATCCTCCCGTGTCCAGGAAAAAATCCCTGTAGTACCTGTCAGGGTCTCTCGAAAAAAGGCGGTTGTACTTGAAAAGCCAGAGCACACCGCCTGAGAACGCGTCCACGGCTCCCACGACTCCCAGGTTCGTCAGGCAGTAGAGCACACCGTTGTGCTCGGCGATCGGTGACCCGATCTCCACCCTGTCCCTCATCGAAGCTCGTCCAGTGCCCAGGCGGATCTCGAACCGGTCCACTTCAGCGCCGGAGCACAAAAAGCGCGAGAAGACCAGGGAGCCGTCCGAGCGGGCGAAACAGAAAAGAGACACCTCTACGCGGGCTTCTCCCTCTCCAGAATATCGCGTCCCCAGAATAAATACCCTTTGCCCCAGCACGACAGGCGCGCCGGAAAACGCGACACCGTTCAAGAGCGTCTCGCTTGCTCCGCGTCCACCCCTTCTCCACAGCATGTACCCTTCCCTGGCCAGGTCCAGTGCCAGCAGAACACCGTGGTGCTCGCCTGATGAGTCAAGCCTTCTTTTTCGCCTGTTGAGAGCGGCGTAGAGGATCCCATCCGATGCCGTGCCCGAATATGTCACACACTCCAGCGCAGGATCCTCATCCCCGAAGAGGAGCGTCCAATCCCAGCGCAAAGGGCCGTAAAGAAGCTCCCCGCTCTCCAGGTCCAGCGGATGAAGCGCTTTTTCGTCAAAAACGTACAGCACACCGCTGTCTACGATGGGATAAACCGTGGACTCCGGCCTGCGCGCTTTAACATAGCGCAGGGTTACCGGATCGAACAGGTCATTACTGCCTCCTTCGGGACCGCGCGAACCGTTCAAGGAGTAGCTCCAGCAGTGATCAAGCCCTGAGCAGTCAAAGCCCGGAAGGCGGCGGCGGGACCGGTGCCCGCCGCGAGTGGGCCAGCCTCCTGCTTCGGGGATTCCAGACTCGATGCCGTGGGCTTTCAAAAGAGCGTCCGGATCGCTCGACATTATGGTGTTGCCAACAGGCACCACATCGTTCTTGCGCCGGAAACAGCGCGCATCGTCTCCGCGTCCGCACAGCACCAGCGAGAGATAAAGCGAGAACTTCGCTCTCGATATGGTTTCCGGGCCCGGCTTATGGGAGCCGGATTTCAGAAACTCCGATTCATCCAGGAACCTGTCGTACCAGCGCACGGCTTCCAGGTAAAGACCGCGCTCGAAAGCGGTATCCCCGAGCAGCAAAAGCGCACGGAACGCGCTCTGCGTGAGCGGGAAGAGGGATGCGACATCTTTCAGCGCACGGTCATGATAAGGCGCATGGTACAAATCGAGCAGCGATCTCGCTTCCGCGTCAGCTCTCTCCATGTAAAGATCCAGAGCAGGCACGGGCATCGCAGCTATCTTACGGATGCAGGTTTCGAGCATACTGAAGCAGGTGCGCTCCCCCAGCGGAACGAGAGCATCGGTATCCTGTTCCAGCACGCCAAGGATCCGGGTGACGGCCGACGAGTGGTTTTCGCTGTCGAGCGCCTGCCCGAACAGGAAAAGCCCGGACTTTACATCCTCCGAGTCGGTATTGATGTAAACGGTGTTGTGAAAGTTATCCTTCTCGCTCGTCACGTTCTGTGCCGAGGGATCGGAGGCAACGCCAAGAAAAAGGGCCGCGGCAAATGCGGCCGACTTGAACCGTCTTTTCGAGATGATCTTCATCTGGACAACAACCGGTCTATCTCCACCTCGTCCCCGCTGCCCGCGCCTTCGAACCTGTCTCTGAGCTGGTTTTCGATTGTGAGTGGATCGTTTTCCAGGGCGTCTTTCAGGCGATCAAGCCGCCTCTGTTCCTCCTGGAGTTTTTGGATCTCCTCGATCCTCTGGGTCCGGACCCGGTTGAGATGCTGGTTGCGCTTCAGGCTGGGAAGTGTCGAGAAAAAAAATATAAAAACCATGAGAAAAACCAGCACCAGGACTGGAGCGTACATCCGGATCAATCCTTCACTGTGCTTCACTTGTCCAGGCCCCTCCCGTCTCAAGCCGAAATACTGCGCAGCTGAAAACCCCGCTTGAGATCAACACACATATAATCAACCGGCCTTGGGGCTCCACAGCACGGCTGCCTCGCCCAGGCTCTCTTCGATCCTGAGAAGCTGATTGTACTTGCAGATTCGCTCCGAGCGGCTGGCTGAACCGGACTTGATCTGCCCGGCGTTCGTGGCCACCACGAGGTCAGCGAGCGTTGTGTCCTCGGTCTCTCCGGACCGGTGTGAAACAACACACGAATAACCGTTCTCAGCCGCCATCTCCATCGTCTTCATGGTCTCGCTGACCGTGCCGATCTGGTTCATCTTGATGAGGATGGAGTTGCACACGCCGCGGTCGATCCCCATCTTCAAGCGCTCCGGATTGGTCACGAAAAGATCGTCGCCCACGATCTGGACCTTGTCTCCCATGGCATCGGTCATCTCTTTCCATCCGTCCCAGTCGTCTTCAGCCATGCCGTCCTCTATGGAGAAAATGGGATACCGCTCAGCCAACCTCCTGTAGAACTCCACCATATCCGAGGAGCTCTTCTCGGATGGAGTCTCAGCAGCCATGATGTACTTGCCATCCTTGTAGAACTCGCTTGCCGCAGGATCGAGCGTGAGCTTGATATCCCTGCCCGGCTCGTAACCCGCCTTCTCGATGGCCGAGAGGATGATCTCGATGGCCTCCTCGTTCGATCTGAGGTCCGGCGCAAAACCTCCCTCATCACCGACCGCCGTGTTGAGCCCCTTTGACTTCAAAACCGCCTTCAGATTGTGAAAAACCTCAGCGCCCATGCGCAAGGCATCGCGAAACGTGGTTGCGCTGAACGGCATGACCATGAACTCCTGGATGTCCACGTTGTTGTCCGCGTGGCTGCCACCGTTGAGGATGTTCATCATTGGCCGGGGAAGCACCCTGGCCGCCACTCCGCCCAGGTACCTGTAAAGCGGCATTCCGAGAGCTAAGGCGGATGCCTTCGCAGCAGCCATGGATACCGCGAGGACCGCGTTGGCTCCCAGGTTCGCCTTGTTTGGCGTCCCGTCGATGTCCAGCATTGTCTTATCGACCGTTTCCTGGTCCATCGCATCGATACCGATCAGGGAAGGCGCTATCTTTTCCGTCACGTTATCAACGGCACTGGTAACGCCCTTTCCCAGGTACCTTGACTTGTCGCCGTCCCTGAGCTCGACCGCTTCGTGCGTGCCCGTTGATGCGCCGGACGGAGAAGCCGCCCTTCCAATGGCGCCGCAGTCCAGATGAACCTCTGCTTCCACCGTCGGGTTTCCCCTCGAATCGAGGATCTCGCGCGCATTGATATTTGATATATGAGTCATGAGCTCAACCTCCGACTGAAACGGATTCTGTTCTTGAACATCAAAACGCGTTCAGGACACCAACCTTTGTAAGTATGATTTAAACCGCACGCCAATAAAAATTAACGTTAATTTCGAAAGGATGTCAAACCGCAATTCAGGAAAACTTTGATTCTTTAGGATCGTCTCCCGGCATGAAACGAAGTCACAGCGCAGTTTACGGTGCCGCAGCAGGAGAGGATGAAATATGCGGGTTAAATAGGGGGGAATCTCACTGTAATGCAGGTGCCTCTTTGTGAGGTGTCTATGTGGGACTCCACCGAATGCACACGGGCGACCTCTGCAACGAGCGCCAATCCCAAACCGGCACCGGAAACGCCGGCGTTTCCGGTTTCGGCCCGGTAGAAACGGTCAAACACACGTCCGACGTCATCGCTGGGTATTCCGGGACCTTCGTCCTGGACACGGAGTATAACGTCGTCCTTAACCTCGACAGTCACCAACACTGCGGATTCCGGGCCCGAGTATCGCAACGCGTTTGACAAGAGGTTGTCGACCAACACACGCAGAAGCCCGTCATCTCCCTCAACAAAGGCCGGACTCTCGGCGTGGATGCGCACCCTATCCTTCGCAAGATGCTGCGCTGCAGCGGAGTCCCGCGCAATGGCAACCAGATCGACTTTCTTGAATGTCTCGCCCGCCCTTCCGGCGTCAAGCCTCGCAAGAAGCAGCAGTGCTTCCACAACCTGACCCATCCGCCTGGAAGTGGCAAGGACATCTCCAAAGAAAGCCTGATACTCGTCGGTCGAACGTTCCCTGCGAAGCGCGACTTCCGCGGCATTCTGGATCACCGCTATTGGATTGCGGAGCTCATGAGCCGCATCGGATGTGAACCGTGTCTGGCGCTGGAGCGCTCCTTCAAGGCGCTTGAAGGCTTCATCGAGAAGCTCTCCCAAAACGTCCACTTCATCCCCAACGCCGCGCCGGGGCAGCTGCGCCGTTGAGCCGGCGCGGATCTCGCTTGCCGCCTTCCCGAGAACCTTCAACGGGCGGACGACTCGCTTCGAAAGGATGACGCCGAATAACAGAATCACCACAGCGGAGATGATCCCCAGCAACAAGACGAACCAGGCGAGCTTCGAAAGCTGAGCTTTGATCGGGGCAAGATCCTCAGCGACGCGCACCAACACGTTGAATGCCTGACTTTCGGGCTCTTCAGGATCTGCCGGGGCGAGCGCGAGCATGGTGCAAAGCCGTCGTTGACCCGGCATGCCAACGAACGTGGAGTAGGAGACCGCGGGGGCGCTGCTCAGATCGATGCCCTCATTCCAGGAAACCGGCGGAAGGGGCAAATCCATCGGCTCCCCGGATTGATGAAACCTCTCCCCGCCGGGCCATGTCCATAACTCCTGGCTCATCGCAGGATTGCTTGCATCGAGCTGCTTGGCAAGCTCTCCGGAAAGTTCGAACTGGATTGCACCGTCGAACTCGTCGCAATCGCTGAGAGGTACCAGTCCCATAGCTGTTGCCTCGAGCCGGACATCAAGGCCGGAGTGCAGCGCGCGGCTGATGCAGATATACAGTGTCGCGGAAAAAACCAGGAGCAGAAGCGTTGTGAGTCCCACGAACCACGCGGTCAGGCTTGCGCGTATCGACAGGGGTTTCATGGGCTCATGTCCGACAGGATGTAGCCGGCCCCACGGCGCGTATGAAGCAGCTGCGTTTCAAAGTCACGGTCGAGTTTGCGCCTCAGGTGTGAGATGAGTACTTCCAGCACGTTCGAGTCGGGTCCGATATCGTCGTCCCAAACCGCTGCCGCGATACGTGTCTTGCTTTGTACCGAACCCGCGTTCTGCATCAGGTGTTCCAGAACGCGATACTCCATGTTGCTCAACCGGATCTCCTTTTCCGCGCGCCACACCTGATGAGTTTTCACATCCATCTCGAGGTCCGCAAGGCAAAGCCGCGCGGAACGGTTCGTCGAACCCCGTCGAAGCACCGAGCGGATCCGTGCGAGCAGCTCGGAAAACTGGAAGGGCTTCGTCAGGTAATCGTCGGCGCCAAGGTCGAGGCCGGTAATGATATCTTGGGTCGTGTCGCAGGCTGTCAGCATGACAATCGGAACAAGGGAACCGTTCGCGCGAAGGCGGCGGCATACATCGAGGCCGTCGATTTTCGGAATTCGGAGGTCGAGTAGCACCAGGTCGTGATGTCCGGCAGAGGCAAACCACATCGCTTCTTCGCCGTCCTTGGCGTGGTCAACCACGAACTGTTCATCCCGCAACCCTACCGAAAGGGACCGGGCCAGGCGCTCCTCGTCTTCAACCATGAGTATTCTTGTCATGAGTGGCAATTCCGTTCAACAAGGTGTTCTGCTTGAAAAACGTCCTTTCCGTCAGTTGATGATTTGCACGAGTTTGAGGCTGCCGCCGTTTTGCATATCGACCTCCTGCAGGAGCCCGACACCGGGCGCGTAAGATTTCTGCATGTCGTCTTCGGGCTCGATGGGGGACACTTCCTCCGTGGTCACGCAATCGTCGAAGGTGCCGACGGGCACCGTGACCGTACCGTTAAGCGCCACCACCTCGGCTATATCCTCGGCCACAGTGAGGAGGAATTCCTGGCGGTAGATCTTTCCCGCAATCGGCGTTCCCGGCATCAGGATTCCGGGCTTGGCGTTTTCCGTTCCGGATCTCCATGAGCCCTCGATAGTCTCAAGGAACCCGTCTTCGTAGATCTTCGAGATCTCGCCGAAGTACCAGACATCCCCGTTTTTGTGCTGGGCGATCCAGTTGATCGACTCCTCGACAAGCACCCCGTTGAAGGTTTCGTATTCCCTGACCGCCAGGCACTCCACATTGTCGATCACCGCGGTATCACGGAGGGTGGAGACCTCGATCCTCTCAATCCCTTCCGCTGTATGCTTCTCGTAGACCAGGATGCGGCCCTGGATAAAAGGCATGTATGGATTGTCCACCACGATCGAGAAATCTGTACTGTTGACCTGCGGATCATACGGCGCGTGACCGAACCGGGCACAGGCTTCCAGGCGCGCCTCGAACTGCGCTTCGGCGAGCTCGAGTTCCTCATTCAGTTCGATCCAGGAGCTGCGAAGGGTATCCAGAAGATCGGAATCAGAATCGCTCAGGGAAACGGCAACGGCCAGCCAGAAGTCGGCGTGCGCATCATGAAAGGCGTTCTCCCTGAGGATAAAAGCCATTTTACAGCAATCGTGCTGATAGTCTGATGAAAATACCGGGACCGGTTGCGGCAGCGGTGAGCCCAAGGCCGGTCCGGTAAAACAGAGGCAAACAACCGAAAGCACTACGAACATTGAGAGTTTCATTTTTCGATCCTTTAAAACTACCTTTTTGGTCTGAAGACCATCGGGAGACAGTTGTTTTAAGGTAAGTTTATCACAGATTTCTTAACGGAACCTGAATGATCCTTTTGAAAATCAAAAACCGTGCTTGCAGCGCGTACCATATGCTTCAAAAGCTGGTCTCCAGCCCCCCTGAACGGCAGGCGAATCGTTGTAACTCCTTTACATGCTTACGATAAAGCCGGAAGAAGTACCCGGGATAACATTCGAACCAACCAAGGGCGGAAACATACTATTTGTTTGATTTTTTTTACACCCAGGCGCGCCCGAGGGGACGCGCCCGGATAACCTACTGCACTAACCTTCGAGTTAGTTGAGGATTTGTATGAGTTCGAGGCTCTCACCCGTCTCCAGATCAAACTCGAGAACAAGGCCGATGCCCGGGGCATAGTACTTGTACTCGACCGCCTCGGGCTCGAGCGGACTCCACTCCTCTGTTTTAATACAATTGGTAAACACGCCGTAGGGCACGGAGACCGTTTCGTTGAGGGAGATGACCCTGGCGAGATCTTCGGCCTCGTTGACCAGGTACTCCATGCGATACATGTCGCCGGGAAGCGGTAAAGCCTTCATCAGGATTCCCGGCTTGGCATCGTCCTTTCCGGTTTTCCACGATCCGTCTAGGTTGTCAAGAAGCCCGTCTTCGTAGTTCTTTGCGATTTCTCCAAAGTACCAGACAGAACCGTCATCATGCTGGGCAACCCAGTCTACTGTGTCCTCTTCGACCTCTCCATCGAGGGATTCGATGTCGTTGATAATCCGGCACTCGACTCCGTCGATCTCAACGGTTTCATGAAGTGTGGTGACCTGCACCTCCTCCAGCCCATCCGGAGTCTGTTTTTCGTATACGAGCGTGCGGCCGGGGACGAACGGCAGGTAGTTGTTGTCAATGTCTTCGGAAAACTCGTCCGATTCGATTTCAGGATCGTACATTCCGTGTCCAAGCTCCTCGCATGCGTCCAGGCGCGCCTCGAACTGTTCTTCTGCCAGTTCGAGCTCCTCTGCATATTCGGCCCATGCCTCCAGGATGGCATCTTTGAGCTTGGTATCAGGATCGTTTAGAGCGTTGGCGATCGACACCCAGAAGTCGGCCATTGCCTCGTGGGCCGTGGCTTCTCTGAGCGCTATTGCCGTTTTACAGCAGGGATGCGGAGGGCGGTTCGAAGGCTTTGGCGCCGCATTGGCCAGCGGTGAGTTAAGGATTAGCCCGACAACACCAACGAGGATCAAGGATAGAAAGAGTCGTTTCGAAGTTTTCATGTTTTGCTCCTTAATTTGGGATTTGCAGCGAGAAATCAGTAAAAAACAAAAACGCGCGTTAATAACGCGTGGCAGGATACACGAGGGATCATTAACGGAGCCTGAACAGGCTGAATAAAAATGGAATCATTTTCTGTGACCGATCAGTCCGTGTTTGACGGGTGGGATTCATGCGGGTAATGGGAACAGATCTGTTACGTTGTGCCGGGAAGAGGAATCCAGCCTCGGCAGCAGGGCAACGGCCTCTACGCGGTCGACGAGGACGCGGATTTTTCCGAATCGGATGCTTCCGCTCTTGTTTTTTTACGTCGCAGAAGCACGAAGCTCGCTACCAGTGTCATTATTGAGCAGAGGCCGATGAAGAGAAGTGGCGCCAGAAAACCGGATAAAGGGCCCTCGGTTAGCCACGGCATGCTGATGCCCAGGTAGGCCAGGGTTTCGCGGAAGGCCGGGAGCACCCTGTCGTTGATTCCGATAAGCCACAAAAGGCAGGCGCCCCCCACCACGGCGACGAGCAGCGCACCGATGCCGGCCGCCCTTTTTTTCAGCCTGCTTTTTTTTTCGTGCTGATAAAGCCTGACGCGCATCAACAGTCTGTCCAGGGATTCCTCTCCCACGTCCGACAGGCAGGCATCGGCATCGAGAGCATTGTGCACTCGCCGGGTTTCAGCCAGCGCCTCGGCGCACGAGGAGCAGCCTTTGACATGATCTTCGAGGGTTTTTCTCCCAGCGGTTCCCATCTCGCCCTTAATGAATGGGAAAAGATCGAGTTTGATCGCTTCGCAACGTTTGGATAAGTCCATGGCTTGAGCTTATGCCTCACAATAACCCACGCGCTCGAGCGCGACCTTCAGGTTCCTTATTGCGTAGTATGTGCGCGATTTCACGGTACCCCTCGGTATATCGAGGATCCTGGACACATCCTCTTCCCCCATGCCCTTGATGTGCCGCAGCATCAGCACCGACCTGTCCCTGTCGTTCAATGTGCCAAGCGCGTTCATCACCAGCTCGCAAGTTTCCGACGTGTATGCCATGGACTCCGGAGAGCTGGAACTGTCCTCGACCTCCAGATCGCCCAGCGGCACCTGGGCTGCGATGCCCTGTCTTCGAGTGGTTTTCCTTAAACGGTTGAACGCCAGCCTGCCGGCCATCCTGAAAAGCCAGGTCTTGAAAGAACCTTTTTGCCCGTCGAACAGAGAAGCCTTGCGCCAGACCCTGAAAAACGTCTCCTCGGTCAGATCCTCGGCATCAGCCCGGCTGCGAAGCATTCGGTATAAGTAGTTTAAAATAACTGTATTATACCGCTTGTACAACCCTTCAAGCGCACCTTCATCTCCATCCGCGCACGCACGGACCAACATCTCGTCGCTTAGCTCTGTTCTGTTCTCCCTGATGATCATTTTATAATCATGGGAGAGGCACCCGTACTGAAGAACAGTACGAGCACCATCCCCGGTTCAATGAAAAGTAAACAATTACGTAAAGGACAGCTTGTTTCAACGATACTATACCCTTTGCATGGTAAAAAGAAAAATGATACTCTTATGTCCTGTCGGGCTTGTCAGACATGTCTGACTATTCTGGAGTGAAACAGATCACATGGGACGTTACTTGGGAAAAAAACGGGGCATTGCGATAATCCCGACGCTGCTCACCCTCGGCAACGGATTTTGCGGTTTTGCAGCCATTGCCAAGGCGGTGGATGCGGTTTCGCTTGCTGGCGGTCCCGGATTCAGCGAGAAGCTGACCCAGGCTGTATGGTTCGTTTTCCTCGCCATGGTATTCGATGTACTGGACGGGCGTGTGGCGCGGCTGACGAACCAGACAACGGAGTTCGGCGCGCAGCTCGATTCATTTACCGATCTCATCTCTTTCGGCGTGGCTCCAGCTGTTCTTGTGAAGGTTATATACGAACAGAACCTCATCCAGGCCCAGATCCCGTACAGCGCAAAGCTCACCCTTCTGCTCACGGCTTTGTACACCGTCTGCGCGGTTCTGCGCCTGGCGCGCTTTACCGTGGATATCACGCCCGAGGACCCCGCACACAAGGTTTTCGTCGGGCTTCCCACACCCGCTGCCGCAGGCCTGATAGTATCCACGGTGCTTTTCCTGTTCCAGGGTCACGAAACCTTCCCCTTCATGGAAGGGTCCGCTGTGATCTTTGCTTCCAAGAAAATCCTGCTGTTCCTGCCGCCTGTTGCCGGGCTGCTCATGATAAGCAAAATAGAGTATGTCCATTTCTTCAACCGGTTCGTACGCGGCCGTAAAACATTCAACTTCCTCGTGCAGGGAATCCTCTGCATATTCGTGATCGCGTTCTGTCACCAGTGGGCGCTGATGCTCTGTTTTCTGATATACGTGCTCTCCGGCCCTGTTTGGGCCTTAGGCCGGGCTGTCAAGTCCGTGCTCAAGCGCAAGGAAAACAAACAGCGATCCAGCAGCGGGAAATGAATTCGGGGCCGGTGGGAAGGGATCGGGATCGGAAAGAGTGTTCAAGGTTCAGGATTCAGGGAAGAAAAGAAATGTGGCGGCAACAGGGTGCCGCCCTCCAGCGTAGACTATGACATTAGGCGTCGATAGCATGCCAAAAACTGCAGTCGCCCTTGGATCCAACATCGAACCACGCATGCTTCACCTGCGGGACGCGGCGCGCAGAATCGAGTCCATTGAAGGATGCGAGCCGCATGCCAGATCGATGGTCTATGAAACCGAGCCGGAAGGAGGACCGCCCCAGGGCAGGTACCTGAACGCGGCTGTCTGCGTCCACACCGGGCTGAGCGCGCGCAGCCTGCTCGATGAGCTTCTTCGGATAGAAAAAGAAATGGGCAGAAAAAGGACGGAAAAAAACGGTCCGCGCATCATCGACCTGGACATCGTTTTTCACGGCAGCCGGATCATCTCGGAGCCCGCCCTGAAAATCCCGCATCCGCGGTTCAGGGAAAGAGGTTTTGTACTCCTTCCGCTGAACGATATAATGCCTGCCTTTGAGGACCCCGAAACAGGAAGGGCCGTGGAGGACCTTCTCGACGAGTGGAAAGGGGCCGCTCAAACGGATCTTGAACCGTTGTACCGGTTTTGATGTCATGAAACAGGCGGCAAAAATGCAAATAATACGTTCCATTCCCGAAATGATGCGTCTGTCATGCTCGTTCAGGCGGGAGGGGCGGACAACAGGGTTCGTCCCCACCATGGGAGCGCTCCATGAAGGACATCTCAGCCTGGTCAGGGCATCGGTCAGGGAGTGCGATGCAACGGTTGTCTCGATCTTTGTGAACCCGGCACAGTTCGGTCCAGAAGAAGATCTCGAAAAGTACCCGAGAAATCTCGAAAGAGATGCCGCACTCCTCGCTGACAGCGGATGCCGGCATGTTTTCACCGTCAAACCGGAGGAGATGTATCCCAGCGGTTTCCGGACATGGGTCGATGTGGAAAAGCTTAAAAACAACCTCTGCGGACGGTCCAGGCCCGAGCACTTCAGGGGGGTGACAACAGTCGTGGGCAAGCTTTTCAACATAATCAGGCCGGACAAGGCCTACTTCGGATGGAAGGATGCGCAGCAGGTTCTTATCATCAAGCGCATGACCGAGGACCTCAACCTCGGAATCGAGATCTCGGCCATGCCCACAATACGTGACAGCGACGGTTTGGCGATGTCCAGCCGCAACCGCTACCTTTCCCCGCAGGAAAGAAAAAAAGCCCTGCTGATCCCGAAAGCAATCGATATTGCCAAAGAATACTTCCAAAAAGGCGGGAAAAGTACTAAACTGCTGCTGGATGAACTAAACGCTCTGTTCAAAGGACAAGAAGGTGTCCGTGTCGACTACATCTCTCTGGTTGACATGGAAGAGCTCGATGATGCGCAAGAGATCACCGGGAACACCCTCCTTGCTCTTGCTGTAAAAGTCGGTTCGAGCCGACTCATCGACAACCATATTTTCTCGGAAGACGAGCCATGTTCAGATCAATGATGAAATCGAAAATCCACGGAGCGCGCGCCACCCAGTGCAACCTGAACTACCAGGGGAGCCTCGCCATAGACTCCGACCTGATGAAGCTGGCTGATCTTTACGCGCACGAGAAGATCCAGGTGATCAATCTCAACACCGGGGCCCGGCTCGAAACGTACGTCATCGAGGGCGAGGCCGGGAGCGGCATGATCGGCGCCAACGGCGGCACCGCGCGCCTGATCAATGAAGGCGATGTGCTGCTCCTTATCTCCTATGTCATGATCGAGGGGGAAGAAGCGGCAACCCACATCCCCAAGGTCATCCTTCTGGACGAAAACAACAAACCGCTTTCCACGCCCTGAAATGAAAATCGAGAGAACGGGGCCGCAGAGCCTCAAAATCTTCGCACCGGCAAAGCTCAACCTGTTCCTGGAGGTACTCGGAAAACGTACGGACGGGTATCACCAGCTGGATACGGTCATGCATTCCGTGGACCTGTACGATATCCTGGAAATCGGGACCGGGGAGGGAGATCCACAGATCGAGACCAGCGGACGCGGTATGGGAGATCCTGAAGAAAACCTGGCCCTGAAAGCGGCCCGGCTGTTCAAAAGGTCAACAGGCTCCCGAAAAGGGGCCCGGATCCGCCTTTGCAAGCAGATACCGGTGGGAGCGGGGCTGGGCGGCGGCTCATCGGACTGCGCTGCCGTGCTCCTGGCCTGCAATGAGCTTGCCGGCCGCCCGCTTCCGCAGGACCGGCTCCGGGATATGGGCGCTGAACTCGGATCGGACGTGCCTTTTTTTTTGCATTGCGGTACCGCGGTCTGTTCAGGACGAGGGGAATCGGTTACAACGATTTCAGGAGTTCCGCGTCTACATTTCCTCATCATCTACCCCGGTTTTTCCTTATCCACAGGAAGGGTCTACCGAAACTTAAATTTAGACTTGACAGAACATAAGAAAAAAAATACATTTATGAATGTTCTGTTAAAGAATAAGCAACCGGAAAAGATCAACGCGTGCCTGTTCAACCGGCTCGAAAGGCCTGCGCTGGAGACCGAACCTGAGCTTGGATGCGCCATGAAAAAGGCGCGAGAGATGGGCTTTGCAGCGCTGAAGGTTTCAGGATCCGGCTCCTCCTTTTACCAATGCATCGAAGAGCAGGAGGTTCGAGAGGTTGAAAATAAGCTCTTTCACATAGATAGCCACTGGGAAGGCTTCCTGGTAGCCAGCAGCTTACCTTTATGTCGATGAGACTAGGGGGTTTCCGTGAAAATCACAGAAGTGCGCGTCAAGCTGATGAGCGACAGAGATGAAAAACTACTGGCGTTCTGCAGTGTTACCTTCAACAATGAATTCGTGATCCGTGATCTGAAAGTAATCAGCGGATCAAGAGGCCCTTTTGTTGCCATGCCGAGCCGCAAACTTATGGATCGCTGCCCCAAGTGCCGAAACAAGAACCATTTAAGGTCCAGGTTCTGCAACGAGTGCGGAACCAGCTTGAATCCGCAGCGGGCGGGAAAAGACGAGAGAGGCCGCGCCAAACATCACACCGACATCGCACACCCGATAAACAGCGCATGCAGGGAAATGATCCAGGACCGGATATTGGAAGCGTATGAAAAAGAGGTTCAAGATGCTAAGAACCCGGCTTACTCCGCCGCACCCAAGGACTCGAATGACTATAAGAACGCGGATGACTATGATGAGGAGTTTTTCGACGATAAACCCTTGAGTGCTGATGACGTGCGACAAAACACGAGAGAGAATACTGAAAGCCTAAGGCAGCCAAAGCCTCCTCAGGAAGAAAAAGGCGATTCCTTCGACGCCGGGATCTTCAGCTGAGATAAACCACACATTCCAATGTCGCGAAACCAATCCAATCAAAAATTCAATGATCGTTTCTTCTCCATCGCGTTCATCGGCTGTGGGGCTGTTGGAAGGTGCCTTGGCAGGCTGATGAAAGAAGCGGGCCATTCCATCGCCGGTGTATGTTGTAGAAGCAGGGAGTCAGCTTGCAACGCCTGCTCGTTCATGGGCGCCGGAGATGCGCTTGATTCGGGCGAGGCTGATAAGGCCGCGGCTTCTGCGGATGTAGTCATAATCGCCACACCGGACAATGTGATAGGCAAGATCGAAGAGGCCGCATCGCGGGGGGTGAAAAAAGGCGGGGTGGTGCTGCACCTTTCCGGTGCACTGCCCTCGCTTGTGCTTGAGCATTGCAGGTCAAGGGGAGCGCACACCGGTTCCATGCACCCTCTCCAGTCTTTTGCCGTGCCGGAAGCAGCAATCAGGAGCGTGCCAGGCTCCCTGTTTGCCTGCGAGGGTGACGGAAAAGCGCTCGGCACAGCGCTGATGATCGCTGAAAGCATCGGGGGAAAGCCGGTCGAGATCGATACCGCGTCAAAGCCGCTGTATCACGCTGCGGCCGCGTCCGCTTCCAACTTCCTGATCGCCCCGATACTCCTGGCTGTGGACCTGATGGAAAAGGCGGGCCTGGACAGGAAAACCGGGCTCGAGGCGCTCGCGCCGCTTATCCTGGGAACGTGCAAAAACGCAACGCAAGTCGGTGTTCCAGGCGCTCTCACAGGCCCCATCGAGCGTGGAGATCACGCTGTTGTGGCTGATCATCTAAAGGCGATTGAAAAGGGATGCCCGGAGCTCCTTCCCATTTATATCAGGCTCGCACGAATGACTCTCGACGCGGCAAAGCGAAAAGGCCGGTTTACGCCTTCGGCGCGCGAGGAGCTTGAACGGATTCTGATGGAGCACTAGGAGCCCGCTTATTTCATCCTCTTCTGCTGCGGCACCGTAAACTGTGTTGTGGCTAGGCGCGGGACATCAGCGTGAAATGATCCTGGAAACGTGGGAAGACGCGCGCAATTATCTATCACCGGGAGCTATGTAACCCAGCTCTTCGAGCCTTTCGAGGATCTCGGGGGTGAGGGGTTGCCACTCCTTGGGAAAAGCTTTAGCCGTGGATTCGTACCAGGCGAGAACCGATTTTTCGAGCCTTGCCGCGCCTTCCTTCCGTTCTTCGGTCAGGTCGCTGCGCTCAAGGGGATCCTCTTTCAGATCGTAAAGCTCCGCTGAACCGCCCTGCCGTTGTATATCCTTTATCAGTTTCAACGGCCCCCTGATCACGCTTGCAAGGCGAGTCTGCACGTTCTGAATGCTGCTCTCGGTGGAAGAAAAAACCTCATCGAACCTCGATGACAGCCCCCGGATGGGGTACAAGCTGTCCACCTGGGTGAAACCCGGCTTTTCAAAGCCGAGAATATCGGTGACACTGTTGAAGATCGACGTGGTCGATACGGTTTCGCTGACGCGCACCCCTTTTTTCATCCGCGGATCCCGAATGATGAGCGGAACTTGTATGCACTCGTTGTAAAGGGTGACCCCGTGACCCAGGCCGCTGTGATCGAAAAACTCCTCCCCGTGATCAGCAGTGATGATTATCAGGGTTCGGTCCATTATGGAAAGCTCTTCGAGCACATCCAGGAGATGCCCGAACCGAAGGTCCCAGTAGCGGATCTCGCTGTCGTACAGGCTTACCAGGTGCTCGGACTCCTCCGGTGTGAACGGCTCGTCTACCTGTCCCCTCCGCCACTTCTCGGGCAGGGCCCCTGAAAAATCCCTTTCCTCCACATAGTCAGGATCAAAATGCTGCCTGTGTTTCCCGGGGGCGCTGTACGGGGAATGGGGTTCCATGTAGTGCACATATCCGAAGAACTGGAACGGTCCGGCGGACTCAAGCCATCCGAACAGGTCGCGGTTGACACCTTCAGCGGATTCGAACTTCTCCACGAACCGCTCGAACCCCTGGTCGAAGTTGATCGCCTGGCATACGAGGTGGTTGGCTGAGAACGCGGCAGTGGTCACACCGCGCCACGCCAGGTACTCGGGAAGCGTGGTGATGCCATCCACGAGGTAGTTTCTCGTGTTGCCGAGCACGCCGTGAGTGTTGGGGTGAAGCCCGGTCAAAAGGGAAGCGGTGGCAGGAAGCGTCCAGGAGCACGAGCTCATGGCCTGCTCAAAAAGCAGGGCATCCCGTGAGAACGCGTCCAGGTTAGGGCTTGTTTCGCGCTCGTATCCGTAGCAGCCCAGATGGTCGGCCCTGAGCGCGTCCACGCAAAGCACCAGGACGTTGGGGCTGTCGGGCGACGCCCTCCTCCGAGGGATTCTCACCTTTCTTTTCACAACTATGTCCCACCAGGCGTATGCGTTGGGCGAGGGCGGGCCCTGGCCGATGCGCCGGGTCTCGAACCTGATCTTCTTCTCACACCCCGCCCAGGGGGAAAGGTCTATCGTCTCGTGATGAATGAAGCGGTTGTAGATGTGCACGCCCGGCTGCACATTGATGAAATCGGAGAGCACGCGCACCTCGGGACGGTTGTCAACGTAAACGGTGTACTCCACGTCCCCGGCATCCTTTGCGGTCCTTTCACCCAACGGCAGGTTGAGAAGAGCCACCTCCAGGTAAGCCCCCTCCAGCGGTGTGAGTGTAAACGAGAACGCCGAATCCGGCATGGCGGCGATAACCTTCTTCTGCTCGTCCGCAGCGGTCCTTATCTCCCGGTCCAGGCTCATGGGGTAAACATCCGTTTTCCGATCCGGGTTGGAACGAATCAGCTCTGCTTTGTCGAACCCTGCAACCCAGTCCTCCACCACCTCGTCGAGCACGATCGGCGGGTATTCATCAGCGGTCACCCGCGTCCCATCGGACAGGAGAACGGGGTTGCCCACAACGGCTTCCACTGCTTCGGCTGTATCCGGCGCCTCGAAAACGACGCGCATGCGCCGGCCCGCATAACCATCGAGTCCGATCGCTTTGTGGTGCCACCCGGGCTTGTCCCCGCACAACTCGTAAACAGCGTCTTCCTTGAACGCCCCCTTTCCGACGCCCTTTACAGGGGGGCCATTAGAGACACAGATCCGCACCCTGATCATTGACTTGCCCGGCCCGGATGCACCGAGCAGGAGCGACAGTCTAGCGCCCGAATGTACCGGCAGGCCATCGAATACCGCACAGCTCCCGTTCTTCAGAACCATGCACATCCGCTTCTCCCCGCCGATGGTGCGGTGCACCTTGTACGCTGGACCGCCCCCCGGCACGATGCTCCCTGCGCTCTCTCCCTCCAAGTCAAGAAGAGCGATTCGCTTCTCGACCGATACGCACTCCTTGACGTTTCCGCAAAATGTAATGAGACACAATCCCGCACACGCGATGAAAAGCAACACCGCCGAAAAAAAACAGTTCTTCATGCGCTCTCCTCTTTTGATGACCTATCCCGCATATTTCATCCTCTTCTGCTGCGGCACCTCGCTACGAAGAGTATGAAATAAGCGGGCCAAAACCTGTAACAACCCGTTGCAAAGACCACCAAAGGTTTTGACATGCCCGTCAAGGCATGTTATGGAGCGTCATGAGAGCCGGTTGTGCTCCAACGCCTGACGGACCGGTAAAGCCGTAACCAACACATTCTACATGTCCATATCCGGAAACGAAACTGAAACATCTGAAAGACGGGGCATCGGTTCGTATGCTGCGTTTTTCCTGTATGGTTTTGCAGCCGCCGGAGTTGTCATCTGCCAGAGGGAGGCCCTCCTGTTTCCCGCGCTGCTTGTGCCCGATCTGCAGCATGCTGCGCTGGCCGGAGGTGTAACAGGCCTTCTGACGGGCGTGTGGGCCGGCAGGGCGATACTTCCCGGCGGCAGGACCGGAAAAACGCTTTCGATCACCGGGGCATTCCTGCCGGCCATACTCATCAGCGCCGCAGGGCTGCTCGGGCGCGGCCCCGTTCCGTTCCTCGAGATGCTCTGCCGAACGGACGGAGTGGATGTGCGCATCCCTTTTGCGCTGCCATCGCTGCTTTTTGCCGTCTGCCTTGTAATGCCGGCCATGCTGGGCATCCTTATCAGGATCAGGTTCACGGCCGCGCTCGACATGAGCGGCAGCAGGACGACCCTCGCGTCTGTCATGGCCGGCGGCGCCGCAGGAACAGTGTTCTTTTCGCTGTTGACGTGCAGCACGTTCGGTCTCGCGCCAGCTCTTCAACTGCTCGCGTTCTTCCTGTTCCTGATCTGTTTTTATTCACGCTCTCCTTCAAAAAGCCATGATCTCTCCACAAACACCGGCCCGGCACGACGAACAGGGCCCAGGCATAACAGCCTGTCAGCCAACCTGGACTCGTTCCTTTTCTTCTGGGGTGCGGGGCTTTTCCTCTTCTTTCTCAACGGCCTCGCTGAAAAACATTGGGCATCCCCGTGCAGTTCAGAAGCCTGCATAACAGGTTTAAGCCTGTTCGCGGCAAGCGCGGGCCTGTTTTTAGGCCATCGGACCGGCCGCTCAGACAACGCGTCAGCGCACTCATTTACCAGGAACCTGTTGTCAGGAACAACCCCCATCTTCTGCGCGGCAGCCCTGGCCCCATTGATGGAAGACGCATGTTCCGCATCGCTTTACGATGCGCTTACAGTTGCGCTGCTCAGCGCTGTACCGTTCGGTTTTTTTGCCGGGTTACTTCTCGGCAATAGGCCGCTGGAACAGTTGGCGCAGGGGCTCTTCGGAACATGGGCGGGGATGGGCGCGGCTTTCTGTTTTTCGTGCTACATGTTCGATCAGCCTGTCATGCGCGCAACAGTGCTCGCCTCCGGGACCGTTCCATTGGTTGTTCTTGTGTTTGTTCGAAACAGAACAGCTCCAGGAATTAAGGCCGGCGGTCTTACCGGCTTTGGATCGGTTGTGGGCATCCTCGTCCTGGGCATGAGCTTTCTCGTCTGTGACGGCTTCTGGTTCTCTTCAGCGCAGGAGCGGCACCTTACAGCGTTCGGCTCGTCTGAAAACCACCGGAGCTCCGGATCCCCGGCCTGGCCCGGGCCAAAAGCTCTTCATGCAAAATCGCGGCGCATGGCCTCTATTTCGGTTCTGCTTCACCCCGAGCCGGAAGATACGCTCGTGATCGGGCCCGAAGAGAACACAAACATCCTCGAAATCGCAAAAGACCTCATGGTGAAGTCAATAACCGTGGTCGGTCCTGACAGGCGGGATACGGGCATTGAAAGCCTGTTGAAGGAATCGAAAAGAATAAAGTGCCGCAACATCCACGAAATCAATGCGCCTGCGCGGCTTTTCTTGAGGCACTCATCGGCGCGGTTCGACCTTGTCTATCTTCCGCCGCCATCGAGAAAAACCGCATGCTCCAGGGCGTTGCACACCCGTGAGTTCTACTGCGAAGCCAGGGATATTCTGAAGAACAACGGGATCTTCTGCCAGTGGATCTTTCCGCACGAGCTGAGCCACGAGAGCTTTGTCCGCCTGCTCGGCACCGTAAACGAGGTGTTCCCCGGCTTTCACCTTTTTATCGATAACCGCGTCTCCGCCAGGCCTGCGCTTGCCCTGGTGAGCACGCATCAAGAGTTCGTGGTATCCGCGGAACACACCGAAAACAGGATGTTCATTACAGGAGTCCTCGATGAGTTCGTGAAAATCGGCCTCGAGCCGGAGATGTTCGCCATCCTTTCCGTCACGAACGGAGAGATGCTGGAGGCAAGAATCCCTCCCCAGAGGTTCTCGGACGGGTGTGGCTATCTCAGCTTTTCCTGGCCGGAGATGATGAAGCGCGACCTCCTGACCAACCTGCGGTTCATCAACCAGCTTCAAGCGGTTTCGTGTCCATGGTTCAAAATCGAGAGGTTGCCGCCACGCCCGAACAAGGCGATCAAAAGACACGTGTTCGGCGTATGCATGGCAGGAAAAGCTCTTCAGCAGGCAACGATAAAGGGGATAGAGGAGGACGGGGCCGGCTTTCCAGGGGATGCCGGCCATGCGGCAGGCATCAGCATGTCACAGGCGATGCTGCTTGCCCGGGGACTCACAACAGCTCCTGAATACAGGTACCTGCTTAACCTTCTGAATGAGAAGGTGTATGAGCTCATGAATGCGAAACGGTTCGATGACTGCCGCATGCTGATCGAGGAATGCATCCGCAACGCGCCAGATCAGACCCTGTTCCATCTCAAGATGGCGGAGCTCTTCATGGATGAGGGAAAAATCGCAAAAGCCGCTGACACGCTCGAAAACACACACCACAAGGTAAGACAGGACTGGCGCACCTTTGTCTCGGTCGCGGTGATAAGAGCGAAAATGGGAAACAGGTGCATGGCCAGGATCCTGCTCCTGCACATCGCCACGCACCCATACCTTTGCCTGGGCGAAAACTTGTCCTGGGTTATAAGAGCGCTGGAAATCGTGAACGGCGCTCCGCCGGCACCGCACCCGCACCGGTTTGATCCTCGCTACGCAGAGGAAGACTTGCCGCGGATCCTGCGCGATTTCGTTCTGGATGGGAACGGTTAAAACCCGCATGTTTCATACTCTTCGTCGCGAGGTGCTGCAGCAGAAGAGGGTGAAACATGCGGATTAAGGGATCGGGATCGGATTGGGCGGATAACCGGGACGGGCGGGCGTAGGGGCAGCCCCCTCCGGTTGCCCTCCGGCACTACCTTTTTATCTTGTGGATCGAATCGGCTTTCAAGCCGGTGTAAAAACCGCTCCGCCCGTCAGGCCACTGGATGGAGACGCTCACCTTCCCGTCATATGAACCCAGGCCGAAGTGTACCATCATCATGTCCTGTACAGCAGGCCCCCTGCCTCCGCTGACCTCGCGTATCTGGCTCCCGGATCCGTAATCCAGGGTGACCCGGGCGCCGATAGCTGATACATCGCAGCCATCGCCTTCGAGACGCAGCTCGATCCAGTGGTTCTCGTTGCCCTGGTTGCAGAAAAGGTGGGACCGGTTCTTCCCGCCGAGGAAAACGTCCATGTGGCCGTCGAGATTCACATCCGCAAACGCCGCGCTGCCCGCACCCCTGACAAGAATGTTGCTGATCCATGTCACATCCGTGAAAGTTCCGTTTCCGTTGCCAAGGTAAAGACGCGAGAACCGGTCAGGCGCGGATGAGGCGAGGAGAAGATCCAGATGCCCGTCGTTGTTCACATCAGCGAACGCGGGCTGAGCGTGACCCGGTGCGAAAAGCACGCCCGAGTGGTCGAAATTGTCGGTGTAGCCGTACAAGGGCCTGCCTGTGTTGAGACACAACCGGCTCCGGTTCGAATAAAAGAGCTTGCCGGGCTCGACGCTGTTGGATACGAACAGATCGAGGTCGCCGTCTCCGTCCACATCGCCGAAAACCGCCCCGACCGAATTGCTGTACCGCCCCCTATGCCCTGAACCACAAAGATCCGGCAATCCCTCTGTAAAAACTCCGTTGCCGTTGTTTTCGTAAAAACCGTTGGGTTCGAGATCGGTGTTGGTGACAAAGAGATCCGGATCGCCGTCGTTGTCAGCGTCAGCCATGGCTACGCCTGATGTACAACGCGCGGGCAGATCCGAGATACCCGACTCTTTCGTGGCGTTTTCAAAGGCCCCGTCCCCCTTCCCGAAAAAGAGCGAATCATTGTGGTCGCCTCCTGCTGATCCTCCCGGTTTGCCGCCGTTGGCCAGGTAAAGGTCAAGGTGTCCGTCGTTGTTCACATCGCAAAACGCGACTCCGCTCGTCGGGGCAAGGTCCGTTGGGAAGCCGGCTTCCTCGGACGCGTCCGTGAACCCTCTTCGCCCGTCGTTCCGCAGGAGCCTGTCGCGCATCCCCGAAATGTTAACGGTGATGAACAAATCCAGGTCCCCATCGTTGTCATAATCGCCGAAGACGCCCCCGTCTCCGCCGGACAGGGACAGCCCCGCGTTGTCCGTGACATCCTTGAACCTGCCGTGTCCGTCGTTCTCATAAAGCCTGGAACCGGATATCAGAAGGTCGGGATCTCCATCCCAATCATAGTCCCCGAAAGCGGGGGTGCCTGGCCTGCCCAGCCCCGCCTTTTCTGTGGTTTCGATGAAAAGCGGCACATGAGCGTGTTTCAGCTTCGCGAGATGCTCCCTGACGTGTTCGGATGATCCGAACTTCCTGACGCAAAGTGACAAGAGATCGCGCTCTCCCGCGGAAAAACCGGGCTTCAGGCTGACCGCATCCAGCAGATGCCTGATCCCGTCATCCAGCTCTCCGGCGCTCGCGAGTGCCTTGCCGATGAAGTACAGGATCTCCGCCTCTTTTTCGAATGCGAACAAGTCGCTCTTGTCAACGGCATCCTGCGCTTCCTTCAAAACGATCACCGCCTTGATCCATCTTCCCAATTCCAGGTACACCCTGCCAAGGATCAAGGAAAGCCCATCGAGATCATCATCCAAGGCGCGGGCCTGCTCCAGGCGAAGCCCCGCCTTTTCGAAATCGCCGGCTGCAAAACAAACACGGCCCAGCTCCAGCAGCATTTTCGGGTTTTCCGCCAGGGAATCTCCGAGGCTGAGCAGCACCTCCTTTGCGCGCACGGGATCGTCGAGCGCGATCATTGTTTTTGCAAGGTAACTGAGAATGCCGGGCTCTTCGGTTCCGTATTCGAATACGCGCTCGAGCTCCACCGCCGCGTCGTCAAGCTCTCCCAGATGGAAAAAAGCCCTGCCAAGGTAGTAGGAAGCCTGAGCCGTTTCAGGAACCTGCCGGCCCGGGTGCTGTATCTTCAGCCTTGCTTTCCAGGTTCTTGCGAACTTTTTGAGCTGCAAGTAATAGAACGGTTCATACGGATTGAGTTCGCTGCAGCGCAAACATTCACGGATGGCGTGCTCGAACTTGTTCTGCGCGAAATAGCCCATTGCCAGAGTATCGATTATCTCGGGATCGTTCGGGCAGTCATCGTCAGCCATGAGCGCCAGCTCAACCGCGAGCTTTCCGTCATAGAACTCGGGATCAGATGCCGTGGCATACAGGCGGGCCAGACAATGAAGCGCTTCCACGTTGTGCGGGTCCGCCATTATCACCTCTTTGCAGGCATCCACCGCAGCCTTGTAGTCTTCCTGTTGATAAGCCTCCCTGGCACCGGACAAAAGCTCCCTGATATCCGGTTCGCCTTCCTGAAAAACAAAGCCCATTGACATTAAAGCAACCGGAACAAGCAAGAGTCGTCTTACCATCATTCGTTCTCCTCGGAATCGCAACCATGCTCACTCCCCCAGGAAAAGGGGATGAACCATAGAACGGTCAACTTTTTTTCAGAACCTTTCTTTTCGAAATCGATGATGTCCGCCAGAACCCCCCATTGAACCATGTCAACCCCCTTCGAACGGCTGAAAAGCGGAAAAAAAACGGTCCGGCCCTCATCCGCTTCGCCTTTTTTCCAATGGTGTTGATACAGGGAGAGCTTCTCCATGGAAAAAAGCGTGAGGATCTGAAGATCGTCATACCCTCCCGGGTCACCGCCGCCGGCGACTCGAAACAGGTCCAATACATTCACAAAAGAGAAAACACCGCCGGTCTGCCCCCCCTCTCTTCCAGGTATCCCCCACTCGGTATCGAGCAGCTTGAACACCCCGAAAAAAGGCGTCAGATCACCGAGCAGCAGCCTGTGCCGCATCCCGTCCCATTCGTGCTCCACCAGGGGAAAAAGCTTAAACGCGCCGCGTTCAGGGGAACGGTCGAACCCGGTGTACCGCATCACCGGAAAAAGCGGGTAGGTATCCGTGCGGCATCCTCTTGTCAAAGAAACCCAGAGCGGAAAGACGAACAGGTCTTTTTCAAAAGGCTCCTGCCGGGAGTAATAAAAAGGCGGCACCAGCGTGAACGACTCGTTTTCGTTGATCTCTTTGTCGCAGCCCGTGGTTGCCGGCGCGGAGCACGCCGCTGAAACCAGGACCGCGGCAATCACAAGAAAAACCGCCCATCCTTTCGTTCCAGGCTCTGAAGCCCCATTACAATTTCCGTGCGCGCTCGGGACAGCGATCGTGCAGTGCCGTCGCCGTCCGCAGCGCGGAAAAAACCCGATCAAAAGCCGTTTTGCTGTAGACAACATCCGAACCTCAAAAAAGACCATCTCTTTTCTCTGAATTAATTGTAACGAATATCAAGAATATTTCCGAAAGAGTTACAAGGTGATTGATCGAAGAAGGCCTTGGACCCGCTGGTCCTTCAGAAGACCTTCGCACATGACAAATACAAATGGGAGCATTCAATGATGAACCTCGGAAAAGCACGCGGATTCTCGATAGTGGAACTGGTCATCATCATCGCGATCATCGTGGGATTGGCCGGGGTTGTGGTCCCGATAGTATCCCAGGAAATCAAGGACTCAAGGAGGGCCCAGGCCATCGCGGACATCAACAGGGTGGCGACAGCCCTGAACCAGTACATAAAGGATACCCTTTTCTTCCCGACCGGAAAAGACGGTACAACCAGCTTTCATTACCTCTACACCGATGGCAACATGCCCAATAACAACGTTTTCTCCAGCGGAGAGGGATGTCACCTGGGCGAATTTCTGAACTCTGACGAGTATGGAGGAATGCGTTGGAACGGCCCGTACCTGCAGTCGGTCAAGCAGGATCCCTGGGAAAACGCGTATATAGTTAATGTGCAGGGGTTCTTCAACACCGGCGAGAGGGCGATGATCATCTCAGCGGGGCCGGATGGAGCGATCAACACTTCATCGCGGTCCACATCACCTGAGGGAGATGACATAATGCTTCTGATCGATTGAAAGCCGGAGGGCAACCACAGGGGAAAGCCCATACGGGAGAATGCATTCATTCCATGTGAGGGGAACCGGCCGGCCGCCCCTTCATCTTCATTTCCAGACTATGTTCAGCCTGTTCTCGACTTTGCACTTTGGGCAGAGGAAAGTAGGGAAATCCTTTCGCTTCCTCAGAAAAACATTGAAAAGGCCTTCGCAGCGGCCGCACGTGACCTCCAGGCCCTTGTCATCATGTCTCGGCATCCAGCTCAGCTTTTTGTTGTTGAAGTACGGAAACATGAACGCCTCATATACAGGAGCAGATGAGCGGTTCGGTGAACCGGAAGGGCAGCCTCTTATCTGAATATATTGATATTTTACACCACTATCGCGGTAAATGCAAATTACGGAAACAGGCAATATAAAACCGTCATCCGAATCCATCCGTGGTTCTCTTCTTCTTCCTCTTCTTAAAACCTACTCTTGACGATATAATACCGGATAAGTCACGAAAGCGCGGTTCGGCAACAGGTAACGAGGTCCCATGAAAGTAGTTGTGACGGGCGGAGGGCCTTCGGGTCTTTTCGCGGCATGGAAGCTGGCACAGTCCGGGTACAAAGTAACGGTTCTGGAAAAGGAGAAAACCGTGGGGGGGCTGGCAGCATCTCCCGAAATAGGCGGGAACTTCTACGGGTTCGGCACCCACCACCTGCATAATCCTGATCCTGAAAAGATCCGGCCGTTCGCGGAGCTCATGGGCACATCGCTTGTAGAGCTGGACCGGCAGCTTGCAATCAAGTTCATGGGGGGCTTCTATCCGTATCCGCTGAAGACCAAAGACCTGCTCTCAGGCCTGCCGGCCCGCCTGATCGCCGTGTCCGGTGCAAGCCTGGCTTTGGCCATGGCCCGCAGGCGGTTCAGAAAAAACGAACCATCCAACGCTGAAGAAGCCATCATCGACCTGTACGGGCGCAAGCTGTACGAAATCATGTTCAAGTGCTATACCACGCGTTTCTGGGGCGTGTCGCCCGCGATGATATCGAAAACCTTCGTGGACAAACGCATGCCCGGTATAAACGCCGTTGAAAAGATAAAACAGCTGCTAGGCAAGGCAAGGCTCATCAGCAGGGAAAGCATCGGCAAAAACGTTGCGATCGGCAGCGGCAAGATGTACACGACATCCAAGGGCACGGGCGCCGTGTTTTCCGCTGTTGCCGAGGCCGTTGAAAAGCTCGGCGGAACGGTGCTGACCTCGGCAAAAGTAGTTGAGGTGAAACACAGCAAAAATCAAGCACTCGGCGTTCTATTCGAAAAAAGCGGAAAAGTGCGGGACGTGCCGTGCGATCTTCTTGTATCCACAATGCCCGTCAATCATCTTGCGCTTTCCTTGAGGCCGCGTGCGCCTGAACCCGTGCTCAACGCGGCCGCCCGCCTTGGATACCGGGGGCTTTTGGTTGTGTGCATGTTGGTCTGCCCACGGAAAAGCCTCGGCGCGATGTTCACTTATTTTCCTGACAGGTGCTTTCACAGGCTTGCCGAAACCAAGGCGCCGCCCGCTGATATTAAACCGAAAGGCTGCGCTATCCTGATGGCGGAAATCACCTGCGACGCCGGCGACGACCTCTGGAATAATCCTTCATCGATCCGCGAAAAGGTGGTTGCTGATCTGGTAGACGAGGGATTGATCGGGCCTGACAGCGTGCTGGAAACTCATTTTCTCAAGGCCCCGGAAGCATATCCTAAGTATAATATCGGTTTCGAAGCCGATATAAACCTTGTGCGGAAACATTTGGAAACACTCACAAACACGGTGAGCACGGGACGCCAGGGCGGATTCCGGTTCACACCGATGGTGCCGTCGATGTATGGGGCATGGAGCGACACCAGGGCGGTTTTGCGGCGCCTGGAATCGACGCCGATAAAAAAGGGAGGCTTGCATGATTGACGGAGTTCACATTCGGGATCTCAACGTACACGCGGACGAACATGGATATCTCTACGAGATCCTGCGCGAAGACTGGCCCGAGTTCCAAAAATTCGGCCAGGCGTACCTAACGGTCACCTATCCAGGGGTGATCAAGGGCTGGCACTATCACAATCTGCAGAGCGACCACTTCTGCGTCATAAAGGGAATGGCAAAGATAGTTCTCTACGACGACAGGGCCGATTCGCCGACGCGCCACGAACTGATGGAAATCTCGGTTGGGGAGTACAGGCAGAAGCTAATTGTCTTTCCTCCGAAAATCCTGCACGGGGTAATTGCGCTGAACAACGAACCGGTGTGGATCATCAACTTCCCGGATTACGCGTACAACGTCAAGGATCCTGATGAGCACAGGGTTTCTTTCGATACGCCGATCAAGCGCAAGGACGGGAGCACCGCGCCATACGAATGGTTCAGAACCACTGAAAGCAAAGACTTGAAATAACCATCCCGCCCGCCTAAATTGCAGCCGGAGTTCGAAGGCGTTTCATGCTCTCAATGCGGTACTGACCCGAAGGAGGAAACAGATGATCCTGATCACAGGCGGAGAAGGGCTTGTTGGCAGCAACATCCCTGGTGACGATTTGCTGTCAACGGATATCGTTGAAGGTTGCCACGAGCACATGGATGTAACTGACCCTGCGGAAACCTCGGGGATCATCGGCAGGCACAAGCCGCACACGGTCATCCACTGCGCGGCATGGATCGATCCGGACCAGTGCGAAAAGGATCCTGTAAACTGCAACAAGATAAATGTGGCCGGAACCATGAACGTGCTCGGAGCGTGTCGCGCAGTCGGTGCCAAGCTCGTGTACATCAGCACACAGCTCGTGTTCGACGGCTGCAAGAAAACGCCGTACATCGAGGATGACCGCGCGGAAGCGCTGCAGCAGTACGGGCTCACACATTTTTGCGCTGAACAGTACGTTAAATCTTACGACAACCATCTCATCCTGCGAACAAGCCTCTGCCACGGGAGCTGTAAAAACGGAAGGCGTTACGGATTCGTCTACTGGGTGCTGGACTCCTTGAAAGAGGGAAAAGAGATCAACGTGGTTGACACCCTATGGACAACACCCACGGATATAACGGATTTCGGTAATTGTATAAGAAAGCTCGTTGACAGAGACGCCTGCGGAACCTATCACCACGCGGGCGGCGCGTTCCTGAGCCGCTACGAATATGCGGTAAAAGCCGCAAGGGCCGCCGGCCTGAACTCCGGCCTGGTGAACAGAATCGACATAAAAGAACTGATGAAAAAATGGGTCGCCAGACGGCCCGTTTACGCCGGGCTGAACAGCGGAAAGATCATGAAGGACCACGGAATCCCGCCCTCGGACGCTTTTGGATGGATCCGTTCTTGAAACGGATCGGAATGGGTTTTCCCTGAGTTCCGGGATTCGGGGGCTGCCGCTCGTGGTCCAGGAGGTTCGAATGATCTGTAAAATTGAAAGCGCGACAAGCAGATGAAGGATTCGAAAATGAGATCGATTGCAACCGTATTGCTCGTTTTTACCATTCAAGCTCTCGTATCCGGTCAGGGGCAACCGGAGAAAAAGAATCCGGGGAGCGTTGTTCCACATGCATGGCTTGCGGCAGGCCCGCTGGACACCCCCGCTCCAGCGTTCGATGATGAGGATCCGGGCACTCGGCTGGCAGGGTTGTTGAACCAATCGATCCTCGATCTCAAAAAAGTGTGGCCGTCGAAAGGAAAGCTGATCCCCTGGACGGGAAGCTCACGGGTTCGATGGCGTGCATTGAAACAAACAGGAGAAAAAACCGTGCTGGCCGCATCCGCCGAGCAGCAGGGGGACAGCGAAAATGCGCTGCAGACCGCCTATCTCGCGGGGTACATCGAGACCTTTTGCAGGCAGAAGATCCGCCTCACCGTACAGAGCCTTGACCCGGTTTCTGTTTTTTGCAACGGATCGTTAAAAGGCAAAAAGACAACCCGCTCCAAAGACGGCAACCCTGCCGAGACAAGTGTGAATCTCGACCTTGTAATGGGCAAACACTGCATTATCATAAAGACCGTACGCCTCGCGGACAGCTCATCCGATGAGTGGTTTGTCCGGGTGAAAGCCGCGCCGACAACCACAGGCGTTAAGGGACCGCAATGGTCCATCGAGCCGACCCGGACCCTATCTAAAGTTACTGAGCTTACCTCCCTGGAAAGCGTGGGCGGGCTCGCCCTGTCCCCCGGCGGAAACCTGCTGGCAGTGCAGCGTTCCGCTTATTCGGGGAAAAAACCTGCGCGCTCCACATGGATCGAAATACTCGACATCTCCTCCGGCAAAAAAAACATCGAGCAGGTGCTGCGCATCGGCCGCTCATCCCATTCGCCGCTCTGGAGCCCTGGCGGAGCATGCCTGGCTTTCAGGAGCGATGGCACTGTCTGGACCTATGACCCAAACACACAGGAGATCGAAAAAGCCCTGGAAGACGTGAAAGGCCTGGGATCGTTTTTCTGGTCATGCGACAGCAGGTCGCTCTATTTCATGACGAGCGCTGACAAACCGGCGGGAAAGGACTACCAGCGGCTGTGGGATCCGAGGGACCGCCTCACCGACTGGGACGAGAGCGTGAAGCTTCATGTGGCAGCAATCAACGGCAGCTCCAGGCAGCTTTTGACCGAAACAGGGAAGTTCGCCCTGACACAAGCCGCCTTGTCCCCGGATGGCCGGAAGATCGCCATGGTCCGGAGGGTGCCGATAGCAGAGCGCCCGTTTTTCGAAAGCGAGTTCTGGGTGATGGAGCTCGCGCCGCGCAAGCTGACGCTTATCAAGAAAACACGCTTTCCTTTCGAAAACGGGCCCGCTCACCTGACATGGTCGCCGGACAGCGGCAAGATCGCCTTCACGGCACCGCCGGGCGAAACAGTTCCCTCGGGCCAAGGGGAAGAGCACAACGCCTTTGACACCTGTCTCTGGGTTCTCGACATCGCAACCAAAAAACTCGACAGAGTATCCGACCGGTTCGGCGAATCGGTTGCGAGCGGCCTCTGGTGGCGCAAGCAGGACGGCAAGATCTACTTCCTGGCCCAGAAGCGCGCACTGCAATGCATCGCGCGGATAGACCCGTACGGGACAGGAGGCATCGAGGTGCTGACCGACAGCCCATCCGTGGTCTCGTCGTTCTCGCCCGCTGCCGGCGGAAAAAGCATCGCCTACGCCGGCTCATCAATCGACCGTCCGGTGCGGGTGCTTGTCATGGATATCGATAGCGGATCCTCGTCGCTCGTTCTCGATCCCAACGAAAAGCTCATGAAAAACATCGAGCTCGGGCGATACGAGCGGTTCGATTTCGAAAACCGGGACGGCGATCTTCTAGACGGATGGATCCTTTACCCGCCGTCGTTCGATGAAACCGTCAAGCACCCCATGATTGTCTACTACTACGGGGGTGTGTCGCCGAGGCAGAAACGGTTCACCCTGCTTTACTACCACTGGCTCGCTGCAAACGGGTACGTGATATACGTGGTAAACCCGTCCGGCGCGGTCGGGCAGGGGCATCAGTTCGCTGACAAGCACTGCAACGACCAGGGCGAGCTCGCGTGCAGGGATATCATCGACGGCACGACCAGAGTACTGGAGGCGAAGCCGTTTATCGACCGCTCCAGGATCGGGTGCTACGGCGGGAGCTACGGCGGTTTCCTGACCATGTGCCTCATCACGAAAACCGACATTTTCAGCGCGGCTTGCTCCATGTACGGCATCTCCAACATTTCGAGCTACTGGGGCGCGGGCATCTGGGGATACACATATGGAGACACCGCAATAGCCGGGAGCTACCCCTGGACCAGGCCGGACATCTTTGTCAACCGCTCACCTCTTTACAACGCCGACAAGGTCGAAACCCCGCTTTTGCTCCTTCACGGGGATGCGGACGTCAACGTCCCTCCAAGCGAATCGGAACAGATGTTCACAGCGCTCAAGGTTCTCGACAAAGATGTGGCTTATGTGCGCTTCGCCGGAGAAGGGCACGGCATCAGCGGCAAGACGAGCAACCTGATCGCGCACAGGTCCATGATCCTAGAGTGGTTCGACAAACACCTCAAGGACCGGCCCGAGGGATGGAAACAGCGCTGGAAAGAGTAGCGGCAACAGTCAGGCAATATCGAGGAAACAATCCGATGTCTCCCGAAAACGAAAAGTCCCGCCTGCCGATCAAGCTCAGACCCGAACCCGTGGAAAGGGTGTGGGGAGGCGATTCGGTAAAAAAGGTGTTCGGGTGGAGCCCGCCCGAAGGAAAAACCGTTGGAGAGTGGTGGACACTGAGCTTCAGGCAAGACCACCCGTCCATTATAGCGGAAGGCGAGCACGAGGGCATGTCGCTGCCCCGGCTGATTAATGACCATCCCGAGCTTCTGGGCGACGGCCGCCCGCCCGCGCTTCTGATCAAGATCATCGATTCCGCACAACGGCTGTCCGTTCAGGTGCACCCTGATGAGAGGCTTGCGGAGAAGCTGGGGCTGGATTCGGGCAAAACCGAATGCTGGTACTTTCTCGAATCCGATCCGGATGCCAAGATCTTCTGCGGACTCGAAGAAGGCGCGGATCCCGACGCTTTCTTCGCCCGGGCCGAGGAAAACGCTCCTCCCGATGAGATGGAGAGGTTCATGAAACAGGTGCCGGTCCGCAGCGGCGGGCTTGCTTTCATCAGCGCGGGCACTGTCCACGCCATCGGCGAAGGAGTGATGCTCCTCGAGGTTCAACAGAACTCGGACTCGACCTTCCGCATCTACGACTGGGGCCGCCCCAGGGAGGTGCACTTAAAAAAAGCGCGCCAAGCCATGGAGGAGGCAGCAACGGAACAGGCTGAAATCGACGAGCAAGGCACGACGCTTGTGAGCTGCTCCAGGTTCATCATGGACAGGATCGCCATCGATTCCAGGGGTACACTACCGCCAACCGGCGGCACATACGCCTCGATCACCTGCCTGGAAGGAGCCGGCGAGATCAGCGCACCAAACCACAAGAGCGCGTTTCAAAAAGGCGACAGCTTTTTCCTGCCGGCCGGCTGTCCGGAGCTTCTGATGGACTGCCCGGGCAAAGGCATGTGGATCAGGTCGTATCAGGTCAACCGTTCGTGAATCAGCGAGATAAGCTGGAAATGGAAGGCTAAAGCTCATGGTCATGACAAGGCTTCAAAAGATTATGGCGGACGCGGGTCTCGGGTCGAGGCGCGCTTGCGAAGCCTATATCCAGGCCGGCAGGGTCACCGTCGACGGCGCTCCCGCGAGAGAGCTCGGAACCCGCGCCGACCCTGAAGTTCAAGAGATCCGGTTCGACAGCGTTATACTGAAACCTGCGAAAAAAGTTTACTTCCTTCTGAACAAGCCCGTGGGCTATGTCTGCACTAGCCGGCAGGATAAGAGCAGAAAACCGCTCGCGATCGACCTGGTCGACAAGGCGGGATCCCGCCTCTTTTGCGTGGGCCGCCTCGACGTGGATTCGAAGGGTGCTCTCCTCCTGACCAATGACGGCGAGTTTTGCAACCGCATCACCCATCCACGATACAGCATCCCCAAAACGTACAGGGTGCGCGTGGAAGGAGGCATGGATGGAACCGTTCTCGAAAAGCTCCGCAAAGGGGTCTGGCTTTCCGAGGGCAGGACCGGCGTGATCGACGTGAAGGTGATCCGGAGCTCGAGAAGGGATACCATACTCCGCCTCGTGCTGAACGAGGGCAAAAACCGGATCATCCGCCGCGTCATGGCCAAGCTCGGCTTGAGGGTGAAAGAGCTCGAACGCACGCGCATTGGAAACATTTCCCTGGGAAAGCTCAAACCCGGGTCGTTCAGAGAGCTCAAGAAGGTAGAGGTCAAGAAGCTCATGCCGAGGAAAAAGGCTTGAGGCTGGGGGGAGAGGGAGAAAAAGTTCGGTGTTCGGTGTTCGGTGTTCAAGGAAAGAAAAGAGGCGGCATGGAGGGCGCCGCTCCGTCGGCGCCGGAAGAAAAGAGGCGGCAAGAGACTGCCGCCCTCCAGATGAAACGGCACATACCGGTTGAAGAATGGAGGGCGCTGCTTTGTCAGCGCCGGAAAAGAAGAGGCGGCATGGAGGGCGGCTGCTTTGTCGGCGCCGGAAGAAAAGAGGCGGCAAGAGACTGCCGCCCTCCAGATGAAACGGCACATACCGGTTGAAGAATGGAGGGCGCTGCTTTGTCAGCGCCGGAAAAGAAGAGGCGGCATGGAGGGCGGCTGCTTTGTCGGCGCCGGAAGAGAAGAGGACGGCGTTGAAGCCGTCCATCCAAGCTTGTTACCGGCATCTCTTTTCATTTCCGCAGCCGGTACCAGTGGCGCCACTGATCGATGGAACGCGCTCGCTTGGCTTGGGACGCGTTCGGATCGTAGCCGAAGCGCACATCTGTTAGATGAACCAGGGCCACGAAAGCAGCCATGCGCACGGTCTGGTCCGCGCTCTCCAGAAGGTCAATGAGCGGTCCGAGTGCATCCATGATCTTGAGATCGCAAACGACCTGCGTGGCCTCGATCATGGTTTTAGTTGAAGATGATCCATCTTCCAGCACCTTGATGAGCACCTCGGTATCTCCGGCACGTGCCAAGGATTCCAGCACACACCACCGCATCCGGCCTGCAGCGTTTTCATAGAACTCTTTAAGCCGTTCTTGAACCTCCTTGTCATGAAAAAAGCCGAGACCCCTTACCGCCTTCATGACCTCATCCCCTTCTTCATCCAGGCAGAGAAGAAACTCGTTGCGTGCCTCGTCGAGGATATCCCTGTCAAAGCCCCGGGCCACGCTCCATGCGCTGCGCCCGGTTTTGGTCAGCTCGTCAGGCCCTGCCGCGAGCAGTTCCAAGGCAAGATCAATGCTGGGCACGGCGTAGCGTGCGTCACCCGCCTTCCGCGCTTCGATCACCCTCTCAAGAAGCTCCGCCATCTCGCCCACCAGGCCTCCTGAGGCCTCGAGGATGCCGCTGAGGTGCCCGGCTGTGTCTTCATCCCCCTTCAAGGCGGCCAGCTCGGCACGGAACGCAAGGGTAAGGTTCGACAGCGGCTTGACCTGTCTCAAGACATCAACCGCCTGCTGCAGCTCCTCGACGTTGCCGGCAGCCAGGTTGAGATAACACTCGGCCATGTAAACCTCCCAGAGCATTGGTGCGACAGCAGCGGCCTTGTTCGTCAGCTCCCGTGCTCCGGCAAAGTTGCGGCGCGCCATGCACGACAGCGCCTCCCTGACAAGGCCGTGCGAGTACCGCTCCGCAGCACGGCTGTCCTCCTGGTTCATGTAAAACGCTCTCTCGTACAGATCCTTCCACGGCGCGCTGAAATCAAGGCTCCCGGTGACATAGGCCTCGTATAGCGCCTCGGTTTCCGCTTTCCTGCCTTTCATGAGCAGCCTGGACGAGAGCTCGAACCGCCTGATCCTCTGATGAAGCTCCTCTTTCTTCTCCCCGGCAAAACCCGTGAGATCCAGGCGGGAAGCCATGGAAACCGATGAACCGGCCAGGAAAGCCAGGTTGTCAGCCATTCTTTTGAAGGCTTTCCGGCTGGAAGCAATGGGAACGTACTCGATCACAGTCCGGTCGTCGCTCATGACGCCTTCCGTTCCCATCGTTTTCTTCAGGGCTTCCTCATCTCCCACAAAAGCTCCCGCAATCATGAGCGGTGTTGACACACCCGCCCGCTCAAGGTCGCTCTTCAGCACAGGGTCTTCGAACAGCGCCTCGATGCGGTTCAGCTCCATGCACCAGTTCTTTTCGGTGAAACCGAGCAACAGCACAGCATCCTCGAAGAGGAAAAAAGCTGACCCGGGCAGCTCCGTCATGAACGTGTTCAGGAGCAGCCTGAACTCAGGCCCCGGCAGGGCGTTCAACGGGATCCAGTGACATAGCGCTCCACCGGGGTTCAGCTTCTTCCTGCAGAGCGCGTAAAATTCGGATGTGTAGAAATGGACCGCGCCCGGCGTGTACGGCATCATCGGTTCGAGCGTGATGATGTCGAACCCATCGTCCGCCAGGTTCAGGTAATCCCTTCCATCCATCCCGACCATTGCTTCAACAGCATCGCTTTGGGCGACATCCCTGTTCCAGCGTGAAAAGTGCGTGTTCGCCATATCCCACACGGACCGCGACAGCTCGACGATCACCAGCTTCTCGATACCGGCATGAAGGGAAAGCGAGCCGGCGGTTGTGCCTGTTCCGTACCCGATAACCAGCGCACGCCTGGGCTCCTTGCAAACCATGACCGGAAGGTGCGCCATCATTCTCATGTAGTTGTAAGCGGATCCGGTAGCAGCCGCGTTGAAGCCGTCCACATACAGCCTGTACTCATCCGCTGCCAGATCCCGCACCACTGACGCGGTACACACGCTGCCCTCGCTGTACCCTTTCAGTTCAAGGTAACTCTCCCGGCCCGGCCGCTTGAACACATGGGAATCCACCACGAGCGATCTTGTCAAAAAAGCGTCATCTTTTCTGATGAATCCGCCTCGAATGTACTCCACCAGCAACATCACGGCCAGGATCTGGAACGCGAACGCGCCGGCTTTCAGGAGGGTCGAGGCCCGCGAGAACAGGAACAGCATGAGCGCTGAAACCATCACCATGAACCCGGCCACCATTATGCCCATCTTCAGGCCGAACGCGGGAACCAACAGCCAGGCCGCAGCCATTGCCCCGAGGCACGCACCCAGGTTGGACACGGCATACACGGTTCCCGCACCCCTGCAAACGCCTCCTCTGTCGCGGACCAGGATGCCCACCGCCAGCGGAGTGAACATCCCAATTAGCAGAGCGCCCGGAAGCATGAGCAGCGAGCCCCCGAGAAACGAACTCGCCAGAAAACGACCGAATCCATATGATCCCGGAGCGCCTTTCACCGCCTCGATCACCTCGTACATGACAGGAATCGACAGCAGGCAGAGACAGACCGATGCGCCGCCCGTAAAGAGCAGGATGCTTCCGAAAATGCGGCGGGGTTCGAAAAAGCGGTCAAGCAACGCAAGCGCACAGCCGCCCAAACCCAGCGCCAGAAGGTAGAGGACCAGCATGACGGTGAACGAGTATGCCAGGCTGCCGAGAAAAAAGACAAGAATCCTGGTCCAGAGCACCTCGAGCGCAAGCGCTGCAAAAGCGTTGCAGAAAACAGCAGCTAAAAGAACGGATGACCTGACCTCGTCAAGGTAGGACAGGGCCGCCTGCCCGGGAGTATCCGGCTCGCCAGGCGCTGAAAGAGGCTCATCTCCCCCGCTCGGCGCCTCCAGGCAGGGTCCGCGCACACGAACGATCACCACGATGACCAGGAATATGAAGCCGTTGATCGCGGCTGCAACCAGCCCGGTGCCCCTCAACCCGATCTGTTCGAGCAGGACAAAACCAGCCAGCGCAGCGCCAAGCGCCGCCCCCACGGTCTGGACAGCGTAAATGAGCCCGGCCTGCCCGGAAAGGCCGCGTTTTTTCGTGATGAAGATGCCGTTCATCAGCGGCAGAGTCGCGCCCATCAGAAACGTGGGAACGGACAGCACGAGCATGCAGAGCGCGAACCGCACGACCTTCGGGTCCAGGAGCCCGGCCATTCCCGGGTACAGAGGCTTCAACAGGCTGAACAGGAACGGGAGGATTATCCCGCAGCCACCGATACAGAGCTCGATCCATGCGTACCGCGCAAGGAGACGATCGGGACGTTTCCCCCACTTCGAGGCCGCGGCGCTTCCGAGAGAAAAGTTTAAAAGAAAAACAGCGAGAACCATGCCGACTGCGAGGTTCGTGTTGCCAACGATCAGCACCATGGAGCGTGTCCACGCGACCTCGTACATGAGAGCAGCCGCTCCGGAGAGAAAGAAGATGAATAGAAAAAGCGGTCTCATGGCCCCTCGTCCCTGGTTCCCGTTCGTATGCCGTCGACAGCGCTTTCTTTGGCGCTTTCGATCGCAGCAGCTGCCAGCTCCTTCCATACGGGCGACTCGAGGAATGGAGCGAGCAGGGCTGAAGCCCTGTCCCGCCCTTCAAGGATCAGGACCGCGAGCGCTGCTGTCAGCTGGGACAGCCGCCCGTATCCGAACTCGTCCACGACCTTTGACATCTCCTCTCTCGCACGGACACGGTCACCCTTCAAAAAGCAGGCAATGGCCAGGTTGGCCCTGGCACTGAAGTTCATGTCGTTGTGAAAGATAGCTCCTGTCAGGCAGACCACGGCCTCCTTGTACTTCTCCTCCAGGATCAGCCCCAGTCCGAGCTTGTTGTAAAAGGCGTCGTTATCCGGATCCGCGTCTATCACCAAGGCCGCGAAGTTGTTGGCCGCGTTATAATCGTGATCGTTGATGTACATCGTCCAGACGCGGTTGAGGTTCTCCTCTGCTATCGGGTAGTCCGGTGCCAGCTTGAAGGCTGAAACGCTTTCCCTGCCCATGCTTTCCAGCACCTTTCTCCGCGCCGAAGGATCGTCCTTGAAGCCCATCTGCTTGAAATAGCTCTCTCTCAAAAAAAGGATGTGGCAGTTCATAAAATGCGTCAGGCTTCGTGAGCGGCTTCTCACCTCGTCCTCGATCTTCAGTTTTTTCTCCGTATCGATCTCTCCAAACCTCAGAAGCGGAACCGCATCCTCCTTGAAATCCGGATCGGCCAGCCTGCGAAAGTTGTTGAATGAGCGCACCGCCGGGTCTTCCATGGCCCGTGCGGTCCTGTACTCGACCAATGTCCTGTTCTCGGTGTTGACCACGGTTTCGCTGAAACAGCTCGATCTGAAACGCCACTCGTTTCCGAGATAGAGGGGCAGAATGGCCATTGCATTGTCCAGCTCTAAGCTCTTGAGCTCGGCCTGCCGGAAGTGTTTGTCGAGCTGCTCCTGCAAGGAGACCGGATTGAAGCTCAACCTTTTCCGCGATCCGGCCAGCGCCACAAGCGGGAATCCAACGTCCGGCGCCGCCAGAAAAACCGCCACATGTTCAAACACCTCGCTGAAGGTGTAGCCCACGATGCCGAAATCCTCCCAGCGGAGCTGGTGAAGCGGAAGCCACTGGAAAAAGACACCGTCTTCTGTGAGCCTGTCCTTGACACGCCCGAAGTGTTCTTTTGTGTACATGAACCCGGTTTCGGCCTGCCAGGGGAAGTACAGGTCGCCGATGACCAGGTCGTACTTGCGGTCGATGTACCTAAGGAAAACGCGGGCATCATCCAGAAAAATCCTGAGGTTCCCGCCGGTAAGTGTATCCCTGCTGAAAGGATGAAAACACTCGGACGCACGGGCTACGCCCGGAATGAGCTCCACGCAGTCCACATCTTTTGCTCCTGATGCAAGAAGTCCGTACAGCGTGTTCCCTGTTCCAAGCCCCATGACCAGAGCGGTCTCGCTGCCTCCCTTCAGGATAAGCGGAAGCATGCCGATCCGCGTTTCAAGGTAGCTGCCTGCTGTTCCACCCAGCCCGCTGGTGTTGTTCAGCTTCAGCACCAGGCCGTCGGGTCTCTCCACAACAGCGACTTCAGCGATCTTGTCGCTCGTATAGAACACGAGGTTTTCCTTCTCGATCCCATCTCTCCAGAAACGAAGGTCGGGCGGAAGTGTGCAATAAACAAGAGACGCGGCCGCGAGAAGAGAAAGAGCCGCTGCAAGACGCGCCTTGCCGGCATGCCTGACAGAGCTTGCCCAGAGCAGGACAGCAGCCAGGATGTTGGCGCATGCTGCGCACTTGATGCAGTTGAGCAGGCCGAACCTGCCGTTATCGCCGGGGATCAGGTAAAGCGCTGTGCCGATCGCGCCGACAACGGATCCGGCGGTGAGCACAAACTGCAGGTCGCCCATAAACCCGCCGAACCTCCTGCTTCCCCGCCAGGCCATACGAGCCATCAATGGAAAGGAAAGCCCCATGAAAAACGAAGGCGGGAATACCAGGCAAAGCGCTGATGCCGACTCGAACGCTGCAAATCGGCCGAACGACTCCATCGCCTTGAAACTCTGAAGCCAGCTTCCGTATGTCTTGAGTTCCGTGAAATGGGAAACGAAAAAAACCATGCTCAAGGAAACCAGGCCGGCAAGCATTTGTGCAACGCCGAGGGCATAGCCGTTTGAGCGCAGCCTGCGGGAAAGCAAAGAGCCGGCCCCGCTTCCTGCAGCCAGACCGACAAGAACCGCAAACAGCATGGCTGCGAACGAGTAGGCGCTGTTCCTGAAGAACTGGCTGAGGATCCTTGTCCAGATCACCTCGTGCGCCATTGTGGATGTGCCTGCCAGGAAAAAGGCCGAAAAGATCAGCGCACGGGCGACATAATGCGGCGGATGCACATCTTCGCCGGGCTTGCCCGCAAGTGATGCATGGTTTGTGATGACGCTGTTTTTCGGGGGGGCGGCTTCATCGCGACCAGGCTCCATGCCCTGCTTCTTGAATGCGGTGTAAAGCGTGACGCACGCGGCTGCAACCACAAGATTGATTATGGCGGCAAGAAAGATCGAACCGGATGCTCCCATGCTCTCCAGGAAAACGAAACCGGCCATCAACGCGCCTGCTGCCGCGCCAAAGGTGTTCGTGGCGTACAGCCCTCCTGCGGCCAGGCCGAACCTGTTCTTGTCCTCTTTGGCGCAAAACCGGCTCAAAACGGGCAGTGTTCCACCGATCAGGAAGCAGGGAATGAACATGTATACAGCGGCAAGCATGTACCTGTTGCCCGCTGAAGCCCCCCCACCTGAATAATAGAACGATTCCAGAACGCTGAAGCAGGATGATGCCAGCAGACCGAAAAGCCCTATCAGACCTTCGATCACCGCGAAACACAGAAAACGGTTCTTTATCCTGTCCGCGGCCCTGCCGAGCGCAGGCCCCCCAATCCCCATGCCTGCCATGAAAACAGCCAACACCGCGGCGGAAGATTCGGCACTGCTGCCAAAGATAGCGCAGAGCTGCCTGGCCCATACCACCTGGTAAACGAGCGCTGAAAATCCCGAAAAGAAAAACAGCAGAAATGATATCGAACGTAGATTAATCATTTTTTGTAAATCACCGGATCCTTTTAAAGAAGAGATTTAAGAATAATTATGTACCGGATGCAAGGGACGGTTGGGTTTAACCCGCATATTTCATCCTCTTCTGCTGCGGCACCGTAAACGATTCAGTGGCGCTGAAACATCAGCCGTTCAGGCAAAGCTTTCTCGCCTCACCGGCAAGGTAGAACGACCCGACAACGAGGACCACCCCCCCTGCGCCGGCCTTTTTTTCAGCCAGGGATAGCGCTTTTGATGGGGACCGGGCAACAATCCCGCGATCCTGCGCCATGCTTTTCAGGAGTGCCGGATCCAATGCGCGTCCACCCTCGTACGATGTGAATATCATCTCCCTGCTCGACGCGAGCGCGCGATCGAGTATTCCTCTTGCATCCTTGTCTTCAGCCAGCCCCAGCACAAGGACCGGCCGGCCCAGGCCGTACGATCCTGCCTCGTCAAGAGACGCGCTGATGGAGCGCATCGTGTGAGCGCCGTCCACTATAACCATCGGGTCATTCCGGCACACCTCGAAACGGCACGGCAGTTTCAGGCGGTTCACAGAGTTCAAAACAGCACATTCATCCCACTTCCTTCCCAGGCGTTTTGCGAAGATCGCGGCAGCAGCGACAGCGCAGGCCAGGTTCGGGCCTTGCAGCGTTGCGGGCGGAGGAGGGAGGAACGGGCCGTGGCGGACCGAACCTGCTGTCACGAAAAAACCTCCCTTCTCAACCGTCGTCTCCAGGCCGCAGCCCGGGGCCAGCAAAGACGCGTTAAGCTTCGCAGCCTTTATCTCGATCTCCTTCCGGGCGCCCCCCCCCTCTTCGAGCGCTGTGATGACGGGGACACGCTCCTTGATGATGCCTGCCTTCTCTCCGGCGATCTCCTCCAGGCTTTCGCCGAGTACGGCGCAGTGCTCCTTTTCAACGGTTGTTATCACCGAAACCTCCGGGAGCACGACGTTCGTGCAGTCCAGCCTCCCACCAAGACCCGCCTCGTACACCGCCGCGTCAACGCCTGCGGCGTGAAAAGCCATCATGGCGCACGCTGTGATGAACTCGAAGAAGGTGGGCTTGAGTTCCCGGTCTTTTCTCAATATAGAAAGAACAGCATCCGCTGCTTCGAGCATCTTGTCGTCTTTCAGCGGAACACCGTTCACAGCGATCCTCTCATTGATGCGATCCAGGTGCGGCGATGTGAACAGCCCGGTGCTCACACCCAGCGAGCTCAAGATCGCCGAGGTCATGATCGCGGTTGATCCCTTTCCCTTGCTGCCGGCGATATGGATGCAGGGAACCTTCAGGTGTGGATCTTCGGCGGCGCCCAACAGACGTGTCATGTTCGCCAGATCGAAGCGGACTTTGCCCTTGTGGAAATCACGGTTTTTCTCATAGTTCGTGAAGGAAGAAAGGATGCGGATCAGGTGATCCATATCCCTGGGCCTGGGGTATTTTCCGGTTTCATCCATTTTTGAAGCGTGAACTCTTTTTTTTCTTGTACCATGCAGCCCATCGAAACCATCCGGCGCGGAATAGCCTCCGCCTGAAAGGCTGCTGTCGAACCGCATCTGCGAAGCAGAAAGGATACTATTTGGCACGGAAAAAGCAAAACCTGATGATCCGCCCGCTGATAGGCCTGACCACCGACATCCGGGAAGACGGAAAAGGAGCAATGTTTTTTTCGAGATCCCGTTACGCCATGGCTGTCTGGGAGGCCGGGGGCATGCCGGTGCTGATCCCGCCGATTGCCGGAACGAGCGCCTCCGCCCGTCTTCAAGGCCTGAACGGCCTGTTCATGACCGGGGGAGACGATCTGGATCCAGCCCTGTTCTACGGTGAAAAACGGCACGAAGAAGAGGTAGCGCTCGATCCGGTCAGGGAAGCGTTCGACATGAAACTGGTCAAGGCTGCAATCAGCAAAGGTGTGCCGACCTTGGGAGTGTGTCTCGGGCTCCAGGAGATCTGCGTAGCAATGGGAGGAAGCCTGCACCAGTTCATCCAATCCGATGTGCCGGGGGCTATTGAACACGTGTTGCCGGGCGGCAAAGAGACGAGCCACCCGCTCAGGATCGAATCCGGCTCTTTGCTCGACAGGCTGCTTACCTCAGGCCACTTGGTGAACAGCTCGCACAGACAAGCGGTGCGCGACCCCGGAGAAGGCATCAGGGTAACGGCCAGGGCCGGGGACGGGGTGATCGAAGCGGTTGAGGGTAAAGGCCCCTCATTCCTTGTCGGCGTCCAGTGGCATCCGGAGCTCATGTGCAGCGACCGTGCCCAATCGGGTCTCTTCAAGGCCCTGGTAGAGGCTGCATCCGGTTCCGACCCCCGGGGCAGCTGAGAGCAGGCGTACACCACCCGACAGAGCCGCACGAACCGAGAACCGATTTTTGTATAAACCATATGCAAAGTATTACGTTATACTTCATTATCTGCTTGGAACGGATCGGGAGCCATGTTGTACACGGACGTGCTTCCCTGCCGGTATCTTGAAATCCGGCCTGTCGGCGGGATCACGCGCTTCGAGGATAAGCTGCGGAAACCCGGCCTGACCGGCCAAGATTCGGAGGTAAAGATTGGACCCTTCCAGATTAAGAAACCCGCGCGCAACTCCCGGCGTGCCCGAGTCTTACCGGCTCATCATACTAACTGTCCTGGCACTGATCGTTATCGGCGCGTTCCTCTACTTCAACTACCTGGCATACAAACAGGACGACATCCATATCGATCCGGAAGAACACGTTGAGGCACCGGAGGTAAACCGAATTCCCGGGGCCAACGTGGACAAGACAATTCTGGAGAAGGTCAGGGACGACGAGGTTTCTGAGAGGGTCATCAAGGAAAAGCAGGCGTACCTTCATCTGATACAGCAGGCGCAGCGGCTCGTGTACGGCGACATGGAGCTTCTGGGCGTGACGTCAGCCGACGCCCACGAGGTTCTGAACGATCCTTCCGCATTCAGAGGAGATCCGCTCGAGATCAAGGGCATTCTTCAGTGGTTCGAAAAGTACACGGAACTCGAGTCTCCGCTCTACAGGGGATATCTCACGTCACAGGAAGGAGATCATTTTTATTTCACTCTCATGGACATCCCGAACAATGTACGTGTCGGCGATATCGTGAAGCTGCAGGGATTCTTCTTCAAGATCTATTCCTTCACCGTGCCCGGAGAAGACAGGCGGATCAACGACGCGGTTTTTCTCATCGGCAAGAGGCTGATACCCTCATTCTTCGAAATGCCGCAGGCCAATGAAATAGACATGGAGCTTCTTGAAACCCTGTATGACTACGACATCCAGGACATGGGCAAACCGTTCGAAGAAAAACCGTTTTACCACCTTCTGTCATACACACACAATCTGGACGAGGACAAGGCGGGAGCCATGGAGTTCGAAGAGCTGCTTCCCATAGAAATCCTGAAGGCTCCCGGCAAGCACAGGGGCGCGCCGGTTAAGGTGCTCGGCGAAGTGGTGTGGCTCGAGAAAAGGCAGCTCGGCCCGCAGGGCGAGAACCCGGTTGGGCCTGAAATGCTCCATCACGGGGTGCTCTGCAACTACAGGGGCTATTTCTGTTACTTCATGGCGTTCGATATTCCTGACTGGGTAACCGCCAAGTCGAAGGACCTTGTATATGCCAACGGTTTTTTCTTCAGAAACTATGCCTACAGGACACGGACAGAACATCTCCAGCCCGCACCCGTGGTGCTTGTGCACGGCTTCGAAAAATTCGTTCTCCCGGAGGACAACAGGTTTCAATACATCTCCATCGCGGTTCTCGTGGGCACGGCTCTTGCCTCACTTTTTTTGATCATCCACATATTCAGGGACCGCAAACAGAGCAAAGAGTTCAGGGAGAAGTTTATTGAAAAAAAGAAGAAGCAGCTTGCCAGAGTGATGAACGAAAACCCGGAGTCCTATCAGAAAAAGCAGGAAGCGGGCTCGTAGCTGCGGTTTTATGCCCCCATATATCGGGGATGGGCAGAACCTTTCACGCCTTTTTTCACAACGAGATAATCAAGATCAGCTCCTCGATTGACGAAAATGTAAACGTGTAACCGGACAATCGGGAACCGCAGCATCTTTCTGTATGTGCCGGGTTTTCGTGTTTCCATCAAGGGTGAACGAATAGCGGGGCTTTAAAGCTATGAAATCCAATAATGTTCAAATCGACATGATCAAGGAGGCGTGCAAGAGATGTTTTCCCGTGGATATCTGGGCTCAGCATGACTTCAAGACAATGAAGTACGCGGGATTTCTGCTCTCCACGGTGGAATCCGAGAAAAAACCGGTTATAAGAGCATCGATCGTGCTTCCCAGCGAAGAGGCCCTTCCACCTTCCAAGGGTGACGAGGTCCGGCTTTTCTTTCTCAACGCGGGAGGCATCTATTCGTTCAAGTCGCCTGTCGTGGATTGGAAGAAATACACGGACACAAAAGATCGGGGGGTCGTTTCCGTTGCCTATCCGATAGAGATCAAGATCGCTCAGCGACGCAGCTTCTTCAGGGTTCCTTTCCCCTTGAGCAACAGGTCAAACATAGATGTAACCGTCAGGTTCAGGGAGGAGCAGCATGTTGTTCAGGGTACAATAAAAGATATGAGCGGCGGAGGAATCGCGCTGCGTTGCGTCAAATCGCCCATGAACTTTTTTGATCTGGGAACCAGGGTTGAGCTCTCTTTCCACCTGCCTCGCCGAAAGGAAAAGATATATCTCAAGGCAGTGGTGTGCAGGCTAGAGGAAGAAGACTCCCATTACGCCTACGGATTAAAGTTCATCGACCATTTCAAGACCCCGGACAGCCGGGGGTATATCAACATAATCCTGCAGTACATTTTTCAGTACGAACGGCTCATGCTGAACATCTAACAGCAGCACGCGGATCCATCACATCATGGAAACTGCGGCCCGAAAGTTATGCAGCGGCAGTTGCTGGCTGCCCAGTTGTTCGGGTCGTTGGGATTCTCCCAGAACGCCTGAAGGTAAAACCGGAAATTCTGCATGTTGGGGGGTAGGAAACCTGTCATGGTGCGGTACCCCGTATCAGAAAAAACCGGGCAAAGCAGCACCTGGGTGTTAAAGTAGAAGCGAGGCCATATCAACGTGTTTTTGAACGGCTCGCCTGTCGTGTTAACATCGCCGGTGCTTAACATTAAATATCCGAAAAAGTAGGGGTATGTCTGCATGGACCAGGCCGTGTCGATCTGTATCCCGACATCTATCCCTAGCGCTCCGCCGGATGTGAAATCGCCCCAGGCATCGATATACGGCACATAAGACATGCCGTTGCCCTGGGTGCCCACCCCTGTGGTGGGAGGAGAAAAAGGCCATGCCGAGCCCCCGAGGTTCTGCCCCTTTACAAAATGCACACGGCCCATATTGTAATCGGATCCGTTGCTGTAACCGCATGCGCCTATGACCACATCGAGCAGCCCGTCGTTGTCCAGATCCTCGCCGCCTGCAATGGCGCATCCGGAAAAATCGCCCACCTTTGCCCCGTTGAACAAGGACTGCTTCCTCATCATTGAGCCCAGCTCACCTGATTCCTCGTGAAACCGGCACCCGATCACCAGGTAGGAAACACCGGCATAGTACATTCCCTGTGATATCGAGTTCTGCGCTCCGATCGCGATATCCGTGATCCCGTCCCCGTTAACGTCGCTGAGATCGGCAAGGCTCAGGCCGTACTTCCCGTCCTCTTCGCTTTCTCCGTCCAGTGTCAAGCCGTCCTCGCCTATTGAGACGAGATCGACCTGGGACGGCGACGAATCGGAACCATACACGATATATGTCCGGCCCGAGTAAAGGCCGTTGGGCGATGCCAATGGCGCTGCGATTGCAGCGTCATCGAACCCGTCCAGGTTGAAATCATGGATTCCCAGAACGGAGAAGCCGGCCTGTTCGTATGCGGAGGCTCCGTCAAACGCAACGCCGTAGCCTCCCCCGGCCGTGACATCAGACAGCAGAAACGGGCTTGTGAAGCCGGATCTGCCGTAAAGCAGGTAAGCACGCCCCGCGTAATCAAGCTGGCCATACCCAGCGCCTGGTGATCCCAACAAGAGGTCGCTGTTCCCGTCGTTGTTGAAATCGAAATCGCCGGAAACGGAAAAGCCCGCGCTCTCGATGTAGCCGCTTCCCTCGAAAACCACTCCCTGTGCGCCAAGCCCTGAGGCGAGATCGATCTCGGACGAGATGCCGGAATCCCAGAAAACAACATAAGCAACACCTGCGGCGAGAGCTCCGTTTGCATCCTTCAAAGGCGCGCCGATTGCGAAGTCAGGATCAGCAGTACCACCGAAATCACCGGCGGCGGCGAGGCTCAAGCCGATCATGTCAAAATCCGAGGCACCGTTTATGATTATCCCGTCATCAGCAGTCAGGCTCGAAAGATCCAATGTGGCACCGAAAGAGTCGCTCCCATAAATCAGGTAGCAGCGCCCGGCATCCTCTCGAACACCTCCCAGGTCAGGATCATGGCCTGGCGCGCTAATCAGGAAATCGCCAAGACTGTCGCTGTTGACATCGCCGAGAGAAGCGACCGCCCATCCCAGGAGATCGTTTTGTGCCTCCCCGTAGATAACCATACCGGATGCGCCGAGGCTAGCGAGATCGATGTCCCCACCCGCACTAAATCCATCCTTGCCATAAACAAGATAAACAGCGCCGGTTCCGTTTGCGTAGGGCGCTCCGATCAGGATATCGGCAATGCCATCCCCGCTTGCGTCAGGAAGCATGGCCAGACTGGATCCTGCCTCGTCTCCTGCTGCGGCGCCCAGGATGTCACAGCCGTTGTCTCCCAGGTTTGCAAGGTTGATATTTGTGCCGAACGAAGACCAGGCTGCGGGAGCGCTGATCATTATGAATGCCAAAAACAAAGGCACAACAATTCTGCTTTTCATTCATCCATCCTCAAAAACAGGTGTTAGGTTTAGAGGTTCAAGGTTTAGAGGTCAAGGTTGCTGGTTGTAGTTGCTCTGCTGATACTTTATTAGGTAGTTGAAGAAACCGCAGACGGCGGCCCATGTTAGCGCAACCTCCACAACTTCTGAACCTCTGAACTTTGAACCTCTGAACCTTGAACCATAAAACAGTATATCATCCCTTATCAATAAATCAAATCCCATAGTTTTTACTCAAACACTGTTTATATGTAAATTATTGCGGATCTATCAGTTACATTTGCCATGAGCCTCGATGGCATTTTGCTGATTACTATACGTGCCCTTCAAGAAGCTCGAGTGTGAAACCATGAAACGCTTTTCCCGTCTTTTTTGCAGACAATCCGCAGGAGTTTTTTCTTTCGGTACGGTTTGAATCTCAAGGAAAAGATGGCCGGCATAAAAGAAAACCACGGGCTCAGGCATGCCAGAATACTCCTGGGCATTGCAGGCCTCACAATGCAGCACGCTGCCATGATAAAGGGGTTGCTGGGGTCTGAAGAAGCGCTCTTGCGGGCAAAGTACAGGGATCTTCGCGCAGCGGGTTTGAAACCAGGCACTGCTGATATGTTGATCAGGACCCTGAAAAACAAGGTTCACTACCGCGAAGAAGACAACCTGGAAAAGCTTCGAGGAAAAGCGCTGGTTTGGGGGTTCAACGGATATCCAACGCGGCTGACGGAAATCCCAGCGGCTCCGCCGGTCATCTTTGTTACAGGACAGCTTCCGGATGATGATGATCCGGTGCTAGCCATGATCGGATCCCGGCGATGCACCCCGCAGGGCCAACGCACGGCCCTGCTTTTCGGGGCAGAGATGGCGGATCAGGGAATCCATGTCGTTTCCGGTATGGCTCGCGGCATTGATTCGGCATCGATCCGTGGTTGCTTGAAAAGAGGCGGCCACGCATTCGGCGTTCTGGGCTGCGGGCTGGACCAGGTATATCCTCCAGAGAACACGGATCTTTTCATCGAGATCTTGGGCTCAGGGGCGCTTGTATCCGAATTCCCCCTGGGCACCCCCCCACGCAAAACGAATTTTCCAAGAAGAAACAGGATCATTTCAGCACTGTCGCAAGGCGTGCTCGTTGTCGAGGCATCGAAAAAATCGGGCTCGCTGATCACCGTGGATCACGCACTGAGCCAGAACCGGCCGGTCATGGCCATTCCAGGACCGGTGGGGCCCTGTTTTTTTCAAGGCACGAACAGGTTGATACGCGACGGAGCCTGCGTTGTCCTGGAGCCTGAAGACGTGCTTGCAGTGTTGAACCTTCCCTTCTGTACACACTCCCTTGCCCTTTGGGGGGAGGAGTCGTCAGGCGGAAAGTCCCTGGGAAGTATCGAAAAAAAAATTGTCGCACTTCTGGCTCACGAAGCCCTGACCGTTGAAGAGGTCGCGGATAGAACGGGGACAGAAGCGGGTGAAACCTTGGCCGTTGTATCTAGGCTTGAACTGGAAGGAACGCTGGATAGAACGTCGGGCGCACGTTTCATCAAGGCAGGCCGATGAATCAAAGGGCTACAGCCAGAAAATAAAGAGCCGCCCCAAACAACGTTGAAGCCCCCATGAAAATAAAAAAGCGCTTTATTGCAAGCTTGACTATCGTTTTCAGGTCATCCTGGCGCAGCCCGTTGTAAACGAGGGACACCAGAAAGGAAAGCAACACAAAAAGGCCGATATGTTCCCAGATCGTAATCATCGCTTTTTTGCCCAGATTTCGTAGTAGTCCACCATCACTACTATATTCAGCAGGCCGGCCACCGTTGTAATCAATGTTCCATAATCCAGAAACCTGTTGAACTCACCTATCACGCGTTCACCCGTGAGGCCCTGGACCGCCAGGGTGGCGCTGCCGTAGAAGATCTCACCGATGTAATGCCATGGGTAGCGATCAATGTTGACGTTACAGAAATCAGAGAGCAGACAGCCCAGGAAAAAGGTCAAGGTGATCAGCGTGAAAAAATACAGTGCTTTAGCCCGCAGTCCAAGGTAGTAATGACCGCCGCCTGGCACTACCCAAGCCAGAACCAGCCCTACCAGAGGATTCTTGTTTTTCACAGTGCCAAGCTCCCAGGTGGTTTCATTCGCCCAAAGCAAGCCCATATCTTACCGATTTCTTTCACGCCAGCACCGCATGATAGCGTCTTCAAATCAAAAATCCACCTTTATGGAGGAAGAAGGGAAGTGAAATTATTTGCTGAAATAAGTTGAAACGCAGAGTTGTCATAGCAAGTTAATGTTTATGAACCCCTTATCTCATCCGTGCTCAACTGGAACCTATCGAGAAACGAATGCCATGAACATCGTCATATCTCTTCGCGTCGTAGCCATCATCCTTGCCATGCTGATCGTATCGGGCTGTGCTTCCACGGCTGATGATCCGCCCGAAGGAATACCGCTGACCAAGGATGAGATCGAGTTTTTGAAAAAGCTGGACAATCCTGACAACTTCTCCGTAAAGGAGGATGTTCCATCCCTGTTTTTCCGGCTCAACCAGCTCCACAAACAATGGGAGCTCGCAGCGAGGTCCAGGGAGAGCAAGAAACGCATCCAGCTCTCGAACAGCTTCAAGGGCATGCTGACCCGGATCGTATATGTGAACTTCGACAAGATAATCGATCAGCTCGAAAACGGTTCCCAACCAAACCGTGTCATAGCTGCCTATGCCCTAGGGTTTTCCAGAATTCCTGAAAACGAAAAATACCCCCAGATCCATCAAAAAGCGATGCCGGCGCTTTTAAGTGCTCTTGAAAGCGGTGACGACAACATTATTGAAAACGCCCTCCACTCGCTCAAGCTGCTCGAGAACCCATCAACTCCACTGGATAACATCCTGCCGTTGATGACTCAGCACCACAACCCTGAGGTGCGATCCAATGCAGCGCTCTGTATCTCTGCGGTTGTATCCCCCGATCAGGCTGACCTGGTTACTCCTTACATCCTTCCCGCGCTGAAAGACGATGATCCCAAGGTCAGGATTCACACCATCAACATCGCGCTGAACCTTAAGAATCCCAGCGCCACTGCTCCGCTAATGGAGCTGATGTCCGATCCCAACAACAACATTCGCGCGAATGCAGCCAGAGCGCTAGGCGTGTTGGGCGACATTTCCTCCTGCGGAGTTCTTATCACCAACCTGAGCCATCCCTCGCTGTTTGTCCGGAAACACTGTCTCGAATCCCTGATCAAACTCACCGGTGAAAACTTCGGTGAAGACAAAAGAACATGGGACGAGTGGTGGATCGAGTATCGCCGAACTACAGGCAAATAGCTTCGGTCTCACAGCCGGTCCATTGATGAAACAGCGCAGGACACGCGGATTGTAAAAACGATCGTTGTCTTACGAACGACACGAAAAAAGAGGTTCCAGCAAGCGGCTCGCTTCCGGTTCATGCCCGAAGACCTTTCGCCAGACATAGTCCGCTTCCATGCAAAGATACACGGGAACCTCCCCTCCCTTTTCCCTGATCATGGCCAGCAGCGCTCGATAAAGATCGATTCTGTGCTTCGAGAAATAGCGCATTTTCCCGTCCGGGCATGGCAGGAGCTCCTCGTAAAACAGGCGCGTACGGGCAAAACGACTCATGATCAACGACTTCATTTCAGGTGTAAATCTGAACCCGCCCAGGCTGATCCATCGAACGCTTTCCGGAGGAACCACACGGAAAAGCCCATCAACAACCTCTGCGTAACCTTCCCTCCAGCCTGGGTACCGGATAATTGGATCGAAATGAAACGCAACAGGATAGCCGGCCTTCACAGCCTTGGCCGCCGCAGCAAGCCTTGCCCTTGGCAGGGGCGCCCCAAGCTCTTCTCTTGCTGCAACGGCTTCCGAGTTCAGGGACCACGAAAGCGCTGTCCTGCCCCTGTGGTCCAGATCGAGCAGGTGTCCGATACGCGCGGACTTGGTTTTCAACTCCAAAAGCACATTATCCATGCCCGCAAAGCGCTCCACCAACCAGGCAGCCGCATCCGCCAGAGAATCGAGTGCCAGCGAATCAGCCAGTTCTCCCGTGCACACCCTGATGAGCCGCCCCGGGTTGCGTGCTCTGAGCGCGGCGATTTCCTCTTCCAGTTTCTCGAGGTTCGCATACAGCGTTATGAAAGGTGTGTTCTGGTACGCCTGAAGAAAACAGTACGTGCAGTCATAAGGGCACCCGATGATGTGGTTCAAAACGAACAGATTGCAGCAGCGCATTCCCGGGGTTCCCGGACAAGGCTTGATCATTCGCGCCTTCTCGCGAGTTACGAACAGCCTGTGCTTGAAACCGGGCTTAGCCCCGGTCTTTCCTGTAGCTCCAAGAAGCGCTTCCTCGCGTCCTGACACGATCCGGACCGCGTCGGCAGGCACCTGCTTCTGTACTCTTTTCGCAAGAGGAGTATCGAGCACCGCCCTATCGATATATATCTCTTTGAACGCACTCATTGACGATGCCTGATCCTTCACCCGTCGAGCAGGTTAAAAACCCTGCTGATCTCTTTGCTCCCGGCATAGTCCAAAAGTGTTCTGGCCCGGGATTCCAGATCACCTGCGCACTTGAATGTAACCCTCGCCGAAAACTCATCCCCCTCCATGTAAGGCGGAGGAGTGATCCTGATTCCGGCCACCCCGTTGATGACATCAAGGCATCGCTCCACTTCGTTTTTCGCCTCGGAATAATCAGGATACCTTTTCCGTCTGAGCGACTCAAGAAACACCGAGCGTACGTCAGGCCCTTTCCCGCGTACGGAATCAGGCTGTACCACCTGCGAACGGATCACATCCTGGAACGCCGTTTTATCTCGTCCGGAGATCTCTTTTCCCAGCATGGCTGTTTCCCGAATCTGACCCGCGGTCAAACGCATGCGCGCTGCAACATCCACGAGCGAAACTGCGTCGGCTGTGGGCAGGGATGTGAAAACCAAGGCAAACCGTTCCGGCAGACTCCGTTCCAGCACAAACCCCTTCACCTTCATATCTAGCCCATCGAGCGCCATCATCCGCCGGACCTCCTCTCTCTCGGGAGACAGGCCGAGCAGCCGCAAATATGCATCCCGGTCGGCATCCTCCACGGATCCGAGGTCATGACAGATCCGCTTGACCGCCAGGGCCTTTTCGAAAACGTTAAGCTGCCGGGAAGCGATGTTGTCTTCGAGGTTCATGAAGAAAAGGCGGGTATCAGAAGGAACCGGTTTTTCGATCATCATGCAGTCAACAGCTGAAATTCCGAGGTTCCTTGCAGCAACGGCGCGCCTCATACCGGAAGCCACGACCAGGCGGTCCCCTTTTTTGATCACGCTGATCGGCTTGAGCAGTCCGGTCCGCGTCATCGATTCCTCAAGAGGTTTGAAAACACGCGGATAAGAACAGGAAAAAAGGTCCATCCCCAGGTCCAGCTTCCCGGGATCGACCTGCCTGATCACGTATGCCATTTCTCCCTCCATGCTGCCGGTTCAACCGCCCTGCAGAAACCATGAAATCCGATGAAAAACGAAGCTGCGCCTGAACGCCCTCTCCACGTCCGCTTCAAGGCTTCGGACTCCGTGTTTGCCGCCGCAGTATCCTTCCAGAAATTCCAGCCAGGCGCTTCTCAGGTCCATCTTGTCATGCAGACTGTTTTTCTTTGCATGCCTGTACAAGCGCGCAAGGTTGGACACCCTTGCCTTTGCCGAAAGCCGGTCACGGATATACGACCCACCGAGGTCGATGATCTTGACCCTGACAGGCCGGACATCGCCGTGTTCAAAACCTTCGGAAACCGACAGTAGGTTGCCGAGGTTCAGGTCGTTGTGATAGACACCGGCGTTGTGCATGGCAAGGACCGAGACCCCCGCGCTCCTCATCGTTTCCCTCACATCCTTGTCTTTCCGGTTTTCACGCATCAAGAGATCGAGAAGGTTGACCGAGCCCGCGGCCTCCTCGAAGCCAAGGTGTAGTTTTCTGAAAAAGATGGAGCAGCGCTCCGCCCGGCCGAGCAGCATGCAAACCGCCGGGACTCCCTTGCGATGCAGATGGCTCGAAAGCTCGGCCTCATGCATGAGGCGCCGCGCCGAAAGGTGTATGTTGCAGTTGAAACGGTTCAGCACCCCCCCTCGGACAAGAGCTTTCACGAGCATACATGGCCCATGCCGCAGCCTGATCCGCGTCATCCCAGTCCGCCCGCCGGAAACCGAACCGTCCGCACCCATCCAGCGTTCAGGGCGGCACGAGCCATAGACTCCGATCTCGTCCAGGCTCCGCGCGAGATCCTCTCTTACAAGAATCCACACACGGCCCTTTTTCCTGATCACATAACCTTCGGGCGTGCCCAATGCCATACCGTCATCCTCCATTGATAATCCCGGCATTTTACATCAGGGAATACAGTAATCGACAGCAAACAGATTTTGAAGAGTCACACCAGGCCACCTTAAATCCGTGGTCAACAGCCGTGCTTCTCCTCCGGCTTCTGCCGCACAAGCAGCTTCTACGCGCTTGGCAACAGCTAATAACCCCTTGACTTGAAGCCGGACCGGGGTAAACATGCGAGCAACCTAACCCGGTTGGAACCGGGTAAGGATGCGCACACGCCTCACAGAAACGGCATATTGATCGAAAGCGGCAACACATGACTGATACGATCCTGCTGGTCAGGCTATCCGCTCTTGGAGATGTGATCTTCACGCTGCCTGCGCTGGAAGCAATCAAACGGGTTTATCCCGGAGCATCCATCAGCTGGCTCGTGGAAGACAAGGCATCCTCGCTGCTTATCCAAAGAAAAGACATCGAGCGCGTGTTGGTTTATCCTAGAAAAGAGATCAACAAATGCCTCAGAAATCCGTTTAAATGGCCAAGGCTTCTCCTGGTTCTTGCAAAACACCTGGGCAGGCTGAGAAGCGCCCGGTACGACTTGATACTCGATTTTCAGGGAAATCTGAAAAGCGGAATACACACAATGCTTGCCAGGGGAAAGAACAAAATCGGGTTTTCCAGGGGACATGTGAAGGAGCTGAACAACCTCTTCACAAGAGGGCATGTCACGCCTCCCCAAAACGCGCACAGGATCGAAAAAAACATGTGCCTTGCAGATCCCGTGGGCTGGAAAACAGGGATCAAGCGGCCAGAGCTTCATATCCCGGACGACCTCATCCGTGAAGCAGAAAAAAGCATATTGAGGCTGCGAAGCAGCAACAATCCATTGATAGTGGTGCACCCGGGAACCTCGGCGTTCGGAGCGTTCAAGCGATGGCCTCCGGAAAGGTTCGGAATGCTTGCGAGACGCTTAAAAGCTGAAAGAGGAGTCGACACCCTCATTACATGGGGCCCTGATGAACGCTCACTCGCCGAGGCGGCGGCTGAAGCCGCCGGGGGAGATGCGATAATATCACCCCCGAGCCGCTCCCTGCTGCACCTTGCCGCGTTCATCAGTCTCGGTTCGGCCTACGTAAGCGCGGATTCCGGACCTTTGCACCTTGCCAACTACCTGGGAATCCCCTGCCTAGCCCTTTTCGGGCCCAAAGATCCGGCGTTATACCGACCGTATTTCAGCCCTTGCCTGGTTGCCCGCGCCGGGGTTGAATGCTCCCCGTGCTCCAAGAGGCGATGTGATGACCCGATCTGCATGGAAAAGCTGGATGTGGACGATGTTTACAAAGCCTTGTGCGAGCTTCTTTATGAAGAAAGAGATCCCCCCCCTTCGCTCGGTTCCTGCTCCTGCGACCCTTCCGCTTCCGCATCCTGAGAAAGGGCGGCTTTCATAACCTCCGAATTTTCATCCCGTACGGCTGGTGCGCCTTTTGCCACAGAAACACTGCCGAAATGCGAAATACTCCACTTGTACTGCCAGGAAACGCATTCCAGGATCTCGCCGGTAGATGTATCGATGGCAGCTGTCTTGTAGTCCCTGACCGCGGTGAAATCGTTGAACTTTTCGAAATCAGGGTAATCCATGTCTATCCTGGGATAGAACACCTTGGAAACCACAACTTCAGGCATGCCAGCCCTTATTTCGAGAATCATGCTCCCCTTCACATTTCCGAGTGTTTCGTCCCACTTGAAACCAGAATCGAAACAGGTGCTCCCTCCTCGTACTATGCGCTCCCTGACAAGCTGCCTGAATCCAACCGGTACTTCGAGAGCCAGACCCTTTTTCTGGAACGCCACGGTAACCGCAACAGCATCCTCGTTCTTGCGGAAGAAATCGTTCATCGGGTCGCTGGCGTAGATGGAAAACCGGCCCACTCCTTCCAGGTCGTTCTTGTAGATCCGGTCCATGGAGACGCGCTCGGTCTCAGCGCGCTCACCATAGTCAAATATATCATCACGACGGGACCTGAACTCCAAAAGCTCAAGAGTAGCCTCCGCGCTATCATCCACCTCGTCGATACCGGTACGCGAATCATAGCCGGTACCCAAGTCTTTGGAGCCCACCAGTTCAAAAGCAATATCCCATACCTTGGGCTTCAGAAAACCAAGCGTCTCATCCATCTCTTTCGAGAAACGCTGCACAATGGCCTTGACCCTGGCTTTGTACCGCTCCTCGCGATCAGAGTAGAACTCGGACAGCTCCATTTCCACCGCCTCTATCTTTGGAGGCACCTCCAAACCTGCAAGCTCTTCTTGATAACGGGCGTGAATATCATCAAACCTGTCAATGGCCTCGCCCAAAAAGAGTCGCATGCATTTTTCCATCTCACGGGTAATTTTATCCTTATCCCTCATCCGCCACGAATCCGTTCCGGCTTTCTCCTCCTCGCCAACGTTCTTCGCATCAGGTACCTGCGCAACCCCTTGTCCATCCGGTACATTGGGGGATGAGCATCCGATCAGTAAAAACAACAGCATCCATACCACCCACTTTGCCATAATCAGGATCTCCTTGTCTTTGCAGTCCCGGAGCTTCGGGAAAAATCAACCTCGAATAGATGCCCTTTGGAAGGTAAAAAAGCTCTCCGTTTGACGGTTATGTACCAACTATATTTCCGTTTGTGCTTCGAGACGGTACTTCCAGGCACTACAACTACCGGAAGAACCGGATAGGTTTTTTTTCGCGAGGTCTTTTCGTCAGAACACCAGCTGATAGACCTCCGACATACGGTCAACAAAATGAAAGGTCAAACCTTTCCTCAGGTGCTCGGGAACCTCCTCGACGCTGCCCTTGTTCATCGAAGGTAAAATGATCTCCTTCAAGCGCGCTCGCCGGGATGCGATGATCTTGTCCCTTACACCTCCAACCGGCAGCACCTTACCTGAAAGTGTAAGCTCGCCGGTCATTCCGACGCCGGGACGCACCCGCTTCCCCTTGAAAAGAGAGATCAGCGACGCAGCGATGGTAATGCCGGCCGAAGGCCCGTCCTTCTGAACCGAGCCCGCCGGGATGTGAATGTGGATCTCGGAGTTCTCAACGATCTTGCGGTCCAGCTTGAACCGGCTGATGCTGCTCCTCACATAGGAAAGCGCGATTTGGGCCGATTCAGACATCACATCGCCCAGCTGCCCGGTCAGCTTGAGCGACGGCCTCTTGCTTTCGATACGGAGCGTTTCGATGAAGATAATCTCGCCGCCGACCGGTGTCCATGCCAGGCCGGGGACAACACCGGCGACCTGTACACGGGCTTTTACCTCGTCAAAAAACTTGCTCGGCCCGAGAAAGCGATCCAGGTTGGAAACCTTGGCCGTCTCCTTCCCGGATTCCCCCTTGGCTATCCTGGCGGCTGTTTTCCTGCAAATCTTGGCGATGTTCTTCTCCAGGCCGCGCACGCCGGCTTCGCGGGTGTACCCGGAAATGATCCTGTTAACAGCGCCACTGCTTATCTTCAGATCCGAGGCGGCAAGTCCGTGTCCCTTCAGCTGGCGGGGAATCAGGTAGCGCTGCGCAATGGCGAGCTTCTCATCCTGGATGTAGCCGTTGAGCTCTATCACCTCCATCCTGTCCAGAAGCGCCCCCGGGATCGTCGAGAGGTTGTTCGCAGTAGCAATGAAAAGAACATTCGACAGATCGAACGACACCTCTATGTAGTGATCCGAAAAAGCAAAGTTCTGCTCCGGGTCGAGCGCCTCTAGCAATGCCGAGGAAGGATCGCCCCTGAAATCCGCCCCGAGCTTGTCGATCTCATCCAGCATGAAAACGGGGTTGTTGGATCCGGCGGCCTTGATGGACTGGATGATCCGGCCCGGCATGGCTCCGATATAGGTCCTGCGATGCCCCCTGATCTCCGCCTCATCCCGGATGCCGCCGAGCGATATCCGTAAAAACTTCCTTCCGAGCGCGTTTGCGATCGAACGTCCAAGCGAGGTTTTTCCGGTCCCGGGGGGGCCTGTAAAACAGATGATTGACCCGCGGTGGTCCGGTTTCAGTTTTCGCACTGCCAGAAACTCAAGGATGCGCGCTTTGACCTCGTCGAGACCGTGATGATCCCGCTCCAGCGTTGCCTCCGCCTTGCTGATGTCGTTGTTGTCCTCAACACTCTTTTGCCAGGGCAATGATGTCAGCCAGTCGAGGTAGTTCCGGATCACTGCTGATTCAGCCGATTCCATGGCCATGTGCATGAGCCGGTCGAGCTCAGACTCGGCTTTTTCTCGGGCCTCTTCCGGCATGCCGGACTTCTCGATCAGCTCCTTGTACTTGTCCTGCTCCATCTCCTGGTCGTCCAGGCCTTCGCCCAGCTCGGCGCGGATTGCCTTGACCTGCTCCCGGAGAAAAAACTCCCGCTGGGACTTTTCGATCTTCTCCTTGAGCTGGTCCTGAATCTTCTTGCCGAGCCTCAGGAGGTCAAGCTCTCTCGTGAGAACCTCGGCAGCCATCATCAGGCGGTCTTTGATCGAGTCTGTCTCCAGAAGCTTCTGCCTCTCCTCGAAGTCCCGCACGAAGTAGGCGGAAACAAAATCGACAACAGGTTTTGCGCCGTCCAGGTTGGCCAAAGCCATCTTGAACTCGTCACCGAACAGATCGTTTCCTTGCACTATCTGCTCTGCGATATCGTTCACCGTGCGGGTCAGCGCGACAACCTCGTCCCCTTCTTCCAGCTTCTCTTCAACATATCTCACACGCGCAATGAAATAGGGCTTCTTTCGCAAATACTTCGTCACGCGAAAACGCCGCTGCCCCTGGATCAGGACGCTCATCTGATCGTCGGGAAGCTTGATCGTCTTCACGATCTTGACCATGGTCCCCACCTCGAAGAGGTCTTCCGGATCATCAGGCTCGGCGTTGGGATTCCGCAGTGCACAAACGCCTATGTGGTCCGACTGGGACTTGGCATGCTCCAGTGTTTTGAGGGCCTTGGGATTGCTGAGCTGTATGGGCATCATCAGGCCGGGAAAAATGACGAAATTCTTGAGGGGAATGATGAACAGGTTCCTGGGAGACCGATCCCCTGTGGCCACGATCTCATCCTTTTTCCGTGACATGCCTGGCATGCCATCGAAAAGTTCGCCTTCCAGGTCGTCATCGGAAAGGCCGCCGCCTTCCTCGCTCCCTACCGGGCCAGGCGAGCCCGGCAACTCTTCAACGTCTTCTTCCTCGTCTTCCGAGCGGCCTGAACCGGGGTCGTCCAATGGGGTCGGTTGATCTTCATCCACGGACCCGTTGTCATCAGGATCCGGATCCGGACGGTCATTGTCCACGGATTCTTGCTCTGTGTCTTTCTTTCGCTTTGCACTCATATTAGACCAGCACCTGAATTATTCGGGGTGTTACCGAACCCCGGTCCCAACAGTTTACGGGCATTTTCCGGGATGGAAAACTCTCCAACCGATCCGGCCGCACCCTGAGCGCCGCATCTCATGAAAGTACATCACATGCGCACTTCAAAGTCCCGGCCGTCAATGTTTTTCGGAGGCTCCACTCCGAAAAGCGACAGTATCGATGGCACGATGTCCAGCAAGGACGGGTTGCTGCTGCCATTGATCTTCTTGTTGCAGAAGAAGACTCCCCGCACTTCTTCGGGATCGACCGCCACATGGTCTCCGGACCATTTCTGGGTGTTCGGGACGATCACCTCCTCCTCGATTCCGCCCAGGCTTGTCTGCCACGAAACCCGGTACTTGGGGTTGAACCCGATGTACAGGTCGGCGAAGCCTTCGGTGTAGCGGCTCTCCTGAAACTTGTTGCCGCAAGCGTCATAAAAGGTGAACTCGGTGTCTCCCTCCACGCAGAAGCTGCCTGAGAATATCTCTTCCCTCTTGTACACCTTTTTCACCACGTCCAGGTTCGTCTTCACATCCACGTAACCTTCCAGCTCCCGGATGATATCATCCTTCACGGAACCGTAATCCTCGCCGGGTTCGACGATCCCCTGGGGTTCCCTGCCTTTAAGGTTGATGAAAATCTTGCCGAGCCCGAGGCTGTAAGCCCTGGTCTTCGACCAGTCAACAAAAGCAAGATAGTTGTCCCGGCCGCTGTCCAGCATCTCCTGCACGGTCCCGGGGTCTCCTGAAGAGTTGGCGGTAAGCGTCATGAACCCTTTTTCGATAAGAAAATTGTTCACGCCCATGCCGTAATAAAAAGGCGCGAACCCGTGATCGCTCACGATCATCAGAACGGTCTCTCTCCCCCCATGATTTTCATGCTTGATGCGGTCGAGCACCTCACCCACTGTGCTGTCCATCTCCTTGTAAACCTCGAGGATGCTGTCCTTCAGCATGATGTTGCGGTCGAAAAACGGGATAGTCTTTTTGGCAAGCTGATCGTCGAACTGAGGATGCTCCGGATCGAAGAGCCTGTACATCATGTGCTGCACCCGGTCGGTCGTGTAAAAAATCTCGAGGAACATGTCCCAGTCGCTGCGCGCGAGCTGGTTTCTCATGAGGTTGCGCCTGCTATTCATTGTGAACTCCACGTCCTCCATGAATACCTGTTCGCTGATCTCCTCGTCTTTGAGCCCGTGCGTGATACAGGACCAGCCGACCGTCTCGTATGGCCCGAGTTTGTCCGCAATGCATGAGCAGTACTCGGCCGGAGAGCTGATCCTCAGGTACGGAGGCGGGGACTCAGGGCTGATGTCGATGGCCGGCACAAAAAACCGAACCTCTTCGTCTGAGCATTTGATCAGCCTGAGACGAACAAGCGCCGGAATCCTGAGAAAGTCGGAAAGCCTGAACTTGACGCGGAACCATTTTTCGCTCCACTCCCCTTCCTTGATCTTTTGCTTCTGGCCCTCCAGCTCGAACACAGCCTCCTTCTCTTCGAAATCAGGTGTTACGAAGAACTCAACGGTTGCTTTCTTCGTATCGGCTTCGCTTTTCCAGCCGTCGTACTCGTTCTCTTTTCGATCGAGCGCCGCGCTGATCTCCTCTCTTTCTTCAACGGTCAGCTTTGCGCTGTCTTTGCGCTTCTTCAACGATTCGATCTGGCTTTCGAACTGTTCGATCCTGAAAAAGTTAGTAGGCCCGAACAGCTTTCCGTAAAGCCTCCCGTCCGCCTCCTCGTCCAGGCGTACGACCTTGCCGCCCGTGTTGGTATCCATGTCGAAGAAAACCAGGGCCTCACTAGAATATATGTACCAGGTACCCGGGCCTCCGTTGATGTCAGGCACGCCCAACCCCCCGAGAATATCAGCGTTCTCATCAGCAACCACGGGATAAGCTCCAGGAGCATATAAGCCCACGGTTTTGATATCGTTTTGGGACAGGATCTCCCAAAAACTGTCTCCCTGCTGCAGGTTGTATGGGAAGGGAACATTCTCGGGAATGTTGTCGAAAAAGCTTATTCCGAAATAACAGGCAACCCCCCCGAGCACGATGCCGCCGAAGAGGCTGACGATCACCCGCAGCCGAAGCAGCAGCTTGAGGATCAGAACACCTATGATAAGAAAAGCAGCGGCAAAGATGCTGATCCACCTCCATTTCGATTCGTGGTTGAGCCAGGACACATCCGAATAAGATATCGTGTGTACATCATTATTGTGCCTGTCCTCGATTGTGGCCAGTTGCGGTATTATGTTGCTCTTCCCGAAGCCCCTCTTGATGAAGCCTCCAATGTTCGTCTTCCCTGGGTTCAGCCCTGTGACTATCGAAGCCCACGCCACAGGCGACTGCGCCGGATTGGATGTTTTGAGCGGTGTGAAAGTTCCGCTTTCCTTCAACGACTTCAGGTTTGGCAGGTGCCCCTCCTCCATGAAACGGCTGGCCAGGCCGAAGTCCACCCCATCGAATCCGAGAAGGATGACCTTGGGCTTTTCTTTTTCCTGTGCCTGCGCATTCATTGCTTGGGCTTCAGGAGAGACAAAAGCCACCCCCCCAAGCGCGACCCATGTGAAAACAACAGCAGCCAGCAGCCGAACCGGCATCAGTTTACGGATGGTGATCATGTAAGCACTCCTTGCACCTGTCAACCAAAGCGTTTGTCAAACGGTCTCATCTCATTTATTATGCTCTTGGATCGACAAGATGGAACAAGAGCATGCGCGATGAACCGATAATAAACTCGAATATCCAAGTTTTACGACTTACTCTTTTCTTTCAACGGTTAAAGTTAATTTAATTTTGGCTGTTACACTGGAACACGGGCCCGCGTATTCCGTAGTTGGAGTTAGGAGAAGAGGTGTACGACAGGTCAGGCAAGCCTGACAGGTCCTGCAAGAGGGGTCGGATGGTACGCCAACTATATCATCGTTTGAATTTCTTTTCACCTTACAGGAGGTGCAAACGGTAGTCATGGCTGCGAACAAACGGATTCATGTGATCACCGCTGTGGTGATTTTACTGGCTGCCGTGCCACTGGTCATGCTCGCAGTTCAGATGCTGTTTCTCGACTTTCAGGAAAAACCTGCTGATGCATCCCTGCGCCTGCCGGGAACCATTGACAAGGCTGAAATCCCGGAAAACGAACCGAAAGTCATAAACAGAATCAACGGTTTCATGGATGATGACAGGGTACAAGGGCCTGAGACCGTTCCGATAGCGGATCTGGAACCCGTGTCCAACCTCTATCAGGGGGTTTGCGCAAAAGTGATCGACGCCTTCACCAAAGGTCCGGTAACCTCGTTTACTCTCTACTGCTGTGACTCCTCCGAAGGCAGAATAGAGGACCTCATGCCGAAGTGGGCGCACTCATTTATCAAGCGCAGCGGAGAGTTCAGGCTTTACGGCCTGGAAGAAGGGGAATACTCGATAGCAATCAAGGCCCAGGGCTACCCGCTTTTCGTCAGGAAGGGGCTAAAGGTCCCGCAGAAGGAAGAAATGCTCGAGTTCGAGCTGCCCAGGGGAACATTCATCGAGGGCAGGGTTCTCGACCAATACGGCATGCCCGTGTCAGGGCAGGGAGTGCTTATAAGCGTTGAACTGGCAAACCCCGCGGACAAACAACCGGCGAGAAGGTACGCTCTCAGTGCTTCGAACGGCGCTTTCCTGTTCGGGGGGCTGCCCCCCGGCAGGTACGACCTTTTTTTGAAATCAATGCATAATCCGCTGGCACAAGTCCGGGATATCTACCTGGGGCAGGGAAATTACGTTCACCGCGACCTGGTGCTGCCCGATCTACCCACTGTCAAATTCCATATCACTGATAGTTTCAATGCGGCGATCGTCAGCGCAAGCATCAAGCTGATGGAAAAAAACGGCAAGGCAAGCTTTTCGAAGAAAACCAATCTATACGGAAAGGCCGAATGCTGTTTCGTGCCGCCCGGCGACTATGTGCTCCGGATATACAGGAGACACTACAAATATTTCATCAATGAAAACTTCAAAATCCTGCCCGGTTCGGGCATAATCGAGGTCATGGAAACGTTGATGAGGGAATAGAGATGGTGAATAGTCATGCGCAAAACCGTTGTTGAACAGTCAGGGAACCGGACATCCTCTCCGCAGGGACTCGTTCCCTTTGAACGGATCAATTCGGAGCGGGTCCTGTTCGGCATAGACGAGATCAAGAAGTTCGTTCCCCACCGGCATGAAATGCTCCAGATAGACAGGATCGTGGAGTTTAACCCGGATAAAGGTTATGCCGTTGGAATCAAGGAGCTGAGAAAGGACGAGTTCTGGGTCAGAGGGCATATCCCGGGCAGGCCGATCATGCCTGGTGTCCTGTTCATCGAGGCAGCGGCTCAAATGTGCACATTCCACTACTGCAAGACCATCGCCCCTGATTCGGACAAGTTTTTCGGTCTGGCCAAGCTGGAAGGGGTGAGGTTCAGGGGCAAGGCCGCGCCAGGGGATTCGGTTGTTATATTAGTGAAACTGATCAAGCAAAAACGGATAGCCGCGGTATATGACACTCAAGCTTTTGTCGAGGGAAAGCTGATTTTCGAAGCGAGGATCATCGGCGCGGCAGTGTGAAGTGCGGGAAAAGAAAAAAACGGCTTCTTATCTATTTCTTGTATTTTGAAAGATAAGCGTTTGCCATGGCCTGTGTTCTGACGCCGTTTTTGAGAACCTTCAGCCTGGGTTCATCAGGCCGCGGTTCCTGAAACTTGTTCTTGGGGTTGGCATCCTCAAATGCCACTTTTTCTTCAGCCCACTGTTCGAGCTTCTCGGAATAGCCCTTGCTCAAGCTGTATTCCTTCATTTCAATCTCGTCCTTGAGGATCACTTCAGGCAACTCTTTTTCCGCCCCCTTGGTCACCTGTACCACGCAAAACGGCCCCTGGGACTTGAAGGTCTCCAGCTCGATCTTGGCATCGCTTCTGGAGGCGATTCCCTTGGCCAGGACATCAATTTTAGGCCTCATCGGTTTGGGATACTTGAATGGAACGGTCCTCCCGTAGCTCTTCTTCCACTGCTTCCGGACCTCATTCCATTCTTCCGTTGCTGCCTTGTATTCGTTGTCGAGCTCGTCTTCGAAAAGGGAAATGATATCGACTTCCATGATCTCGTACCTGATCGAACCGAAACAATCGATGGCTTTAACGATGTTGTAATCCCTGTCAGACGACGAAGCCGCGTTCAGGGGAGAATATCCCGCCCCGGCGACAAGAACCCCGGAAGAGACAATTACAAGAATCAGGATGGTGCCAATCCTATGATTCAGCCTCATGTTGCTCAACCTCCTGGCTTGGCGTTTTGCAAATCACTTTTGAAAAAACCGCAAAACGCTCGCTCCTACGCTGTTAAATCAAAGCTCTTAATAAACTATTCGTCAAAAAGCTCGCTAACTGAACGTTTTTTTTCCACAAACCCAACCTGTGGCGGCGATTAGTACAGGCCTGTTCACTGCTTATATAGGCTTTAAAATAGTGTACTGTAACTATGGAAAACCGATTAGATCAGAAATCAGATGACTTGTAAAACAGTTTTTTCAGTCATTTTGAACGGGAAACAGGGCATCCGCCCATAACACCGCTTAAAACAAGTTGTTACAACGACCACCCCTGGCGATATTTTCGCCTGACCAACCTGTTCGCCTCTTCGCAATTTGTAACCTTCAACTCTTTCCAATCCCAATCGATCTGTCTGCCCGCATACATTGCTACATTACCCAGCAAAAGGGTTTCGGTCAGGGGAGCGCCGTAGGAAAAGTTGGACATCGCTGGTTCGCCCCCCTTGCAGGCGCGTATCCACTCCTCGCGGTGGCCTGGAGAACGGGGCAAAGCAGGAGCAGGAGGCTCGAACCCTTCGAACTTCTCCTGGGGCAGCAGTTTCCACCTTGTGCCGTAATCATCAAACGAATAGAGCTTTCCCTTATCGCCGATAAGCACCGAACCGCTCCCCGAGAGCTCCTCGCCATCGATAAGAAACTTCAGCTTCTCGAGCACCCATGCGGGTTTCTGACCGGCTCCGTCGTACCAGGTCCATTCCAGAGGAGGTTTTCGGCTGCTGGCCGGAAAATCCAACCTTATCACGCTCCATGTCGGGAAGCTGTCCTTGCTGAACGTTGAGTTCACAGCTTTGGCGCGCACAGGATGTCCCGGATCGAGAGCCATGAACGCCATGTTTGCGGTGTGACATCCCATGTCGCCCAGGGCGCCGGTTCCGAAATCCCACCAGCCGCGCCAGTTGAAAGGGAGGTAAGAGGGGTGATAAGGACGTTTTGGAGCAGTGCCAAGCCAGAGATCCCATTTCAGGTGCTCCTGAACAGGCGGCGTGTCCGCGGGCCGATCCATGCCCTGGGGCCATACCGGCCTGTTCGTCCAGATGTGCGCCTCGGTGATCTCTCCAATGGCCCCGCTTCTGATGACCTCCACAGCGGTCCTGAAGTTCGCATCGGATGTGCCCTGATTCCCCATCTGGGTTGCAACCCCGGAGCTTTTCGCTGTCCTGGCCAGAAGGCGCGCCTCGTACAAATCATGGGTCAGCGGCTTCTCCAGGTAAACGTGCATCCCGTAGTTCATGGCCATCATCGCAGGGTGTGCGTGCATGTGGTCAGGGGTGCTGATCACAACAGCGTCGATCTCCTGATGCATGGCATCAAACATCCTGCGATAGTCGTGGAACTTCTTGACCTTTGGGTACTCCTTGTATGCGCTGCTTGCCTGATTGTCGTCAACATCGCAAAGAGCCACGATGTTCTCTTTCCCCACGCCGCTCAGGTTGGCACGCCCACGGCCCCCCACTCCGATGCAGGCGATGTTCAGCTTTTCGTTCGGTGACCTGTACCTTGGCTCCGGGAACGGCCTGAACACAGAACATCCGGTTTTCCCAGCCAGGCAGATGCCTGTCCCGGCCAAGACGGTATTCTTCAAAAAACTCCGGCGAGTGGATTTTTTTCGGCTCATCCCCGGCCTCCTTTTTTTTGGATGACGTTTTACTTGTAAACCGGAGCAAAAGAGCTCCTGGCTGCTTTCTGCAGCATTTTGGTTTCAGACTACAAGTTGTTATTGATTTGTAAACCCTAACTTTGCAGACAGGATCGAGTGAAAACGCGTCAGAGTGCTCCAGAGGTGGTCGAATTCCGGGTAAAGATGAAAGGTGGCCGGGGCTGACTCTCTTGTCGGACTTGTCGGACCTCGGACCTGTAGCCCGCTTATTTCATACTCTTCAAGCGTGAAGCTTCTCAATCCGTGCCTGCAACGGAAAACTCTTCCTTCATTGCTTCCCGGATCTCCCGGGTGATCGACCTGAGCTCTTTTTCACCTATAAAGCCCTCTCCATGATCCGCAAGGTTCATTGCCCCGGCCTCCTCCTCATCATCCATGCTCTCGACACGCTCAACAAGCCTGTCCGTGAACGCGAGCACATCAACAGCTTGCCGGATCTGATCTTGAGACTCTGAGGGCCGGTGGTGATAAAGCGTGGCCTCGACCACATGGTCGGGCAGGTTCCACATGCTCAAGAAGTATGCGCCGACATCATCGTGCCTGAACCAGTCGAACCCCAGATCATTCTCACATTCGTAAAAAGTTTGCCCCGGATTCCTCAGCGAATGATCCATGATCATGGCGTAACGGTCGGGAAAGTACTGCAAAATGATGATCTTGCCGATGTCGTGCATGATGCCGAGGCATGCCATGTCCTGTCTCAACAGGCTCCCATATTTCTTATTATGAACCTTCTTCATGTATCGGTTCACAAGCAGGGAGTGCCTGAACACGGACTGAACGTGTTTCATCTGATCTGCATCCCATTCCATATCATTGACCAGGGAGAAAGTCATCACCATATCCTTGACCGTACTCAGGCCCAGCCTGACAATCGCGAGTTCTACAGAACAGATGCTGGCCATGCCATAGAAAGCCGAATTGGCGATCTGAAGCAGTTTTGTGGAAAGTGACACGTCTCTCTCTATTATTTCAGCTATTTCATTGGCCGGCCTTTCCTTGTACACAGCCTCGGTGAATTCCTGATAGAGGGAAGGAAGGCTCGGCAGGTTCTCCAGTTCGTTCAGAACTTCCAGCATCTTGCCCTGCATCAATGCATGACGGACCCTGAGAGTGTGTTCAATGCTGCGATACAACACGCCTTCTTCCCATGGTGCGATGTGTATGGCTGTGGCATACCCGCGGGCCACTGCAAACGATGCCTCATCCCTCCTGTCGTTGCTGCACAGGACAGCACTGTGAACGTTCGGGTGCTCTTCCCTGAGTTTTTTCAGGAAATCGAAACTGCCCGTTTCGGCAATCCCCATGCCACACAAAACCAGATCCAGACGATGCCTGTTCAGAACATCCTGCGCCTCTTCCTCGGTTCCGGCGAGATAGAGATCAAAGTCGGCATGAGACAACTCCTCTAAAACAGCGTTCAAGCTGCTCTGCTCCGTGTCCGCAAAAAGCACCTTCTTGTTCTGTTGTTCGGAATCACTCATATAACTCACCGTTCCTTATTCTTTGAAGATACTTTGAATCCCAGATCCCTGTTCTGAATCTCTTGTCAGACCTGTCAGATCTGTCGGACATCTAGCCACTGAAAGCTTGTCCAGCTGAAGAAAGCCGTCGGCTAACCGCTTCGGGGAAAGCCCGCGCCGAGCACACGGGTAATTCGTCACACTGTGCACTCATCAAACTTTTCGACGCTCTGGATCAGGTTACTTTATTCGATTCGTGGAAAATCGGCTATCGAGACGTATGCGAAGTGCGGCGGCATCCTGCATGCCCAACAAAAAACGCCGCTAATCCGCTTATTTCATACTCTTCTTCGCGAGGTGCCGTGAACTGTGATGTGGCAAGGCGCATGTCAGGATACGACCGCTGGCCTGTTCCTACAGGCATGAAACGCAGCATGAGCGCAGGTTGCGGTGCCGCAGCAGAAGGGGATGAAATATGCGGGCGAGTAAACAGCACCCCGTAGCGCCTTAATCCGCATATTGGCTACCCGGCCAGGACTCGAACCTGGAACGTCAGGACCAAAACCTGAAGTGTTGCCGATTACACCACCGGGTATTCATGAAATAATCGCCACCCAGCATATCAGGATATACAGCCGCCGTCAATTCCCTCCCACCTGCATTTCCTGAACAACGCCATCCGTTCATTCAAATCTCAGAACGGCTCTCCGAAGAAGATCAAGCGCCAGATACGCGCTTCGCATCTTTATCAGCTCCCTGTCCCCTGTGAATCGATACTCCTTGGCGAACAGATGCCCGCCAATGCAGGCGGCCATGTAAACGAGGCCGACAGGCTTGTCAGGCCCCTCACCGCCTGGTCCCGCTATCCCTGTGATCCCAAGGCCGGCCATTGCGCCGGCACGTTTCGCCGCTCCAAGTGCCATGGCCCCGGCCACCTCGGCGCTCACCTCCCCGTGCTTCTCGATCATCTCCACAGGCACTTCGAGGGTCCTGACCTTGGCCTGGCCCGAGTAAGCCACGGTCCCTTCCCGGAACACGGAAGAGATCCCCGGCACCTGGGTGAGCAGGTGGCCCACGAGTCCGCCGGTGCATGACTCAGCCAGGGCAAAGGTAATCTTTCTATCGATAAGGAGCTTCCCCACTGTCGCCTCCAGGCAACCACCCCCGTCGGTATCCTCGCTGAAGATTCTGATCCCGAACTCATCGCGGAGACGCTTTCGTGTCATATCCAGTTTCGCCCGGGCCTCAACCCCTTCCGATACAAGTGATATCGTAATCACGGAGTTCTGAACGGTTATCCCGGCTTTTGGATCCTGAGCGGAAAGTATCTCGCTTATTCGATCGTTCACAGCAGATTCCGTCAAGCCGATGATATGGACCTTTGCCCGCATCGGCCCGGCCTTATTCCCGCTCCGAGTCTCCTTCAGACGTAAAATAACGCTCTCCTTCATCAGGAACCTCATCTCCGCCGGCACTCCGGGAAGGCAAAAAACCAGGGTTCCGTTCATGGACATTATAAAGGCCGGAGCGGTCCCCATGGTGTTCGGCAAAACCTCGGCGCCCTGTGGAACGAGAGCCTGCCTGCGGTTCGATTCGTTCATTGGCCGCCCGAGCCTTCTGAAAAATCCTTCGATCTCTGCAAGGGCTTTCGGATCTTCCCTCAATTGGACTCCTGCAGCTCTTGCCACGGCCTCCCGGGTGACGTCATCCACGGTAGGTCCTAACCCGCCCGTGGTTATCACAAAACGAGCATCACCTGCGGTGGCGCAATCCACCGCGGCCCTGATCTCCTCGGGATCATCCTTCACAACCATGCAACAACCCGTCTCGAAACCGGAATCGAGCAGGATTCCCTGTATCTCATGAGAGTTGGTTTCCAGCCGATCGGAAGAAAGCAGTTCATCGCCAATTGCGATGAGGCGCACCAGGTTTTCCCGTTTGTTTTTCATGTTTTCATCCATCTTTTTTCGGCTCGCTCTGCTTCTCCTTGCTTTTTTCCGTACCCTCATCAGGCGCATCCGGCGGCGCCTCCTTGCGTTTTCTTACCATCCTGGAAAGAACGATCCCCAACTCGAAAAGCAAAACCAGCGGCCCTGCCAGAAAGCACTGTGTTATCACATCGGGGGGCGTGAAAACCGCGCTCGCCACAAAGGCGCCGAGGATGAAATATTTCCTTTTGCTCGAAAAAAACTGCGGCGTTGTTATGCCCACGGATGTGGTCACCACCATTATCAACGGGGTCTGAAAGATGAAGCCGGTGACGAGAATCAGGAGGCTGAATAGGGACAGGTACCGGCTCATGCTGATGGAGGCGCCGAATGTTTCCGTATCGCCGAACTGAACCAGAAATTTCAAACCCACCGGGAAAAGAACCTTGTATCCGAAGGTAAGGCCCGCGAAAAAAAGAAGCATCGAGAACGGTATGATCCTTGTTACTACTCCGCGTTCCTTTTTGTATAGGCCAGCGCTGATGAAACGCCACATCTGATAAAGGATGACCGGTGCATCGAAAAAAACCGCCCAGAAAATGCAGACCTTGATGTAGAACAGGAACTTTTCCGTAGGCCCGATGAAAACCAGGCGGTTGAGCGAGTACCCCCCATCAGCATCGATATTGGCGGCGCGCAGAGCTTCATAGGGAGCAATTACCAGATCCTTGAAGAACTCCTTGAATATGAAACAGACCGTAAAGGCAACGAGCGCACTAGCGATGCAGAAGAACAGCCTTTTACGCAGCTCTTCGATGTGCTCGACAAAGGTCATCTTTTTCAGTTCATCATCAGGCATGGCGCAAGACAAGCGGTTACGGACAGAACTTACAAGGTATTAAAAGACCCCCCATTCTGAGGGGGGTCTTTGATATCTTCGGGGTATCGGAACAGACCGATTAATACTCGATATACGCGGCAAGCTCGTTGACCCGCATGATCTGAACACCGAACTGGTCCGCCAGTTTGTACTCGGATGTATCAACGAGTTCAGGTGCAAACTCTCCTCTTTCCTTGTCGCCGAGAACTAGAATATCGGTCCTGCTCGATATCTTTTCATCCACTTTTGCCCCCAAGGCGGTCAGGCGTTCCTTGACAAAACCCTTGCTCAACGAAGCTGGAAAGTCTCCCAGAAACACGAAGGTCTTTTCCATGTTCCTGACGAAATGGGGATTGACGAGGATGTCCCCGTTCACGATCGGATCAAATCGATCAACGGTATCGAGGATTCCGCAAAGAGCCGTATCCTTCTCCACATCGCGGACCTCAAGCCAGCCCTTTGGCAGAAGCTCTCCGCCTTTGCCATATCGGAACACCTCGAACTTGGTCCCCCTTCTCAATCCATGGATACGTCCGATGTCGATATAAGCCATCTGGGATCCGCTGCTCGTATTCAAAACCGATCCATCCGGCAGGTCGGGCTCTCTCAGCACCTCGAGCTTTTTTGCCTGGGCGGAGATTCTCGACGACAGCTTGTTTATCTCGCTTTCCAACCTCTCCTTCAGAGTAGAAGCCGAGTTTTCGGCTTCCCTGACCCTGCCTTCCGCTTCGTCCAACTGGGCCTGGAGGTTTGAGATGCGCTGATTGTCTTCATCGAGCTGGCTCTGGGCACGCTGCTGCTCGTCGTTAAGCTGGGCTTCAAGCTCGGTGATACGGTTGTTTTTTTCATCCTCAATGGTGTTGACGTTCCCCTCGGCAGTCCTTCTCAGTTCCACTTCGTTTTCGAAGTTCTGGCGGGTTTCGGCCAATTTTTTTGTAACATCAGAATAAGCGGCCTCAACACCGGTGATGAGCTTTTGCAGAGTGCCTGCATCATCAGAGATGTAATCAGGATACTTGTCTTTCAAGCTGAGGAGCGTCTCACCGATCGCCTCCTTGCTCGAATACGACACGGCAATGGTTTCGTCCCTGAAGCCCACTACCTTAGTCAGATTCCTCAAGGTTTCGGAAATGTTTTCAAACTTCTCCTGGTTAGCATCCGCGCTAACCTTGGCATCTTCATATTTCTTTTCCAGGCTGGCTTTGTCCTTAAAAGCAATGTAGGCAAACCCGGCCAAGCCAAGGACGAGCACCATCAAAAAAACCACCCATAACAAACCAACCTGACCCGCACCGGTCTCACTCTTCTTCATCTACATGTCCTCCTTCGGAACTCATGTGGAACGATCAACACGGATAAATACAAGTCCATGCTCATCTGGACAAGCTAAAAAAACCGTTCTTGAAACGTAAAAAAACACTTGCAGCCGTAATATAGCTTTAATAAGCCTTTGGGCAACGACTGTATAAATTAAAGGACTTAATTCTAAAAGTGAAATGCAAAGTATAAGAATTTACGACCTTTTTGCAGAACTTTTTCGCTGCCACATATGGTCCGGAACAGCAAAAACGACGGAAAATCAGCATTGATCATGAACATTTTTCAAAATTTCGCGCCATTTTCGCCCAACAGCTGTTCGAGCCGCTATCTCTCAAGAAAATCTTGAATTTGCTTGACAAGACAGGCAACCTTCTTTACTCTCCGGCCGGAATAAAGAGTTCGGTTCGCTTTTTCTTTGCATCCTGCGACCGGACAAACTCATCTTTACGGATCAAGCCACGCAGAATCAATTTCTATTATTCCCTTTGGATTCGTGGCTTTTTTACAAATTTTACCCCGGTCTATCACTGTATGTTTTGATTTTTTGCCCAAGGGCCAAGAGACCCAGGGGAGGCCCTCAAACAGCAGTCGTTCTTTTATTCACGTCACGGTTTTGCAGAACCAACAATCCGTTTCAGGCGCTATGAAAAAACAAAGAGTCGTGGGACTTCTTGGTGGCATCGGCAGTGGTAAATCCACTGTGGCGGCGGTTCTATCCCGGCACGGCGCGTTCGTGTTCGATGCGGACAGGTTTACGGGAAAGCTTCTCAACGATCCACAAGTTGTCCGGGAAATCCGGAAGGTTTTCGGCGAGAAGGTTCTCTGCCGGGACGGAAGCGTGGACAAAACTCTGATAGCTGACCGTGTATTTTCAGACAAAAGCGACCGTGATAAAATTCAGGCCATCATCCATCCAAGGGTTCGTACACGAGTGCTCGAACTGGTTGCAGAAACAAGGGAACTTTCGCCTGATAAGGTAATCGTCTTGGATATCCCGCTTCTGCTCGGCTCCCGGTTGCGTTCCCTCTGCGATCTGCTGGTGATGATTCTGGCACCCCTGGAATCCCGGCTCGCGAGAGTAAAAAAGTCCAGGGGTTGGAGCTTGAACGAGCTCAAACGCAGAGAATCCTGTCAGGCTTCTATCCGGGAAAAGGAAGAAGCCGCTGACATGTTCATCAACAACAACGGAAACGTTGAGGATCTCGAAAAAGAAGTGAAATTATTTCTTCGAACATTAACCGGATATGAGTGCTGACAGCACCGCACAGGCCATGAAAAGGTCTTGTTCAAGAGAGGAGTCTCATGACAAAGGAAAAACCGGCGAGGAGCAGAAACGCTCGCAAGAAAACGACAGCCGTAAAATCCGCTGAGGCGGAAGAACAACAGGAGGAGGCGCCCAAGACGGTAAAGAAGAAAAAGAAGGGAACAGAAGACAAATATGAAAACATCAAGAAGGGCCAGCTCCACATTACCACCCTTCAAAAGATGACCAACAACGAACTGATCGAAACCGCCAATGCGGAGAATATCCAGGAATGTTCCGGTATGAAAAAGCAGGATCTCATCTTCAAGATCCTGAAGGAACGAGTCAACCAGGACGGGATCATGTTCGGAGAGGGAGTGCTGGAGGTTCTACCCGACGGTTTCGGTTTTCTGCGCTCCCCGGACTATAACTACCTTCCTTCGCCGGATGATATCTATATATCCCCATCTCAGATCAGGCGCTTCGGAATGAAAAGTGGCACAGCTGTTTCAGGCCAGATCCGCCCTCCCAAGGACAATGAAAAGTATTTCGCGCTTCTCAGGGTCGAGGCCCTCAACCACGAGGAACCGGACAGGCTGTCAAGCATCGTTACCTTCGATGACCTCACCCCGCTGTATCCTGAAAAAAGGTTCATAATGGAGTGCAAGGATTCATCTGAAATCTCCATGCGCATCATCGACCTCGTCACGCCGCTGGGTATGGGCCAGCGCGGGCTGATCGTAGCCCCTCCCAGAACAGGCAAAACAATACTCCTTCAAAAAATCGCCAACAGCCTGTACGAGAACCATCCGAAGGTGAAACTGATAGTGCTGCTCATCGACGAACGGCCTGAAGAGGTCACGGACATGGAGCGCTCGGTTCATGGCGATGTCATCAGCTCAACGTTCGATGAGCCGGCCAGCCGCCACACTCATGTGGCTGAAATGGTGATCCAGAAGGCGAAGCGGATGGTCGAATACGGCCAGGATGTTGTCATACTCCTCGATTCCATAACCCGCCTCGGCCGCGCGTACAACACCGAAGCGCCACACAGCGGCAAAATCCTGTCCGGCGGCGTTGACGCATCCGCACTACAAAAACCGAAACGGTTCTTCGGTGCGGCTCGCAACATCGAGGAAGGCGGATCGCTCACGATCCTGGCCACGGCACTCATCGAAACGGGATCACGCATGGACGAAGTGATCTTCGAGGAGTTCAAGGGTACAGGCAACATGGAGCTTCACCTCGACCGCCGCCTGTCTGACAAGCGCGTGTGGCCTTCCCTGGACATCAACAGGTCGGGCACGCGCAAGGAGGAGTTGCTGCTGGACAAGGACGAGTTGAAGTACATATGGATACTCAGGAAGGTGCTTAACGAAATGAACCCGGTGGATGCCATGGAACTTCTTATCGAGCGCATAAAGCGAACAAGCTCCAACGCCGAGTTCCTGCTTTCCATGAGCGCGAACATATCGAGCTGAGGATCAGGGAAGGACAAGAAGATCCCCTTCCCTTACCCAGCCGGTCCGGTTTCCCCCGGCATCGACCCTGCGCCATCCGTTGCAGGCCTTGCCTGCGATAGGAACGGTTTCACCTTCCTTCAGAACGGAAAGCACATCCCCCGCTTTCGGACTGGGTTCGCTCAAAACCTCGCTTGCTGATGCCACCACCGCGCATCTCTTCCTGAAAGCAGACGAAGAAAACGCGGCAAGCACGAGCAGCAGGGCCAAGGCCGCGGCCGTAAAAACTGCGAAACGGCTTCTATCCGGGCTCCCTTTCCACAATGCATGCGCGCCCCAAAGAAGCAAAACCACAGCCACCCATGCAGCGGCCAGCAGGTATTCGGCGCTGGTGAACCACCTTATCCATCTCATGAGCGTGCCTCCCGGACTCCGGCCCGAATCCGCGTTGATGGTACCGAGGCCAAGTCTTTCCCTTGTAACCCGGATGTTTTCCGCCACCTTTGGAGAACGCGGAATACAACGCTTTGCGCGAAGAAACTCGTATAGCGCTTCGGGACAGCGGTCGAGCCTGAATAAGCAGTTACCCATGTTGTAAAGAACAGCTCCCCGCACATCCTGGGAGCCTGCGGCTCGCTTGTAGGAATCGAGAGCGGATTCGAAATCCCCCATGAGGTACAGTTCATTACCACGCTCAAAAGCATCCCCGGAATCCTGTGCATGATCAGCAGGATCAGAAACACCGGATGCAAGACCAATCAGAAGAAGTAAAACGATCATGATGAGGCCTCCCTGTCCAGCCGCCCGGCCAGGGACAGCGCTTTCCCAACAAGCTCACTCGATCCGGCCTCTCCGCCTCCGGCACTCGCGTAACGCATGGAATCGAGCTTCCTGAACAGAGATTCCACCTGTCCCGCCAGCTCTGCTGAGATGCCCCTCTTCTCCAGAAGCGCACCCGGCGAGCCGGCCATTATCCGGGAAAGCGGAACAGAAAAACGGTCGGCAATGTACCGGCCGAACGCGCGCGCGAGCGCATCATCAGCGTCGCCTTCCCGAATGCCATCGAGCCGCTCGATGGCTTCCTCAAGCCTGCCGTATGCCGCTTCCATACGCGCCCGGCCGGGATAAGCCGACCTCCTCCGCCTCATGGCCGCAACCGACGCAGCAATAAAAAAAACCACCGCAGACGCACAGAGCGCAACAACGGTCAAGCACCTCGATGTGCCATAAAACCCGGCATCATCCCGATCCTGCATGATGGGAGCGATCATCCCCGCTCTAGGCCCGTGGGCACCGCTCCCCGCCTTTTCCGGATCAGAAGCAGTGGTCTCGACAGCGCCTCGATGGACAACGATCCTCTGCGGGCCCCATCTGCTGGTAACGTACTCCTCTTTCCCGGGGTCGAAATAAGAAAAAGCGAGCTCTGGTATCTCCGCCACATCCGGGCTTGACGGGGCAATGAGATAGGCCTTCCACCGCCGGTTCTCTTCAAGCCTGTCTTCCATCCCCAAGATCCTGAACGATTCCGCGAGAACGCTGAACCGCGGCATGTCGAGATGCTCCAGGTTGCCCTCGCCTTCAACGCTGAACAGAAGCCGGATCGGATCACCCATCTTCACATCGATTGGATCCGCTTCGAAAACAACCTCGAACCGCCCCACTCCGTTCGAAAAAAACCGCGGCTTTCCTGTCTCCGGGAGCGGCATGACCTCCACAATCATCGGCCCGCTCCTGCAAAGGACCGGATTTCCCCCGGGCGGCATTGCCCTGTAGACCGACGGGGGAAAGGTGAATGTGCCGGCATGGGACGGAATGTAGGAAAGCCTGGCCCGGAGCAGGCACACAGCTTCGTCGCCCTGCCCGGTCCGCTCAAATGAGAAAGAGATTGCTGAGTCGGTCTGCATCACCCTGATTGATCTCGATGCCGAACCGTCTTCCGGTTCAGCCGCCTGCAGCGATAGAAACGTGGGTTCGCTGTCGAGCCAGGGCAGGGATAAAAGCTCCTCCTCAGGCACGCGTTCGATTTTCCTGAACAGCTCCCCCCTGACCAGGATCTTCATTTCAAACCATACCCGCTCGAATATGTAGACTCGGTTTTTGTGGGGGCGCGCATCAAGGCTGACCGCATCCTCATGAGTCACGTTCGGCGAAACTGTCAGGGACAGGGACGGGCTCAAGTACTCTTTTCCCAGCTGCACCGAAACCTGAACCGCTGGAAGGGAAAGAACGCCCGACTCCTGCGGAATCAGTGTGATCTCGAAGGTCGCCTTCAGTTGTGTGCGCTCCGCCTCCCCATCCCCCGGAACAGGACCAACCGAAACACGGGGGCCTGAAACCTTCTCGACGAACGCGCCCTTGATATGCGGGATCCTGCCGAGACTGCAGTCCGCGGCAGCTTCACCCGCCACCTCCACGAAAAGGGTGACCTTTTCACCAACACGCGCGCTTTTCCTGTCGAGCCACGCCCAGATCTTCGGCCCTTTTTCCTGAAGCGGAACAGGATGAGGTTCAGCGCGGACACCCGGGACAAACACCAGAAAGCAGGTCAGAACAACAAAACATGCCCTTGAAGCGAGCGACCGCGTAGACAACGCCAGCAGCGCTCTCCGGGCACCTGTGACAATGGACATAACATCCATTTGATCGCAGACTCCATCAACAACGCCCATACCGCAGCTCACCAGCCTCCTCCCCCCTTATCCAGCCTCGCCGCCCTGATCGCCGCCCGCCTGAGCGCAATCCGCCTCTTTTCCAGCTCCTCAAGCATGTCAAAGATCCTCTCCATCTCGATAGCCGAAATACGGGGGGGGACCGGTACCTGTTCCGCGCTCTCATCCTCATCCACACCGGAACCATCCCCCGGTTTTTCGGCCTGCCCGGCGCGATCTTCCATTCCGCTTCCCACCCGCGTCCCTTCCTGCGTTTCCCCGGTTTTTCCTTCGCCGCTTGACGATCCCTCTCCGGTCTCTACCCCTTCCCCTTCATCCTCAGCCTTTTTTCCGTCTTTCCCCCTGATACGAAGGAGGCGGTCCTCCAACCCGGTCCTCACCCTGTTGACAAGATCCAGATCCGCAGCAGCCTCATCCGGCCAGAAACCGTTCTTCAGACAGGTCACAAAACAGGATCGAGCATCACGAGCGGAACCAAGCCCCTTCGAAAGATTCGCGCGCTCTTCATCGCAATCAGGAGCCTCCTCTGCGGCAAGCGCTTTTTCAGCAAGGCGAAAACCGGCGATCCCGGCGCCGAACGCGGCTGATGCGGCAGCCGGCCCATCGCCCAGGGATCGCGCGCATTCGAACAGGGCAAGGGCCTCTTCGAACGAGCCGAGTTTGAGATGCGCAAGCCCCTGGTTCACCAGAAGGTCTGGATAGCCCTTTAGTTCGGATGAAGCGCTGTCGAAGCTCGCGAGTGCCGACTCGAACTCCCCCGAACGATAGCTCCTAACCCCGTCGCGCATGGCATCCATGCCGGCCGGCTCGTCCGCATGGACCCGGGTCGAACCCAGAAAAACGAGCAGCATCACCGCCATCGAAGCTCTCGGCCTGCGAAAAGGGAGAAAGAACTCGAGCAGAAGAAGGATCATCGCTGCGAGCAGAAAACCCTGGTACTCGGGCCGCGCGCCTTTCACCCTTCCCTCGTCCAGCGCTCTTTCTCCGGCTTTCGAAAGGTGCTCCGCGTACAAGAAATCTATTGGAAAGGCGGTCTCTTGCGCAGCAACAAACGCGCCGCCTCCTGCTGATGCCGCTCTCTTTAAAAGCCCGGCGTCAGGCCTGGAAACGACATGGTCTCCATAGCTGTCCTTCAGGAAACCGACACCGCCGGACAGGGGTATGAAGGCTCCTTCCGGAGAACCCAGCATCAGCGCGTAAACACCGATGCCTGTTGCTGCCGCATGCCTTGCCGCTTCAACCGCGGAAGAACCTTTCACGGTGTTCTCCCCGTCAGAAAGCAGAACAACCGCCCTTGGCCGCGGCCCGGCCTTTCCCACAAGGTCGACAGCGCACAAAAGCCCGCTGCTTACGGATGAGCGGCTGCCGGGCGCAGCATACACATCAAGCCCGGACACGAAACTCTTGAAGCTTTCCAGGTCATGAGTAAGCGGACAGATGACCCGCGCGGACCCGGCGAATGCCACGAGGCCCAGCCTGTCTCCGGCCGCGTAATCGAGAAAGGACCGGATCTCCTGCCGAGCCCTTTCCAAACGGCTCACCTCCGCATGGCACGCCAGCATGCTTCGCGATGTGTCCACGCAAAACACGATGTCCATACCCATCCGTTGCGCCACAACCTCTTTTTCACGACCCTCGGGGCCTGCAAGGGCAATGGCTGCAAGCACAAGAGCAGCCGACACGAGGATCGTTCCGGCGAGATGCCGCCCGCATCGCTTCGAATCGTCCAATTGCTCATGGATTCTCGAAAAGGCGTTGAGCATGCGCTTCCGCCTGAAAAGGGCGAACACGCCGAGCTGAAGCGCGAGAACTCCCGCAAGAGCCCCGTACAGATACAACCCTTCCTGAAATGTCACGGTATCCTCACAAAAACGGTCTTTCTCAGGATGAACTCGACAAGGATCAAGAACGCTCCAGGGAGCAGCAGCCACCGGAAAAGCTCCTCGCGCTCTGTGAAGTGGCGCCTTTCAACCGGCCTCTTTTCGAGCTCGTCGATTTTCTCATAGATTCCGTTCAGATCATGGTAACTCGACGCCCGTGCAAACTCGCCTCCGGTGATCCTCGCAACTGCTTCTTGTACCTTTGTGGAGATCGGTCTGCCGGCCCCCGCGCCTTCCGAGGCTTCGCTGTCGATGCCTCCCGAAAATACCGCCACGGTGTATGCCTTCACATCTAGTTGATCGAGAAGCCCGGCAGCCTTCACCGGATCGAGAGTGAACCGGTTCTCTTCGCCATCCGTTACAAGAACCACCACCTTGCCGGCCCCCTCCTCGCCGGACCTTTTGCCGCCATCATCCAACGAGGCAAAGCGCCGGGACGCCTCGCCGAGCGCGGCACCGATCGCAGTGCCGTCCATGTCCGAGCCCTGCGGCACACATGCCAGCCCGTCGAGAAAGGATACAACAGCCTCCCTGTCTGTTGTAAGGGGACAGACAAGCTCGGGAAAGCGCGCGAATGAAATCAGGCCCAGGCGGTCATTGCTTCTCGACCGCGCAAAGCCTTTCATCACCTCGACAGCGGCTTCCAGGTTCGAGCGATCCTCATCCAGAGAGCGGTCCGACATGCTTGACGACACATCCACAATCAGGAACATGTCAAGCCCTTCGCTCTTCAAGACCACCTCTTTCCGTTCCATTTGCGGCCCAGCCAAAGCAAGCGCCATCAGAAAAAAGCCCGCACACCGCATGAATGTCATGACAGCTCCCGGGCGGATACCGCCGCTGCCAACCGCTCTTTTCACCAGGCCGACGTTCGAAAAACCGACAGAAGCCGGTTGGAGGAAAGTACGTTTCCCGATCAGCCACAACGGGATCAAGGCGACAAAAAGAAGATATCCCGGGTCATGGAACATCATCATCCGCCCCCCTCTTCCGTTTCGAGCGACCCCGTGTTCCCATAAGATCGCTGCTCGTCCGCAAAGGAGCCGACGAACACCAGGGCTCTCGAAAGATCCTCGCGTGCGGGCCCTGGGCCCGTGCCGTGCCTTCCTGCAAACTTTACGAGATCGCTCCGGTCGAAAAGGCGGCAAAGCGAAGCCAGCTCTTCATCGTTCAACAAAGACGACCGGCCGAGAGAGTCAACGGTTTCATCCGTGGTCTTCTCCATCGCATCCACGAAAAACCGGGCCTGAATGAAGAGTCTGATGATGCGTGAAAGCCGGATGTAAAAAGCGTCGAGATCGTCCTGAGTTTCGAGCAGTGCGCTCTTCAACCCGTCCAGTTCAATGAGCGCGGTCTCGTGCGGCAAGGGAGGGGATTGCTCCGGGGCGTTCACGAAGCGCCTGGAGAAAAACCAGCCCAAGATACCGACGCAAACGGCAACGGCAAACAGCAGGCACCCGTAGAAAATATCCGTCGCCTTCTCGGGAGGAACCATCAACAGGTCCGGTTCCCTGATATCACACTCATCGGGGGCGAGCGGCGACCGCACTTCGATCTCTGCCCGGTTGGACATGACGCTTCCGCCACATTCGAGAAGAAGCTCAACGCGCGGGATCTCCACACTGCCGGACACGATGGCCATGACCTTGTATCGCCGGCTTCTGAAGCCGGGAGGCGCATTGTTACGGATCCCGGCTGTCAGCACCTCGATCCGCGGTCCAAGGTCAAGAAGCTCGGGAAAACGCACCAATCCGCTCAGGGATCCTCCGGCCTCCAGCACGACATGAAACGGCCTGCCCAGCACGATGCCTTCGGGAGGGGGCTCTACCCTCATCTCGACACGGCCCGAGGACAATGCCGAAGCCTGCGCACACATGGCCAGGATCAAAACAAGTGTGCGGACACATCTATCCAAGAAACACGGCCATCCCCTCGTCATGGAGCATTCCTCCTCATCCGCTCGTCGAAGAAGGCCCTGAGCGCCTCTTCGCACGGCTTGCCCGCTTCAACATCGAGAAGGTCAATACCCGCCATGGAAAAAAACCGCTTCAGCTCTTGATCCAGGTCGTGCGCCGCGGCCGCGTACTTCTCGCGTGCGCGCCTGCTCCCGAGGTTCAGCTCAGCAGGGCAGCCTGTTTCCAGGTCCCGAAACCGGATGATTCCTTTTCCTCCCATAATCCCTTCGCGCGGGTCCCGGACACGGATTGCAACAAGATCGTGCTTTGACGCGGCAATCCTGAGTTTCCTATCGTAACCGGGCCTGTCCAGAAAATCTGAAACCAGGAAAACAACCGCCCTTTTCGGATACACGCGCATCAGCTCTTCGAGCACCGCCTCGATGCTCGTTCCACGGCCTGGTGTCCTGTGGCAGAGAAGCTCGCGAATGAGACGAAGCCCGTGCTGTACACCCTTTGCAGGTGGAAGTGTGAACTCCGCATGATCGGAAAATAGGGTGAGCCCGACCCTGTCGCTGTTTGAAACCGCGGAAAAAATCAGCAGGGCGCAAAGCTCCGCTGCCGTGTGCGCCTTGCTGTGTTCGCCGGAACCGAAATCCATGGAAGAGCTCGCATCCACGAGCAAGAGCACGGTCCGCTCGCGCTCCTCCGCAAAGCTCTTGATGTGCAGCTTGCCGGTGCGCGCGGTCACGTTCCAGTCGATGGAGCCCACATCGTCTCCGGGCTGATAATCGCGCACCTCGTGAAACTCGATTCCGCCGCCCCTGAAGACCGAACGGTACTGACCGGCCATGAACTCATCGACAGCCTTCCTGCTCGATATGTGGATGCGTCTTACCTTCTCAAGCAGCTCGAGCATTTCTGAGGAGCTGTCCATGGCTTACGGCACCTCGATGCTGTCGAAAAGAACGGAAATCATGTGGGAAGCGGTCATCTCCCGGGCATGGGCCTCGTAGGACATGAGCAGTCGGTGGCGCAGCACATCCGGTCCCACGCTTTTTACGTCCTTTGGCGTGACATACGTCCTGCCCTGCATGAGTGCCGACGCTTTTGCCGCCAGCACGAGCAAAACGGACGCCCTCGGCGAGGCACCGTACCTGATCATGCCGCACAAGGAATCGATTCCCCAGCTCCCGGGATCGCGCGTGGCAGTGACCAGGCTAACCACGTATCGCTCGATTTTCTCATCTACATAAATCTCGTTGACGAGCTTTTGAAGGTCAATGATCGCGGCCGCGTCCATAACCGGTTCCACGGAAAGATCGAGCCCGGTCCCGGCCATGCGGTTCACTATCCGGCGCTCTTCCTCTTGTGAGGGGTAGGGTACATCGAGCTTGAAAAGGAAGCGGTCCACCTGCGCCTCGGGCAAGGGATAGGTTCCCTCGTGCTCGATGGGGTTCTGAGTGGCCATCACCATGAACGGCCTTGGCAGATCAAGGGTACGGTCGCCCAGCGACACCTGTCGCTCCTGCATCGCCTCGAGAAGCGCGCTCTGCACCTTGGGAGGCGCGCGGTTTATCTCGTCCGCCAGAACCATATTCGAAAAGACAGGGCCCTTTTTTATCGAGAACTCCCCCTCCTTGGGATTGTAAACCTGGGTGCCGGTGAGATCCGCCGGAAGAAGGTCCGGGGTGAACTGAATCCGCCTGAACTCCACGTTCAACGCGCTTGCGAGGCTCTGGACCATGAGGCTCTTTGCCAATCCTGGAACCCCCTCGATGAGCACGTGGCCCTGGCAAAGCAGTGCCATTATCATGCGATCGAGGAGTGTTTTCTGGCCCACGATCACCGACCCTACCCCATCCAGGATCCCGTGGATCTTCTGTGCGGCCTGCTCAAGCTTGCGCTCTGTTTCCCTGTCGTTTTTCATATCGGAAACCTCCTTCGGAGGTTCAAGGTTCAGAGGTTGTGGAGGGCGCAACCCTGAACCGCCTCCTCTACTCTTTCCCCTCGATCCAACCTTCCCAGGCATCCGCCATTCGGCTGACCTCGCTGTCCGTGGACGTACGGGTCATTTCCCCGAAAAAACAACCGGAACCCTCTTCCAGTATTCTCAGGGCTGCAAGCCGTACAGGCCATTGATCATGCCTTAACGCTTCAACAAGAGTTGAAACCGGAATACCCTCGAAACAGTACGTCTCCGTATCAGCTGTCCATGGCTCCTCCGCACGCAGCACGCTGGTTAGAAAATACGCCTGGCTCTCGCCGGCGTGTTCGTTCCAGAGCTCGCGGTACTTCCACGTTTGTTCACCGAAATCGCGGACCAGAAGGTGAGCCATCGCAAAGATTGCGCGATCCCTGAGCTTCTCTTCCATCAGGCATTCCGCGATACGGCTGAAAACGCGGGTTTCACCGAGACGCGCAAGCCCTGAGATGATCTCCATCTGCATCTCCTCGTTCTCGCATTTCTCGAGAAATCCGAAAAGCGCATCCCTTGCATTCTGCCCGCCTATCCGCTCGAGCGCCTTTATCCCTGCCCTGTGATGTTCGTCTGAAAGCCCGGGCGAGGAGATAAACTCTTTCACGACCTCTGCGGCTTGCGGAGATCGAACCTGTGCAATGCCTTGAAGGGCCTGGTTGTAAAGGCCTTGGCCGCCCTCTTTCAAAGCCTTATCGAAAAAGGGGACAACCCATGGATCGTTAATACCGGATATTGCCTTCAACACCGCTGAACCGGAAACAGCATCGCCTAGATTCAGCACCTCATCGAGAAGCGCCCGGCTCGCCTTGGAATTTGTTTTCGCGAGCGCGCAAAGCGCTGCCTGGCGGACCTCGGGCCGCCCGTCCATGAGCAGCGGCTCGAGCATGGGTGCCGGATCAGGGCCGGTCCCCGGTGTGGCATGAGCCGCAGCGGCCCTGACGAACCACCTCTCGTCATCCAGGCATGCGTCTATGCAGTCGAAGGCGCGCATTGCCTTGCCGAGCAACGGGTACGATTCCCGTTCATACGTGCTGTAGAGAAAACGGATCATCGACTCCAGGAGGCGTGCCTCGCCGGCGGTAATGATCAGATCAATCGCCTTCTCCACAACATGGTCGATCGTGTGCCTGGATTCGAGCTTTGAGAGCAGCATCTCCACTTCAGGTTCACCCAGGACTTTGGGCAGCCCCTCCTTTCGAGCCAGCTCCTGCATGCACTCGATGAGAACTTCATCCGGCATATCATTCATGGACACGATCATATCGCTGAGAAACCGCTCAGTCAGCAAGGTCTCGTCGGTTTCATTTTTCCACCGTTCATAACGGTTCTCCCACCACTTGTTATCGCCCTCTCGCGCATGAAGAAGCTGCCATAGGTTATCGCTGTAAACCTCGAGCAGGCACTCTTCCATGGCTCGGTAAGCATCAGCATCCCTTTCAACATCCGGCATGAGAATACGGGTGCGTTTCTCCAGGCGCATCTCGATGAACCTGGCAGGAGATGCATCGCCGTTTGCGATGGAGCGTTTTGAGGGTAACTCGAAAAATCCGCGCGCGTAAAAAAGATCCAGAAGAGACCCCATGTCCTGAACGGACAGAAAAACCGCTCTCGTGTTGGTTTCGGACAGGGGCTTGCCCACTAGCTCGTCTCCTGCCACGAAAAAGCACCGCCTTTTCCCATCCTTGCCAATGCTGCTGATAAGTATGACGATCCGGCTGTACTGAGTAGCGTCCACTGTGATTAGAAACTGACCCTCGACAAACTCGCGGCCCTCGGTGTTCCACCATTCACGCCAGAAAGTCAGATCCAGGCCGAACGGCGCGCCGGTCATCTTTTGCATGCACGGTGCGGAGATCTCCAACATGCATTTAAAATCCTTGAAGTACCTGTTCTTGAGAAAAACCTCCATGATCGCCGGTACGATCCGGTTGTGGATCGTGTTCATGTCCTCCTCGTTCCCGGATCTCAGACAGATGCAGCACATGGCAGCCGCGGCGCTCGTCCTGAATAGTGGATCCCTGTTCGACACGAAACTCCCGATATCCGCAAGCATCTCTCTCTCGAAAAACGGCTCGTCAAAAGTAGTCTCCAGCTTGACAAGCGCTGCAAGCGCAAATGCAAAGCCGCGTTCCGGCTCGAAAGACAGCCTTTCCTTCAGCCCGCTAACCACCAGTGGGTTGTTCCTGGAGCCGAGATAATCCGTGATTCTATACGCGAGCTGCGGAAAGGGATCGCCTACCAGCCCAAGTGCGGCCTCATCCAGCTCTTCGCTTGGATTCTTCTCCATCAACCGGAATGTCTTATACCGGACATCGCCTTCGGATGAACCCAAAAGATTGATCAGCAACGAGCGAGCAGGCGGTTTTTCATGGCTGTTCAACAGCCAGAAAGCTGCGTTCCTCTGCACCCTTTTACTCGAGGATAAAAGGTTCATGCAAAGCGCTTTTGTGTAAGTGCTGTCCAGGTCATCGAGTGCCATAAGAAGGTGGCGCAGCGATGAGTTCAGCCTGGTGTCATTGATGAGGCTTTCGATCCTGTCCCGGGCCTCGTCTGCCCCAAGCTTACCTAAAATGTGTGCCACAGCAGGTTTGAGACGGTAATCCCTCCCGTCGAGCAGCCGAATAAGGTATGGGGCGGTTGCCTTCCCCCCCTTGATAACCTGCTTGACAGCATCATCGGACTCTTTGCGGTGCGGCCATTTCAGAAAATGCGGCTTGTAGAACTCGACAAGAAGCTCGGGATCAGCCAGGACCGGGTCCTTGATCCCCTCCTGCTTGAGCTTCTCCAGCGTTTCCTTTTTGTCGGGTTTTTCCTGCGTGTCATCTTCCTCTTTGGCCGGGGCATTGGGATCCGCTGCCGGGTCCTGAGAAAAAAGCAAACCGGCTGCAGCCGGGAAAAACAGAACGACCCAGAGTAAAACCGCGCTTCTTTTCATTGGCATTGAGGGGCTCCAAAACGGTCTGGACAACCTGTAATCCGGTCAAGATCTAAACGGTTTAGTTTATATGCAGTTCATGTAAAAGCAACCGATTTATGGTCTGGGAAGAGGCGGCTGAAGGATTCAGGCTGGAGGAAAAAAGAACTTTCGCTGGAATATTCCATTGACCGTGTAAGGTCGACCGGCCGGTCGGCCGTACTCACGACCGAATCCAATTTTATATCCCACCCCTGACCTCTCTTTTCCTGAACACTGAACACTTATCCGATCCATTTCCCTTCACCCGTGTCCGCCGGGAAAAGGCATTGGCCTTCCCGCAAGGCTGCTCCGGATGAAACCATGACACGGGCGTCATCACGAGCAGCGACCATGAGATCCAGGTCAGCTATGATATCGCCTGCCTTCAGTGATGTAAGCCCGTGCTGCCTGAGGCCCAGGATCTCTCCCGGACCGCGCATCTTCAGGTCCTCCTCAGCGATGTGAAAACCGTTGGATGACTCTGTAATGACCCGCAGCCTTTCAGATCCGGCCCGTGTGGATGGGGTGCCCACAAGGAAGCACATTGAAGGCCTGCTCCCCCTTCCCACACGCCCGCGGATCTGGTGGAGCTGAGCGAGCCCGAACCGCCATGCATCCAGGATCACGACCGTGCTCGCGTCCGGCACATCCACCCCGACCTCCACAACCACTGTTGTTACCAGGAACGGATCGCAGCCGGCTCGGAACCGGTCGAGAGCCAGCGCCTTGTTGGGCGACGGCATGGCGCCGTGCAGCAGTGCCACGTTGCAGCGCCCCTTGAAGCGTTGTTCCAGCTTCTTGTGAAGTTCCACCGCAGCCTCGAGGTCCATCTTCTCCGACTCGTGGATCAGGGGGCACACGAAAAACACTCTCCCGTTGGAGATGATCTCCTGATCCAGCCTGCTCAGAACCTCCGGATCGTATAGCGTTTGCACTGCCCGGGTCTCAACCGGTATCCGCCCCGGAGGCAGCTCGTCCAGGGTCGTGATGTCCAGCTCGCCGTACAGAGTGAGCGCTAGGCTGCGCGGGATCGGTGTGGCTGTCATCACCAGAACATCCGGCTCGACTCCCTTGGATTTCAGGTTCCGGCGCTGGCGGACGCCGAACTTGTGCTGCTCATCAATGACACAAGCGGATAGGCTCCTGAATCCAATCCGCTCCTGGATTAGAGCGTGCGTGCCAACCACTATCCCGGTCGATGGAGCATGGAGAAGGCGCCTCGCCTCTTTTCCGGAAAGCCCGGCCCGGAGAAAAACCGGCTCGATCCCCACAGGCCTGAGAAGCCTTGAAAGCGCGCCGTGGTGCTGCTTCGCGAGCACCTCTGTGGGTGCCATGAGCGCGGCCTGCCCTCCCCCAAGAGCCGCGGCAAGGAGCGGGTAAAGCGCTACCACTGTCTTTCCGGAACCTACATCGCCCTGGAGCAGGCGATGCATGGGTGCGTGCTTTTCGAGATCCCGCTTGATCACCTTCACCGCGCCAATCTGTGCCCGCGTCAGGTCGAACGGCAGACATTTCCCGTAGGCTTCGTCGATTTTTTGCAGCGGCAGTGCGCACCCAACGGAGGCCGGCTCTCCATGTGCAGCCTCCCTTTCAGCGTCTTTAACAGCAAGGCCTAGCTGGAATGCGAAGAACTCCTCGTATGCAATCCTTCGGCGGGCTTTGTCGGCCTCCTGCAGGGATGAAGGCCTGTGCGCCAGGTTCAGAGCCTTGTGAAGATCGATGAGCCCCCGGCCCGGAAGGCCTGAAACCTCGCGCCAATCAGGAACCTTTTCGTTCTTCGCCTCATCAAGTATCCCGTCGATCATGCGATGAAAGGTGCGAGGATAAAGCCCTGAAGGCAGGGAGTAGACCGGGACCAGGCCGGGGAAGCCCTGCCCTGGATCGCCTTCGAGATGGTAGTCGGGAGAAAGCATCTGCGACTTTCCCTCGTTCCTCGTGACCTTTCCCTGAAAGGCGATAAGCCTGCCCGGTTTCATACTCGATTTCAGGTATCCGCGGTTGAACAGGAGCAGCTCAACAGTGTGGCCATCACCTTCCACAAGCACGCGCAAGTTCTTTCGCCGTCCCCAGCCGGACACCCTGGCACGTTTCACAACGCCTTTGGCAGCGCAGACCTTTCCTTCGTCAAGAGCGGCTATCGTGCCGGGCTCCGGCCTCTCCTTGAACCTTCTCGGCAGACAGAGAAAAAGATCCTTCCATGTCCTGATTCCCTCCCCTGCCAGCATCTTTTCGCGCGCAGGCCCAATCCCCTTGAGCTCGGATACCGGTTTGTTCAGGACATGCTTCATGAAACACGATGATAATGTGAATTAGCAATAGGGGCGATAATTTATTCGCCCCTCCCCCTTTCAGTCAACCTTCTCCGCGCGGACCTTCCATTTTGCAGATGCCGTGTCCGTGTATGCCACCCAGAGTTTCCCCTCGCTGTCAAAGCAGGCGCTTGGGTATCTCGGGCTTTCCCCCTTCACCTTGATCTCCCCTGCCTTTCCCACGGTTTGGGGCCCGACCTGTCTTCGCATGAGCTCCCAGCCGGAAGAGGTCTGTTGCCCCCACACCAGATGCATCGCTCCTTCGGTATCGACAACGAGGCATGGAGTGTCAATCTGTCCCCTGTGGGCTGCAACCTCTGTCTGTTCCTCGAAATCGCTGCCTGAAAGACGGTTCAGGAACACTGCCTTGGCGCTGTTGCCCATCGACGACTTGTGGCTGTTGTCCCAGGCCACCCACGGAGTACTGTCCGGCCCTACCGCAAGAGTGGGAACATAGTCGCGCGCTCTTCCCTCGCCGCGGAACCCGGCTGCCAGAATCTCTCCCATCTTCATCTTCCTGTCCACGTGACGCATGAATATGGAGTTTTCATCCACCGGGGGCTTTGAACGCAGTGTGCCGTGGTAATCCCAAGTCCACGCTACCCAGGCGCCCCCCTCCCGATCCCCGCGTACAACCGGTTCGCCGTGATCCTCGTAACCGGGCACATCTTTCGGGCTAACCTGCGCGGGCTTGGACCAGCTCTTTCCGTTGTGCCGGGCCACGAAAACCTCCCTGTCCCTGGACACATCGCCCATCATGGCCCACTCGTACCATGCGAGCCACAGCTCCTTACCGTTGCCGCTGCAGATCGAAGGAGCCATGGCATCATCCGCAGACCGTGTCACCTGCTTGGGCTTGCCCGGCTTTGTGCCATCGACATTCACAACAAAGATCTCGTAGCGGTCCTTTGCCTCGCCCACGTAAGCGATTACCGCTTCATCCGGACCGGCAGCCGCGATCGCGGGAGCGTACTCATCCGCCTTGCTCGCGGCCACCGCTATCTCCTTTCCCCATCTTCCTCCGGCGAACGACCTGAGAACGATGTCGTTCGAGCCGCTCTCGTCCGACACGTAAACCAGGTGCATCGCACCTTCGGAACCGGCAGCCAGCCGCGGCATTCGCTCATGAACGATCCTACCGTCCTCTTTTTTCACATCCGGGGCATAGACCGTGCCGTTCTCCACGTACGCGCTTTTCTTGCGGTTGGCCCTGCCCGCCTTTTTCACCGCGTCGTCGATGACCTTCATGAACCCCTTCACGTCATCAGCCATCATGGGCTTGTTCAGAACGCAGACCCCGTCCCCGTCAAAGACAGCCACATTGGAAATGCCTGTTACGCGGATTATGTGGCGGTAACGGTCGAGGTTGTCGGGGATCATGGGATAGTTCATGCGGTAGTGCTTTTTGAAGTGGATGAGAGAGATGTCCTCGTCACCGCCGAGCGCATGGATGAAGAACACGTTCTTCCTGTCGTACTCTTTGAGTAGCGCCCCCACCATGGAGGCGTCGACCTGGCAGCCCCCTCACCAGGGGATCCCGCCGAACATCACTAGAACGGATCCCTTGTAGTGACCGGGATCTATGTTGTGTCCCTCCGTGTCCACGAAGGTCGCACCGGTCAGCCTTTTCCCAACGAAGCTCCGCTGCGCGGATGCGTCCTGGGCAAGCAAGGACAGGACGAAAAGTAACGCCGAAACAGCCGGAACAGATCTTGTGAACATTACATGCCTCCAATGTTAGAGAATGAAAAAGCCATGCGGCCTTTACGCGCACTATTTTATTGATGAAAATCATGTTGTGCAAGAGACGTGAAAAAGCAGCAATCAAAAAGGACCCGATTATGTGGAAAAAAGCAAAAGCAGCGGCATATCTCATGACCCCGGCTTCGATTCTGGTGTTTTCATGCATGCTGCAGGCATGCGGTACAAAAGAAAAGGAGAAAGCCCGGCCGGGGCTGCTCCTTTCCTTCGGTGCCCTGGCGGACATTCAGTACTGCGATGCGGATGCGGCAGGGGTGCGGCACTACCGCAACTCCCTGGACAAGCTGAAAGAGTGCGTGAAGGAGCTCAACCGGCACGATCTTGCCTTCACGATCCATCTCGGGGATTTCATCGACCGGGAGTTCGCAAGCATGGATGAGGTGCTTCCCATATTCGGAACCCTGCGCTCTGTCCGCTACCATGCGCTCGGAAACCACGACTTTTCCGTAGCGGATGACATGAAAGAGAAGGTCCCTGGAAAACTGGGGATGAAAAAACGGTACTACGATTTCGCGTCCATGGGGTGTCGGTTCGTTGTGCTCGACGGATGCGAGATCAGCCTCTTCGGCACACCTGATACGAGCAAGCCGCATCTGATAGCCGAACAGGTATTCGACAGGCTGAAGATGAACAACGCTGTAAACGCCACGGCATGGAACGGTGGGATTGGCCCGGAACAGAAATCATGGCTCGAAAAGGTCTTGAAAAAGGCATCCGGCGCAGGGGAAAAAGCCGTTGTGTTCTGTCACTTTCCCGTGTTCCCCGAAGACAAACACAACCTCTGGGGGGCCAAAGAAATCGTCTCGCTTCTCGAATCATCCGGCTGCGTTGTGGCGTACATCAGCGGGCACAACCACGCGGGCCACTACGCCGAGAAAGAAGGGATACACTACATTACCCTGCAAGGCATGGTGGACACGCCGGACGAAAACGCCTTCGCCGTGATCGAGATTTACAACGACCGGCTGGAGCTTCGCGGTTACGGACGCGTACCTTCGAGAACACTGAAGATCGGGGACTGAACATGGATTACGGCGGTTTCAAGGACGGCGGCAGGGAGTACCTGATTGAGAACGTAGCCACTCCCTCGCCGTGGATCAACTACCTCTACAACGAAAGGTACTTCACATTCATCTCCAACAACGGCGGCGGAATGAGCTACCTGAAAAGCCCCCTTCACGGAAGGATCACTCGGTACAGGATAAACGACGTGCCGCCTGACCGTCCCGGAAAGTACATCTACATCAGGGACCGCTCCACCGGCTCGCTATGGAGCCTCACCTGGCAGCCGGTTGGGCGCGAGCGCGAAAAGTACAGGGTTGCCCACGGCTTCGGGTACACGCGCACCGAATGCGAGATCGAAGGCATAGAATCCGAAGCCGTTTTCTTCGTGCCGGTTGACAGCGACCAGGAGATCTGGAGGACGCGGCTTGTGAACCTTTCCGAGGCGAAGCGCGATCTTTCCCTGTACGGGTACGTGGAGCTCTGCCTGGGGCACGGCCACGTTGACCTGATCAATCAGTGCGATGACCAGCATTTCAACCGCGTCTTTTTCGATTCCGGGCTGAACACCCTCTTCGCCACAAAGAGGTACTGGGTCACCCGCCACGCGGGAACCCAGCAGCAGGAGAACCAGGAGTGGGATCAATGGGCGTTCTTTACGGCAAGCGATTCCGCGACGCAGTTCGAAACGTTGAGGGAGCGGTTCATCGGGCCTTTCCGGAACGAGGGGAAGCCCCTGGCGCTGGAGAGCGGCGAACTCTCCTGCAGGGACACCGATTTCGGTAACGCTGTCGGGGTTCTCCGCGTGGATGTCACTCTGGAACCGGGAGAATCGAAAGAGCTGGTCTTTTGCCTCGGCGTGATCCCCAAGAAGGAGTTCGACCCGCAAAAAGAGATCGCGCCCAGGAAACATCTCGACCCGGGAAAAAGCGCCCTGGCGCTTGAGAAAGTGCGCGAAAAATGGGACGAGTACCTCCATGGTTTCCAGGCAACAACTCCTGACCACGAGGTCAATCCGCTTCTGAACTACTGGACACCATACCAGGCAAAGGTTGCGTTCGATGTGGGCAGGGTGGCGAGCTTCTACTACTGGGGCATTAGCCGCGGCTTCGGGTTCCGCGACACGGCTCAGGACACACAGGCTATAACAGCGTCCGATCCGGAAAGAGCGAGAGAAAGAATCCGGCTTCTTGCGAGGCAGATGTTTTCATCGGGCAAGGTCTTCCATCACTTCACAAGCGACGGCCGGGGGGAGACCACAAAGCACTGCGATGATCCGTTCTGGTTCATTCCGGCGGTCACCGGCTACATCAAGGAAACCGGGGATGTATCCGTACTGGAGCGTGAGGAGCCTTTTCTGGACGGGAAATCCGGCACAATCATGGAACACATGCTCGCCGCTGCGCGCCTTGCCGGAAAAGAGCTCGGGGAACACGGCCTGCCCCGCTTCGGAAGAGGCGACTGGAACGACACCCTTGACTACATCGGGGGCGTCGAAGGCGGGGAAAGCGTCTGGGGCGGCATGTTCTACGCTGCCATGCTGAAGGAGCTCATCGATCTGCTTTCCCATGTCAAGAAGAACGGTTCCCTGCAGGAGATGGAACAGCTCCGGCGAAACCTTGAATCAGCCGTCAATGAGCACTGCTGGGAGGGCGACCGGTTCATCCGCGCGTTCGGTGCAGGCGGCCGGAAGATCGGCTCGCGCGAAAGCAAAGCGGGAAAGATCTTCCTGAACGCCCAGACCTGGGCCGTGATCGCGGGCATCGCTGACAGGGAAAGGCTGGTTTGCTGCATGGACAGCGCAAGGGAACATCTGGACACGGAGTTCGGCCCGAAGATCTGCGCGCCCGCGTACAAGGAGATAGATCCTGAGGTGGGCCTGATCACGCGCTGTGTCGCAGGCAAAAAGGAAAACGGGGCCGTGTTCTGCCACCCCGTAACCTGGGCGGTGATGGCGGAGTGCCTGCTGGGCCGCGGGATACGGGCATACGAGTACTACAAGAAAACCCTTCCCGGCAGCATCGACCAGGACACCTTTGTTGCGGAGCCGTATGTCTATTCGCAGTACATCACAAGCGATGAGCACTCATCGCCTGGACGAGCCAGCCACTCGTGGCAGACCGGAACCGCGGCCTGGATGAAAAAGGTGGTATGGGAATACATGCTCGGGATACGCCCGACCTACGAGGGGCTGATAGTGGACCCGGTGATCCCTTCGCACTGGGAAAGGTTCGAGGCGAACAGGACATTCCGCGGGACCATGCACACCATCGAGGTGCAAAACCCACAAGGCGTTGAGAGCGGCGTGTCCTCGATCCAGGTAAACGGGCAAAAGATCGAGGGATGTCTTCTCCCCATGACCGAGGAAAAAACATGCCGTGTGCGCGTGGTCATGGGAGGCGGGCACTGTACGTAAACCGTCGCTTTGTCGGCGCCGGATGAGAAGATGAAGAAGAGGAAAGAGAACCACGGATAAACACGGATAATTATTATCCGTTATCATCCGCAGCACCCACCCACATCACCCACACCACACTTCTCCATTGACAAGAACCGGGAAATATGCTCTTCTATTGCAAGCATGAAGGGAATCAAGAATGAACAGGTCAGATAAGTCGACACACTACCTGACCTCGTGTGACAACCACGGAATGGGGATCTCCTCCAGGATAACGGAGGACAGGCTGATGAAGAGCAATAAAACGACCAAGGCATTCGCATGCCTGCTCGCTTTTATCGTACTGGGTTCTTTTGCCCGTGCGCAGTTCGAGGAGTACTACCACCTTCTATACAAGTTCGAGGGATACCATGCGAGCCAAACTTTCGGGAGGGCAGTGTACCTGACCAATGACGTTACCGGAGACGGCTGCGGGGACATTCTCGTGGGAGCCGACGGGGAGGACATAGGGCAGTTGAACAGCGCGGGCAGAGTCTTCGTGTATTCCGGCTTCGATGGAGAGCTCTTGTACGTTTACGACGGTGAAGAAACGTACGAATTCCTCGGCAGAGCTCTTTCGGATATAGGGGACACAGACGGTGACGGGCTGTCAGAATTCCTGATCGGATATGAAAACGCGGATTTTCTGATGCATGAAGCCAGAGGCA
>CAZIUL010000005.1:155075-170083 GCA_964542475.1 uncultured Phycisphaerales bacterium | reverse complement strand
ATCCGTGTCCATCCGTGGTTCTCTTGAGGATGAAATATGCGGGTTAACAAACCACGTACTCGCTGCCGGATGTGAAGTAAAGCCCGGCTTCGATCACCTTTTCGTCTGTTGCACCTTCCCAGGCTTTTGCATAGTTCTCAAGCTGGGAACGGTACTTTTCCACAAGCGCTTGCCTGTCCTTTTCATGGAATGTGTCGGTCTTGTAGTCGACCAGCACCCACCCGCCGTTCTCCTTGAAAACAAGGTCGATCACACCGCGCATGATCGCAGGCACGGCATGCCCCGAATCGCCGCTCTGTTGCACACGCACATGAACCGGCACCTCCGCGAGCCGCTTTTCGCTTTTTTCGGCGCGCTTCCAGATCGCGGAGCTTTTCACGCTCTTTACCACCTCGAGCACCTCGTTCGAAAGCCCCGGGTCCAGGCCGCTTTCCTCCAGCGCCGTGTGCGCCAGCCCGGAAAGATCACAGGAGGGATCCTCCATCGCGGCCTGCAGAAGAAGGTGAATCACGCTCCCCCATTCCATGCCGTGCCCTTCGCCTGTCACGCCCGCCGCCGCTCCCGCATCGAAAGAAATGTCCTTGGCCTTTGCAACCTCGTAAGTCGGCGAGGAGACCAGCTCCATTCTCGAGCGCCTGTCCTCGCGCGCCGCCACAACATGCTCCGGCACGAGCTCCTTTTCCTTTTTCACGGGTGCTGACACCTCTCCCGGATCTTCGAGCCCCGGGCGGCTCTCCAACGCCTTTTCAAAGAACAGCCACGGGTTTTCGTTCTTTCTCTCGGCCCGCTGCGAAACGATCAGGCTCTCGCCCGCTCTTGTGGCAGCCACGTAAAGAATCCTCTTCTCCTCCGCATCGAGAAACCGTTTCTCCCTTTCAGCGAGCTCCTCCCATCCGGGAGGCTGGGCAAGAACCGCTCCCCCGCCTCTTCCCGCTGAAACGCCGTAAATGCAAAAAAAACCGCGCGCCACATCCCCTGACCTGTCGATGTGCTGTCTTACGGGATGTTTCCCTTTTCCGGTTGGATCGGCCAGAAAAACCACGGGTGCCTCGAGCCCTTTCACTTTGTGGAGGTTCATCACCTGCACGGGCCGCTCCTCGCGCGACATGGCCTCGATCCCGTCGTACGCTTCCACGTTTTCGGCGAGCCTGCCGAGGTACTCCACGAGGTCGGCCGCTGTTCGCTCCTCCGCCCTGGCACCGCGCAACAGCTCCATTGCCTTCAGCAGCGATCCCGCCGCCTCGCTGCCCCCGGGCGAAGCAGCTGCGCGCGCCACAAGCCCGAGATCAGCAGCCACCATTTCGAACGCTGCCGCACAAGGGTGCTTAGCGATCAGGGAGGCGTACCTCTTCAGGCGGCCAAAAACCGCGGCGAACGTCTCCGCGTCATCTTTCCCCAGCCCCTCAGGCACTCCGGACCTGAACGAAAACTCCCCGCCCGCGCGCTTGAAAGCGTAGAGCGCCCGGTCGCTCACACCGAAAAGCCCGCTTCGAAGCGCTGCCACCAGGGCCACGGGATCCTCCGGCTGAACCGCCGCGTTAAGGCAGCGGTAAAAAAGGCTCACCTCTTCCGAGCGGCTCAGCGCGCTGCCCCCGGTCACCCGGACAGGGATACCCAGCTCGTTGAGCTTACGCGCGTACCTGCTCAGGCTATCCCGCTTCCTGGTCACAACGAGAAAATCACCTGGCACGGCTTTCTTTTCGTCAACAGCCCGGCGTATGGTCCTTGCAATAACACCGGCATCTTCTTCGCAAAGCTCGTCCTTGTTCTTTCCCTTGAGGTTCAAAACCTTTACTCCGCTCAGACCGCCCCTTGCATCTTCTTGGCGCCCGACCTGAAGCGAAACATACACCGGCGACTCCTTTGTCGCCTTTTCAGGGAACTCCTTTTCGAACTTCTCGTTGACCCACTCGATCACCTGCGGTGTTGTGCGGAAGTTGCAGGACAGGTTTACAACCTCGCCCCCGCTGCTTTCGATGATCCGCTTCACCTCGTTGTAGGTCACGATGTCCGCCCTGCGAAATCGGTAGATCGACTGCTTCGGATCCCCCACCACGAACAACGCGCCGGGCCTGGGTCTGCATCTTTGCCAGCGGGTCTCCTCGAGGTCGTCCGCTGCGAGAAGAAGCATCACCTCCGCCTGGACCGGATCCGTGTCCTGGAACTCGTCCACGAGCAGGTGAGTGAAACGCTCCTGGAAATAGGCTCGCACATCCCGGTTGGCCTTCAAGAGAGCGGCCGCCTTGAGGAGCAGGTCCTGGTAGCTGAGCACGCGGCCGCGGCTGCGGATCCGTTCGTAGCTTTTCATTGCCCCCTGTACGGCCCGCATGACCGGTTCGTACCGGTGCTCGTACCAGGCAGCCTGTATGGGCACGGCGCGCTTATCAACAAACTCCTCCCACCGCTCCTTCTCGGGCTTGGCCTGCTCCTTGCCCCCCGGCCAGTTTTTCAGAACCACGTTCGCTGTTTTGCATTCCTCGAAGATCTCCATGACCTCCTTTGTCTCGTCGAGGCCCGCATGCATGCACATGAGCGAGATCCGCCTGTACCTGTCCATCAGGCTGTCGTTGCCCGTGTCAACGGGAAAGGTCGGCGCGAGCCGCCTCATGTGGGCCGCATACCCTTTGAGCTCGCGCACCGCGTCTTCGAGATCCGGAAGAGCTGTTTTTTCCGCCGGCCATTCGTCAACATCCGGGTACTCCGCAAAGCTTATGAACGCACCTTTAAGCATCCCGATCTCAAGACCGAGCCTGTCGAGCTCGTCGAGCAGGGGGTCATCCTTGGCATAGAGCGCTGCCGCATACTCCTCCCAGGCCTGCCGGCGCATGCGGAGGTCCTCCTGATCGTCCGCCTCCCTGAACTCCACATCCACGCGGGCTTCCACGGGGCGCTCCCTGATGAGCCTCGCGCAGAAGGAATGGATCGTTCCGATAAACAGGCTGTCGATGCGTTCCAGCGCCCTGCTCAAGCGCGCCCCGGCAGGGCTTTCATCAGCCGCCTCCCGCGCCGATTCTTCCAGCGCAACCTGGAAACGCGCCCTGAGGTCAGCCGCTGCCTTGCGGGTGAAGGTCACAGCAGCCATGGTCTCGATGTTTTTGCACCCGCCCTCGGCAATGAGCGATGTCATGCGGTTTATCATGGACGTGGTCTTGCCGGTGCCTGCCGCGGCTTCCACGAGCAGGGTCCTGTCCAGGGCACGCTCGATGAGATCGCGCGCGCTCTGGTCCGGTAGAGGGCCGGTGTTATTCTTGCCCATGACGCAGATGCTCCCTGTAAGGATCAAGCAGGGTGTTCGTTTCGTTGTCGAGCTTGGTCCCGGAGGCGCGTACCACATCCTGGATATTGCCACAGACCTGCGCGTAATCGCAATAGTAGCACTGCTCGACCTCAACAGTTGCCGGGAAACAGCCGCCGGCCGCAACAGCGCAAAGCCGCTCGATCACATTCTTCCACCCCGAAAGCTCGGACGCGGTCCAGCCCACGCGATCACCCTTGCCATGCTCGCCAGGGAAAAAGTACCCCGCCTTCTCCACTACCGAATCCTGGGAGACCTTCTTTTTCAGAAGCGCGTCCGCCATGCCCATGTAGAGCGCGTGCTGGATCACCCGGCCTTTTTCGAAGAGCTCCGCCTTCTTGAACCTGTCCGCTCTCCCGGTCTTGTAGTCCAGCACCGAAAAGCGGCCGGGCTCCGACCCGCGCGCCCTGTCGACCCTGTCGATGCGGCCGCGGGCCCTGATCCTTTTTCCACCGGGCAGGGCAAGCGCGACCGGCTCTCGCGTGTCGATTGCGGTCGGCATCTCCCCTGGCTTCACGCACACGGAAACCTCGAGATAAACCGGCTCGAACACCGTGCAATATTCCTGCTCCGAGCGAAGAAAGATCGCTGCCGCCTTTTTCAGCCGGATCATCTGTCTCTTGAACGCGCTCTCGTTGGGAACAGGGAAAAGCTCCTTGTACGCATCAACCAACCGCTGCAGGATCTCATCGAGCAAAGGGGCATCCCGCTCGATGCTGAGGGGAAAAAGTTTCTTTCGAACCGCCTCATCCATGAACCGCTGGAACAGCTCGTGGAGAAGCGAGCCGAACGCTAGCGCATCAAGCCACCTGTTCTGATCGAGGTCGAGCTCTTCCGGCGGCTCGATTTCGAGCACCTTCATGTAAAAATACCTCAGCGGGCAGCGCGCTATGGTTTCCAGGCTGTGTGCGGAGAGCACCGGGCCCGCGGGCGACGCGGGATCAAGGGTGTCGTCGGAGTTTCCGACCGGCACAACAAGGCCGTCGTGCTCGGTGACGCGGTCGCTCAACCGGTCATGGAGCGCGCGCAGGCCCGCGTCGAGGTGTGGGAAATGGCTTCCTACCGCGGATACGGGATCCTTTACGGGAAGCGACGCGCACAACCGGTAAAGCCACCACTCCGACGAGTCCAGGCAGGCGGCCTCCATCGAAGGCGCGAACGAGGCGGGCACACCCACCCATCCGGAGAAGCTCTCCTGGTCTCCCTCGTGTTCGCCTGAAAGGATGCGGTACGCAGATAACACCACCGGGCTCGGAAAGGTCTCGCAATCATCCTCCAGGCTGCGGCACGAGAAGCTGAGCGTCACCGCCCCTCTCAGGCGCGAAAGAAGGCGCGCGAAAGCGTTCATCTTCCCGGCCAGGCTCCGCCCTGCAGGGGGAAGCTCTGACCCGTGCCTCTTCGAAAGCGAGCTCCGCTCCGAATCGAGCAGCACCGGGTCCTGTAAAGAGGCGCCTGGAAAACGTCTTTCATCCAGGCCCACGATGAAGGTGTGCGGCCTGCCTGTTCGCCCGCCCGATGCCACATGCGCCACATGAAGCTTGCCCGGCCTTGGACCGCTCCCCCCCACGGTGAGCTCGGACGGAAGGGAGCCCAACCAGTCCCACACGGGACGCGTAAGATGGTCGCCTCTCCCGTCGAGAAGGCGGCGCATCTCTCTCAGTGCCCGGAGCAGGTGGTGCGCTGCAAGGTTGTCGAGCTCGTCCTTCTTGCGGGCGATATGCTCGATGAAGCCCTCAGCCTTGTCCACGATCTCGCGGGCCGGGTCGCTGCCTTCAGGCGTGGTCCGGAGCAGCCTGTCCACGAACCGGCTGAGCAGATTGAAATCGTCGAGCTCGGCCTGCCTGCCGCCTGCGCCCGGATGCCGGCCTGTCTCCTCATCACCCCGCAGCAGCCGGCAGCTCCCTTTTCCTTTTTCCAGCGCGCGTTCCAGCGATGCTGTCTTCTCGTTGATCTTCCCGGAGTAACGGCTAAGCCCGAACCCGATTGGCAAGGAAGCGAACCTCTTTGCGAGCTTGTTGAAAGGGAAACTGCCCTCGTCCTGCCCGCTGTCAGCCACGTGCAAGAGCCCTTCCCGGATCATCCTGAAGAGCGCCTTCTGCGGGCAGTCATCCAGAATCCACGACAGCCACGCTGCGAGCGCCCTGCCGGGCCGCGTCAGGATGACCGGGATTCCCTCGGCGAAGGTGACAGGCAGCTCGCCTGCCGGGCCTTCGCATTCCCCGGTTTCGCTGTCATCGCCATCCCTGAAAACCCGCGTCATGATCTCGTGCACAAGCGGTGCATACACGGCATGGTCCGTGTGAAGCAGCTCGACCCGGTCAAGCGGCAGGCGCACAGCGAAACAGCGGCGGAGCACCTCGCGCACCTCGTTCACCTCCCCCACGGCCCTGAACACCGATGCTGTTCCGTCGGAAAAAGGCTTTGGCGCGGCAGCAGGAGAAAAGAGCCACCTGAGAAGGCCCAGGTCATCCGTGGCAGGCTCGCCGGGACGTTCATCGCTTTTAACACTGATGGGTTCATCAACAGGAAGAAGCTTTTTTTGCCTGCGCACAAAAGCGTCCAGAAGCTCCTCCTCAAGCGGTTCCGTGTCCAGATCCGTTGGCACGAGCAGCAAAACGTCTCCGGGCACACGGCCGTTATCCGGAGTGCTGCGCATCAGCTTTATGGCCATCTGCAGAACTTCGGCATAATCGACAAGGCCTGCCGATTCGAGCGATGCGAAGTAGTTTTCAAGCAGGAGCGCCAGCTCCTCTCCCTTGGCCGGAACCCCGAACTCCATCGCGCGAATCTTCGCCGCATCGAGGCGGGCCATGCTCAGGTTATGCATGGCATGAAAAGTCATGCGGGACAGGTTAAGGCCGGGCTGGAGGGAAAAAAGATAACCTTTCTTGTCGGACAGGTCGGATCTGAGGCTGTGAAGGACGTGGTCCATGATCATGGAGCCGGCAAGATCAGACACAAGGCAGCGGGCAGGATGCAGTTTTTCGATCCCGGCAAGCTCGATCGCCATGCTTTTCAGCGTTTTCAACCGGACGTTGACCAGGCCGCCCGAAGGCGCATCCTGCCCGAGTGTCGCAGCTTCAAGCCATTGGTAGCCAACCCTGAGGGAAGGGCAAAGCAGCCACTTCTCGTCGAGCAGGTGCTCCCCGCACACCTTGGCAAGCGATTGTATGAACCTGTTCGGAGTCAAATCAACTCCGCCTTACAGCGAGGGCCGCCTTAACGTATTCAAGCGATGAAAAAGCAGTGACAACCACAACGATCCACGACACCGTCAACACGGGCCAGTCGCCTGTAAGGGTGTGATAAACAGGGCTTGCCGCGAGAAGCATTGCGCCGCCGGCCTGAACCGCTGCCTTGATCTTCCCGCTCCACTTCGACTTCACCGTCATCCGCCCGCGGGCGTAGGTGATGCGGCAGTACGCCACGGTCACATCCCTTATCGCCATCACCAGGGGAACTATCGCAAGTGTGATTCCCGCGCATGCAAGGGCCCAGAACACGACCAGCCTGGACACGCTGTCCATGTAAGGGTCCATCATGGCCCCGTCTTCGGTGGTGACCCCCCACTGCCTGGCCAGCATTCCATCCAGCAGATCGCTCAGCTCGACCAAAAAAAGCAAGGCGAGGCCAATGATGACTGTTGTTGTCGTGAGCTCGCAGGTAAGATAGATAAATGCGAAAACAATGGCGAGCGGCATGCGCGCAAAGGTGAGAACGAAAACAAAGGTGCGCTTCGTTCCGCTTTGTTGTGCTGAGGTTTCTGCTTTCTCGTTCAACGCCATGACCCTTTAACCGTGTCCTGTCGACCTTTCTCGGTCCCTCATAAACCGCACGTAAGGAAAACAAGTATCGTTACCCCATAAAAAAGAATCAAGCGAAATACGGGGACGGAACACCGGTTGGAGGACGGGACCGAAGAGGCGGCAACAGAGTGCCGCCCTCCAGAAGAACAAGGACATGCGCCGGTTCAACAATGGAGGGCGCTGCTTCGTCGGCGCCGGAACCGCAGAGGCGGCAACAGAGTGCCGCCCTCCACGATCTCAGTCGATCCCGTGCTCCTCCTTGTAGGCGAGCCAGTTCCTTTTGAGGTCCACGAACCGCTCGAAGCTTTCCCTCAAGATAAACGGGTTCGTGCTTTTCTCGTTGCCGATTGTCGAAGACGGTGCGACACCGTAGTCGTGGCCGGGCCAGACCAGGGTGTCATCGGGCAGGATCATCAGTTTTTCGTGGATCGAATCGTATTCGTCCCTGGCATCCTCGCCGAAACCGGTGCCCCCGACCTTGCCGACGAAAAGGGTATCGCCCGTGATAAGCTGCCCAGGCCCGGACAAGCCCTCGGCAAGAACGCAGATCCCGTCTTGCGTGTGCCCGGGCGTGGCAATGACGCGCAGCACCACCTCCCCAAGGGAAAAAATCTCTCCGTCCTTTACACCTCCCGGCCCGCCCGCGATCAGCTTCGCATCCGTTCTAGACAAAACGTGCTTGTTTCCGTTCGTGTGATCGTGGTGGCCGTGCGTGTTTATCAGGTATACGACTTCCAGGCCGCATGCCTCTGCCCTGGAAAGCACCATCGCCGGATCGTGTGCAGGATCCGCCACAGCAGCTTTTTTTGTGCTCTCGTCCCCAACGAGGTATGCGAAGTTGCGGTCTCCCCCGGCCCTTATCTGTTCCATAATCATGCTGTACTCTCCTTTCCTTCCAAAGCCCGCTCGTACACCGCCTCGTATTGCGGGACAATCTCGCCGGCGCTGAAACGCAAATGTGCCGCACGCGCCGCTTCATCGCTCATGGCGTTCCATTTTTTCGCGTCTTTCAGGACATCCACAACACGCCTCGCAACCAGTGCCGGGGCTTCGTTGGGGCAGAGCAGGCCGGTTTTTTCGTTTGTGATCACCTCGGGCAGGCCGCCCGCAGCGCTCGCAACAACCGGGGTGCCGCATGCCATTGCCTCGAGAGCGGAGAGCCCGAACGACTCATAGTCGCTCAACAACATGTAAAGGTGCGCGGACCTGAGCTGCTCGGGCATCTCGCTGGATATCCCGTTGAAAGAAACGCTGTCGCTGATCCTGAGCTCCGCTGCGAGCTCCCTGGCCGTGCCCTCCTCCGGGCCGTGCCCCAAGATCATGAGCCTGGCCCGCACGTTTGCGCGCACCTCCTTGAATGTGCGGATGATGTGGGTTATCCGCTTCACCGGCCTCAGGTTGCTCGCATGCACAAGTGTAAACTCTCCATCCGGCCCGGGATGAGGCGCGCGCCCGGCCGGGTTGAACCGTTCAACGTTAACAAAATTTGGCACCACAAGCGGCGCCTCAATGGAGAAGCGATCCGCGGTCTCCCGCGCAAGCCAGCTAGACACGGCGGTGACCGCGTCAGATCCGGTGATCGCGTGGCGGATAAGCTGATAAAAACTGTTGTGGCTTCCGACCAGTGTGATGTCGGTGCCGTGAAGGGTTGTTACAACACGAACATCATGCGGCACAACGATCTGCCTCGCGAGAAGAGCGGTCACCGCGTGCGGCACCGCGTAATGCGCATGGATGATGTCGAGGCCGTGCTCCACGGTCACCGCTGCGAGCTTGTTCGCGAGTGAAAGATCGTGTGGAGGGAACCGGAACAGGGGGTAGTCGGGAATCTCCACCTCATGAAACGCAACCCCTGAACCGGTGAGCAGCCTGAACGGCCTTTCGCACGCCACGAGGTGCACATCGTGCCCGTTGCGCACAAGCGCTGTTGCGAGCTCCGTTGCAGCCACACCGGAGCCGCCCTGGGACGAATGGCAGGATATTGCGATCTTCACGGCTTCCTCTCATTCCCCGCGTGAACCTTGTGAAACGGCGCGTACAGCTCCACCGGATCATCCACAGGTACCGCCCGCATGACCATAAACGGCTCGCCGAACGTGCGCTCGATCTGGCTGCCGTAGTGCCTTGCGCGGCCTTCGAGTTTTTTGAGGAAATCCGGCCGCGAGATCCCGGTGGCGGGCTCGCTGCTTCCCTCCGAATAAAGCTGGGACGAAAAACATTTGACCGCTTCCATCTTACGGTCGTGATACCCGGTGATGTCCACGACAAAGCTCGGCTCGAAATGGTAGTGGCCCATGAAGAAAAGGAACTCCGCGGGCCTGAAAGGCTCGCCCTTGGCCGGGTGGTTTGCAAAGCCGCAGGGGTACATGACAGAGCGCATTATCGAGCCCGCTGCCGCGTGATCCGGGTGAAGGTCTTCCCAGTGATGTCCCATTACAAGCGCCGGCCTGAACTCGCGGATCGCCTCGATCAGGCGGGTCCGGTTCTTTGCGTTGTCCTCGAGCATGCCGTCGCCGAGGTCGAGCGTGATCCTCTGCTTCACGCCCAGGACCTTTGCGGCTTCGCTTGCCTCGTGCGCGCGCTTTTCCGGCGACCCCCTCGTGCCCATCTCTCCCCTTGTGAGATCGATGATCACCACAGACCTGCCCATGCTCGCCATCTTTGCAACTGTTCCGCCCGCGATCATGTCCACATCATCGGGATGCGCGCCCACTGCCAGCAAATCGATTCCCATGGTCTACTCTCTTTCCGTTTCCTTCAGGTTATTTGGTTTCATGTAGGCCGCCTGGTGCTTCGAGCTCAGGGGGTCCAGCTTTTCAATGGCAAGCCTTGCAAAGTCCGTCCCGTGGAGGTTCAAGAACCAGAACACGTTCGCGCGGCGCTCCTGCGGCTTTCCATCCGGATAAATGGCGCTTGCAACCTTTTCGAGTGCGGAACGCCCCCTGCCCGCGGCATCGAGCCGCTCCTTGCCGAGGCGGCGGACCAGCTTTTCCGTTTGCGCGGACAGGGCACGCTTGCTTCTGGCGAGCCAGCGCGGCTCGTCACCTGAGTATACCTTTTCCAGCTCGCTAATGAACGCCCCTGCTTTTTCCTTGATCCGGGCGGTTTCAGGATCTGGCTCCACGAGGCTCGCATGGTTCTTTATCGCGTGCAGAACATCGAAGATCCGCTCACCTTCAAGACCCGTCTTGCGTGCGCTCTTGACCGTCTTCTCTTCTACGAAGGTTGCTGACGGCCGCGGCAGCAGAAGGGGCGGCCTGATCCCGGCGATGTGATAGAGCGGGCGGATCTGCCAGAGGTAGAAAAGCTCTGTGGGTCCTGCTATCGTGACGGAAACCGGCAGCACCGCATCCTGGAGCATGGGACGGAGCGCGGCGCCCGGGGAAAAGCTGTGGGGCCTCGCCCTGATCTCGCGTGCAGCCTCATCGAAGGAGGCATCTCCGCCTGAAAGGAGGACCGTGTCTTTTGTGAAACCGAGCGGCGCTCTTTTTCCATCGATAATCTCGAAAAGCCCAGGCGATTCGAGCGGCGGGGCGACACCTGCCCTGCGCAGGATCGATTTCCCTTCCTCGAAAGCCTCGCGCACCTCGGGCCACCTCCGGACGAGGTCTGCAAGCACCGGGCCTGTCAGGCTTCTCAAGGCGTGCGGATCAACAAGGCGAAGGCCGGTCCCCTTGAAGATGAAACGCATGAGGCTCTTGAATGCGGTGTCATAGCTCGAATAATCAGCGCTCGCCACGGCATCCATGATCCATGGCGTGAACTCGGTCTTGGGCAACACATCGTCCAGAAAGGCGAGCAGCTCATCTTTTGCGGCGTGGATCGGGATGTCCGCGACCTGCGGGACGCGGCCGCGCCGCAGCTCGCCCGCGAAAGGGTAAACGAAGCGCTTGTTGTGCAGGTGCACGCGGTTGACCTCGAGCACATCGTGGTCCTCTGACGCCACCCAGAACAGCGGGTAAACCGGCTTGTTCCAGGAATCGGACAGGGTGCGGGCAAGGGCGATGGTGCCGACCGCTTTGAGAAAGGTATAGATAGGCCCGGTGAGAAGGCCGGGCTGCTGACCGGCGATCACGCAGCACGCATCCGAAAGCAAGGCAGGGAGATCCGGATTGAGCGATGAAAGCAGCGATGAGATCCGGGAGCGGTCCATGTAAGAGGAGCTGCTGGGGGGGGGCGGTTCGTGTACATGTTCGAAAAGGGGAAAGCCGGCTTCGCGCAGCTCATCGCCCGCAAGCCTTGTCAGGGGGTGTGCTTTCCCGAAAAGCGGAAGGGCTTCGAACGCATGCTCCCTTATCTCGAACTCGAGACGCGTCAAGGTTCCACCCCTGCCTTCTCGGCAAAAACAATCATCCTGGAAGAGGCCTCGGTGAGAGACTCTCCGTCAAAACCGCCGAACAGGCGAACCGAGCCGAAGCCGGCTGACAACAGGACGTTTTTCATCTCGTTCGGGGTGTACATGCGCACGCTTTCGAAAAAGCGCGCGGATTCGCCGTTCTTCATGTGCACCTCGATCTCCTTGATCACCCTGCTGCCTTCGATCCTGCGACGCTGCCGGATCAAGGCGCTGTTCCGCTCGACCGAATCGACGGGCACAAGGTTGTTTTCGACATGGCTCCTGTTCATGTGATCGAGCACGAGGCAGCCGCCAGGGACTAGCACGCGAAAGATCTCGCAAAGGACGTGTTCGTTTTTCCGTTCGTCCATGAAGTAGCCAAAGCTGGAAAAGAGGTTCAGCACCAGGCCGAAGCCGGGGCGAAACGGCAGCGCAATCATGTCAGCCCTTGCCAGGAGGCCGGTCAGATCGGGCCTGGCGCCGGCCTGTCCGAGGAGGTACGGCGACAGATCAACCCCGAGAACCGTAAAGCCCATCCGCGAAAGCGCGCTCGCATGCCTTCCAGCGCCACAGCAAAGGTCAAGGACCTTGCCCGTGCAGCCTGTCAGCCCGAGGGCGCGGACCAGGGCATGGATCTCCCGTTCCGCGGAATCGTCGTCTCTGTGCGGGTAGATCGTCGGGTACAGCTCTTCGAAAGCTGTCTCGTACCACTTGCGGTCCTGATCGGTACCGATTTCATTCATGAATTATGCCTCATTGTTTTAGGTAAATAGCAGAAAAGCCTGCGTTTGCAAGAAATACGGGGACAGAGAAGCGGACATGCACTGCAACAATGGAGGGCGCCGCTCCGTCGGCGCCGGAAAAAAGAGGCGGCAACAGAGTGCCGCCCTCCAGGCTCGGTTTTGTATGGTGATTCTCAGAGGTCCATGGCCCATTTGGTGATCGACGCCAGGGCAACCGCCAGGGAGAAGCTCAACAGCGTTCCGATCAGAACGTACTCGGCCAGCTTCTGCTTCTTTGCTTCTGCAAACCGGAGAATCGACTTTGCCGCCACCAGAAACCCGATGCCCGCGGGTTGGCCGATGAAGATAAAGAGAAAGATGAGCGCCCGTTCCAACTGGCCGATCAGTTTGCCGCCGTTTTTCAGGCCATCCAATTCAAGCTTGTTTTCCTCAGTGAGGCGCTTGGCAAACTTACCGATGAGGAAGCCGGAGCCCTGAACTGTGGCAACGAACCCCGCCACCGCCACAAGGGGTTTGAACCCAACACCCGAGAAGATGGGAATCCAAGCTTCGCGGGCCAGAAGCCATGCAAGAGCGAGCAGGCTGAAAACATGGATGCCCTGGTCCAGCGTGAAGGAGGTTGCCGTGTCCTTGCTCCAACGCTGCTTCACGTGATCAATCATGGCATGCACGACAAGAACAATAAGCGGGGCCTGCCAGCATGTCCACGCCTGCAAGACAACATAGGTCAGGCCGGCATGAACCGCCGCATGCAACAGCAGGAAGCCGACCTTTTCCTTCCGTCTCGCCAGTCCGTCTGTTTGCAGCATAAAATCCGCTATTGCATGCGCGGCAATCAGTACAGCGGCCAACTTCTCCATCAAGCACCTTCTTTAAGCCACAATAACAGGCAAACCTGTGAACTCCGTTTATAGCCTCGACCGTCTATAACGGTGCATTATAGACGCTGGGGTCTATGTTCTATCTGCCCCAACAGCTCCTCAACCCCTTTCCAGCCGGCTCGTTGGAGCGTTTTCTGCACTGTGGGCTGACTTCTGTCAATCATGGATGCTATCTCTTTCTGGCTGTGATTCAGGAGGGCCAAGGCAAGCGTCTGCGCCTGCCGGGGTGTCCAACGGGCAGCCAATTCGTCAACAAGGCTGACCGCACTCCCGAGAAACAAGGACTCCGGCAAAGTTTCACCGGTCCGCAAGAGCAGGCGGGAGCGCTTGGGCATCTCTTCCAGCAGATGTCCAGACGCTGTAAAGGCCTCGCCGGTTGATTCAGAAACCCGTTCGAGATTCAGTGTGTCTTCGTTGACCGCACCCCAGGCAATTGCCGCCCGCGTGTCGATCTTCAGCTTCTCCAAGCTCTTCACCTCGGCCCGGAGAAAAAGAGCAGCCCTAAACGAAAGATCGCAGCGCTGCATCAGCATTTGCCATCCGTCCCCGCCAAAGACATCCAGCTTCCCACAAACGGTGTCGGGAAACACGCTTGCCAGTTTCGCTGCATCATCCCGAAGTCTTTGCATGACGGATTTCAGCTCACGAGGCTCCAGCTTTGATGAATCTATCACATCTCCGGTGAGCACCGCATACATCTGTTTTTTCGTGTTCATTGCTCGTTCCTTTTCACGCTGTGAAGCAGCATTTCCAGCAACCTAGCCCGCATATTTCCTCCTCTTCTGCTGCGGCACCGTAAACTGCACTGTGGCTGCGTTTCATGCCGGGAGACGATCCTCAACCTGTAAGAACAGGCCTGCGGTCGTCTCCTGACATGCGCCTTGCCACATCACAGTTTACAGCTACCTCGCGACGAAGAGTATGAAATAAGCGGGATAAGCATCCTTTACAGGGGTTTTATACACAAGAGAGAAGCAGAATTAATACGGGGACGCGTAATACGGGAACGAAGCACTTAATAACGTGGTGGCATGGGGCAAGGTCATGGCACGATTGGAAGGAGTTAATGAAAAGAGTGCTCCGTCCCCGTGGCTTTTTCGACCATGACGCGCAGGCAACAGAACGACCACAGGTACTCCACTTTCTTGCTACCTGGATCCAGCTCGATCGTACGTTTGGATGCGGCGATCGCTTTGTTGTACAGGCCGTTGGCAAAGAGGGCCCATGCATAGGTGTCGAGAATCATGCAATCCCCGGGTTCAATACTGACAGCCGCGCGCGCGAGGCGCAGCACGTGCACCGCTTCTTTCGTTTTGTGCTCGTGAAACGGGTTCACGAGAGACCTTGCCTTACCATTGAGATCGAGCAGGTAAGAGTTCGCGTAAGAGTTTCCGATGGCATTTGCCATGCGGAGAGCGGTCGTGCGGTGAGTGTCGTCGAGGTTTGGATTTTTCCCCAGCGCTTCCATTACTGGTTCAAGAAAAAGATGTTCCTTGAAAAGTTCATCGACAATGAGCTGGAGCCTGCGCCTTCTCTCAGCACCATGCCGCATGGCGCGCGCCTGCTCAAAATCGCTCTCCCAGATTAGAACGATACCATTATCCGACACTGATACGATCCGCGTGCCGGACGGGTTCCAGGCAACGGAGGATACCTGTCTTACATGTCCCCTAAGTGTTTGCACACACTCCCCGCTCAAAGTGTCCCAGACGCGAACGGTCTCGTCATCCGACCCTGACACGATCCGCGTGCCGGCAGGATTCCAGGCGACGGAATATACAGCCTTCTCATGCCCGGTAAGCGTATGTGTACACTTGCCGGTCGAAGCATCCAAGACGCGAACGTTACCCCGCCGCGCCCCGGGCAGGATCCGGGTGCCAGGCGGGGGCCAGGCGTGGGGGGGGGCGGCGCGGGGATGCGCCGGGGGCGGGGGGGGGGGGGGGCGGG
>CAZIUL010000005.1:0-155065 GCA_964542475.1 uncultured Phycisphaerales bacterium | reverse complement strand
ATACATCCCTCTCATCCCCTTGACGCGTTTGGCGACACTGCCCGCTCTACGCGTCCCAGACGCGAACGGTCTCGTCATCCGACCCTGACACGATCCGCGTGCCAGCAGGGTTCCAGGCAACGGAGATCCCCCCCCACATATCATCATGCCCCGTGATCGTTTGAACGCACTGACCAGTGGCAGCATCCCAGATACGAATTGTACTATCATATGACCCGGACGCGATCCGCGTGCCTGAAGGATTCCAGGCAACAGAGGTCACTCCGCTTTCATGCCCAGCTAACGTTTGCACGCACCGTCCATTAGACGCATCCCAGACGCGAACGGTCCTATTCAGAGCCCCAGACACAATCAGCGTGCCAGCCGGATTCCAGTCGAGGGAGGACACATAGCTTTCATTCCCCGTAACCGTTTGTATGCAGTCCCCAGTGGCTGCGTCCCAGATGCGAAAAACCCCATAAGGCTCAGCGGACACGATACGGGTGCCCGTAGGATTCCAGGCAACGGAGGTCACCCCGTTTTCATGTCCCGTAAGCGTTTGTACACACTCGCCGGTAGTAGCCGTAGCCCAAACGCGAAGGGTATTATCCCCCGATCCTGACACGATCCGCGTGCCTGTAGGGTTCCAGGCGACGGAGTCTACTCCGTTTTCATGCCCCTTCAACGTCTGCAAGCTCTGATCAAGCCTCAAGGCCAAGTGGTGCCATTCCCATTCGCGGTACTCCTCCGGGCAGAGCTCGTGCGTTCGCCTCGCCTCCGCAAAGTTATTCGCATTCAAGGCATCTTGAGTTGAGCGAAGAAAAGCGTAGTAAGAGAGTTGTTTTGCCGTTTTCTCGGCTGCTATTGCACGGTCGCGCTCTGCAGCAGTAGCAGCCTTCTCCTCTTTGATCCGTGTAAGCGCGGCAGCGGTTGCCTGCTCCGCCTCTGTTGCGCGCCACCATAAACCAGAGATCACCAAAAGCGCCACAACCGCAACCGCTCCCGCAACACTTACCACGGGATGGCGCCGCACCCATTTCACGCCCCTCGCGATCGGGCCGGGCGGCTTCGCTACAATCGGTTCGTTGTTCGTAAAACGACGCAGGTCCGCTGATAACTCCTCCATGCTCTGGTAACGGTGATCCGGCCTCTTCTCCATGGCCTTGAGGCAGATCACAGCCAGGTCGCGCGGGGTGCGCGAGCGGAGCTTTCGCGGGTCAGGCGGGTCTTCGAGCAGAATTTTCCGCAGGACCTGCTGGCTGGTGTCACCTTCGAAGGGAAGCTTGAGAGTCAGCATCTCGTACAGGGTGGCACCGAGCGAAAAAATGTCGGTGCGATGGTCGATGCCGATACGGCGCGAGGCTGCCTGTTCGGGTGACATGTAGTACGGGGTGCCCGCGAAATCCCCGGTGCGGGAGAGCGCGAGCGCATCCTCGATGCGGGCAAGGCCGAAGTCGGTCACCTTGGGCGCGCCTTCCGGGGTCAGAAGGATGTTAGAAGGCTTCACATCCCGGTGGATCACGCCTGTGGAGTGCGCGTGCTGCAGCGCGTCCGCGATCTCCGCTGCAAGCCCTGCTGTCTCGCGCAGGTAGCCCGCTTCCCTCTGCCGAGATCCCCGAGCCTGTCAGCCAGTGTGAACCCGCCCTTGATCAGCTCCTGGGCAATGTAGTGGACGCCTTCCTCCTCGCCCACCGCAATCACTCCCACGATACCAGCGTGCTGCTGCCTGCCGCCGGCTTCAGCCTCGCGCTGGAACTTACACACTGCCTGGTCAGAAAAACTCAGGTGCGAAGGCAGCACCTTCAGGGCCACACGCCGCTTCAACGAAAGCTGCTCCGCCTCGTACACCGTGCCCATGCCGCCCGAGCCGATCTCGCGGATGATGCGGAAGTCGCCGATGGTTTCCCGGTCCTTGGCAGGTCCGGATGCAGGGGCTTTACCTTCTCCGAGGTCTATCTCCTCCGTTTCATCAGTCTTCAGTGTGCTGAAAAGCTCCTTCAGCTCATGCTCGAGTTCGGGGTGTTTGGCGAAATACTCGTCCGCCGTCACCTCGTCGTCGGCCTCGCGGCGGGCGAGAAACTCGCGGAAGAGCTTTTCCGCCCTTTCCCGGGAGGTGTTTTTGTCGTCTTTGTCGATGGGCATACTGCCTCCTCCGAAGGGAGATGTTATAGCACCCGGGAGAAACAGGGGTCAAGGGATACCCACCAAGGAAAATGTTCAGGAAAGGAAAGAGAAGAGAAGAGGCGGCAAGAGACTGCCGCCCTCCAGAAGAAACGGCAAGCACCGGTTAAACAGTGGAGGGCGCCGCTTTGTCGGCGCCGGAACCGAAGAGGCGGCAACAGAGTGCCGCCCTCCAGAAGATGGTCAACCGACCTATTAACAGTGTAGGGCGCCGCTCCGTCAGCCGCCGTAGGGGCGGACCTATGTGTCCGCCCTCCGTGGGAATAATGGAGAGGAAGCGCTAATAACGACCCCCCTTAAAAACGTCTTCTCAAAAATAAAACATTAAAAAATATTAATGGTTTTTCAGGCAATTGATGATAATATTAATAGTTGTTGATCCTACGAGGTTCATGAAGGGGAACTGGTTATGTTATCACACCGCACGAGGCCCATCGCTATTGTATTATCCGCCGCTGTGTTCTGCGCTCTTGTTTTGTCGGCGCCCGTTGCGGTGTACGCCCAGGCGGGCGAAAATCCCGACCCCGTTCTTGAGCTTGAAAAATGGAAAGGCGCCTGGGTTGTCAAGGGAGAGGTGCTGGTGCGCTTCAAAAAAAGCGTTGTGCACGCCGCGGCCAGGGCCGAGGTTCGCGAGCAGGCCGGGGCACGGAAGATAGAGGCGCTTCCGCATGAAATCGAACGCCTTCGTTTCGACAACGGATCGCTCGACGATACGATCGAGGCGCTCGGCAGCATGCCGGGCGTGCTCTTTGCCGAGCCGAACTTCGTGTACAAACCTTTCCACGTGCCGGACGACCCTTTCTGGAGCCAGCAATGGGGCCCGAAAAAGATCGAGTGCGATGATGCATGGGACCATTTCACAGGATCGCCCGGAGCGCTCGTGGCCTTGATCGACACGGGCGTGGACATGAACCATTCCGACCTGGTTCCCAACTATGCCGGCGGCTACGACTTTTACGGCAACGATTCGAATCCCAACGACACAAACGGCCACGGAACGCTCACCGCGGGGATCGCGGCAGCCGCCACGAACAACCTCATCGGTGTTGCGGGTGTGGCTCATGACTGCAGGTTCCTGTCTTACAGGGCCGGCAAGGACGCATTTGCCGTAAGCACGATAATCCAGTGCATCAACGAGGCAAAGAGCTCGGGCGCGCTCGTGATCTCCATGTCGTTCGGGAGCACGAGTAAAAGCTCAAGCATGGAAACAGCGATCGATGCGGCGTACAGCGCCGGCTGCGTATGCGTTGCAGCGGCCGGCAACAGCGGCAACACCTCGAAACACTACCCCGCGGCGTACTCCCGTGTCATCGCGGTGGCCGCATCAAAGTCCAACGATTCCAGGGCATCGTTTTCAACATACGGAAGCTGGGTCAGCGTGGCGGCGCCGGGCAAGGACATCGTGTCCACATGGAACTCCGGCGGTTACACGATATCCAACGGCACATCCATGGCCTGCCCGCATGTCGCGGGCGCGGCAGTGCTTCTTTACTCGCTCCTTGGCAGCCAGAGGACCCAGGCTAACGCGTGGACCGTGCGCAACGCGATTCAAACCTCTGCAGTCGACGTGGGAACCTGGGTCAAACACGGAAGGCTTGATGTGGAGGCGGCCATGGAGGCGATAGCCCCTTCGATGACCCCTGAGATCAGCCAGGTCAGCCCGGCCCTTGTCAAATCCTTCATGGGCGGGAATGTCATTTTGACCGGAGACAACTTTTCCCTGGCAACAGAGGTTCAGTGCGGAGACGTGTGCTTGAGCGCCCCGGCCGGATTTACGATCGATGATGATCAAACGATCTTTTTCCCCGCGCCTGAAGCGTCGATGCTAGGAATAACCGAGGTCAGGGTCTCCAACGCATGGGAAACGAGCAATCCGGGGTACTTAACCTACATCGAAAACGATCCGCCGGTCCTCAGTGTTGCTGATCTTGCCCCGGAAGGTCAAATGTTCGCATGGAGCTTCGGCGGCGGCGCGGATGATTTTTCGCACCTTCTCGTTTCGCTGGATAACACGACATTCACATATTACGGCTTCCCGGTTCTGCTGCAGTTCATCATCATCAACTCGCAAAGCCTGGATACCGCCGGGCTGGGTTCCCTCGAGATTCAGATTCCGCTCGGGCTCAACGGCATCATATTCCAATCCCAGGTGGCCACTTTCGATCAAGGAACCGGTCTGTTCCGGGGGACGAGCAACATCGGTGAGACAACGATCACATACTGATCCGGAGTGTCGGTGAATACACGCGGCAACCTCGCCCGTATCGCAAGTCGCTGCGTTCCCGGGCCGCACCCATGCCGTGCCGGGCTTGGCCGGGCCCGGCCCGGGAAATTTCCGGGAAGGTTCCCGCCTTGAAAACCAATGCGTTGTATGATATTAATGTGATGTTTTGGAAAGCCTACACCATCCGCCTAATAAAACCGCTTTGAAAAAAGGAGCTGATATGTTCCCCCCCCAAGCCAAGAAAGCCTTGTTCCTAGTTCCGCTCCTCTGCTGTCTTTTCATGGGCATGGCAGCTCCACAGGAGATGTCCATCAGCATGGACGGCGGAGGGATCGGACAGACGTTCACAATAAACCTCGAGGGCCCGCCGAACGGGAGCTACTACCTTCTCATGTCCTTGACAACAGGACCGACTGTCACGCCGTGGTGCACTCTGGACGTGGGGTTTGATCTTCTGACCTTCTGCGCCACCATACCGGGTTTCGTGGATTACTTCGAAGCTGACGGCACAAAGGAGCTGGCCCTGTTCGCGCCGAACGATCCCCTGCTCGACGGGTTGAACCTTAACTTTCAAAACTGCCTGCTCAACAACATGGCAACCCCGATCCTGGACATATCCAACCTGTACAGGGTGACGTTCGCATATCCCAACAGCTTTGCATACACCCTGGAAACGATGCCGGACCGGATAGCAGGCGCTGCAACAGCCGGGCTTCCTGACGGGACAGTGATCATGGCGGGCGGCACTGTTGTGACCGGCGCGGGCACCTATGTCACGGCCGGAGTTCTTTTATACGAACCGGGCCTCGAGCGGTTCGCGGCTGCTCCCTATTCGCTGCCCGCACCCCGCACGGGAATGACGGCAACCGTTTTGGATGACGGGCGCGTGCTCTTTCTCGGCGGAATGAACGGGTCCAACGACCCCACCACCACATCGTGGGTATTCGACCCGGCCACAAGCAGCTTCTCCATCGCAGGAGCAATGTCGCTGACGAGGATCATGTACCAGCCGGTTCTTCTGGAGGACGGCCGCGTGCTCGTGATCGGCGGATACACCGATCCCACGGACGAGACCTCGATGATCAACACCATGCAGAAAACGACCGAGATCTTCGATCCCGCAACGAGCAGCTTCGGCAGCGGCCCGAACATGGCCAAGCCCAGGGTGGCGTTCACCGCGACCCGGCTCGGCAACGCCAAGGTAATTGTGGCCGGCGGCGTTTCATACTTCGAACTGTTCGGCATAAAGATTCCGGAGCTTCTCGACAAGGCCGAGCTCTACACGCCTAACACGGGCATCGGTTCTTTCGGCTCGCCAATATCGATGACTCGCACAAGGACTGCTCATTCGGCCCATCTTCTGCCGAGCGGCAAGGTCCTGATAGTGAGCGGGGCCACGGGCACGTTCATCGACTACGACCTGACAACAACCTGCAGCCTTGTCGATTCGTCCGGGCAGACATTTTCATCGACCGGTGACATGACAACATCACGCATCGGGTGCCAGATGCTGACCAGGGACAACGGCACCGTGATCGCCATGGCCGGAGGCGCGGGAGACCTCAACAACCCGATGATCCTGGGCTCAAGCGAGATCTACAACCTGTCGAGCGGCACGTGGAGCGCCGGGCCAAGCCTGAACATGACCCGCTTCGCTTTCGGTTTCGCGCCCCTGCCGGATGGGACCTGGCTGCTCGCGGGCGGATTCAGCGGCAACCCTGCCTCGGTAAGCGATACTGCTGAAATTTACCAGCCTTGATGAGACTAGGCTATGTTCGGGTTAGGCATTCTTGCCTGGTCCGCTTTCTGTGGGAAAGTGTTGTTGAATTGCAACAACCGGAGACACTCACACAAACCGATCAAGAGGCGGCAAGAGACTGCCGCCCTCCAGGTAAAACGGCATGCTAAACAGTGGAGGGCGCCGCTCAGTCAGCCGCCGTAGGGGCGAAAAATCTTTCGCCCTCTTGGCATTTCATTCGTGTCCTCTTCCTCCCCCTCTGCTACCATGGCGGGTTCCGGACAGATTATAGAGAGCAGAGCGGATAATTCATTGCCACGTAAGGAGAGATTTTCATGCGCACATTCAACAAACCCGAAGAAATCCTGAAAAACACCAAGATACTGGACAGGTTTCTCGAATACGTGAAGTTCGACACCCAATCGGACGAGGAATGCGAAAAATGTCCTAGCACGGACAAGCAGCTCGCGCTCGGCAAGCACCTGGTTAATGAGCTGAAGGAGCTCGGCGTAAAAGGCGCTGAAATGGATGAGAACGGGTATGTGAGGGCAGAACTGAAAGGGAACGCCAAGGGCCTGGTTGGGCTCTGCGCCCACATGGACACAGCACCCGCGTTTTCAGGAACCGATGTCAAGCCGCAGTTCCACAAAAACTACGACTGCTCCCCCATCAAGCTCAAGGACGGCGTTACAATCGATCCGAAAGATTCACCGGAGCTCCTGAAATGCAAGGGCGACACCATCATCACGGCGGACGGGACCACGCTGCTCGGTGCTGATGACAAGGCGGGCATCGCGGCGATCATGGCTGCCGTCGAGGTGCTGCTCTCGGACCCGGAGATCAAGCGGCCCACTCTCAGGATCTGCTTCAACCCGGACGAGGAGGTGGGCAGGGGAGCGAACAAGTTCCCGATGAAGGATTTCGCATCGCCTTTTGCGTTCACGCTCGACGGCGGTTTCCCGGGCGAGATGAACATCGAGACCTTCTCCGCGAACAAGGGCATCGTCACGTTCAAGGGCGTTTCCGTGCACCCCGGCTACGCAAAAGGCAAGATGGTGAACGCGCTAACTTACATGGGCAAGTTCCTGGCGCGCCTTCCCATGGCTGAAACGCCTGAATGCACGGACGGAAGGGACGGCTTCTACCACCCGACCGATGTCTCGGGAGACGCGGCCGAGTGCAAGGCCAACCTGATCATAAGGGACTTCACGGTCAAGATCCTGGAGGAACGGTGCGAGCGCTTGAAAGAGATCGGCAAGGCACTCATGGCTGAGGAGCCCAAGCTCAAGGTCACGGTGGAGATCGTCGAGCAGTACAGGAACATGTACGACGAGCTTTCAAAGCATGCCGAGATCACGGACAGCCTGAAAAAGGCGATCGAGATGACCGGGCTCACGCCGAGCGTCGACCCCATACGCGGGGGCACGGACGGATCGCGGCTCACGGCAATGGGCATGCCAACACCCAACGTCTTCGCCGGAGGAGTGAACTTCCACGGCCCGCAGGAGTGGATAGCGGACAGGTCGCTGGCGCTTTCGGCATGCACCGTTCTGAACCTGGTGCAGCTTTTCGGGGATTAAGTTTTGTCGGGCTCGTCGGACCGGTCGGGCTGGGGAGAATGAATACCCCGTCCCCGGAATTAAAAAACGAAGGAACAACCAATGGAAGAAAAAACCGCTGCTAGCATGTCCTGGAAGTTCCCCAAGGTTTTCTGGGTAGCCAACTTCTCTGAGCTACTCGAGCGGTTGGCTTATTACGGCGCCTTCCTTTTTATGGTGGCTTACCTGACAGAGGACGTGGGATTCACGGATGAAGAATCCGGTGACCTCGTGGGCGGTTTTGCCTTTCTTCTCTATTTCATGCCCACTTTCTTGGGAGCCTTGTCCGACAAGATCGGGTTTCGTAAAGCCCTGATGATCGCTTTCGCCCTCGGATCTGTCGGGTACGGCATGCTCGGCGCGGTACCGGAGAAGTGGGCGGCCGTGCTTGCGCTTGTATTGATCATGCTGGGAGGAGCCATTGTAAAGCCCGTCATTTCCGGCACCACTGCCAAGTGTTCGACCGACGCCAACCGGGCCCGAGCCTTTTCTCTTTTTTACATGGCTGTAAACATCGGATCAACCATATCAAAGATAGTGGCGGATCCTATCCGGATCAGCATAAACGAGATGGACCTCGGAATCACCGGATTCCAGGCGGTAAACCTGTTGTCCGCGCTTGTTTCACTCCTTGGATTAATCGTGATCTTTTTTTCTTTCAAAACCACGGATAGGAGTGGCGAAGGCAAGAGTGTTGCTGAGCTTTTTAACGGGCTGGGGAGGGTACTCAAAAACATCCGCTTCTTATGTCTGATAATCATCATCGGCGGGTTCTGGGCGATCCAAGGCCAGCTTTATGCAACCATGCCCAAGTACTTGTTCCGCATGGTTGGTGATTATTCCAAACCGGGTTGGATCGCCATCGTGAATCCGTTGACGGTCACCTGTCTCGTGGTCCTCATCACACAGTTCGTGCGCAAGATTCGGCCGGTAACTTCCATCAGCATCGCTCTTTTCATCATCCCCTTTTCCGCCCTGCCCGTGGCGCTCGCCCCAAACCTGGGTACGGAACGAATTCAGCTCCTTGCCATTTCCTTGCACCCCATCGAACTGATGCTGATAATCGGAATCTTCATGCAGGGAACCGCGGAATGTTTCCTTTCCCCGCGGTTTCTCGAGTACGCCTCCAAACAGGCGCCCCCCGGCGAGGTGGGCATGTACATGGGATATTCGCACCTGACCACTGCCTGGTCCTGGCTATTCGGCTTTGCGGCTTCAGGGCGCCTGCTCGACAAGTTCTGCCCTGCGCCGGATGTGGTGGCAGCCATGCCGGAAGCGGAACAAGCCCACGCCTATGATCACGCCCATTATATATGGTTCTTCTGGGTAGGTGTAGGCATCACCGCTTTCCTGGCCCTCATGGTGTTCAAGTTCGTGACCGACAGAATCGACGCGAAAAAGATCGCCTCTCAGGCAGAGTAGCCGCGGCGCTGTTTACAACGCCGCAGCAGATGGTTATGAACCATGCGGTCTATCCGACATAAAACAGCTCGGTCTGCGGGTGGGACAGGAACTTTCCGCCATCCTTCGTCACAACGATGATCTCCTCGGATGTGGCCACGCCGTGGGCCTCTACCGGGATGCGCGGCTCTATGGTGTAGACCTGCCCTTCTTCCATCTTCATGTGCGGGATCTCGCCGTACCGCTCCCACTCCGGCGCAAGGGTCGCGGCCCCGTCATGCGCCGAGCGGCCGACCTGGTGGCCTGTTGCATGCGGGTACTCGGGATAGCCGCTGTCCGTTATGAAGCTTCGCACGATGGTGTCCACTTCGAGCCCTGTCATGCCGGGCCGGATCTTTTCAGCGCCCGTCCGTATGGAATCCACGATGGTCTGAAACGCCTTCTTCACGGTATCGGGAGCCTCCTTCTCACCCTCCTTCAGGAAGTACCAGGTCCGCTGGATATCCGAACAGAACCCTTCGATTTTGACGCCGAAGTCGATGTTCATGATGTGCCCCGGCTCCATGGGCCTGTCCGTGGGCCCGCAGTGCGCGCCCGCGGATTCGGGGCCGGTGAACACCGCGGGGCATTCGGAGCGGTTCCATGCCGTCTCGATCCCTGCTTCGTCCACCTGTTTCAGGATGAACGCGGCCACCTCCTTCTCGGTCCTGCCGGGCTTCAAAAAACCGGTGACTTTCGAGTAGATCTCCTCGGTCATCTCAACGGCCTTGCGTATGCGCTCCTGCTCCGTGGACGACTTGCGGCCGCGCAACGCCGCGACGATCTTCTCGGATGGAACCCAGCGGTCTGCCCACTCGGTACCCGCGAGATGCTGCTGCAAGAGCTGGAACATTCCGTATGTGAGCCCATCCGCCATGTAGTCGTTCTTTGATATGTTGAGCGCGAACCTGGACGGGTTCAGCGTCTTGAACAGGTCCAGCAGCGTCTCCTTGATTCCGGTCACGTACGAGCGAACGTCGTCGAAGACCCCGAGGCCCTTGAACCTCGCCTCGTCCAGGTTGCCCACGATTGCGTACGATTTCCTGTCCCGCGTGTAAACGAACGCTGACTGCCACGTGCACTCGGTGCCGACCACGAGCTCGATAGCCGGGTCTGAGATGACCGCGCTTTCGCGTGCGAATATCATCCACATGTCGATGTTCATCTCGTCAAGAATGCCGTAGGTCTGCTCAATCTTCTCGCGTATCATGATGCCTCCTCGAACAACGTGTTCCCTTCAATAAACGAAGGGGGTGTCCTCACACACACAAAAAAACGCTTCGCGCGCAACCGATTGAAAACCGTGAATTATACACGGGAAAAAATCGAAACAAACCTTATTACATTGAGGAAAGAAGTGTCGAGATTCAATAGAATGGCTGCTGTCAACGATAACCGGCGTTTACAGAGAGGAGTGTCATGAACGAAACAGTTGTCAACCAGCTTTATCACCTGATAAAAAGTTCGAGCACCGACCTGTCACACGATGTGGAAGCCGCGCTGCAGGAAGCCCTGGCAAAGGAGGAGGCCGGATCCACGCCGGCCAACACCTTCCAGGCAATACTTGACAACGTCGAGATGGCCAGAGAAGCGGTGACTCCCATCTGTCAGGACACGGGATCGCTCATACTTTACGTGTATCATCCACAGGGAACCGACACCGTCATGTTCCGGAAGGCCGTGGAGGCCGCGGCAGAAAGGGCCACAAAGGATCTGTTGCTCAGGCCGAACGCGGTTGACCCTGTCACAGGCAAAAACACGGGGAACAACGTAGGCGTCAACACGCCCTATGTCTCGTTCAAACAATGGGACAAGGACCAGACCCTGGTCAAGCTCATGCAAAAGGGAGGGGGCAGCGAAAACGTGAGCGCCCAGTACAAGCTTCCCGACGCGGCGCTGGGCGCGGGACGCGATCTCGACGGTGTCAGGAGGTGTGTGCTCGACGCCGTGTTCAAGGCCCAGGGCAAAGGGTGCAGCCCGGGCATTATCGGCGTCGGCATCGGGGGCGACCGCACTACCTCATACATGCTCGGCAAGGAGCAGTTCTTCCGGAAGTTCGACTCGGTCAACCTGGATCCCGACCTGGCAAATCTCGAAAACAGGCTGTTGACCGAGCTCAACGAGCTTGGAATAGGTCCCATGGGGTTCGGCGGAAAAACCACGGTGCTCAACGTTTTTGCTGCCAAGCAACACCGCCATCCCGCCACCTTCTATGTTTCGGTCTCCTACATGTGCTGGGCATGCAGGCGGAAAACAATGACGTGTAAAAACGGAGAAGCCAGCTATGATTAAAATAGACATTCCCATATCCGATGAAAAAATCAGATCCCTGAAGGTAGGGGACACGGTGCTTCTCTCCGGCGTCATGGTGACCGCACGCGACGCTGCTCACAAGCTGATGGTTGAAGAGCGCCCGGACTTCTTGGACGACCTTCTCGCCCAAGGCGTGATCTATCACTGCGGCCCGGTTGTAAAGAACGAGGACGGCAAGTGGTCTTTCGTTGCCGCCGGCCCCACCACGAGCATACGCGAAGAGCCGTACCAGGCAAAGGTCATCGAAAGCTACGGTGTGCGCGGCGTGATCGGCAAGGGCGGCATGGGGAAAAAGACCATGGAAGCGTGCCAAAGGCTCGGCGCTGTTTACTTCCATGCGGTGGGCGGCTGCGGGACCTCTACAGCAGTGGCAATAGAGGAGGTGCTCGATGTCCACCTGCTTGAAGAGCTCGGAACCCCTGAAGCGTTCTGGGTCGTACAAGCGAAGGAGTTCCCCGTGATCGTGACCATGGACACCCATGGAAACAGCATCCACGAAACAGTGGAAGCGCAATCGAAGAAGGTCCTGGATCGGTTTCTTACCAAATAAATCAGACTGGGCCGACAGCTCGTTTTTCGTTGAGCAAAGCAGCAGGCTCTTTCAATCAAACCAAGGATAAACAGATGAAAAACGTGATAGTAGTCGGATGCGGAGCTTACATGGACTCGGGCTACGGCTGCCCCGGAGAGTGGCGCTGCCTGAAAGCGGCCGCGCTCGGCGAAGGCAACTTCGACGAGGAAGCACGCGTCATCGGTTTCGTAAGGTGCCAGTGCCCCGGGCGCTCCACCCCGCCGAACATTGGGCTGAACATAAAACAGTCCGAAACCAAGCCTGATGCGGTGTACATGAGCACCTGCATGGTGAAAGCCATGCCGGAATGCCCCTACGCCAGCGCGGACGACATGGCGAAGTACATAGAAAACAAAACAGGCGTGAAGGTGGTGCAGCAGACACATGACTATCATTAGTCGGTAATAATGCGGTTAAGGCGTTCTGGGTTCAGGGAAGAAAAGAGGCGGCAAGGGACTGCCGCCCTCCAGGATAAAGTGAATGCGTCGGTTAAACAATGGAGGGCGCCGCTCCGTCGGCGCCGGTAATGAACACACGCTACAAGGGACTGCCGACCTCCAGGAAAAAGGGTTGCCGACTCAAAAGGACCGGGCCTGCCCGCAATCAGGACATGTCCATGTCACATTGTTGCAGGTCATGCCCCAGAGGTTCTCGTCCAGGCAGGCCTGGCATATCAGGAAACCGCACGGGCATGCCCAGCAAAAAGAATAGCTTTGCCGGCAGCAGCAGCAAAGCTGTGGCTTTTTTTCGCGCTTTTTTCTTCTTTTTTGCTTGTTTCCGCGCTTCACTTTATCCGAAGCTCCTCAGTTTGATCGATTACGGCACGCATTATACACGCGAAACCCCCTGTGCCGGAGAACAAAGCGGATGAACGATTCAAAAGAGCTTTCAAAATATTCCGCCAAAGCTCGAGGCGCTGCTGCTCCATTTCACTATCAAGCCCAAAGCGTTTTACAGCAGCCTCTCCCGGTTCACAAATGAGTACGACGAGATGCTGGACACGGAATTTCCCAGACGTTAGACTCTGATCTGCTCAGGTAAAGCACCTGGCCAAGCGGGCCGCATAAACAGTTCATTGGTTGGGGAACTCGCTCGCATGAAAACCGTTATCATAGGCGGAGGAAAAGGCTGCCAGGCCATCCTTGATCTTGCCAGGGGAGCTTTTCTCAAAGAAATGATCCTGGATGTCATCTGCGTGATGGACCTCGATCATGACGCGCCCGGGCTTGCCTATGCGAAATCGCACGGCATGAAGACTACGAACGACATGGCCGCGGCCCTTTCCATTCCGGACATAGAGCTCATAATCGAGCTCACAGGCAGCAACGCCGTGCTGGACAAGATAATTCAGAACCTCCCGCGCGGTGCCAAGCTCATTGACCACACGTTCGCTCACATCTTCTGGGACCTGGCAAACGCCCAGGCGGAACAGGAACGAAGGCTTGCGGAAAAGACCGAGCTGAAGCAGGAGGTCGAGAAGGAGCAGCTGTACATCCAAAGCCTGTTCGACAGCATCCCTGACCTTGTCATGGTGCTGAACAAAGAGAGAAAGGTGATACGGACAAACGCAAGGTTCACGGAATACACGGGCATCCCCCAGAAAGACGCCATCGGCAAGCAATGTTTCGAGCTGTTCCAGAGCACGAACCTTGCAATCGACTGCCTGTACGCGGCCTGCAACCTCGACAAGGTGTTTGCATCGGGTAAACCGTTGAGCAGCGTACACCAAAGCATATCACCGGCGGAATCTTTCTGGGAGGTAACGCAGACTCCCATCAAGAACGAGCGGGGCGACATCGAGGCGGTCATAGAAACATGGCACCGCATAACCGAGCGGGTCATGCTTCGGCGCGAAATCGAGCGCGCGGAGGAACGTTTCAGGCGGTTCATCGACGCAGCCATGGATCACATCTGCATCAAGGATCTGGAAGGGCGCTACCTGGTGGTAAACAAGACCATTGCCAAAGCATACGGCCTCGAGAAAAAGGATTTCATTGGAAAAAAGGTCGAGGAGGTCCTGCCCGAGGGAGTCGCCATGATCGTGGACCGCAACGACCGGGAGGTAATGAAAAAAAACGTTCACCGCACATACGAGGAGACCTTCCAGATCAACGAACAGAACCGGCACTTCAACACTGTGCGGTTTCCCCTGCCGGACTACAAGGGCAAAGCCACGGGGGTGTGTACAATTGCTCGCGATGTCACAGTGAAGAAGCAGCTCCAGGACAAGCTGGTCCAGTCCACCAAGCTCGCCGCAGTGGGCAAGCTCGCAGCCGGTGTGGCTCACGAGATCAACAACCCCCTGACAGGGGTGCTCGCCTTTGCCGAAAGCATCCTTGAGGAGGTTCCCGAAGACAGCGACCTTCACAATGATGTCAAAGTCATCATCAGGGAAACCCTGCGCTGCAGAGACATCGTGCGGAACCTGCTGGATTTCGCGAAACAGGAAACACCCAGGTTTGAAAAAACGGATGCGAACAGCATTGTGGATAAAACTCTTTCACTGGTGGAAAAGCTGCCCAGGTTCAAAAACGTTACTCTTGAGATGAAAAAAGCCGAGGAGCTGCCGCTCATCCGTGCAGATCCATCCCAGCTTCAGCAGGTGGTTTTGAACCTCATGCTGAACGCCCTGGATGCGATGAAGGAAAAAGGCACGATTACGTTGAAAACCGAATACGATCGCAATCAGAACAAGTGCGTCATCTCGGTGGAGGACACCGGCCCCGGCATCCCGGAGAACATGATCGACAAAATTTTCGAACCGTTTTTTTCTTCCAAGGAGACGAGCGGGCTTGGGCTGGCCGTGAGTTGGGGTATAGTGGAACGCCATCGCGGCGTGATAGAAGTGGACACTGCGGAAAACGAAGGAGCGATCTTCCGGATCGTTCTGCCGCCGGCCCGGTAGACCGGTAGCGGCCGACAAAGGATCTACGAGAAATAGAAAATAAAACCATGGAGTCGAGCTATGGAAACAGAATTGAACATTTTAGTGGTTGACGACGAACAGATCGTGCTCGACAGCGCTGAGAGGCACCTGAGACAGGACACGGACAAAGTGTTCAAGGTGCTGTCCGCCGAGGACGCGCTCAAAATCCTGAAAAAGGAAACGGTTCATATCATCCTGACGGATCTGATGATGCCTGATATGGACGGGCTGGAGCTCATGAAGGAGGTCAAGTCGAAGCATGCAGGGATCCCCATCATCATGGTCACGGGGTACGCCACCATCAACACCGCGCTCCAGGCCATGCAGCTCGGCGCGTTCGACTATGTTTCCAAGCCGTTCACCAAGTCGGAGCTGAGGGGGGTTGTGAAACGCGCGGCCCAGCTCGTTGGCGGGGAAGGAGCCGGGACAGCGGCTGAACCCGAAGAGTTCATCGGAAGAGGCGAGCGGAAGCCGGCCAACGCGTTCAATGGAATCGGCGGGCACACCTGGATGATGCGCCGGAAGAGCGGCAACGTGCTCATCGGGGTTGAACGCCCGTTCCTTCTCATGATCGGCAAGGTACTGACCGTGGACATGCCCTCGGTCGGCGACGAACTCCGCCAGGGAAGCATGTGCCTGCAGCTGTTCACAGCGGACCTGAGGTCGCACGTGATCTGGTCCCCTCTCTCCGGCAGCGTGGTAAAGGTGAACGAAAAGGTGCTCGCGGATCCTGAAGAAGTACTCCAGGATTCATACGGCGAAGGCTGGCTTCTGGAGATAAACCCTTCCCGTTTCGAACAGGAGATCAAAGCGCTGGGGCTGTAGCCCGCTTATTTCATACTCTTCTGCTGCGGCAGAGAGGGGTCAAGCTTTCGGGAGAGAAGAGCCCGGCTGGAACCTGGCATGAACCGGGCAGTTCGCGAACCGCACCTACCGCGTGAAATCGGTCTCGTACCTCTGCCATATCTTTGTGGCGATGGCTAACGGCTTTACCATGGGAACCGTGTAGGTTTGGAAATCCTTGGAGTAGAGGTACTCCCGGGATCTGAGCACGTGCTTTGAGAACCCGCGCGGCGAGATTATCAGCGGTTTTGTAATTTCCAGGTTCAGGTCCACGAGACGCTCCGTGAGGTACTCGGACAGGTACGGCACCTGAAGGTAAAGTCCCACGAGGATGATATCGGTGTTCGGATCCCGGTCCAGGATTCTGATCGCCTCGAGCAGGCGCTCGTCATCGCACTCGCCGAAAAGATCCACCGGGTTGTTGCCGAGCCGCGCAATGATCCGATCCCTCTCTGCTGGCGATGCTTCTTTGGCTTTCGCACCCAGTAGCCCCTGGAAACTCTTCACCGTGTCCGGCTCGAACTCGGCAAGCTCCATTCCCTCCTCGGTGACCTGGTCCGCGAGAAGTATTGCAGCTCCTCCGCCCACGCTGACAACCGCCACGCGGTTCCCATTGGCTCTGGGCTGTGTTGAGAGAATGGATATGATGTTGATCAGGATCTTCGGATCCTCTGTCAGCTCCTCGACCAGAAAAAAACCGGCCTGGTCGCAGCACGCCTTGAACGCCTGGAAGCTCCCGGCGAGCGATGCGGTGTGCGACATCGTGGCTGCGGCCCCCCCGCCGACCCCGCCCTTGATCACGATCACCGGCTTCCCGCGGCTCACCCTCTTTCCAACCTCCATGAAACCGAGACCGTTCTTGATGCCTTCCAGGTACAGGGCTATCGTATCGATCCGGTCATCGTCACCCATGTGGGCCAAGATCTCGGCCAGGTCCACGCCGCTCGCGTTCCCGCAGGAAATCCATCTGCCGACCGAAAGGTTGTCAGCTTCCAGCATCTCCAGAAACTCGAGACCGATCCCGCCGCTCTGGGAAATAATCCCCAACCCGCACGGTTCTCGAAGCGAGGCTGTTCTCTGCTCCGGGATAAAAAGCGTGTTCAGCCCGGAGAAGTTGTCGATCACGCCGAGGCAGTTGGGCCCGATATACACGACATCGTGCTTGACGCTTATCCGTTTGAGCTCCTCTTCGAGGTCGCTCCTGCCGATCTCGGCAAACCCGTCGCTCACGATGATCGCGCCCTTGCCTCCGGCTTCGCAGAAATCCTCGAAGCTCTTCACCGCGTTCTCCGCGCCTGTCACGAAGACCCCCACATCAGGGGTTTCCGTAAGGCTGGACAAAGACGGATAGCACGGCCTTTTGAGCAGCTCCTTGTACCGCGGATTTATGGGATAGAGCTTTTTGACCCGGCTCGAGTTTTTGAGGATGATCCCCCCGATCGTGCCGTGCCTGGATGCCCCGACAACAGCTACGGATCCGGGGTTGAACACCGAGTCGAGGCTCTTCATGCGTGTTTCGGAAAGGTCGGTGCAGCGGGCGGACTCAACGGCATCGCCTTTGATCAGGCGGGCGTCCACAACAGCGAAACCGCTTTCGTACACGAGGACCGGGTTCAGGTCCAGCTCGTGGATTTCAGGATTTTCATCCATGAACCTGGATACGTTTATTGCAAGGCTGACGACCGCTTCCATGTCAAGCGGCGGGCCGCGGAAGCCATCGAGTATCCTGCCGGCCATTGTGTGCGAGAGCATGCGGAGCACATCTTCGCGAGTGAGAACTCCGACTCCGGGCGCCACGTCCTCGAACAGCTCCACGAAACGGCCGCCGTGACCCACCATGGTCACTGTGCCGAAACATGCGTCCTGCTTGGCGCCCACGAGCAGCTCAAAGCCCGATTTGGCCATCTTCTGCACAAGAACGCCGTCCAGCTCGCCTGCGCCCGCCCGCCTCGCGTTGTCTACGATCTTGTCGTAGGCATCCCCTGCAGCGGCCTCGTTCACGAGATCGAGAAACACCACTCCAACGTCGGTCTTGTGGATGATCTTCTCGGACACGGATTTGAGCGCCACCGGGTAACCCAGCTCGCCCGCGGCAGCCAGAGCTTCATCCCTTGACGCTGCAACTTGTCCGAGGATCGGGATCCCGTACGGTTCTAGCAGTTTTTTTCCCTCTTCGAAACCAAGCTGGAAAGAGTCCATGGTATGCCCTCGATACAAAGGTTCAGCAATAGTGAAGCGCGTGGATCCGCCTGTTCGGAACCGGATGCTTGCCGTGCCCCTCCTGCCACCTACCGCATGGTTCCGAGGTATTTGCTGGTGAGCTGCTTATCTTTCACCTGCTGGAGCGTGTAGTCGGGCAGAAGCATTGGGGCCACGCGGTCGAGGCCGACCCCCGCTTCATCGAGCTCCTTGTTGTACTTTTCCACGTGCGCGAGCGATAGCGCGCCGTCCTTTGCCGAACCCTTGGCGTACTCGCCGGCGCTCTTGCCGGAGATACGGCCGTAGACCATGATGTCGAGCAGCGAATTGCCCATGAGCCTGTTTTCTCCGTGTATCCCGCCGCCGACCTCGCCGGCAACGTAAAGCCCGGGCAGGCAGGTTGTGCCGTCCTTCTTGAACTCCAGGCCGCCGTTCTGATAGTGAAGCGTTGGGTAAACCAGCATCGGCTCCTTGGAGATGTCGATCTCGAAACGGTCGTACAGGATGTGCTTCCCGCGGAAGTTCATCTCCACGAACCCTTCGCCGCTCAGATCGTCGATCATCGGGCTGTCGAGCCACACGCCCGCCTTGCCCGTGGGAGTGGGCACGCCGAGCCCGCGCTCCGTGCATTCCCTGATGAACGCGGCAGCCTCCACGTCGCGGGGTTCACGCTCGTTCACGAACTGCTCTCCATTGACGTTCAGTATGTTGGCCCCGGCGCCGCGGAACTTCTCCGTGATGAGAATCCCTTCCGCCTGCTCGGGGAAGATCACCCCGGTCGGATGGTACTGCACCGTGTGCAGGAAGCAGACGGGCACGCCCGCCCTGTAAGCGATGATGATCCCGTCGGCAGTGGCGCCGTAGTGGTTTGTTGTCATGAAGTCCTGTATGTGAAGCCTTCCGCTCCCGCCGGTGGCCATGATCACGGCCTTGGCCTTGACAAAGAAGTACTCCTCGGTATCCATGTTGTACAAGACAGCGCCCGCGCAGTGGCCGTGCTCGTTGAGAATCAGCTCGACCGCGGGTGCGAACTCGATGACCTTAATGTCGGATGAGCGGTTGCGGACCTCGTCGCGCACCGTACGCATCATCTCGGCGCCGGTGATGTCGGCGGCCGAGTGCATGCGCTTGCGCGATGTTCCCCCGCCGTGAAGCGTTCTCAACCTGCCGTCATCGAACTTGTCGAAGTTGCATCCCAGCTTCAGAAGCCAGTTGATCACGTCAGGCGCTTCGGTCACAAGCCCTTCCACCAGCTCGGGAACGTTCTTGAAGTGTCCGCCGCCCATTACATCCAGGTAGTGGCAGTACGGCGAATCCTTTTCCCCCTTGGTTGCGGCCTGAATCCCGCCTTCAGCCATCATGGTGTTCGCATCGCCGTGGCGAAGCTTCGTGACGATTGTCACCTTGGCGCCCTGCTCCTGTGCCAGTAGCGCCGCGGAGCTGCCCGCGCCGCCGCCTCCGATGATCAGCACGTCGGTTTCATGCTCCGGCTTACTCAAATCCACCTTCGCCGGATCGACCCGGCTTTTGGCTTCCAGGAGATCCACCATCTCGTGCGCGATCCCGTAACCCTTGGACGGCCCGACCTTTATCTCGCGGCGGCCTTCCTCCTTGGCATCGGGATGGAATTTTTTTAATATTTCGGCGCGCTCCTCCAGAGACATGAAGGGGACCTCTTCGTCCTTCTTCTTGCGCTCCACGCGTAACGGCCTGGTCTCTTCGACTTTCTTGATGTAACCCTTGAGTGATTCAGGATACGGCATTGTCAACCTTTCTCTATCGTTTCTTCAAAAACGGATCGATTCAACACTTATACAGCCCCGGCAGAAATCCCGCGGATGCCCTATCGAACGGGCTCGATGCCGCGTACGCATTCCAGCAGGCATCGACGGGTTCCGCCTGATGGCGGTCTTGTCTACAGGTACGTTTTTTCCTTTGGCTCCCACATCTCTTCCGCAAGAGCGGGTTCGTTTTCGCGCGCCTTGTAAAGCTCCTTGAGCTCGTCCTCGCCCATCTCTTTGAGCTTGGCAAGGTGCTCCTTGTATCTGCCTCCCTTGATCTGGTCCACCATCTCGTCGCAATGCTTGGAAACAGGTGCGAGCCTTGCGCCCGCGATGCGGCGGACCATTTGGGCGATGTGGTACTGGGGCAGCTCTCCCATGCACCTGGTCGTGCAGAGCCCGCACTGGATGCAGTCAAAGGAAAGATCGGTCGCCTTCTCGAGGTCGCCCCTCTTGATTGCGGCGATGTAGTCCATGACCTGGACATCCATCGGGCACACCTTGGTGCAGGCGTTGCAGGCCACGCACCTGAAGAGCTCGGGGTAGGCTTCGAAAACATCCTCCGCGTCGCCCTTGGTCTTATCGAAATCGTACTCGGCCCTGTTCGCCGGATAGAACGGGATCTGCGTCAGGTACATGTTCGCCTGGACAACGGTCTGGCACGCCAGCCCCACGCGGATGTGATAATCTCCGGGAAGGCGGTAGACAGTGCCGCAGGCACCGCAGATTCCGCCGCGGCAGCCGCAGCCTCGCACGAACTGGTAGCCCGCGTGCTCCATCGCCTTCATGATGGTGAGCGACGGGGGCACATCATACTTTTTTCCCATGATGTAAATGGGAAGCAGATCCTCGGTAATCTCGGTGGTCGGACTCATTTGCTACCTCTGTGGTTCAATGAACTCTTGTTAAAGTCTTGTAAAAATAAACCTTTTCGTCATTCGTTTGCCTGTTCGATGAAAACAAGCGCGTCACGCGGATACGAGGTACTTCTTTTCTTCGAGCAGCTCTTTCGCGCCCGGCATGTTCAGACCAAAACAGCATTCTTGGGCATCAACACCCATGGCAACAGCCATGAGTTGTGTGAAATAAAAGGTCGGAACAGCTTTGAGATCGCTGTGCTTCTCGAGAACAGCGGACTGCTGCATTCCGAGGTTGTACTCGCAGAGCGGGCATGCGGTCACTACCGCATCCGCTTCGCGTTTTTCAGCGGGACCGATGATGTTGGCGACGGCTTTAATGGAGGCATCCGGGTGGCTAATCATCTGGTAGGCGCCGCAGCAATCGGTTCCGTTTGGCAGGTCGACCGTGGATGCACCAAGGGCGGACAGGAGATCGTGCATGAACCTCGGGTTCTCCGCCGAATCGATGGCAACCTCTTCAGGCCTGACAAGGGTACACCCGTAGAACGGGGCCGCCTTCAAGCCGTCGAGCGGAACCTTTACCGCTGCCTTGACCTTGTCCCAGCCGATCTCGTCGCGGAGAAAGTTCAACAGATGGAGCACCTCCACCTCGCCTGAGTAGTCGGGCTCCTCTTCCATGAAGTCGTTCAGGGTTTTGCGCTTTTCCTCGTCGGTGCGCATCAGAAGGTTCGCGCGGGCGAGTGTGTTGTAGCACATGGAGCACATTGTCACGACCTTGTCGTACCCCTCTTCGGCAACCCTGATCAGGTCGCGGACCGGGGCTACCACCTTGAGAAGGTCGTCATCCGACAGGGAATAAACGACTCCGCAGCAGTTCCAGCGTTCGAGCTCGACGAGCTCCACGCCCAGCGCTTCCATCGCGGCGATGCCTGGCTTCTCCAGGTTCTTCGACTTGGTCTTCAACGTGCAGCCGGGATAGTATGAAACCTTCATTTACTTCCTCGATCAAATCATGAGGTGTGCTTGCGAAAACAGCTTACCATGGCGATCTGCGGTGCCTTGCGAAGCACCTCTTTTGAGATCTTGTTCGGCTCGACGTGGTTCTCGTTTGCCCTGAGCCTGATCTGGCGGATGGCTTCCATGATCTTCGGGATGTCCAGCCCGCGCGGGCATCGCGCGTAACAGGTGTTGCATGTGGCGCATAGCCACACCGTGTTCGATCCGGAAACCTCTTCCTTCATGCCCATGTGCGAAAGCAGCATCATCTTCCGGGGCGTTACATCCATTTCACCTGTCATTGGGCAGCCGCCCGTGCAGGTTCCGCACTGCATGCACTTGTGGATGTTTTCCCCGCAGATTTCCGCGATTTTTGCGCTGAAATCCAGATCGTGTGTTTTGCCTGTGATTTTGATGGTCATGCTGTCACCAGTACCGTCCTTATGAACCGAGAATAATGCAACACCTTTGGCAGTCGCAAGTTACAATAATACAAAACCGGGTCTTGACCGAATCGAAGTCATAACCCAAGATGTACAGAAGAAAAGATCAAAATTAAAATTCTGGCAACAAATGTCAAGCAATATCTGGCATTTATGAAAACGAAATAACCTGGAAACCTGTTGATCAAGGAGAGCAGAGATGGAGAGCACCGGATCATTGAAAGTAGTTGTAATAGGCGCTTCAGCAGCAGGGCTTCGCGCTGCGTGCAGGGCCAGGAGGCTTCTTGGTAAAGCGAAGATAACCGTAATTGATCAGGGGTCGTACATTTCCTACGGCGCCTGCGGGATGCCGTATTTCGTGTCCGGAGACATCGAAAACGTCGACAAGCTTCGCAGCACACCCTACGGGCTGGTCAGGGATCCCGATTTTTTCAGCGCTGCCAAGGATCTGGAAGTGCTCACCATGACCAGGGTGGAGCGCATCAACAGGAAAGAGCGGAAAGTCCTGTGCAAAGCGGTCGAGACACAGGATGAAACCGAGATCGCTTATGACAAGCTTGTCATCGCTGCGGGAGCGAGCCCGAATGTACTGCCGGGGGTCGAAAAAAAGAGCCCGCGGATCACAACGTTCAAAACATTGCACGATGCCATCAGCATCAAAAAGGCCCTCGCGAAAGGCGAAATCAGGAAGGTCGGGATCATCGGAGGAGGGTTCATAGGGTGCGAGCTCGCCGAGTCTTTCGGATCTCTCTGGGGCGCCGAGGTTGTAATGATCGAGGCGGCCCCGCAGATCCTGCCCGGGATAATGGACGAGGAAACAGCGCGCGGAGTTGAAGCGTACCTGAAAAGCGAGGACGTGGAGATCCACACGGGCTGCCCCGTGGAGGAGGTCACAGACACCGGAGACGGGGTTGTCATCAAGACGAAGGACGGTTCGATCGAGGCGGACCACGCGGTGATGGCGCTTGGCGTGAAACCGCAAAACAGCCTGGCCGTCGAATGCGGCATCGATATCGGAGAGCTCGGAGGGATCGTTGTTGACAAGCAGATGCGCACATCGGACCCGGACATTTACGCTGCGGGTGACGTCATCGAGGTGAAGCATGCGATCTCGGGCAAGCCGGCTCTTATGCCGCTCGGGTCGCTCGCCAACCGCCAGGGCCGCGTGGCAGGCTCGAACATCGGCGGGAAAAAGGACGGGTTCGGTCCGGTGGTCGGAAGCGCGGCGCTCAAGGTGTTCGACCTGAATGTCGCGTGCACAGGGCTCACCGAAAGAGCTGCCGCCGAGGCTGGATTTGACGCGTCATGCGCATGGGGCACCTTTTCGGACAGGCCTGAGTACTACCCTGAATCGGAAAACGTGCTTCTCAAGCTCGTGTTCGAAAAAGGCACTCAGAGGCTTCTGGGGATGCAGGGGTACGGCACGGGAGAAGTGGTGAAAAGGGTTGACCTGCTCGCGTCGCTGCTCAAGAAAGAGGGGCGACTCGACGACCTGATCGATTCGGAGTTCGCGTACGCGCCGCCGTTCGCCCCGGCTGTTGATCCGCTGTTCTCGCTGGGATGCGCCGCGCAGAACGCAGTGCGGGAAGGAGTGGAAGGGCTATCTCCTGGAGCGGATTGTGGGGGCAGAACCATCATCGATGTGCGCACGCCCGAAGAGATGGAAAACGATCCCATCCCCCTGGATGGGATCATCAACATCCCCCTCGAAGAGCTTCGCAAAAGGTGGGAAGAGGTCCCGAAGGACAAACCTGTGCTCCTTGTATGTTCGAAGGGCCTTCGCTCGGCCGAATCCACCAGGATCATGCTTGAGAACGGGATCAAAGATGCGGTCTATCTCGGGGGCGGAATCTTAATGAAGGCGTCGTGGGAAACGTAGGGGCACGCCTTGCTTTGATCCCCGCGGAAACAAACGTATATTTAATCGGAAGTAATCTCGCTTGGATCAGGTCAAAGCGATCTATTCGGGACAGCGAATAACATCGCTCCGCTAACAATCATTATTCTTTTCCGGGAGGTTATAGCCATGAACATTTTGAAAAAAGGACTCTTGTCCTTGTTCGCCCTTTGCATCTGCCTCGGACTTGCCCTCTTCCTCGACCTTGCCTCTTCGTGCGCCGCACCTCCTCAATGTCCCCAAGAGAAAGAAGAGCCCCCTGTTGTGCTGCCCCTGGACGAAAACTGTTCCATGACAATGAAAAAGTTCATCGACCTGGCCAGCAAAACATTAAACCTTTCGTTTCTGTTTAATGAAGCGGAAATAGATGGGTGCAATTTCCAGTTCTCATCTTCGATGCAAATACCGAAATCGAAATTTCAAGGCTTCTTCGAGCGTCTGCTTTTGTGTCATGACTACTTGTGTTTGAAAACAGGTGAAGGAGCTTCCGCCATTTTTCAAATCGTTAAAATCACACCCGGCAGGGAAAGCCGTAACAGTTTTCTTGCCATAAACAGCTCAATCTTCGTAAACCCAGAAGAGGTGAAAGACTATGCGGACAGGGGCATTCTGATTACGACCCACGTGCCCTTGAAGCATATCGATGCCAGGGAGACCCTTACTTCCTTGAACCCTTTCTTTACAAACCAGGCCATGGGGTCCGTGCGGACGGTGCAAAAATCAAACGGGCTGATCATCACCAGCTTTGCGACCAAGGTTCACACCATGGTCAAGCTGATCAAAATAATGGATAACGATGCCGGCGATTATCTGCTCCCCATTTACACCATGAACACCGAGCTCAAGGAAAGGGTGGCGGCTCTGGAAAAAAAGGTGGCGGAGCTCGAAAAAAAATAACCGTATAAAAACGAACATGGGATGATTCATCCATGACCCGGTCTGAGAACGCCATGAGCAACTATTGCCGTGATTGAAACTCGGTTTTTATGGTTCAGGCACACTAATCTTGAGCTTCTTGGATTTCAAAATTTGCTTTAGCGCGAATATTTGTACTCTTCCCCATAAAAAAATTACGGTGTAACTCCGGTATAATTAGAGCATTAAAAGCATTCCACTCCTTCGGTTCTGCATTTCCACTAAATTCAAACTTGACAAACATGTATAATGTACTATTATCTTAATACAATAGTGTATTAGGACTTTATCGATTCTGAGGAACAAAATGATTCAAATTCAGATCGACTCAAATAGCGGTGTTCCCTACTACCGACAGATCATCGATCAGGTGAAAAGCGCCATTGCAACCAGCCTGCTGGAATCAGGAGATCGCCTTCCAACCGTGCGTCAGCTGGCTGTGGATCTCTCCATCAACCCGAACACGGTCAGCCGCGCCTATACCGAGCTCGAACTGACGGGCCTGGTGGAAACCCAGATGGGCTCGGGCACTTTTGCCTGCCACAAAGAAGTTTCTTTGGACGAGGTGGAGCATCAGCGCATGCTCGATCAGCTCTGCCAGGAGTTCCTTTCAAGGGCTTCTTCTTATGGATTCACCATCGAGGATATCCTGGAAAACCTCGATCAGCGCAAGCGCCAATGATAAAGGAGACAGAAATGTCCATGTTAAAAGAAAAGTCCAAACTCAAAACCCTGGAGCAGTTCGCCATCAGCTTCCATGCCGATTATCGGTTCGGTCCGTTGAATGTTGCAATCTTGCTTTCGCTCTGCCTTATCGGGCTTGTTGTTCATCTTCAGATGTACACGTTTCAGTTGCCTGTAGTGATCACCATGGCTGCCGTGGCCCTGGGAATGGTACTGGTGTTTCGCCTGACGCAGATATGGGAATCGATCCTCGTTCTCACAACTCTGGGAGCACTGGCTGTGTTCCTGCGCCACCGTCCGGAAAGCTGGGTCCTTGTCACCACCGTGGTTGCGGCAGGGCTTATCTCACCCTGTTTTCAGATGGCGTACCAGTGGGAAAAAGCCCTGATCCTGCGCTTCGGCAGGTTCAAAGGGCTGCGCGGGTCTGGCATTTTTTTTCTATTCCCTGTAATCGACAAAGTCGCCAACTATGTGGATCAGAGAATCCGCGTCATCGACTTCAATGCTGAAACAACGCTCACCCGTGACACCGTCCCTGTGAGTGTGGATGCCATCGCCTTCTGGATGGTTTGGGATGCTGAAAAGAGCGTGCTCGAGGTGGAGAAGTTCACCGAGGCGGTGAGTTACTCCGCCCAGACCGCTCTCAGGGATGCCATAGGGAGGAGTGAACTCGCGGAGATGCTTTCCCACAGGGACAGGCTGGGAAAGGAGATCCAGCAGGTGCTCGAGGCCAAAACGAGTGCATGGGGAATTACCGTACAGTCGGTGGAGATCAAGGATATCATCATCCCCGAGGCGCTGGAAGATGCCATGAGCCGGAAGGCCCAGGCCGAACGGGAACGCCAATCACGCATCATTTTGAGCAATGCTGAAGCCGAGATTGCGGAGAAATTCGCGGATGCATCTCAATTCTACAAAAACAATCCGGCCGCCCTGCATCTCAGGGCCATGAACATGGTGTTCGAAGGGCTCAAGAAGAAGGGATCCATGATCATAGTTCCAAGCACGGCCGTGGAAACCATGGGACTGGGTGCCATGGGCGGCCTCACCGCTTTCGACCGGATCCTCGGAAAAAAGGACCAGGAGAACGGCGAGGAAGACCCTTCCCATGAAAACACGGAACAGGGGAACGAAGATGCACCCCTTGTTTGAGGAACCGAAGTGAACTCGTTACAACAGTTAACCCGCATATTTCATCCTTTTCTGCTGCGGCGCCGTAACCCGTGGAAAGCCCGCGCCTGGAACGGCCCGGATCCGTCCATCACTCGAACAGCATCACCCTCCGGCTGACATCTTGAGGCTTGTTCACCCACTCCGGATCTCCATATAGCCCCACCTCCCCCACAGCAATCGGCACAAATCCTATCCCAAGGGCCGGGGAGCCGGGCAGCAGCCGGAAGTCAAACGCATAGGGATCCTCAAAAAGCGGATCCGTGACAACCGACAGCCGATCATGCCCCCTCGCCTGCCAGGCATCGAGGGCGTCCTTGTTCCAGAGCGGCTCATCGCCTCCGGCATTCCAGTAGAGGTTGGAATCCATGGTATACCGGTTGTTACTCCAGCCTCCCTCGCTCAGAAGCTTTCCATTGTCATAGTAGATGATATTCCTCTCGAAGAAAAAGGAGTTGTGATCCTCCTCCCTGCTGCGCTGGAGCTGGTGGGTCGCGGAGAAGGCCAGGATGTTGTTGTGAATGTGATTGTTCTTTCCGTAGTGCTGATGAAAAGAGCCGGTTTTTGTCTTGTATACCACGTTGTATGCCATCTCGATCCCGGAGCTGCCCTCATCTGTGTAAAGCCCCCACCCGCCGTAGCCGTACGATTGGATGTGGTGAAAAATGTTGTGATTGACACGGGTACCGGGCGAAACACCCAGGGTGTAAACCCCGCCCATGTCGCTCAACACCTTCCAGCCCAGATGATGGACATGGTTGTATTCCGCCACATTGCCGTAAGCCGGGCTTTTCTGGTACCCCCAGCTCCAACCTATTGAAATACCCGTATAAAAAAAATCTGAAATCTCATTATGGGTGATCCGGTTGTCATGGGCATGCTGAATAATCACACCACACCCTGCGGGAAAAACTTTTCCGCCGTCATGGATAAAACAGTTATCAATGTGATTGTTGAAGCAGGTCCGGCTCTGATCGACCTGCCCGCCGTTGGACGGCGCTTTGTGGCAGCCGATGCGCGCTCCTCCGCCACCCATGTCAAAAAGCTCGCACCGGCTGAGCAGGCAGTTCCGGGTTCCTTCGTCAAACCAGACGCCGTACGAACCCACGTGGGATATCTCACAGCTTTCAAACCGGCACGAAGTAGCAAATTTAAGGTGGAGCGCACCATTGAGGAAAGTCGCTGCCTGCCCGTCGGCGATATTATCTTTGGGCAGGTTCCAGTCGGCGTGGCTGAAGCAGAGCCCCTTCAAGTGAATCAAGCCGACGGGGCTGTCCTGGTCCCCTTCGAACCTTACAAGCTGATCGAGAACCGGCGCCACGACAGTAACGTCATCAGGATCTTCGTCTTCCAGAGGCCAGTAGTATAGCTTTCCCGAACTCCGTTCCAGGTACCATTCGCCGGGGGCATCCAGGGCTTCGTAACAGTTTTCCACATGGTAACGCTGATTCCCTCCATCCCACCACCCAACGGGCCAGCCGCATCGGTTGCGAAAATGTACAAGCCTCTCCTTCTCGTCCAGTTCCCTTACCCAGTGAAGCGAGCTGGTCCACGAGTGGTAGAGAAAAATGTTCACATCTTCCATGTTCGAAAAAACAGTCAGGTCATCGGGGCGGTACTTGAATCCCATGCAGGCGTCCTGGTTGCCGCGAAACCGCTGAGGGGTCTCGAAACCGGGAAGCTGCCCCTGTGTGCGCAGGCAATCCTCATTCGGTGTCCGGGCACGGCACGCTCTTCGGCCGTTCACAAAAAGCTGGTGAAAATACCATTCCCCCGCCTTAACATCGGGGATATCAGCGATCCAGAGGGAACCATCACCTTTTTGCCAGTGCCGAACCTCTCGGCCGCCGGAAAAAACCGGCCTTTCGCCCGACATGGCTTCGTACACGATGGGGCTCTCCCGGCCGCTATCCTCTGGAGCAAGGACAAACGGTGCTTCGAGACGGTAAAATCCACCTCGGATTCGGACAGTCGCACCCTGGCCCTGCAAATCACCGGCACTTCGAAGAGCTCGAATGGTGTCCCGGGCGCCGGCAAGGCTGGCCAGGGGGCCGTCCGTTCCATTCCCATTCGGAACCAGGAACCGGCCCGACCAGGCATCGTTTCCATCGGGAGCCACATAGAGCTCGGTGTTGGTGTTTTCTTTCTTCGCAAAAACCGTTGTGCACAATGTAAATAAAACAGCGAGCAATGTTACGGTGAATTTTTTCATCTTCATCTCCTTCTCCTTCTCCTTCTCCACAAATAATCAACAGCAGTAATCAAAGCCCAATCAAAAGAGGAATGGACAAAAGGGAGTCAGAGGATTTTCGTATTAATTTCAATTCGCTGCAACCTTTTTCATCTCTTGCAGGTAAGTGTACTATAAGAACAATGGCAAACAATCGTACCAAACCGGTGGAAACATCGGACAATCAACTGGCAGCGGAAATTCCGAAGCTCAAGGCCTTTCTCCAGAGATTGGCTCCGGAAGAAGGCGAAGACCTTCTACACGATGTGGTGGAACGCGCCTTGCGGTACCGCCATGCCTTTGAACCGGAGGGATCGCTTTACGGCTGGCTCAAAAAAACCGCTTTCCGCGCCTTTCTAGACCATCGCCTGAAAAGGGGACAGGCACCCGGCCTGTTAGGTGACCGGGTATCGGAAATCCAGGCGCCTTCCAGGAGTGAGATCGAAAACCGAGAGCTGGTCGCAAAGCTGATCGAGGGACTCGGTTCCAAGGAACGGGACGTTCTGGTTCGCTTCCACTGCTATGACGAATCGATATCAGACATTGCATCAGCATTGAACAAACCGGAGGGCACTGTAAAGTCCCTCTTGCACCGGGCACGACGTAAGCTGGCTGAGTCACGAGAAAAGGATGCCTGAGATGAAAACCAAAGAAGGGTTCTGGAACAGGGTGCAGGAGATCCTGGATCAGAAAAACGATCCTTTCAAAGACACACTTGTTCAGGATTACCTTTTGGAACACCCGGAACATGCCCATAAGCTGACCTCCCTTTGTGACCGCCTGGCCGTCCTCAGGGAGGCATATACCATGGTCGATGAAACCAGGTCAACCAAACGTCACGGACTCACATGGGTAATGGTCCTGGCTGCGGGGACGGTTGCCTTCCTGTTGTGGATGTTCTTGGATTCCTACAACAATGCGCCTCTGGAAAGGGAACGGCATGTTGTGATTCAGGACCAGGAGCCGGGCGAACAGACAAGGAGCACCATTCTGGATTTCAAATACAAGATCACACTCACCAATACCTTCGAGAAGAGCACCATGGTCCGAACACAGGACGGTTGGAGCTCAACTCACAGCATAGTTATCCCTGATAAAAGGGAAATCGAAAATGGATTCATATGCTTTGCATCTATTGTGTGTAAAGATCACGTTCAGTTTTAGATCACATCAATTGGCGTATGTTAACTTGGATGATTGATCCTAAACAAGGAGTTCAACAATGACTAGATGTTTTTCATGTACATTTTTCTTTTTTATCCTGCTTTCGTGCCTTGCGGCACAGGATCAAGTTACGACCATCACTAACGACATGAACGCATCTGATAACACGCTGGTCTTGCAAATATACGATGTCGGGAATCATATTCGGCTCATTTCAAAGGCTGTGAAAAGTGGTACCGGTGATCACGAGGAAAAAATCGATGTGGCCGATGAAATGTGGAAACACACGGAAAACCTGGCGGATATCATCCGTGACTTTATCCAACCGCCCCTGGTTGAAAACCGTGAAGAGGTCAAGGCCATCGGCGCCAGCTCCCTGGTCGCCCTGGTTCGCCCCAAGCAACACGAATGGATTCAGTCATTCCTTGAAACGCGGCGTTCAGCCGGCGATGTGCAGTTCCTGGTGGAGCTCACCTACTACGCGCTGTCTCCGGGTGCCTTCAACCGGTTAATGGGAGAGAAGGGGTCAAAAGTGGCTCTGACCATTGCCGACGAAAAAAGCAAGAAGCTGCTGGATGAATGTCAAAAAGACAAGGAAAGCTGCATTCTCTCCGCGCCCAGGCTCCTCGTTAATAATGGTCGGAAAGGAATAATTTCTATCATAAACCAGATCGCCCTTATTACCGGTTACGAAGTCCACGTATATGTTGAGCCCACCAAAAACAGTATAGTGGATCCCCAAATAGAAATTCTCCAGGAAGGTCTCATCATTGATGTCAGGGCTTCCCTGCTCCAGGAAAATAATATCGGCCTCAACCTGTCCTCAAAAAACATGATGATCCAGCGGCCCATCGAAGAGATCGAAACCGTGCACGGCCCCGTTGCCAGAGCAGCCACAAAAACGGTGGAAATGGAAACCATGGCCATTCTAAAAGACACCGGTTCCATGATCTATGCCATCCCCGGCAAGGACAAAGACAACAAGAACCATGTCATCTTGTTAACCGTGAAACTGGTTCAAGAGAAGGAGCTTCCCGATCTCGAGTTTTAACCCGCATATTTCATCCTCTTCTGCTGCGGCACCGTAAACTGCGCTGTGCCTGCGTTTCATGCCGGGAGACGATCCTCAACCTCAGGGGATTCGTTGAGGATCTCGCAACGCAGAGATCGGGCAAAAGGTCCGGCCGTAGCCGATCTGACTTTTTCAACGGGCTCCTTGGAATCGAGGGACGGGTATCATCTCCCTGGAAACTCCTCACCCTCGATCCATGGGTGGATCCCATCCAAGATCCGGCCCGCATAGAAGGCATGCCCGTCGGCGTTGGGGTGGGGATCGCAGTACGAATTCCAATACTCGGGGCTGCGTTGGATCTCGGCATCGAAAAGGTTCACGTAACCGAAGCCGTGCTCGTTCGCGAGCGCCTCGAGCTCCTTCTTGCCCGTCAGGTCGAGCAGTACAAACGGAAGCCCTCGCTTCTTCGCGAACCTGTTGAATTCCTTTAAAGAGTCCTTCACAAGGACAAAGCCTTCATCGATGCCGTGGAAAAATCTCTCCACTGTTTCGTAATAGGTCTGGTTGTACCGCGAAATAAACAGGTACGTGAGGAAATCGTGGATGTGGTAAAGTCCCGCCCGTTTGAGGAAAGGTCCCAGGTTGTCCGCGAAGAACCGGTCCAGCGTTGACCGCCGCGACTCGAACATGTCTCGCTCGATACGCACATAGTCATCGTCCTTCCCCTTTATTAACACGTCGTTCATGCAGAAAACGATACACATCACATCAGGCTCTGCCATCATCCCCTTGGAGCGCAACAGTGCCGCCTCCTGCACGGTATTGTATGCCAAGGCGCTGAGATTCACGCACTCGAAACGCTTTGTGCCGGGAGGCCGAGCACGTTCATTGAGGCCGCGCTCCACCCGCGCCACGAAGGTGTCCTCCTCGGCCACGCCCCACCCGAAGGTGTTGGAATCGCCGGAAAACACTATACGGTAGATGCCGTCCGGCTTGGGGATAGCCACCTCACCGCCGCGGGCGCCGAGGTTGTTTGTACGGTACAGGACTCCAGCCTCTACAGAGCGTTCGCGCTTCAGCTCGTAGTTCACCCCTGGTGCGCCGGCCGGCCCCACGAAGACCTCCTCGTAGACGCGGCGGTTCGCGAAGTGATCAATGCCAAAGGGTGCAAAGACTGCGAGAAAGATCTCGACAAGGAGCACCCCAACGATAATGGCGACTACCATTAACAGCAGTCGAAAGAAAAGCTTTAGCAGGACGGATCGGCGTTTTGGTCCATCGGTTTTTTTTGAGTTCATGGCTACCAATATATAATCTACTCCTGTACCGTTCTTACGTTCTCCGAAAAACCAATGAGAACATAGGAAGGTTCATTATCCTACACCACCTGATCCCAGACAACAGCTCAAGCGAGCCATATTTTTGTTTATCCAATCCGGCTCAATGTTCGAATACACCATAAACAATCAACAAGGCATGACAGTGCCCTCATCATTGCTTGTTATGAATTATCCGTGTCAATCCGTGCTTCTCTTCTTCTTTCTTCCCTTCCCTACGCCGCTTCCTCTGCGTTTATCTGCTCCACCTCAAGCCGCGGGAGCGAAATTTGTCTGTTATCTTATTGCCTCCCGGGTCACTTCATACATCGTTGAATGCTTATGAACCCGTTGAAAAAGTCAGATCGGGCAAAAGGTCAGGCCGTAGCCGATCTGACTTTTTCAACGGACTCTAATATTATGTTTCTATTCGAAGGTGGATAGAGATGCATCCTGGAAACCAGTGGCAGAAAGCCGCCGTTCTGGTTATCACTGCCCTTTCCCTGGTGCTCGCAGCCTCTGTTTTTCTTGCCCGAACAGGGCAACACTGCGAATCGAATGCGTGGCCCGGCACCGCTCCATACGGTTTTCACCGCGGCAAACCTGCAACCGTTATTTCCCGGATCATGACGGAAGCAACGGGTGCTCCCGGTTTTTCGGAAGAGGCGCGCAAAGAGAGGATCCCCGCATCAGAACAGGTGACAACAGGGCCGGCTGTCGCGCGGGCGTCCATGGAGCCGGTGGTAGAATCGTTCACCCTGCCCCTGGACAGCTCCTTCCCTGAGCCGGATGTCAACGCCTTCATACGGTTCATTAATCAAAAGCTCTGCGTAATAGCAGGGAGCCACAGCGTAGAAATCGACATCAGCGGTCAAACAAACGGACACTGTCTCGAGGGCGGTTCCAAGTGCGAAACGCAGGAGCTGACGATTACATTCGCCGCGCCCGAAGAAGGCACCGTAATTCTGAGCCGTCAAAGGAACCTTTACTGCATCAATGTTTTCCTTCGCCTTTACGAGCTCTCCCTCGTTTTCCGTACACCGTTCGACCGTTTCGAAGCATACGGCGAGCTCCTGCCCTCCTCCTGCAACCGATCCGCCCGCCATCTGTTTCCTGAAGGAGGAGCCTTCTTCGAATACGACCCGGCTGCCCCGCCTATCCCTGTCGACAACAGCGGGTTTGTCAGCTTCGAGCTTTTTCGAAACCCGTATCAGAAAGGCATGCCTTTTTTAAAATGGAGCCGCGTTGTCTTCTTCAGGGAGGTTTTCAAAAACGGCTACCGCTATTACGAGGATCTCGGACTGCCATGCGGCACAATCCGGACCAACAGCTCGTCGATCGAACTGGTCGAACCGGGCAAGACAGAAGAGTTCATCGGAAAACTCCGGCGGGAGATCGATCGCAGGCTCGCAGCGATCAAAGCGGGATAACCCGCATATTTCATCCTCATCTGCTGCGGCACCGTAACCTGCGCTCATGCTGCGTTTTTTCCTCTGGCCTCAAGCCCCGGTTAAAAACAGTGTCCGTGTTCATCCGTGGTTCTCTTGGCTTTATTAAGAATTATCCGTTTCCATCCGTGGTTCTCTTTTTCTTTCTTCCTCTTCCTCCCTATTTCGGGGGACCGCAAACCTTGCACGGTTCGAGACCTTTCTTTCTGGCCGCGGCAACGGTAAGGGCTGACGCGTTTTCCTTCGCGTACCTGCATGTTTTGAGGTGGTATTTTTTTCCGGAAGGGGTCGCATAAACAGCGATCCCGCCTTTGCCCTGCTCGGAGGCCGGTTTGTTCTCCGGTACGGCAGCGCCCGCGTTTTCCTGTGCTTCAACCTTGACATGTGCGCGCGAGAGCTCCCCGTATTCGTTCACGTCATCATCTTCTTGCGTGCTGAAAACCGCCCAGACCGGCCTGTGATCCGACACCTCCAAGGAGGCTTTCTTGAGGTCGTTCCCATAAAGAGCCTGATCGAACCTGTTCACTCCCTTTTCCCCGGTGAACTCGCTGGTGTGCTCCGGGTCGATCCAGATGTTATCGTACAGGCTCTTGTCGCCTATCGTGGTTTTCATTGGCGCCTTGAAAAGCGGTGTCCACCCGGCAAGCTGCCATCCTATGTCATCAGGGGGAAAGTTGAAATCACCCACGAGAAGTATGTCCTGCTCGCTTTCGTTCGCGGACTGGATCGCGGCCACATACTCGTCCATCAGAACAAGCTCCTTTCTGCGCTGTGACTTGCTCTTGCCGAAAAGAACGTGAACCGTACACAAGGTGAAATCGAACTTGCCCGCCCTGAATGTCGCGGCAAAAGGCTCCCTGATGAAAAGGTCCTGCCTGTCCATGAGTGTCCACGGCCTGCCGATCCGGGAAACCCTTGATGTCCTCCAGAAGAAGGCATAGATCTCCTTTTGGCCTCTTCCGACCTTTTGTGAGGCGATGTATGTCCATCCCGGAAGCTTTGCCTTCATGCGATCGAGAACCCGTGTATCCCTTGCCTCCTGGATCGCCACGAGATCGTACTCATCGATCAGGTTGACGATCTTTGTGACTTCGGACGGATCCCTGCTTCCGTCCGAGAGCATACGGATGTTCCATGTAGCGATTCTTACCCGGTTGTTGTCGGGTTGCTGAGCACAGACCAATGAAGCGGGAAACAGAAAGAAAAGGAAAGCGGCCAAGATGACGCGGAATGTTTTTCGTTTCATTGGAAGGATCCTTTTGGAAATGAGCTGTTGTCATGAGGGTACGGTTAACAGCTTATACAGGAGGGCGGAAAGGGGAAGGGAAAAACCGGACGGGCGGTTGGCTGCAAGGGGAGGCCCTGTATTTCCTGCCGGTGGTGTTTCGATGTTGAAGAGATGAAACGGTCACTCGGTGAAGTTCTGCGTGGGCACCTTGAGGAAGTCCTGCATGAGGTCACGGGAGAAACGCTCGAGCACATCGCGGTCTTTCGCCTCGAACGAGGCAAGCGCATCTTTCAGGCGTGCCAGCCTGATGCGGTCGTACTCTTTGATGAGCGCTCCGGTGCCCTCATCGAAAGCGTTCTCCATCCAGCTCTGAAACGTGCTGACCTTGTCCTCCACTATGCTTTCAGCCCTGGGGAGCTCCTGCTCGCGGATTTGTTCTCCGTTCTTCCTGCAGGCCTTGAGGTCCTCGAGGTCGATCAGTTCCGCCGGAAAAGAAGAGGTTTCCGGCCGCTCGATGTCCCTGGGAACAGCCATGTCGATCAGAAGGCCGGGGCAGCGGTTGTCAGCAGCCAGCGCTTCGAGCTGCTCTGCCGTCACGATGAATCCGGGAGCGCTCGTGCAGCTGACCAAAGCACCTACCCCTTCCTTCAGCGCGTCGGACAGTTCATCGAGGCCGGACCCTTCACCGCCGTAGCGGCTTGCCAGCTTCCTGGCCTTGTATGAGGTCCGGTTCACGAAAACAAACCGTTCGAACCCGGCGGACTTCAGCCTATCCGCAACGATGCGAATGTTCTCGTTCGCCCCTATTAACAGAACCGTATCATCAGGGGACAGGCGTTCCTCGACTATCCCGACAGCCATGCCTGCAACCGACATGCGCCCCGCGCCCAAGCCCGTGTGTGTCTGTACCGATTTGCCCGTCCTGAAAGCCGCGTGAAAAAGCCTGTGGAGCACCTTGCCCGGCGCTTTCACGCTGCATGCCGCGCTGTACGCCTCCTTGACCTGGTTTTTGATCTGGTACTCTCCGAGCACCATGGAATCGAGCCCGCCGATCACGCGGAAAAGGTGCCTGACAGCGGTGCTCTCGTGGCGCACGTAGAAAAGGCTGCGCAGGGGCTTGGGATCGATCCCCTTCAAACGGATGAAAAAATCGCGAAGCACGGTGAACGGTTCCTCGTGGGCATCGAGCACCATGTAAGCCTCGAACCGATTGCAGGTGGAAAGGACAAGGCTCTCTCTCACGCCCCTGATGGATTCGAGCTCCTTGAGCGCGGGAATGAGGTCCTGCCTGGTTATCTGGAACGGCTCACGCTCGGAGAGCGTGGCCGTGGCGTGGTTGATCCCGCACACCACCAGGGCGCCCGGTGTTCCGTTACCGTTCTCCCCGCTGCTGTCATGGTGCGGTTTGCTTTGTCGCTTCATGCTCCACCTCTTCGCAGCAAGGCCTGCAAACCTCTCCCCGTACCTCCAGCGCCACCTTGTAGAGCACTGTGAGTATCAGCGCACCCACCGCATAGGCACCGATCGTGATGCAAAGCTCCCTGAAGGTGGGCCAGTACTCTGTCACGCCCTCAAGCGGCGAAGGCACGAAGCCGGTCACAACCATGCCGAGCCCCTTGTCTATCCAGATGGCGACGAAGATGCCGATGCACCCCCATTTCAGCAGGTTCTCGTTCTTTCTGAGCCGAGGAACAGCGAAGATGACTATCGCAAACACAGAGATGAACTGGGCCATCCACATCCACGGCACGAGCTTGGATTTCCCGCCGATGCCGAGGAACAGGTATTCGAAATGCTGAGTGTGCTCCGGGATGGCTCCGTAAACCGCCACGAACACCTCGAGCAGGAAAAAGAAAACGTTTAGAAACATCGCATACGTGGCAATTACCGCTAGCTTCTGCACGGGCTCCTTGCCCGCGTCGAACCTGGTGAACTTTTTCAGGATGAAACAGATCAGTATCAGGAGCGCGGGGCCGGATGCGAACGCCGACGCGAGAAAGCGCGGGGCAAGGATGGCCGTGTACCAGAAGGAACGGCCGGGGAGGCCGCAGTAGATCATTGCCGTGACCGTGTGGATGCTGATAGCCCATGGGACCGATACTATGATCAGCGGCTTGATCCACCACCCGGAAGGCTTGACAGAGTTTCGCTCCGCGTCAAGGCTCTTCCAGCTCAACACGAGGTTGATCACGAGGTAGCCGTTGAGCACTATCATGTCCCAGAAGAGGACCGATTTGGGGCTCATGAACCGTATCATGTTCATGCCGCGCTGGGGCTGGCCCAGGTCCGCGAAAATGAACAGCAGGCACATGATCACAGCGGAAATGGCAAGAAACTCCCCCAAGATGGTGAGCTTGCCGAACGCCTTGTAGTCATGCAGGTAGTAGGGCAGAACCACCATCACGGCTGATGCTGCCACACCCACCAGGAAGGTGAACTGGGCGATGTAGAATCCCCATGTCACGTCCCTGCCCATTCCAGTTATTCCAAGCCCCTGGCTAAGCTGCTGGAGATAGCATAGGAGGCCGACTCCAATCAACACCAGCAGAAAAACGACCCAGGCCCAGTACCTTCTACTTCCGAACATCGCCTTTTCTAGCATGTCTGCCTCACACGAGATAGTATACTTCCGGCTTCGTACCCAACCCGGGTTTACGCCTGATCGAGAAACGCTTACTCAGCACCTCCCGTATCTTCGATTCGGGGTCTTCGACATCCCCGAATATCATCTCATCGTTGCCGCACGCCTCAACGCACGCGGGTTCCTTGCCATCGGCCAGCCGTTCGTCGCAGAAGGTGCACTTCTCCACGACACCTCGCGACCGCGTGGGAAACTTCGGATCGATCTTATCGATGAACTCCCTGGGATCACGCCAGTTGAAGCTCCTGGATCCGTAGGGGCATGCAGCCATGCAGTACCTGCACCCGATGCATCTGTGCCAGTCCATCACCACGATGCCGTCATCCCTGCGAAAGGTGGCCTGCGTGGGGCAAACCCTGACACACGACGGATTGTCGCAGTGGTTGCACAACACCGGCACAGACGCGGATTTGAGCGCATCCTCGATGAACTCGTGCTCCTGCTCCGGGAACGCGTGCCCGAACGGCTCGGTCCAGATCCACTTGATCTCGTCCTTTGCATTGCCGAAATCAGGAACGTTGTGGGTTATGTGGCAGGCATCCCGGCAGGCCTTGGCAGTGTTTTCATCAAACTTCTTCAGGTCGATGGCCATTGCCAGCCTCTTTCCGGCGTGCTGTTTGCCCTTCTTATCCTTGGAAGGAGCGCTTTCGTGCGTTTCCTCATCGGAAAAGGCATCCAGCACGGGTTTAGCACCCGCTAGCCCGAGCGCGCCGACCCCCGCTACCTTGAGAAACCTTCTTCTGTTCACATCCATCACTCGATCTCCTTTGGGTCGACATGGCAATCCCAGCAGTACGGTTTTACGCCGAGATAATCGTGGCACTTGTCGCAGAACTCGCTCTTGTCCTGGTGGCAGTCAAGACATGTGTTCGTGAGGCTCATCTTGTATTCGGTCCCGTCCTCAGCAGTGTGCGTCCTCTTGCCTTCCCGCACAACAAGGTCCCGCCATTCGTTCAAGAGCCCCATGTGCCCCGGTATCATCTCCTGTTTTTCCATGATGCATTTTTCGCCCTTGGCAGCCTTTTCCATCTCGGGGTAGTAACCCCGCTTCCCGCTTGCCAGCGTATACCAGAAGGGGATGGACAAAAGCACGAAAAAGATCACCAGGCCGAACAAGATTTTTCCCTTGTCATTCATCAGCTTTGCCCTCCTCTTGGCTTTCCTCGTCGCCTTCGGCGTCCTCTATGCCCGGCAAAGGCTCGCCGCGCAGGTCGGTGGATCTCTTCTCGCCCTTCATGACCAGCGCGTTGCCCAAAAGCTCGTGCACCGCGCCGACCTCTACTCCCGGAACCCAGAAATCCATGAGCGCGGGCAGCGTTGCCTTGTCTATGGCGCAAATGCATGACAGCAGGTTCACACCGTGTTTTTCGTGCACGTGCTTCACCGCGTTCGCGCGCGGGAGCCCCCCGCGCATACGCATCTCCAGGTTTTCGTCGGTGCCTATGCCAGAACCGCTGCCGCAGCAAAACGTCTGCTCCCTGATGGTGTTCTCAGGCATGTCGTAAAAATGGTTGCAAGCGGCTTTGATCACATAACGCGGCTCGTCCAGGATACCCATCGCGCGCGCCGTGTTGCACGAGTCGTGATAGGTGACCTTCCAGTTGTCGTTGCGGCTCTTGTCGAGGTTCAGCTTGCCCTCCTTTATCAGGTCGGCCGTGAACTCGCAGATGTGCACCATCTTGGTGGAGCTAGCGTTGTCGAACCTGGTCCCTGTCAATGGCGAAACCGGCACCTCAAGGAAATCGGCCGGGCCGCTGATCGTGTCCATGTACTGGTGGAGAACGCGCCACATGTGGCCGCACTCTCCGCCGATTATCCACTTAACGCCGAGCCGCCTGGCCTCGGAATAGATCTTGGAGTTCAGGCGCTTCATCATGTCAGCCGAGTGGAAAAGGCCAAAGTTGCCGCCTTCCGAGGCGAACGAGCTGAAGGTATAGTCCAGGCCGATCTCGTGAAACAGGGCCATGTAGCCGAGAAAGCCGTAGTAGTGCGGGTCCGCAAAGTAGTCGGCGGAGGGCACCACGAAAAGTATCTCAGCGCCTTTCTTGTTCACCGGGGCATCGACCTTGATGCCGGTGATCTCCTCGAGATCGTCTATCGCGAAATCCACGCTGTCCTGGAAGCCGTGGGGCTGGATGCCGAGGTGGTTGCCCGTGCGGAAGCAGTTCGCGGCGGGTGTGCAGATCCAGTCGATGCCGACGCCGATGAGGTTTAGAAGCTCCCTGCCCATCATGGTTATCTCGGCCGTGTCGATCCCGTAGGGGCAGAACACGGAGCAGCGACGGCACTCGGTGCACTGGTAGAAGTAGAGAAACCACTCCTTTATCACGTCAAGGGTCAGCTCCCTGCCTCCGCCCAGCTTGCTCAATATCTTCCCCGCCTTGGTGAACTCTTTGCGGTAGATCGATCGCAAAAGCTCGGCGCGCAGCACGGGCATGTTCTTGGGATCGCCCCCGCCGATGAAGAAGTGGCACTTGTCAGCGCACGCTCCGCACCGGACGCAGATATCCATGAATATCTTGAACGACCGGTACTTCACCAGCCGGTCTCTTATGCCGTTGAGAACGGTCTCCTTCCAGTTTTCCGGAAGCTTCCAATCCTCGTCCAGGGGATACCACGTGCCGAGAGACGGGAGGTCGAGGTATTCCAGGCTCTTCGGGTTGGCTATGTAGTTGAACGTGCCCTTCTTCATCTCGACCTTAGGGTCCATCCAGTCCTTGCCGCACGGCTTGAAGTCGATCTGGACGAGCTCTTCAGCTTTTGGTGTGTTTTCGTCTGACATCTTTATTCCTTCTCCAAAGGCATTCCAGCCGCTTTCATTTTGTCCCTGAACTCGTCCTCGTACTCCTCATAGGTATGCACCTTGACCGGATAGTCCCAGGGGTTTATGTGCCTCTTCACCCGGTTGTTGTTTGCGAGGTTCCTCGTCGGGCTGAGAAAAACCCCCGGCATGTGCATCAGCTTGCTGAACGGGAAGTATGCCAGAAGGGAGCAGAGCAGAAAGAAATGGGCGTAGAACCAAAAACCTATCGCGCCCGATCCGGGTACATAGGGATGGAGCGTTATGAGCCCCGCGGCCAGCTTCTTCACCTCCACGATATCGGTCTTGAAAACATGGCGCGTCAGCATGCCCGTGATCACGATGCCCAAGATGAGGAACAGCGCGAAGTAGTCCGAAAAGAGGGAGATGTAGCGGATCTTCGGGTCGAATAGCCTTCTGAAAACGAGAAACCCCAGGGCGCCCAGGATAACGATGTTCGTCAAGAAAAGCGTTGGCACCCCGAGCTTGAAAAGCCCGTCGATCTCCTGCAAAAAGAGCGCGAAACCGGGCACCGGTTCCGCGAAAAACCTGATGTGCCTCAAGAAGATGACCAGGAAGCACCAGTGAAACGCCATGGCAGCGGCCCACAGCCAGAGGCTGGTGCTGTACACAACCTTGGGCCCGCTTCTCAGCTCTGTTCGGGTGTTCTTGAACAAAGACCTGAACAGAACGATCTCCAGGAACATCCTGCCGATCACGCCGCGCAGGTTGTGCGGGCTCTCCAGGTTGCTATGCTTGATCCACGGGAGCGACTTCTGCTGGCCGGAGGTTGTGGGGATGCGGAAAGGGACCGGGGACTTCGCCCAGCCGGTCACCTTGGAGATGAATCCCACAAAAAAAACCAGAGCGGCGATGTACGGGATCAGCACCCCGAAAATGAGCGGCAGAAGTCCGATCAACCAAAGCAGGGCGAACACGACCGCGCCCCCTCCCGCCATGAAAATCAGCTTGTTGTTCTTGGGTGGAGCTGCAGATAAAGGGTTCTCTTGCGAAATCATCTGCCACCTCCGTCCCGGGTACGAACCTGATCAGGTCTCGCCATTTCTTTGATCCTTTTCGTTTTTCTCGTCCATTGACATTCCGGCTTTTCGCAAAAGCCGTTCTCTGCCGGCCTTGATCTGTCTCGTTCTCAAGTCAAATATTTTTTCCCTGCTCTCCATGTACGAGTCAAAGGCCAGAAGGCCTACCTCGTCCAGCCTCGATTCGAACCGGCACAGCTCCCCGCAGGCATTCCCTTCCCGTATCTCGTCCGCCAGGGTTTCCCTGATAGCGCTTTTGAGCTGAAAAACGAACGAGACCGCGTGGGATGGCTTGAATCCCTGCACGGATCGTATTTTTATGAAATACTCCATGAGGGAAACGAACTCATCGCTATTGAACTCGTCCCGGTCCATCTCTTCGAGCAGTTTATCGAAAAGCTTACCAAGATCATGGCTGATCGTAAACCCCACGGGGTTGTTGAACCGGTCGCTCTCTTTCTTGAAAAAAGAGGCGGTGTCGTCCGGATAAGATTCCAGTACCAGCTTCTGCCACCTCTCAAGGATGGCTTTTTTCTTCTGCGATAATAGGCTATTCAGCATCTAGGCCTGTCCGGATCAACAACTGTTTTTGCCTGTCAACAAAACATCATACCACACCGTTTACGGGCCGAGCGAAGGATCTCCGCCTGATCAAGTGGAGGCCCTTCTGACGCACTGCCGGCATTGTTGTCAAAGCTTCGTCCCATCAGCCGGCAAAAGCCATGTATAAAAACGGCAAACGCGCCGGCTTCGGGGTTAAACCGCAGGATGGTTCGGTTCAAAGGCCGAACCCCCGCGGATAAAAACTTCAACTGATATTAGACGCAGCCAGTGGGCTTGGCAAGACCGGCGACCTTGCAGGCGCCTTTTGCCGGGCCTGACGGAAAAAGTTCATAGATCTTCTTGAGAGGAAAACCTGTCTTCTTGCACAGCTTGCGGATCATGGGGGCGATACCGAACTCCTGGTAATACTCCCTCAAGTAGTCCACAAGTTTCCAGTGTTCATCCGTCAGCTCATCAACACCTTCGGTCGTTGCCAGCGCGGCGGCAACATCTTTGGTCCACTGTTCAGGTTCCTGCATGAACCCATCTTCGTCTACCTCGATCTTTATTTCTCCATGCTCGAAAATGGCCATTTCAGCACTCTCCTTACTTAAAAGCTCAACCATATTTACTAACAACGATTTCAATAATCATAAACCGGGGCCTGACCCGGCAGGTACATCTCGATGTAGCCGCAGGGGCATTGCTCAGCACATTTCTTGCAGCCGTTGCAAAGCTCCATTTTGAACGTATATTTTTCGCCTTTTACATAAGGCTTGATTACCGCCTGGTCCTGGCAATAGTTCCAGCACTCCCCGCACTCGAAACAAAATCCGCAGCTCATGCAGCGTTTTGCTTCCTCGATCGCCTGTTCGCGGGAAAGCCCCTCGGCAATCTCCTTGTCAGGCTCGGCAAAGCGGGCATCCACGGACAGCTGCTCGCACGTGGCCACGGCCTTCTCCTCGTAAAAATTGGGGAGCACCTTGTCCACCCCGATAACCGGCGGAGGGTTTCCGGGCTTGGTATGCTCTTGTCCCCTCAAATTTTCGTGAATTGTGTTCGCAGCCAGCCTGCCCTGGGCGATAGCGATGGTCACCAGCCCGAGATTGACAACGTCGCCGCCGGCGTACACGTTCTCGTTTTCGGTCTGCATCCACTCGTCCGCCTTGACCCAGTCCTTGGGATTGCCAACCTCTTCCAGGCCGTCAAAAATCGGCGCCTGGCTGATGGCAGGGATGAAGAAATCGGCTTGGACGTCGAAATAGTCGCCTTCTATGGGAACGGGGCGGCGGCGGCCGGAATCGTCAGGCTCACCGAGCTCGCACCGCTGAAACTTCATCTTGACGGCTCTGCCGTTTTCCACGGTGAAGCCGGAAGGGGCCACGAGCAGGTCGATCTTGATCCCTTCTTCCTCTGCGCCCTCGATCTCCTCGTCAATGGCAGGCATCTCGGTGCGGGTACGGCGGTAGAGGATCAACACCTCGTCCGCGCCCATCCGTCTGGCCACGCGCGCGGCATCAACAGCCGTGTCGCCGCCGCCGATGACCACGACCTTCTTTCCGATCGGGATCTCCTTGCCCGAGTTGGCCATGTTCAGGAACTCGGCGCCTGTGAGCACGTTTTCCGAGTCCTCGCCTTCGAGCCTGAGAGAGCGGCCCTTGTGCGCGCCAATGCCTACAAAGATCGCGCTATACTCTTTTTTGAGGTCCTCGTAGGGAATGTCGGTTCCGATGCTGACATCGCACTTGAGCTCAACCCCGAGTTTCAGGATACTGTCAATCTCATGGTCGAGAACCTCTCTTGGCAGGCGGTAGGCGGGGATGCCGTATCGAAGCATTCCGCCCGCCTTTGGAAAGCCCTCGAATACCGTCACCTTGTAGCCCATCCTCGCCAGGTGATAAGCGCAGGCCAGCCCGGCAGGGCCGGCACCGATCACCGCTATCTTCTCTTCGCGGTCCTCGGCACCTTCAAGCCTTTTCAACTCAAGTCCGTGCTCTATTCCGTAGTCTCCGATGAACCGCTCCAAAGAGTTGATCGCAACCGGCCCTTCTTTTTCCTTGCGGTTGCACTCGGTCTCGCACGGATGCGGGCAGACACGGCCGCAAACAGCGGGAAAAGGGTTCTTCTCGGTTATGATCTCGAAGCCCTTTTTGAAAGCGTCGTCGTATGAGATCTCGTGCTTCTCAGCCAGAGAGATCGTGTTCATGAGCGCGCGAATGTTCGTCCCCTGGGGGCATCCGCTCATACAAGGGGCTGTCTTTTCGATGTGAACCGGGCGCTCCGGTGATGTTTCCACCGAGGATCCGCCCGAATGGCTTTTCAACGACTTTAAGCCGCCCTTCTTCTTCTCTTTTCGCTTCAATCCCATGTTGTGTTTTCCTTTCCAAACTTTTCGGCGGCTTTCACGATCCCATCCGCCCAAACAGGGCACCCGAGGGCGTGAACATGAAGATAGGTTCCAAGAACTCTCCATCTGAGCAGCCCGTCGCGGCCCTTGCCGCATCCCGTGCCGCGTTTTACGTCAAATACGCTTTTCACCTCCCCTTTTTCGATACGGGAGTAGTGAAACTCGTGTCCTTTCAATTCAACGCCCTTCTCGAAGAAGGGGTTTTCTTCGTCCACCAGGTACCTGGTGTAGCCGTGACCCTGCGGCTTCTCTTCCATCCTCATGCGCACCGGAAAAACACCGGCCATGGGATACTCCTTCCCTTTCCAGGAAAGGCTTTCGGCCATGTATATCAATCCGCCGCATTCCGCATAAACGGGCAAACCGCTTTGTGCCGCATTGAACAGGCTTTCGCGAAAATTGCGGTTATCGGCCAGGTCCGCGGCGTGCGTTTCCGGAAACCCGCCTCCCACATAAAGAGCCTCGCACCCGGGAAGCTCTTGGGCGTCCAGGGCGGAAACAGGAACCAGTTCAGCTCCGGCCTCTTCCAGCGCTTCCAGGTTTTCCGGGTAGTAGAAAGAGAAGGCGGAATCGTTCAGAAAACAGATCCTGGCCTTTTTTACCTTTGGACCGTCGGCCGTGAAAGGCACCGCACCGGTTTCCCCTTCGGGCTCGGCAGCATTTTGGGCCACTTCCAACAACCCGCCGAGATCCAGTTGCTTTTCAGCGAGTCTTCCAAGGGAATCGATCAACTCGCGGATCCGGCCTTCCTCACCCGGAGTGATGAGGCCCAAGTGGCGTGAAGGTATCCTGGATTCAGGAGGCAGCTTTGGTATTGAGCCGAAGACAGGCACACCGCAGTGTTTCTCTATCGATCGGCGCACCACTCTTTCGTGCCTTTCCCCGGCAACCCGGTTGATGATCACTCCGCGGATGTTCACTCCGGGATCAAGCATCCTCGATCCGATCACGAACGCTGCCGCGCTCCTGGTTGTCTTGGTGACATCCAGCGTAAGGACCACAGGGCATTCAATCAGCTTTGAAAGAGCAGCGGAACTGTGGCTTCCCTCGACATCCATTCCATCATGAAAGCCTCGGTTCCCTTCGACCAGGTTGACGCCCGTACGATGAGCGTTCCTCATGAAAGAGCGCTTTACAGCTTCGGGTTCGGCAAGAAAGGTGTCCAGGTTCCTGCACGCCCTTCCCGAGGCCGAGCCGAGCCAAGCAGCGTCGATGTAGTCGGGGCCTTTTTTAAAAGTAGCAACCGTCAAGCCCTGCCCGGTCAATGCCCGGGCAAGGCCTACGGTGATCATTGTTTTTCCAGAATCGCCGGACATGCCGGCGATCATGAGACGGGGACAACTAATATTCATAATCGCACCGGCCTTACCGGCCCGGCACAACGATTAATCGTTGTCCGCCCCCTCCTTGTGCGGTATTTCGATGAAGCTTCCGCCGAAATAGGTGTAGACGCACCGGCCGTTCTCGACCAGCTCCCTGATCGCCTTCTTGCAAAGCTTCTTGTCCACACCCTTTTCCTCGAACATCTGAATCATTGCCTTGGTGAGGTCCCCGGGTTTCAGCTTCTTTTTCCCGAAGGCTTCCTCTACCAATTTGAACATGGCATCGGCAACTTCTTCGACACTCATTGTATCCGACATATCTCACCTCAATGTTACTGAACATGGGTAATCTGCGCGGTCCTGTTGAAACTCAGGCCGGCATGCTTGAAATCGTCTATGTGTTCCTTCTGGAACTCGATCCCGGTGAGCTTGAAAAAACGCGGCCATGTGACCCGCTCGATCCACTCGCCTATGCGCTCGTACGGCCTTGCGTTCTTGGCCCACACCTCGACGATCGTCCTTATTACACTCACAACCTCCGGCCATCTAGGCGGGTTGTTCGGGATATAAGGAACCGCCAGCTTGGAGAACATGGGAGGGGTGCGCGCATCGGAAACCTTGCCGCCGACCCAGATCGAAACTCCATCGTCAACCGGATCGTTCATGGGCATGGCAGGGCAGACCGTGTAGCAGTTGGCGCAGAACATGCACTGCTCTTCGATCACTTCCACGGATTCAAATCCATCCACCGTGGCCGGCCTGATGGCAGCCGTGGGACATGATGCGCTGACCGTGGGGATCTCGCACATCTTCTTCAGCTTCGAATGGTCGGTGACAGGGGGCTTGCGGTGAATACCTAAAATCGCGATGTCCGAGCAGTGGACAGCACCGCACATGTTCAGACAGCATGCCAGGGCGATGCGGATCTTGCCCGGAAGCTTGGTGCTTGTGAAATACTCGTCCAGATCGTCCATGACGCATTTTACGATTCCAGAGGCGTCGGTCGCTGCCGAGTGGCAGTGAATCCATCCCTGGGTGTGCACGATGCTCGATATGGCGTTTCCGATTCCACCCACCGGATGGCCGAGATCGGCGAGCTCCTTGATGAGATCATCGATCTTGCTGTCATCATCCAGCATAAACTCCACGTTGTGACGGCTGGTAAAGCGCAGGTGCCCGCCGCAGTACTTGTCAGCCAGGTCCGAGTACATGCGGATTTTTTTGGTGCTGACAAGGCGGGGGGATCCGGCCCTGACAGTGTAAAGCTTGTCACCGCTCTCTGACACGTGGACCATGACGCCCGGCTTGACGATTTCGTGGTACTTCCACTTTCCATAGTTATTCTTGATAACCGGGGGCAGGAACTGTTCGTAGTTCGGAGGCCCTATATCGGTTATTCTCTTTTTCTTTTCCGGCTCAGCCATTATGAGAACTCCTTAATCTATCATTATTTACGATTTTCACTTCTCTAATCCATGCATCTGCCGTGCAGATGAAATGGCTAACCTTCATCATCTTCTTCTTCGCCGCTGAGGTCGTAGAAGACGTAGGGGTTGTCTCGCGGGAAAGCAACCATTTCCGGGGTCGGTTCAAGGCCGACTGCGTCGAGGAAGTTGCCCATTCCAACACGCTGTATGAACTCGCCGATACGCTCGCGTGCCTTGCCCTCTTCGCACCAGACATCGATAATCTCTTCCATGAGATCGCAGAACTCATCCACCTCTTCCGGGTCATCCATCTTGAGAAACGGGATCAGCACCGAAGAAAGAAGCGCACCTTCCACGATCGGAGCCTTGGAGCCGATAAGCACCGTGGCGCCCGTGTCTGTTCCGGGCCTGAGTGCCTTTGTCATGACGTTTATGCAGTGCATGCACCTGCGGCAGTTCGAGTTGTCGATCGCGAGCTCATTGCCGTCATACTCCATGCATTTGGAGGGGCAGTTGCCTACCACGTCGCGGACTATGTTCAGGCCGCCCTTGGCATAATCGCTCACAGCAGCCTGGTCTACGCGTATGTCGTCGCGCCATGTTCCGATCACCGAGATGTCGGCGCGGGCCTTGGCAGCAACGCAGTCGTTCGCGCACCCGGAAAACTTGAACTTCCACTTGTACGGGAAGGCCGGGCGGTGAAGCTCGTCCTGGTAGCGCTGCGTGAAATCGTAGCAAGTTTTCAGCGTGTCGTAGCACGCCCATTCGCAGCGGGCAGGACCGACACAGCAGCTAGGGGTTCTGACATCAGAGCCGGATCCACCGAGGTCGAATCCCATGGCGGTCAGCTCTTCGAATACAGGCTCGAGCTCGTCAGTAACCGTTCCAAGGAAAATGATGTCGCCTGTGGAACCGTGCATGTTGGTCAGGCCGGAACCCCGCCTGTCCCATATATCACAGATCTTGCGAAGTACATCGGAGGTATAAAACCATCCTGAAGGCTGGTTTATCCGCAATGTGTGAAAATGGGAGATGCTCGGGAACTTGTCGGGGAGGGCCGAATAGCGGCCGATCACACCGCCGCCGTACCCCATGACACCCACGATGCCCCCGTGTTTCCAGTAACCGATCTTCTCGTTGTAAGAAAGCTCAAGCTGGCCCAGCAAATCAACACTCATGTCGCTGGTCTCTGAAGCCATCTTGATCTCTTTGACAAAGCTGGGCCATGGCCCTTTTTCCAGCTCGTCAAGCATTGGCGTTTTGGGTAAATCCTTTGGCATAATGTAACCTCCTTAGTTTATCCTTCGCAATGCGTACCCAATTAATTTTCAATTGTTAAAATTGCCTATCTCTTTATCAGTTAAATGGTTAGTTATTTCTGGGTCATGAGTTGATAATGAGCTGATAACTAACGACACAGTGCCTGACGCTCTCTTGATACAAAAAATTAAAATTAGCAGTACGGCTTCCAACTTTCAAGGTTTTTCCATTCCAACAATTAAAAAACCCAGTGAACAACTCGGATATCCCTTGATCCGGATGTTTCGGATTTTCTTATCAGAAGCCCTTGAACGGGTTGTAGCCTATCTCCTCGATCTGATCCGCGAACTCGTTGATCAGGCCCGGTACCTTGTCGTATTCATCGATTGAAAGCTCCTGCAGGAACACCCGCTCCTCCTCGAGCGCGAGCTGCTTCAGCTTATCTTTCACATTGTCCATCCTGGTCTCGCACAGCTCGCTGCCCTTGATGTAATGGCACTGGTAATCGTCACCGGATTTGCACCCGAACAACATCACCCCGTCAAAGCCGGTGGAAAGCGCATCAGCGATCCACACGATGTTCATCGAGCCGAGGCATCTGAGCGGTATGATCCTGACGAAGGGGCTGTACTCCTTCTTGCGTGCGCCCGCCATTTCGAGCGCGGGGATCGCATCGTTTTCACAGGCAAAGATCAGGATCCTAGGTTTCTCGTCCTCTTCATCCGGGATCTCGATCGTCTTGATCTGGGAGGCGATGATATGCACGGAATACTCGTTGAACGTGACTATACGCTCAGGGCAGGCGCCAAGGCAGATCGCGCAGCGGCGGCACCGGTTGGGATTGGGCTGAGGCGTGCCTTTTTCGTCCTCGTTCAAGGAACCGAACGGGCACTCTTCCGTGCAGCGCTTGCACTGGGTGCAGCGGTTCAGGTTGAAATCGGGAAGTGAATGATCCATAACCCTCGGGTGAACAGCACGGCCCTGTGAGAGCAGCTCCATGGCCTGGATGGCTTTCAACGTGGCCCCGAACGCATCGTTTTTGCAGGCATCGATATCCAGCGGAGCCCTGACCGCACCAGCGGCATAGATCCCTGTGCGTCGTGTTTCATATGGAAAACAAACAAAGTGAGAGTCAGGGAAGCCGTACTTGAGCGTGGGCAGGTCAGTGCCCAGGCGGTAGCCCAGGTTCAGGATTTGGGCACCTTTCTCGGCGGAAGCCCCTGCATCCTTGTCATCCCCGTTGTCTCCGGATGCCTGCTTTTCATCCGTTTCTTTCGAGGGCTCCTCGCCTTCCGGCGCCTCCTCGGCCGGTTCATCCACCTGCGTGGTGGGCACCATACCGGTCGCCAGAACCGCCATGTCAGCGGTCACGGTTATGTGCTCGCCAAGAAGCGTATCATCCACGGTGATCGTGACGCTCTTGTCGCTGTTCTCCTCAACGCTCTGCACCTCGCCCTTGGTCAGGAATATGCCTTCGTCTTCCTGGGCCTGGGCATAGAAGAGCTCGTACTGCATGGGGGAACGCACATCCTTGTAAAGGATGTACACCTTGGTGTCAGGGTGTTTTTGGCGTATGTACATTGCCTGCTTCAGGCTAACCCTGCAGCACACGCCGGAACAGTATGGAAGGCGCTCCTCATCCCTGGATCCGGCACACTGGATAAAAGCCACACTCTTTGGAGTGGAACCATCCGAAGGGCGCTCGAACCCATTTTTCAAGGCCATCGATTCGACATCCATGTTTGTCACGACGTTTGCGCATTTGCCGTGTCCCAGATGGTCGAGGTTGCTTGGATCGTACGGGTTCCAGCCGGAAGCCTGAACGATCGCGCCGATCATCTCCTTGTTTTCGCCGTTTCCGTTCTTGATGGTGACATCGAACTGCCCGGGCTGGCCGGTTATCGATAATATGGTAGAGGAAGTGTAAACCGAGATCGAGTCGTTGCTTTTGACCGCATCTATCATCTCCTCCACACCGGTAGGCTCCACATCGCGGTAGGGCGGTCTTTTGGGAAATGTGCTTGCAAAGCCCCTGACACGACCACCGAGCTCGGCTTCCTTCTCCACGAGTACCACCTCGTAGCCTGCACCTGCCGCGGCTTTCGCAGAGGTCAAGCCTGTGACACCGCCCCCCACCACTAAAAGGCGCTTGCTGAACTCCTCTTCGGGCTCCGGCTGCGAGGGAGCTGAGTTCTTCATCTTGACAATCCCCATGCGAAGATAATCCTCCGCGAGCATCTGGGTGTCTTCGTCTTGTTTCTTATGCGGCCAGATGACGAACTCGCGCAACGGGATCTTCTCCACGAGCACCTCGGGTCCGAAGTTGTGCACATCGGTTTCGATGTCCCTTGTAAACCGGCCCGACAACCCGGCAAGGACAAGCCTGTTGATGCCTTCCGACGAGATGTCTTCCTTGATCGCGTTTACGCTCTCTTCGGACTCCAGCGACTCTAAGGCCTTGCATACAGCGGCCTCGCCTTCCTCCTCTACCATGGAAACCAGCTTTTCCACGTCAATGGATTCGCCGATCCCGTACCCGGAACAGATATATACACCGATCTTGGCTGCTGCGTCATCCGCCATTTTTATCACTCCTTGGGCTTAACCTTGCTGATCGCTTTTAAAACCGCTCCTGTTGCATCCTGGACAGTGGCGGAAACCTCGAACGGCCTGACAGAAGTGCCAGCTCCTACCACGCCGCTGCCTTCTTCCTGAACGAGAAAGCCGAAGTCATCACGATTTACCTCGACAGGAGGCGGCTCATCCACGGTGTTCGGCACCATGCCGGTCGCCAGGACAACGAGCTCGACTTCCTTTTCGGTCATCTCTCCGGTAAGCGTGTTTTCAGCCTTTACCAGGCAGTTCTTGCTTCCATCGAGCTGTTCCACCTTGGCCACCTTGCCTCGATGGAAAACGATCTTCTCGTCAGCCTGCAGCTTGACATAAACATCCTCGAGGCGGCCGGGCGCTCTCACATCGATGTAAAAGATGGTGATCTCGGCATCCGGACAGAGCTCGCGGATATACGATGCCTGTTTCATGGAAGCCATGCAGCAAACAGCGGAACAGTAGGGAAGGTGGTTCTCGTCACGCGACCCGGCGCACTGCACAAAGGCCACGCTCTTTATCTCGGCGCCATCTGAAGGCCGAACTATCTTCCCTTCCGTTGGACCGTTGGGAGCGGCCAGCCGCTCCATCATCACGTTGGTCACCACGTTCTCGTATTGCCCGAAACCCAGGTTCTCGAGCTTGGCCGCGTCATAAGGCTTCCAGCCTGTTGCCCAGATTATCGACTCAGTCTTGACCGTGAACTCCCTGGGTTTCATCGCCAGGTCGATGGAGCCCTCCTTGCAGGCATCCACGCATTTTTGCATGCGTTCGTCGTTCACGTACTCGGGATCGATGACATGGCGCATGGGAAAAGCCATCTCGTGGGGAATGTAAAGTGCTTTTGTCTTACCTATTCCGTAGTTGAAGCTGTCCGGCCTCTCGACGTCGCAGGCCTTCTCAACATCATCACCCAACGGACGGTCTTCCTTCACGAACCGGGGGTTTTCCAGAAGCGTGACTTCATAGTCGCCTTTCCCGCCGGATATGCCTTTTACCTCAGTTAAAGTGAAAAAGCGGATCCGGGGATTGTTCCTCAGCCTGCGGAAGTTGATCTCGAGCCCACAGGTGGGAGGGCAGAGCTTTGGAAAATACTTGTTCATGGCTGCCACGCGCCCACCGAGATAAGCTTCTCGCTCGATGAGTACCACATCAAGCCCTGTTTCGGCGGCTTCGAGGGCAGCGGTGATCCCCGCTATTCCACCACCCACCACCAGCAGCTTTGCTGAAAGGTTCTCTGAATTGGTCACTTCTTTCTCCTTCTGCATCTGCATCTGACTGCTTCCGCGCATCTCTCCGGAACACCGTGGTTATGCAGCCGCACCGCCTGAGTCGGAACACCGGCACCATGCAGTGTTAAAAGCACATAACCCCGTTAAAAACAATATGTTAATGCACTGATTGATCGATGGGCCGCATCATGGATATCGTCCAATATCCTGGCCGCACCACGCATAAAAGCGTTCTGAAGCACTCTGGACTAATGGCATTTGCGCAATGAATTTTAAAGTTTTATAAATAACAAAAAGTAGATACCCCTCAAACAAAAATCCTAAAAATCTTTGCTTGGATACTCTTCTTTAACCTGTTGTTAAATACAAAATTATGAAAGAGAGCAAAAGTGCGGATGAGAATGGGGATATAGGGGCCGCGTCCATGCAATCCAAGTCCGACAAGTCCGGCAAGAAAGTCGGACAGAGAACCTGATATTAAATTATCTTTATAACCGGAGGGACATCAGCTTCCGGTTCCTGCCCTTGCCCTGCCAATGGATCTTGCGAAAACAATGGCCAGGGTCCTGTAGAACATGTGGGCAAACTTCGAAAAGGGCGAGTACCAAAGCAGAAAAAAAACTGTTGTCATGTGAATGAAGTAAAACGCGTATGAAAGCTGTCGGACCTCTGCAAGGCGAGCGGCTTGTGTCAGACCCCCCGACATCACAACCATAAAAAGAACGGAGAGGAAAAGAGTATTCGTGTACCCGCCCTTGCCCACGGAACCGTCGCTGTTACCAAGCCTTCGCACGATCAGGAGCAGGCATCCGGCAAGGATTGCAACAAAGCTGATGTTGCCGAGAATCTTGACCGGGTGCAGCAAGGGAATGGGCGGTTCATGGCCCAGGATTATCAACAGAAAGGCCAGGGACGTGGTAATGAGCAGGCCGACGAAACCGTAAAAAACAAGAAAATGCGACAGGAAGCGGGGTTTGTTTTCAACGCAGTTCTTGAACGATGAATGAGTGATTATCTCTTTCACGGCCTCGATGACGCAGGAAACGAAAGAAGGGCCGTTTTCTTTTCCATAAGCCTTTTTCATGTCCTTCCAGAAACGCATGAGGCTTAAAGCCACGCAGATCACGATCAGGATGGAACCGAAAATGAAAACAGGATCAATAATATGGCGGCTCAGGAAGTTTCCGAAATAGCCCCCTTCATACCCGGCACCTGCCGGTTCGGGGATGGGTGCGTTGAGGCCCCAGCCGCCCGAATCAGGGGCACTGAAAAACATTATCAGAAAGATGGCTGCAATCGCAACGAGGAATAAAAACGGAACAGCCGCGCGGGAAGAAAGGGCTTTGCCCAAAAAACGCGGAAAAGCATAGTCCGCGATCACAGCGGAGCGCACGGCGCTTAAGACATCTCCCGGGTTCGCGCCTCGCGGACAGTGAGTCGAACAATCCGCGCATTGATAGCAGAGCCAAACATCCGGATCCGCCATGAGCCTGTCCTTCAGCCCCCACTGGGCCCACAGCATCTCCTTGCGTGGAAACGGGTTCTGCTCCGGCGAAAGTTCGCACACCACCGAGCATGTGGCGCACTGATAACACTTTTTCAACGAATCTCCGCCAAGGCCCCGAACATTGCGAATGAAATCCAGATCAGGCTCGATCTTCATGGTTTGATTCATGAACTCTCTCCTGCTTCGCCAAGGAAAATTGTCCGTGTTAATCCGTGTTTATCCGTGGTTCTCTTCTTCTTTCTTTCTTCCGCTTCTACTTTCTACTTCTTAATCTTATCCACGACCTTCATGGTTTTTTCCCCAAAAAGGCAGAACTTGAGCCATCTGAAAGCAAACCTCAGCAGGGCCTCGTCATCTTTTTTTGCGGCGTCGACAACCTCGGGCTCAACCTCGAACCGTTTCAAAAACGAGCTCTCGAAAACAAAACGCTTGAACATGTCCAGATCGTAGCACGCGGTGTAGAACATCTCCATCTGCTGTGCGTTAAGCTCTCCCCCCTTCTCGAAAAAATCGTGCAGTGTGAGCTCCTTGTAAAGCATTCCGAACTCGTCGTGCTCGTTTACACCCTGGTTATCGATCCACTGCCTCACGGTGAACTCGCATTCATCATCGTGCCCCAGGCACACATCTTCTTTCAACAGGAAATAGAACTCTTCTTCTCCCTCGACGCTCCCCTCCTTGGGTGAAGCCAGTCCTATCGGATAGATGCGGCACGCCCAGGGACGGTCCTCGTAAATCGTGCATCCCTTTTCAGAATCCACGAAATGACAGCTCTTGGCTTCGTCTTCCTTTAAATGGAAGAGGACCACCGGGTATTTCTGTTTCTTGTCGATGGGCAGGGCTGTGTAGCGGTTCATGAACTCTGTCGATGTGATTCCGAGCCTGTTCTTCATCCTGAGCACATCGTAAGGAGTCAGGAAGATGTTCACGTCCGCGCAGCACCTGTTGAAACATTCGACTCCAGGGTGGCATTTGAACCGGAACTTGCTGTCAAGCGTCATTCTCGGATAGTCTTTCAGCACGGACTTTTTCAGGTTATCCAGGTTCTTCATCACATCCATGGGAATCCTCGTTTTTTTCAATGTAGAGCGTCAAGAAACTGCAGGAGCCGTGCCTACTCATCGGCCTCCTCGGCAATATTACCCCTGCCCGCTGTCATAGTCCAGACCGGCAAAGGACCTGTTGCGCCGTTTTCAGGGTTATAGCGAAAGCGGTACGATGCTTTCACATTGTATTTCTTCTGCATCCATTTCCATCCCCTTTGGAAATATGGACACTCATCGTTGAAGCAAACCTTTTGATACCCCAACCCCCATGAAGATTCATCAGGATTCAGCCATCTCAACAGCTTGACATCGCAGTGGGGACAGTTTTCCATCGTCTTTTCAGTCATCGCTCTCAGCAGCCTTGTCAGAAAAGCGTCAACAGGCGCCTATACGGCGCCTGTTGACTGTCGTGTTTCGTTCTGAAAAGCTATCCGCCGTGCTGTAAGGCATATCGCAACAGCACAGCGAAAGCCTGTAAAACGCTTAGAGGTTCATGCTGATGATGGGTTTCTTCATCATCTCCCATTCGCCGCTCTTGGGATCCCACTTGCAGTTGGCAAAGCATGCCCAGTCATCACTCATCTTGGGAGTGTCTGAACGGAAATAGTAGCCTGGCCAACGGGTCTCCTCGCGGAAAAGAACCGTGCGCACGTGAGCCTCGGCCTGCCACATGCGGTGAACCGCTTCCCAGCACCTCATCAGTTCGTGGTAGTCGCCCGTTTCGGCGGCGAGCTTCTCGGAATCTTCCTTGAGGAAGGCGAGAAGCTCCATACCTCTCTCGAGCTGGAACTTGTTGGTGCTGAACTGCGCGGACACGCCGCCTGCGTACTCGTCCATGATCTTCTGGAGGCGGAACATGAACTGGCGGGGCCGGATGTACTCGGGGTTCACGGTCGGGTCAGTGGACTTGTCCTGGTTTTTCTCGAAAAGATCGAACGGATTGTATGTAACTTCTTTGATCTTCTCGACCGCAGCCATGTCCACATTGGGCTGTGAGTTGTTGTCCACGATGTAGGCAACAGCCGCTTTACCGGCGATCCTGCCCTCGGCGTGCGAGCCGGAGGAGAACTTGTGGCTGGATGCGCCCGAAGCGTCGCCGGCACAGAAGAGGCCGTTCAGCGTGCTCATGTGCGCATAGCCCCAGAAGTATTCGTCGGGAGCCAGGTCCTCGGGGCCGCTGACCCAGGCGCCGGAAGCGCCGGAGTGGGAACCGATGAAGTACGGCTCGCAAGCAGCGATTTCCGAGGATTTTTCCTCGGGCTGGACATTCGTGGCAGCCCACAGGTGAGCCTGGGAAATGGTCATATCAAGGAAGTCTTCCCAAGCCTCGGACTCGAGCTCTTTTTTCTTCTTCTTGAGGGCCTTGGGATCGTCCTTGTACTTGTCCGCGATCTTTTGCATGGCTTCTTCTGTTCTCATGAAGATCGGGCCCTTGCCTTCCATGATGTCGAGCATCCCGAGCCAGTTGCGAAGGTTTGCCGGAATCGGCTTTACCAGCCCGTATGGAGCCCAGTTCTGAAGCTCATCCCTGCGCTCCTGCATGTACTCTCCGCCGAAGGCGTTGGTAGCGCGGGACTTGAAAAGCAGGAACCACGCGCCCACAGGGCCGTATGCGTCCTTGAACCGGATGGGAATGAAGCGAACTTCCTGGCAGGTCATCTCGGCGCCGGCCCTCAGTGTGAAGTAAGCGCTGGAGCCGGAGTTGAACGGAGGATACCAGGAACGCCCGAGACCCTCGCCCGTGGACCTGGGCCTGAACACATGCACAGCGCCGCCCATGGCGCAAAGCACGGCCTTGGCCTTGAATACATAGAACTTGTTGTCGCGTACGCTGAAACCGACAGCGCCTGCAACGCGGTCACCGTCCATGAGCGGCTCGGTGATGTAGACGCGCTCGAAGTACTCGTGCCCGTTCTCGGTCAGCGCGTTCTTTGCAGCCTCGGCAACGATGACCTTGTACGACTCACCGTTGATCATGAGCTGCCACCTGCCCTCGTGCACGTACTTGCCTTCGTCGTCCTTCCAGATGGGGAGTCCCCACTTCTCGAAAAGATGCACGCTTCCATCGACGTGACGGGCGATGCTTGCAACGAGATCCTCGCGGGCGACGCCCATAAGGTCGTTGCGGACATAATCCACATAATCTTTCACAGTGTTGTCGCCGTCTTTCAGGCCGACATACTGGTTGATGGCGGACAGCCCCATCGCGACAGCGCCGCTGCGGTCTATCCCGGCCTTGTCAACCAAGGTTACCTTCAGGCCGTTTTTCTTGGCCCAGTAAGAGGCTTCAACGGCTGCGCCGCAGGAAGCCATTCCACCACCCACGATCAACAGATCAGTGGTGACTTCGACAGTTTCAAAATTGGCCACTTTGCTACCTCCATGAATTGTATTCTGCTACGTTTTCATTTTTACTTTTTGTTGAATGAGCTACCAATTCGACCGGATCCGGAAAATCAATCGTTCCCGGTTCTAGCCCCTGGTCCAGACCTTGTCCAGGCCAAGCGATGTCGGCTCCGTGTAAAGAGTCGCATCATGGATATCCTCGGTTCCGGTGTCGAAACCACCGGCAGGCTCTGCCTTGCCTTCTTCCGTCGTCCGGATGGGGAACTTGAAACGCTTGATGGAACCGTTGCGGAACTTGACCGTCCACATGATCGAGTCGGTACTCCGCAAGGGGGTAACGCTCGCGCCCATGGGAATGAAGTCGGCGTATCCTCTGACCTCGACCGCCTGGGTGGGGCAGATCTTGACGCAGCACTGGCACTCCCAGCAGGTGTCCGGCTCTTGGTTGTAAGCCTTCTCGGTTTTCTTGTCCAAAACCATCAGATCGTTGGGGCAAACGTACTGGCAAGCGGTCTTGTCCAGCGCCTTGCACCCGTCACATTTTTCAGGAATTACATAACTGGGCATTCATAATCCTCCCAAAAACTTAGGAACCGAGGGACGGATGAGGTTCATCCGCCCCAAATTTGTAAACCAAAAGATTAACTTGTTTTAGAACTAATGCTGTATCTCTGCATCGAGGCAACGAGCCCCGTTATTTTTTGTCTTTCTTCACATCGCCGGTAGCAGCCCCGTGAAGCTTGACTTCGACCTTATCATCCAGGTTCTGGTAGTACTCCTGCAAAATTGCAACCACCTCGGGACGGCTGAACTCTTTGGGAAGCTCTTCGCCCTCGGACAGTGTCTTGCGGACCATTGTACCGGACAGAAGCAGGCGGTCGTCCTTGCCGTGGGGGCAGGTTTTCATGGAAGCCATCCCGCCGCATTTGTAGCAGTGAAAGGTCCAGTCGATGGGAAGCGGCTGCAGCTCGAGAGCGCCCTTGGGGATATCGTTGAAAATCGTTTGCGCATCGAACGGGCCGTAGTAGTCGCCCACGCCCGCGTGGTCGCGGCCAACGATCAGGTGGGAGCAGCCGTAGTTCTGGCGGAAGACCGCGTGAAGCAGGGCCTCGCGAGGACCGGCATAACGCATCTCCATCGGGTATCCGCCCTGGACAACGGTGTTGTCCACAAAATAGTTGTCCACGAGCGCTCCAATGGCTTGGACTCGCACGTCACCGGGAATGTCGCCGGCTTTCAGCTTGCCCACGAGCTGGTGGATGTAGAGGCCGTCGCACACCTCGATGGCGATCTTGGCCAGGTATTCGTGAGAACGGTGCATCGGATTCCTGAGCTGGAGAGCAGCGACTTTTACCCAACCTTTATCCTCGAAAATCTTCCGGGACTCGGCAGGACGTTGGTAAATCTCTTTGAACTCTTCCGGGTAGAAGCTTTCGGAGAGAACCTTGATCGGGCCGGCAAGGTTGATGTCTTTCTGATCCATTACCTTGGCCACGCCGGGATGCTCGGTGTCGTCGGTCGTGTAAACCGACTTGCACTCGTACTTCTTGTCGATGGTGTACTTCTCCGTCACCTTCATGGTGGCGATCAGCTCGTTGTTTTCCTCGTCCCAGAGAGCGACCTCTGAACCGTCGGAGATCTCGCCCGCGGTTCCCTTGTCCGTGGAAAGGGTGATGGGGATGGGCCAGAAAACACCGTTGCTCATGACCATCTTGTCGCAGACTCCCTGCCAGTCCGCCTTGTTCATGAAGCCTTCGAGAGGCGTAAACGCCCCTATTCCCAGCATGATACAGTCGCTGGTTTCCCTGGAAGTCATCAGGACCTTGGGGAGATCCTTCGCTTTTGTTAGTTCTGCTCCGAGCTCTTTTCCATCGAGCAGTAACGGTTTCAAATCCCCGCCGCCGTGTGGGGGAACAAGGTTGGATTTAGCCATGGTTTGATCCTTTTTTTAGCAAACATCTTGTAAATGATGACAAAAGAAAACGATTTTAGAACCAACTACCCTACCCTTTTCAAGTAAAAAAAGAATAAACTGTAACACGTTGAATAACATACCATTAGATACAAGGATAAAATGGCATGGAGGACAAAGTTCCAAAAGGTTTGTGGAATTCCCGGGAGTTATGAGCTGAAGCCGGGCCGGGAAATGAAGCATGTATGTTTTGAGTGCGGAACAAGCGCGGATCAAGAATAAGAATCAGTGTTTTTTTCCTTTTTTTATTCTGATCTCCCTGCTATTTTATCAGGTTTCGAATTGCCAACTCATTCGGGTTCATTGAACAAGCCTTTTCCCGTTCTCTCTAATAATCGATTGTTAGCTGTTGTTTACGAATAAATCAGCGTATACTTTATCTGTAATTCTTTTTAGGAGTGTGTTTTATGGTTTTTTCAGGATTTCCGACGTGGTTTTACCTGATTCCTGCGGCTGGAGTGTTAGCGCTCCTTTACGCAATTGTCAAATCGATGTCGATAAACCGGATCGATGCCGGCAATGACACCATGAAAAAGATTGCCGGGCACATCCAGGAAGGTGCCATGGCGTTCTTGGCGCGTGAGTACAAGGTCCTGGCGATATTCGTGGTGATCGTTGCAATACTCCTGGCATGGGGCAACGCATCTCTCGAAAACAGCCACTGGCTGATCGGGATCTCTTTCGTTTGCGGCGCCATCTGCTCGGGACTGGCGGGTTTCTTCGGCATGAAGGTGGCGACCAAGGCAAACGTTCGCACCACCAACGCTGCCCGGGACGGACTCGCCAAGGCTCTTTCCATTGCGTTCTCAGGCGGGGCAGTCATGGGGATGAGCGTTGTGGGGCTTGGCGTGATCGGACTCAGCGTACTCATGATCATCTATTCGAACACATTCCTCGCCCTGGAAGGATGGAACATGGCCAGGGTGCTGCAGGTGGTTTCCGGGTTTTCTCTCGGGGCCAGCTCAATCGCGCTTTTCGCGCGCGTTGGCGGCGGAATCTACACCAAGGCTGCTGATGTGGGCGCTGATCTTGTGGGCAAGGTGGAAGCGGGAATCCCGGAGGACGACCCCCGCAATCCTGCTGTGATCGCTGACAATGTGGGTGACAACGTGGGTGATGTTGCAGGCATGGGCGCGGACCTGTTTGAATCGTACGTGGGCTCAATCGTGGGCTCCATGATCCTGGGCGCTGCATTCATCCCGCAAATGACAGGGGCCGGATTCGATGGCCTCCAGGCGGTATTCCTTCCCCTCATGCTGGCAGGCGTAGGTATCGTGGTTTCCATAGTGGGAACGCTTTTCGTCAGGACCAAGGAAGGCGGAAATCCGCAAGCAGCGCTGAACATCGGAACGTTCGGAGCAGCCATCCTCATGCTGATAGCATCCTACTTCCTGATCATGAAGTTCCTCCCGGAAACATGGACCGTCAAAGGGTTCGAATACTCGGCCATTGGAGTCTTCTGGGCCACAATCGCGGGTCTGGCAGGCGGAACCGCCATCGGGCTGATTACCGAGTACTACACCGCTGAAAACAAGGGTCCCGCCCGGAATATAGCCAAGCAGAGCGAAACCGGCGCAGCCACCAACATCATCGCAGGACTCGGAACCGGAATGAAAAGCACAATGTTCCCGATCCTCGTGCTCGGAGCAACAATCCTGGTGGCATATAATACAGCAGGGCTCTACGGCATCGGTATCGCGGCCCTGGGCATGCTGTCAACAACCGGCATCCAGCTCGCTGTCGACGCGTACGGCCCGGTTGCTGACAACGCCGGCGGAATCGCCGAGATGGCCGGCCTTGATCCGAAAGTCCGCGAACGGACCGACCGCCTGGATGCGGTGGGCAACACAACCGCGGCCATCGGAAAGGGTTTTGCCATCGGCTCCGCAGCCTTGACAGCCCTGGCGCTTTTTTCAGCTTATACACAGATCGTGGAGCTGAAATCCATCGACCTCATGGTTCCCCTGGTCATGGTCGGCATCCTGCTCGGCACCATGCTGCCGTTTCTGTTCTCGAGCTATGCCATGAACGCGGTCGGTCGCGCGGCTTTCGCCATGATCGAAGAGGTGCGCCGCCAGTTCAAGAACATCCCCGGTCTCATGGAAGGCAAGGCGGAAGCTGATCACCGAAGGTGCGTGGACATATCAACCGCCGCGGCCATCAAGCAGATGATAGTACCCGGCCTGATCGCTGTGCTCACCCCTGTTGCCGTGGGTTATCTAGGAGGCACGGAGATGCTCGGCGGACTTCTGGCGGGCGTCACCGCATCCGGCGTTCTCATGGCTCTTTTCATGGCCAACGCCGGCGGAGCGTGGGACAACGCGAAAAAGCACATCGAGGCGGGAAACCTCGGGGGCAAGGGAAGCGAAACCCACAAGGCAGCTGTTGTGGGCGATACCGTGGGCGACCCGTTCAAGGACACCGCGGGACCGAGCCTCAACATCCTCATCAAGCTCATGGCTGTTGTGAGCCTCGTGATCGCTCCTCTTCTCGTAAAATACTGGTCCAGCTGATCGCGGACTGAAATCAGATGTTGTTTAATAAAGCGCCCTTTCCGATCCGGGAAGGGCGCTTTTTATAACTCGCTTTTCTTGTCGGACATGTCGGACTTGTCAGGCCTCCTCTGGAAGGACTATACATGAAAACCGAAGCGCTGTTTCTGAAAGGCAGGGTCTGTCTGGTAACAGGAAGCTCCCGCAAGATGGGGAGCGCCTTCGCCATGGCACTGGCCGAATCAGGCGGAGACGTAGCTGTCCACTACCTGACGCGTGAAGACGCAGCTAAAAGAACGGCTGCAAAGATCCGTGCGAAAGGAAAGCGCGCAATCACGGTCAAAGCGGATGTCACCGACGAAAAACAGGTGGAGAGGATGTTCGGTGTTGTGGAACGAAAATTAGGCAAGGTGGATGTGCTCATCAACAACGTGGGCTCGTTTCTGCTGAAACCTATATCCGGAATCAGCGCCGGGGAATGGCAAGGGGTGATCGACTCCAACCTGAACAGCGCTTTTTACTGCTGCAGGCTGGCGCTTCCCGGGATGCGGGAGCAGGGGTTCGGACGCATCATCAACCTGGGATACGGCCCCTGCCAGGGGGTAGATTCCAAGGGGCGCACCACGACATACCACATGGCCAAAACCGCACTTCTCGTCTACACAAAAGGTCTTGCACGCGAAGAGGCCTCAAAGGGAATCACTGTGAACATGATCTCCCCGGGAACAATGTTCAACTCGGTGAACCGCCCCCCTGTAAAAACCATTCCGGCCGGAAGGTATGCGCGATACAGCGATCTGGTGAACGCGGTGCTCTTTCTCTTGAAAGAGGAATCTTCCTACATCACAGGAAACAACCTGCTCGTCACGGGCGGAGGGTAAGAGAAGTGTGAAGCGTGAAGAAAGACGACTGTACGCTTCACGCCTGATATTCGTTGTAGAAGGGGCGGTTCGCGAACCGCCCGTGCCCGTGCCCATACGATGAACGCAAACATACAGTTGACCGTATACGGGCGAACCACGTGCCCGCCCGTCAGGATCCGGAGCCCGCGCTAAAAAACCAGCCTGGTCTGAAGGTAAAAGAAATCCGCCTGCCTGCTGCGCCCGGTGTCGTCCACGAACCCACCCGGAAAAAAGTGTGACCAGCCCGTCAGAAAGGAAAGGGGCTTCAGAGGATTCCACTTTATTGAAAGGTCGAGCTCTTCTCCAATGTGGCGAGAGTCGTTCTCGGTGCCGGCTCGAATCATGCCTCCTCCCGCGTTGATCCAGCCGCCGTCCGCATCAGCAAGCAGGAGATGGTGGAAATCCAAAGAGGCTGACACGTTGCTTGCCGGTTCGATGGAAATACCTGAGCGGAAATCCCACATATTGCTCCAACCCATGAGGTCAGCGTAGCCGTAATGCCCATGATTCGTGGGGAAGAGGTGCTGGAACTGCTCGCAGTCGCCGTCTCCCGGGCGGTGGTCGCCTGTAGCATAGTCAACCTCCACGCCGAGGCGGGGCTTGCAAGCGACTTCATCAAGCGTGTAACCGCCTTTAACCGCGAAGGCCCAGGCCTTGAGATCGTCGTCGGTTCCCCCGACATCACCCCTCTGTAGAGCAACCTCGCCGCTGTAATCGAATCCCATGTCATCGCCGAAAGCGCGCATCCCCACGGTCACGAACCGTTTTTCGGTTACGTTCAAGGGTGTGGGCGTTACAGTATCCCGTATCTGGTCCCGGTAAAGTAGAACATAACCTTCGGCATTAAAAAGCGGTGCTATTTCCTTGCCCGCGTAGATCCCGACCATGTCCTGATCGTTGTCGTCAGAGGTTGCGAGGTCGTTTGTTCTGAACCCGAAAAAGTCTACATACCAATCACTGGGTTCATAGGAAATGCGAACTCCGTCATAGGTCCGGCCCTGGTCCCACCACTCGAGATGTCCTATCAGGCGCTGATCGCCGTAAGCCAGAACAAAACGGCCTGCTTCCATGGAAAGGTTTTTTGCTAGAAGATCGGTCAAAACAATCTCACTCCTCTTGATGTCCACCCCCTCGTTATCATTTACCGTACTCTCCCCCATTGTCCTCACATCCTGGAGCTCGATGATAGCGTCGATGTTCTCCATCACCTCCAGATCAAAGCGAAGCCTGGTTCTCATGTGCAAATAATCGAAACGCTTGTCCCCAGCGGGATTTTCCGGGTTCGCGCCCCCAGGATCCGGAAAGTAAAGGTGGCGTTTGTACTCCTCCCTGAGCCTGATTTCACCCGAGATCTTAAGCTTGTCAAAACCCGGGTGAAGGAAGCTGAAATCCTCATCCCCCACGGTCTCCATCTTCTGTTTGAGCTCAGCCACCTCTTTGCGCAGGGAGCTCATTTCTTTTTCCAGATCGCCGCTCTCCTGAGCAAGCAACGCCGCATTGTTGAATAAAAAAACAGATGACACGAAAACTACCGCCAGAAATCTGATCATCTGAACTTCCTCCAAACATTGAAACAGGAAACAGTTTCACAGCACACCGAAGACATCGCTAATGTCGATGTAACCAGACTAAACATATATTCCTGAAGGATTACAACACAGCAATGCCGGGTTCCAAGAAAATTAGGTGAGATGATAGATGATAGAGGTGGAAAATCAGGACAGGTTCAGGTCCACAGATCCAAGCGACCTGGCTTCGTGTTGGTCGGATCGTGAAGAAAGTTCCACAAGCCCAAGCCTGTACGAACCCTTCTCAATTGGATTCAGGGCGGTGCCGGACCGGTAGAGCGGCCACGATTGTATGAGATTATCACCCCTGAAGAGATCGATCCGTGTCCGCTCCATCCGATCCTCATCAAGGCCCTTGGAGGGAAAAACGGTTACTTTCAACGATCCGGGTTCTTCCAGATGCTGTATCCGTATGGAGGCAAGATCCGGGATGCGCGGGTCCATCTCAACCAGCTCGAACCGGTTCTCCTTCACTGCGAACTCGCCCCGGCAAACGGCTGCCGGCTCAAGTGATAGAGGGGAAATTATCTCGACATCGGTAGGATTGAGTATTTCGAAGGATTTTTTCAAGAGCCTTATCGCTACGCGGATCTTCGGAAACTTGAACCGGGCCTTGGCGGATTCGATCAGGTGCGGGGGGATCTGTAGGCCTTCAATTGCGGATGCTTCCATCCACGCGGTGTAGGCAAGATGGCATTCCGGGCAGGTTACAATGTGACTTTTAATTCCAGCGGCCTCGCTCTCAGGCAATAGACTGTCCATGAATGCGGCAAAAGCCTCATCTGACGGACAGGCATCGGTTTCACCTTGACGGGGGCTGCGCTCCCTGAACGAGAGAGCTTTCAGAACGGCTTCGATGGGGTCAATGTCTTTATTCATGGCTTCCCGGTCTTAATTGAAACTTCGATTCAAACCCTTCGCAACAGTTTATCTTCCAAGAAACAGTGGAATGATTGTTTAGAAAAGTGACAGGCTCTCCTTTCAAATCTATCCTTGATTTTTTAATTCGCGAAAAATCCATTGTTTGCCGGTCCTCATCGCTGTTGAACAGCACATCTCCTGTCAGCCAAGAATTCCCACAGCTTTTTCGAGCGTCTCTTCAACGGTCTTTTCGAACGGCTTCGATCTGTTTTCCAGCACCAGTGAAATTCTATCCGGAGTGGGGGCGAGTGCCGGCGCATTCAGGAAAATAAGGGCCACCAGAAGTTCCAGGGGCACCGAAAGAACCCCGATACAGTGCTTGAAAAGAGTTTCGCGGTCTCCCAGAGTCATCTGTTCCCTGTACTCACGAACATTCGAACTCCAGTCCCCCGGCACATCATCAGCGACTTCTATGTCCAGCGGTTTCTCGGCAAGACTCTTCAGCCGTCCCTTGCACCTGTTGAAGATGACGTCTATATTCTGTCGTGTTTTATCCACCAACCTTCCCAGCTCCTCACGATCATACCCGTGGTAGACAATCAGAATAACTATCAACAGCTTCAAAGGCTCGAGCCGGTAGAGCGAGTCCAGAAACCGCACGCTCTCCTCGCGGCTTATCAGAACCGCCCTCGGATTCTTCGCTCCGCTGTCGATAAAATTGACAAGCCGCCGGTCATCATTTTCACCCTTTCCCTCCCAGGTGGTGAACAAGGAAGTCATGCGTCGCTTGATAAGCCTCTTTCGCCGGTCGATCGCCATGTTGATGGCTATCTTCTTCAGGTAAGAGGCCAGGGAACAGTCGTTACGGCCTTCGAAGAGCCTGATTTTCCGGAAATCGTCTTTCATCAGACTCACTACGAAGTCGTTGAACAGCTCTTCGATTTCATCCCGTGAAAAGCCGAACGATTTGGTATAGAAGACCTTGTAAACCAGCCTTCCATAGCGTTCCAGCAGTTCGTTCCAGCTTTCCCTGGAGCCTGCAAGGAGCTTTTCAACCAGATCTTCCATATCTTTCACCGGTTCGAGTATGGGCTTGAATCTAAAGACAACAAACTTACCCGAATATCCTATACTGATGACTTATCCTCGTAAAGGCCTTCAATTATTCTAATTATTGAACTATAACTCTTGCGTAGACGCAAAGGTCGCGTAGAGAAAGACGTTTCTTGGCGACCTCTGCGTCTTGAGCGAAGCGGGCGAGAGAAACAGGTTTGGAATTTGAACAAGATTTTCTTCCCTGCGGCTTGAACAACTTCTACATGCTCCGATAGAATACACCTTTTCTTCACAACTTTATCCCTGAACGTGAAATCATGGGCATCTAGGCGATCTACTCCAAGGAGTTCAGACATGAATAAAGAGATTATAGACGAACTGAAGAAAATCAGCAAAAAAGCACGGATTTTCGTAAGCATGCCTTACATCGAGGGCCTGACGCCGAAGATGATGAACCAAGAAGGGCGGTACAGGATCTATCCAAGCGATGAGATCGCCGAGCGCCGCGAGGGTATCTTCTACATGGATGAAGCAGCCCTTTCCCCTTTGGACCATGGTGGGCTGTATGGTGATGCCTGCTTCGAAGGCATTCTCATAACCAACGAACAAATATTCGTGCTAAAGGAGCACCTCATAAGGTGGTGGGAATCAGCGCGCAAGCTCAACATTACAATGCCTTATACCATTGAGGATATGGCGGATCGAATCCTGAACCTGGTTCAGGAGGTTGGTTTTTCAGGCAGAGAAAACGGCTACCTCCGGCCTGTGTTGACAAGAGGATTCGGAAACCTGGGTATCCACCCGAAAAAATGCGTAGCCCCCACGATCTATATCATCTGTTCAACGATACAGCTTTATCCGCCCGAAGCCTATGAAACCGGAATAGAGCTCTCCATCGCCCGACGGACCAGGCGCCCCGGACAGGAAATCATCGATCCCAACATAAAAAGCAACAACTACCTCAACAACATCTCGGGTCTCCTCGAAACCATGAACAAAGGGAGGATGGAAACCATGATGGTCACCTCGCGCGGCAATGTGGCGGAGGCGACCGCTGACAACCTGTTTCTGGTCGAAAAAACAGAGGGGTGGGAAAAAGACCCATCCAAGGTCATTATCACCACCCCGGATCCGAGCTACAGCCTCGTTGGAATAACCAGGCTCCTGATCATGCAGGAAGCCCGTAAAAAGGGATACACGGTTGAAGAATCCACGGATATGCTTCCCGTTGATTTTGTGGGCAGTAACAGGGAATGCTTCATGACCGGGACCGGATGCGGGCTCATGCCGGTCATCGGAATAGAAGGCAGACCGGTCGGGGAAGGCAAACCGGGCTCGGTCACAAACATCCTTCTCGACTCGATCCGCAGCCTGATGGCTGACAAAGGATACGGACTCGACATTCAAGCGGATGCGGGGAAGCTGACAGAGTACATGAAACGCCCAACTTTCAACGAAAGCTGAGGAAGAAAAGAGGGAGTGTAGGGGCGCACCTGAGTATGCGCCCCCCGATGTATCCTCATACAGAGGGCGCACACACAGGTGTTGTGTATCAAGACATAGTTTATAGTACAGGTACGATACGCGGAATCACTCCAGCACGAGAAAGGCAGGCGGGCTCGCTTTATCCCCGATCAGGCACTGAAAAGGAAACGCTGTCCCATGAGGAAACCCGTGCCCCCAGGGCACTGTTCCAGTATAGGCCATGTAACCGTCCGCGGGCAACGGCAACAAAGCAATGGTCTTGTGAATGGGAAACTTCAGCCACCAGTCACCGTACTGGGTCGGAATCGGGTCGTCTAAAATACCGGACCCAAGGAATAGAGTCACGGGCGCTGCATAAGGGTCTCCTATCAGGTTCAATGTAACCGCACCACCTTCGACAGTAACTCCGGTAAAATAGATGTAGGCAAGGATGTACTCGTCCGCACCTATATCTACAACGCCGTTTTCAATTCTATCGTTCCCTTCCAGGTCAAGCCCGGAAAGACCAAGACCAAGAGCCGTGTTGTCTCCAAGGTCAAGTCCACCGGATTCGGACAGCAGATGGAAATCCCCGTTTGCTACATCAGCAAATAAGGGCGCTGCGGAAATGTTGTTCGCTCCATAATTCAAAGTACCTGAGGAAACAAGGATCGTGGAGGATCCTCCTTCTACATTACAGAAATCAATGTCCATGGTTGAGTTTTCGAGCATCCCTTCCGGACCCGTGGGAGCTGTATCACCCCACATTATCGTGTTGACGGCATTGACAGGGGTTACCAAGTTCAACATGAATCCCCCGCCCTTGCCAATGGTTGCGCTGTTCTCGAAAAAAGTCACATTGATAATGTCAAGGTTTCCCTCGTAAAAAAGCCCTATACCTCCGCCGCTGATCCCTGCCTTGTTCAAAGCAATAACCGAATCCCTGATAACATAGGCCTGGTTGAAAATGCCGGTCATTCCACCACCCCAAGAGGCGCATTCATTCCCCAAGAGCACGGTGCGGGTCAGGCTGATTGAATCGGACATGGAGCAGTAGATGCCGCCTCCGTCCGAAGTCACCGCCGTGTTGTCACGTATGACGCAGTCCGTCAGATTCATCTGCCCGGAAGCGAGATAAACACCGCCGCCTGCGGAATCAGCCGTGTTCTCGCATACCTGAGAATTGACCATATCGAGCGTTCCGCCGGTACTATAAATACCGGCTCCACGGGCAGCCGTATTGGATTCGATTACCAGGGAATCCAGCGAAGGAGAGGTGTTATCACAATATATCCCACCCCCAAGCAATCCTGAAGCAGTGGAAGTTCCTATCCCGTTTTCGATTGTAAACCCTTCCAGGATCGAGTCTGATCCCTCCTCGGACACGAACTTGACCACACTGCCCAATCCAGTGCCTTGAATAATGGTATAAAAAGGACCGCTTATTCCAGTGATAGTTATTTTTTTGCCCTGAAAATCCAGATCCTCGCAATAAGTACCTTTGTCTACGAGAATTACATCTCCATCAACCGCCACTGTAATAGCTTCACTGATGGTCAGGTAATCCCATGGAACCTCGATATCATCCGCATAAACCAAAGAAGCGGACAGCATCATGAAGATTATGAATAAATAAACACGCATAGTTCAAACCCCTCAACTCGAAAAAATACCTGTATTTAGGCAATCACTACTTTGGCTTTATGATTAAATTAGCTTGGTGTTCACTCAAGGTGACATCAGATCAACAAAAGTATACCCGTATTGTATAAAAAGTCAAATGAAGATGATACCGGTCGGAAAGGGCTGTCCACTGGGGGCAAACCTTCATAACCTGATCGCGGGGTTAACATGCGACCTGGAAAAGAAATTTCAGAGTTCAGGAAAGTGGAGTCCGAAAGGCCCGATTTGTCCGAAAAGAGGGTTCAGGTAACTTTTGATTTTTTTTTGATGCAAATAATGTCGGGCCTCATAAGATAGTTATAAACGCTGCTCAGTCACACGGTTCACATGAAAAAGCCTCACTCATCCCAAAATTCATCTCGTTGCCGGGCCGTGTTCGTGGGCGCCTTCCTCCTCGTCGCTCTCGCATGCATGTGCTGCCTGGGCGTCTTCAGCCTCTTGGGCGCTAACAGGAAGAAAGCGAGGTCTTTTCCTGCAAAATATCCTTTTTATTTCGTGAAAAACCTGGAAAAGGCTGTTTCCATCAACACACCAGTTCCTGCCCTGCTTCATCCCGGTGCCAGGCCGAGTCCCAGCCGCCTTCTGCACAAAAAGAAAAAAGCTCGGGCTAATGGCGTGAGCATGAACATCTCGCCTTTCGAAGGGAGAACAGGCAGTGGAGTGATAAGACTTTGCAGCGAAAACTCAGTAACTGAATCAGCCGCAGCAGTTTTCAGGATCAGATTGAAAGGGGGCATGCGTTACATTTTGTCCGGCTACGCCGGCTACCATTTCCCAACGGAACTGTCCAAGCGAATACCGGAAGCCGCGTTCATACCCAAGGCCTTTCTCTCCTGGAACACTCTTGACAAGGCTCCGGCCGCACCGGCAGTTGATCTCGAATCGCCCGTAGACACCAGCGAAATGACCGGCCACGCCGGCCGGAGCGCCGAGCTTCTGGGCATCAAGCTCCATTGGAACATATCGAAAGAAGTGGGGAAATGGAACCAATTCGAGGTTCCCATCGAGGTTGCGCCGGGTAAGAACGGCCTCTCGGTCTCGTTCGAGTGTTTTCATCTTCTGGGAGAGGCCCGGCTGTCCGATCTCACGCTGATCCCGCAGGGGTTCAGCGAACGTGTGCTAAGGGATGGGGCCTACCGCTTCCTGCCTTCCAACGAGTTCACATACCCCCTGAAAAAAATGATCCTGCTCGGAGACACCTACAGAAACTCCCTGCTGTCCTTTCCCCCGAGCTCATTCTCCTTCGATCTCGAAATGCCCGCGAAACCGGTGCTGGAGTTCTACACGGGCCTTATCGCCGAGCGCGGGAACGACGAGAAAAACGAGGCGGTATTCACGGTGACTGGCAGGATACTCGAGGGCGCGGGTGCGAAGAACGGCTCCCGGACCATCCACACGTCGTCCATGGATACGGGTTCCGGGGAGTCCTCATGGAAACGAGTTTCAATCGGCCTTCCCGGTTACGCGCGCAAGAGGGCGCGTCTCACGTTCGAGGTAAGTTCATCCCAGCCGTCTGATAAAAACGCCAAGCCCACACTCGCGCCTTTCTGGGGAACCCCGGTGCTTTACGACAGCCGGGCATCATCCTCCAGGCCCAGCATCCTGCTTTTAACGATCGACTGCACAAGGGAGGACCGCCTGGGCGCCCACGGGTATCTCCGTAACTGCACACCCAACCTGGACGCTCTCGCAAAAAGAAGCATCGACTTTTTGAACGCCTACACTCCTTCAGACTATACATACGTTGTCATGCCGATGCTGATGACCGGACGCATGATCAAGTTCGACTGGATAGGCTCCCTGAACGAGCTGGACCTGTCGATACTCTCACTGCCTGAAATCCTCATTGATAACGGCTACCTGGCAGCCGGGTTCTGCGCAGATTACTACTTCAACGGTTTCTGGAAGGGTTTCCCATCCCGACCCTTCTTCGACAACATGGAGCACCTGAAAAACGACGAGCTCCTGCTTGAAGATGCCACAAAGTTCATCCTTTCCCATCCGGACACCCCTCTGTTCACCTGGATCCATCTCAGCGGCCCGCATCCGCCATGCCCGGGCAACCCGCCCGACGATGTCTACATTATCGAGGAGGGGCTCGAACAAGAGATGAAATCGCTCTTCGATCTTTCAGGCCTCAACAAGCGACGCAACCGCTGGACAGCCATCCACAAGCTGCTGTACGGAGAGCATGCCCTTTCTCCTGAAAACACCCGGACAGCGGTCGAGCTGGCAAACGCCCTCTATGACGGGCAACTCAAACGAACCGACCGCATCGTGGGCGGATTTCTGGACCGGCTGACCGAGGAAGGCGTGCTCGACAGCACGCTCCTCGCCGTAACCTCGGACCACGGCATCCAGCTGAAAAAGGAAGATCTGTACGCGCGCGGCCCGCTCGAGGACGGGCTCCGCATTCCTTTGCTTCTTTCAGGTCCGGGCCTTCCCTCCGAATCCAGGAGGATAGAGGAGCGGGTCAGCACCATCGATCTGATGCCCACCATCCTGGACCTGCTCGGCATCCCATCTCCTTCGGGTATAACGGGGCAAAGCCTGCTTCCTTATATAGAAAACAAGGGAATGCAACAGCAGGCAGCGCTCTTCGGCATGCTGACCGGATGGAGAACGGTCTGGTTCGACGACCTTGACGGCGAATACAAATACATGATCAAGGCCCGCGGACTGGACAGCTTCCTCGAGCCCGGAGCGGACCCGGAAGGCCCGCCCATCGAAATGGAGTTCCTCTACAAGACAAGCCCTGGCGGACAAGGTGAAAAACAAGACCTCAAAAAAGAAAAAACCGACATAACGATCAGGGCAAGGAAAATGCTGATAGACTTTTGGAACTCTCTTGACAGCTCATCCTCTCAGGGGCCCGTGAACCAGGCCCTGGCCGAGTTCTTCAAGAAAGCGGGTTATATGAAATGAGATGGCTATCGAGTCTTTTCTGGGGATCGCTGGCCGGACTGGCCGCCATGATGGGGTTGTACGGCCTGGTTCTGGCCGGGCTCATGATCCAGACAGGCGGCGCCGGAGACCCTGTCTCTTCCGCGCTCATCGCGAGCCATCCAGACCTGATCAAACGTACTGTATTCAAGTTCTTCCTGCTTCACCTTCTCGTTGGCACGGCGCTTGGCATGGCTTCAGGCATGCTCACGGAATTAACCGTTGCCCCGGGCAAAAACAGGCTTTCGGCAACCATGCGTTTCTTTTGCCATCTGCTGGCCTGCGCAGCTGTCTTCCTTTATCTGAACGTCCGGTTTCTCGTGCTCAAACCAATGTTTTACGCCCCTCTCCTGAACGCCCGTGGCGGCCCGGCGCGCTGGCTGCAAAACACTCTGACCGGGAACCTGTCTCCTGCCGGAGTGGACCTGCTCTTCATCGCGCTACTCGTGCTGGCTTTCGTAGTGTTCAAGCGCACTCGTATAAAATCCGGCTTCCGGAAGTTCCCTGCGGCGGGCGCACTGCTTTTTTTTCCTCTTCTTTTGCTTCTTGGCTTGTCTGGAGCAGCAGACGCACCAAAAAAACCGCCGGCCGCCTTTGCCGAGCAAACGGAGGAAAACGGCTCGTTCACCCCTTCTAGCGGCCTTCCAAACATCCTGTTCCTCGGCTCTGATTCCTTGAGGCCGGACCACCTGTCGTGCTGCGGCTACAACCGGAAAACATCCCCGAACATCGATGTCCTGGCTTCCAAGGCTGTCCGGTTCGAGCAGGCATACGTACCCCTGGCACGCACGCTTCCATCGTGGGTCAGCCTGCTCACTTCCACATATCCCCACACACACGGCTTCCGTCACATGTTCCCGTCCAGGGAGAAACGCCGGATCCATCTCCCGCTGCTGACACGAATCCTGAGCAGTGCCGGTTACGGAAGCGCAGTGGTTTCCGACTACGCGGGTGAGTGCTTCGACATGGTGGACATGGGCTTCGACTCGAAAGATGTTCCGACCGCCACATCAATCCAGGTGATAATCGAACGGTTCTTCCTTCAAAAGCAGCCGTACCTTGTCCCGTTCCTCGACAACGACGCGGGCCATCGTCTTCTTCCGCTGCTGAGTTTCCTGATGATCAACCCTGACCCGGACCGCATGACCAACCGCGTGATCAATGCCATGCGCTCAATCAACGCGTCCGGCCGCCCCTTTTTCATCAACGCGTTTTTCTCGTGCACTCACATCCCCTATGCCCTGCCGCACCCTTATTACGAGATGTTCACTGATCCCGAATATAAAGGCATCCACAAGTACGGGTTCGGTATCGGGGATCCGAGGGAGATCGAAAAGACGATGCAAAGGCCTCCACAGCGCGACCAGGATCACATCATCGACCTCTACGACGGCGGTGTGGCGGCGTTCGACCATGCGGCAGGTGGAATCTTCAGGGAGCTCGATCGCATGGGCGTCATGGAAAACACCATCATCCTGATCCTCTCCGACCACGGGGAAAACCTGTACGATTCAGGAAACCTCCTGGAGCACGGAGAAAGGTTCGGAGGTGGGGATGCTGCCAACCGGTGCCCTTTGATTCTGTACGACCCGGAAGAACGATCCGGACCGCTTAGCATCGAGACGCCGGTTCACATCCTCGATGTGATGCCCACGCTTCTCGCCCGGCTCGGGCTGCCCGTTCCGTCCACCGTCCGCGGAGAGGATCTTTCCCCGCTTATGCGCAAAAAAACCGTGAAGCCCCGCGTTCTTTTCGCTGAAACCGGACTCAGCCTGAACGGAACACCGGACACCTTTGCGGGAAGCGGCCTGGAATACCCCGACATACTTTCGAGCCTCGACGCTGATCCTGTTGACGGCACGCTTTTCCTGAGAAAGCGGTTCGAAAGGAGTGCCATCGCAGCCAAGGAGAGGCAGGTCCGGACGGAAAGGTACAAGCTCATCTACGTTCCAACGCCCGAGGGCGCGGAGTTCAGCCTCTACGATGTAACAAAAGATCCGGCAAACGAAAACAACCTGTACGGCACGAAAAACCACGTTGCAATCGGCGAGGCGTTGAAGCGCAGGCTTTTCGAGTTTATCCTGGAAGAGCCCGGATCGGGACTGGACAGGAAGCTTCACCTGATCCAGCGCTACACTTTTCTTGAGTGATTGTCTTGATGCAGGTCGGACAAGTCCGACAAGAGTTGGGTTTTATAGCACAGGAACCCGCATGATGAACAAAACGATTCCATGCGCGATCGCCCTTTTAATGGCCGCTCTTCTTCTGTGTATAAGCCCATGCCTTTTCCCATCACATCAGGAAAAAGCTCCCGCTGAAAAAAAAAGCCCCTTGGTCCTGGCTCACAGGGGTCTTGTTGAGTTCGCTCCTGAAAACAGCATCCCGGCGGTAAAAGAAGCCCTGAAAAGGGGAGCGGACGGCTGCGAGGTGGATGTTCATCTCTCCGCCACAGGCGATGTCATGGTGCTTCACGACCCGGCGGTGAACAGGGTCACACGCGGCAAGGGCCTGGTGAAAGAACTCACGCTGGCACAGCTCAAGGCGCTCCGCCTGAAACCGGATCCAGGCAACCGCTATCCGGATGAAACGGTTCCAACACTACAAGAGCTGTTTCAAGCGATAGGCTGCGAACCGGTCCTTTTCATCGAAATGAAGCGGCCGAGAAACATGGCGGAAACCAGCGACGGGATGGAAGAGAAGGTGGGAGCCGTGATCGACAGGTTCGACAGGTACGACACCACCTTCGTCTCCTCCTTCAACCCGAGATCGATCGCCAAGCTGAAAGAAGCCTGGCCAAAAGTAAAAACCGTATTCGAATACCACCAGGGGATCGAGAACGGCGTCCCGAAGCCGGATTGGCTGGAAGCAGCCGGGGATGTGTACGCGATCGGCCCAAAGGTCAGCGCAATAACGCCGGAGCTCGTCGAGTGGGCCCGCGGGAAAGCGTATCGCCTGAGCACATTCTCCCCCATCACCCTGGATGAAATGGAGCTGGTCGCGGGGCTCGGTTTCGATATCATCCAGACGCACAGGCCCGAGCTGTACAACATGGTGCAAAACGGCATGTTCGAGCCGGAAGGCCTGGCCGGGATTCCGCCGGTCATCCGCATGGGCTTCGACGGCAAAAAACCCGAAGACAATGAGCCGCGCCAGGTTCTCGATCCGCGGATCATTTACACCGACGCCTTCACAGGCAAAAGCTGCCTGGCGGTTCCTGTTGCGCAAGCGGCCGGGGCCTACACGGCATTCCCGGCAAAGCCTGAGACCCTCTACCTTCTCATGTTCCACGTCAAGGCCGACCGCAGGAAGAAGATAAAGGGAGTCAACACGCACATCTACCTCTTCGAAATGGAGAATGACGCGGAAAGCACCGGCGGGTTCACCAGAGTGAATCGCGAGAACCTTCCAAGCGAAAAAGGGATAGTGAGCTTTTACACGGGTCCTTCCTACTTCTACAAGTCGAAGGGCTCAATCGATGAGAACGGCTGGATGCGCGTGCGTTTCGCGTTTCGCAGCCGGTACAAAACCCGTTCCCTGCGCCTGCTTTTCGGTGCATCAAATTTCTTCGGCCGCCTTCTGCTGGATGAACTGACCCTGAGAGAGCTGCCATCGGAGTAACGCCGAAAGGTGACACTGTTACGGCGGCCGGGATGCCTTTTTGATGCCCGCAAAAACCAGTGCTCTTCCGATGCCGTCCCGGATCATCCTTTTCTCGTCAGGGAGGAAAAAACCCACCAGGTACAGCCCCGGAAAATATAGCAGGCTCAACCCGCCTTTGACGGCAATGTCCAGGAAGGGATTTTCCATATTGATGGCGCGAAGCCCGAAAAACATCACTGCCGCGACAACAGCCGCTACAGCAAGACGCTTGTATTCGTACGGCACCTTGTGGACCCGTTGTGAAACGATGAACATGCCGCCGGCCATGACAGCAAACGTGATAAAGGTGGCCCACATGGCTCCCAGCTGTCGGTATTTCGGAATCAGAACAAGGTAAAGCACTGCAGCGATAACAGCCACTATGGCGACCCATATCCCGATAAAGGAGGTGCGTCTCTTTATGAGAAGGACCCCTCTGAAGAAATCCGAAAACTCGCGCAACACATAACCCAAGGCGATCAAAGGAACGATAAGATGCGCGGTGTGGTACACATCGTCGGTCATTATTGAGATCACATCCTCGACCACTACGGACAAAAACAGCCAGGCCATGAACATGACGGATACGAAATATGTGAATATGCGCGCATAAGCCCTCGGCCCGTCTTTCCCTTCGAACACATCGAACATCCGCACGGACCATGCCAGGAAAAACGGCTGGGCGATCAAAAAAACGATCATCATGGCGAACCTGTAGCCCAGGCCGTAGATCCCCGTGTCAGACGCCCCATCCTCCCCGCGGATGAGGATGAATCTGTCACCGATGTGGATCCACGCCATTGCGAGGCTCGACGGTATGAGAGGAAGGGAATAAGGCAGCATCCGCTTGAGAAGCGAGAAGGAGAAACGGATCTTGCGCACATCCCCAAGGGTGGTCACCACAAGGTAGGAACAGGTGATCACCGAGGTCCAAAGCGTACCCAGAAGCCAACCCGCAATGCCTCTTCTCAGGACCACGATAAAAAATATGTTCAAAGCGCAGGCCAGGAAAAGCTGCCCTATGCAGACAAGGATAAAGGTCGTGGATCTTTCCTTGGCCCGCAGTACAACCTTGGGAAGCTCGACCAGGCAGCTGAAAAAAAGGATGAACATCATCACCGTGAAGGGATGGCCATACCCCCGGGTCTTCATGAGCAAAAACGAGAGCTCCGTGCTGAAGATGATCCCGAGCAAAGCCGCAATGCCCGTGGCCAGGGCCGTCACGAGCACAGCCGTGGAGATCAATGTCTCGCGGGCCACCCTCCGCTTGTCTTCCGAATAAAAACGCAGGATCGCCGTACACAGCCCCATGCCCGCAATTAGGCTGATGATGTTTATCGTGTTGTCGAGGATCTCCATCAGGCCCAATTCCTCAGGCTTGAGGAATTTGGTGTTGCAGTAGACGGGAATCATCACGAAGCCGACGAGCTTGGTGAGGATGCTTCCCACCCCGTAGACAAAGGAGTGCTTGAAGATGTTTTTGAACTCGCTGCTCATCTCAGACGGGTACCCTCAACAAGGGCTGCCAACTCATCCGGAACAGGCGCCTCGATCCGGATCCTCTTTCCATTCATCGGATGCCTGAACGTTAATCTGAAAGAATGGAGAGCCTGCCTTGGAAGAAGCAGCTCCTTCAGCTCCTCCGGACCCGGAAAGGCCTCTCTCGCCATGAAATAGTATTTTTCGTCAGGCCCGTAGATCTTGTCGCCCACGACCGGATGGCCGAGCGCGGCCATGTGCACGCGGAGCTGGTGTTTTCTTCCTGTGAGCGGCTGCAGACGCACCATTGTCAGGCCGGACCGCCTCTTGACCACTTCGAAGCGTGTCACAGCCTTGTCCCCTCCATCCTTTCTCACCGCACGCTTGTACGGAACGCGGGAATCCTCGGCATGGCCGACCGGCAGGTCGACCTCGCCAATATCGTCTGCAACATTGCCGTAAACCACGGCCATGTACTCCTTCTTTATCGTTCTCGCTCTGAACTGCTTCGCGAGATCAGAAAGGGTTACGCGATCCTTTGCGGCAAGCAAAACACCGCTCGTTTCCAGGTCAAGCCGGTGCGCCAGCGTCACAACGACATCCTTGTCCGCATCATCGGGCACGCAAAAAAGCCTGTGAAGCGCCGTGAGGACCGTCCGGTGGAGGTTCCTGCCAACCGGATGTACCGGCACTCCGGCCGGCTTGTTGACCGCGAGTACGAACTCATCATCATACAGAAAGTCGCTTCTGCTCAACGGAGGGTTCCGCTCCGCCTCATCCTTGTCCTTGAGCTTGCCTGGGATGGAAACCTCGAACCCATCGCCCTCAGCCACCCTGGACGAGCCTTTCACAGCACGGCTCGTCAACCGCCCGGTTTTCCCCGAGACAGAACCCGAATCTATCAGAATCCTGATAGCTGACCTGGACAGCCAGGGAAGACGCTTTTTCAAGAACAGGTCGAGGCGCATCCCGCCCTCTTCCCGGAGAGCATCCGGAATGCTCAGCTTTCCGGTTCCGTCGAGATCACTGACGTTAAAACTGTTCCTCCGCATATTTGACATTTCCGGAAAATACGCCGGGATTGGGTGCTTTTGTGCCGTGCGGTACTGTACGGTGCAGTGCCCTTTCCTGGCAGTCACGGAGAGCGACCCTCCCTGTAGCACCCGTCATAACTTCGATGTATGCTCCGGGTGCTGCTTACACTCCTCCGAACAGGCGCTGGTGATCAGCCTTGGTGCAACGGCCCGAAACAACATCGAGGCCGAGTTCAGCGGCCCTCGCCTCATACTCCTCATTCTCCGTACCCGGTTGAAACCATACACATCCGGCATTGATCCGACCAGCTTCCTCCACAGCCTTCAGCGTGCGCTCCCCCGATACGAAGAGATCCACTATCTCCACCTTGATGTGGTCAGGGATTGCTTCAAGGCTCGGGTATACTTTCAGCCCGCCGATCTTTTCGGCTTTGGGATGCACAGGAACGACATCGAACCCGTGCTGATGCAGGTACAATCCCACCTCGTTGCTCGGCCGATCCGGCTTAGGGGACATCCCCACTACAGCCACTGTACAAGGGCTGCCAAGCATTTTTCTTATCCGTTCATCATCCCCTGAAGGCAAAGGGCATGCTTCCGAAGGTCGTTCCATCTTTCTCAAGGCTCCTCTCTCAGTACATCGCGTAATTGTTCTGCGTACGGCAGGCACAACCAGGTGCCCCGAGAGCGATCCGAACCTGTCGGGTCGCGCCGCGCAAGCTTATTTACATGCATTCAGGGAAACAGCATAATCGCGCTTTTCGAACCGGTCAATAGCTGGCTGCAGACCGAGCGCATCCGAATCCCGGCATCCGGCACAATTAAAGGCGCCATGTTCATCCATGTTTCCGATCATACCAACCGCTTTGGCTGTAATCCTTTGCCTGACAGGCATCGAGCTCGAGGGGGAGTCATGCCGCTCATGGCCAAGCCCCTTGGCGGCCCTGTTTCTTCTTATCGTTCCCATTGGCGAGCTGGCGGTCTTCCTTGCATCCTCCCGGAAGGCTTTCAAAAGCGTCCGCACCCAAAAAACCGCTTCGATCTTCTTTTCGCTATATCCGCTATGCTCCTTTTCCGCGGCTATTCTATTCTTCGGATGGTGCTGCCTGCCCCGTGGACTCGGCATCTCCGGATGGATCCTCCTGGACAAAGCGGTTCTCATAGCGTCCTACCTCGGAATCTCCTGCCTGACCCGTTTCTACAGGGACCGGTTCCTCCGCGCCGCGAACCTCCTGCCCGCGTCCCAGGCACAGACCCGGTTGGCGCTTGCCTTCCGAGGCGAGCTGACCGTGGTGATCCCGTTTTTGATCTTCATCTCCTTCACGGACCTGATCACCACGAATGAAAGGCTGAGTTCGCTTTTCGACCGCCTGCCGCTGCTTCTCTGGGGAAGCATGGCCTGCCTTCTTTTCGGCATGGCGTTCGTTCTTCCATGGATCGTGAAAGTGGTGTGGAACCTGAAAAGCTTCCCGCCCGGTTCCATCATAAAGCATGAGCTTCTGCGGTTCATGAAACGCCAAGGATTCGAGGTCAGGGACATCCTGATATGGCCAACGGGAAACCTCGCGGTAAACGCGGCCTTTCTGGGCTTGAGCAGGAGGAGCCGGTACATCATCTTCACCGACACGATGCTGAAGACCTTCTCTCTTGAAGAGCTCGAGGCGGTTATGGCCCACGAACTGGGGCACGGCAAGCACCGGCACATACTGCTCTACCTGATCTTCTCCGCCGCTTTCATCTTCGGCATATCGCTGATAGAGAAGCTCTTCTTTCCGCTGGCCGACCCTGGCGACATCATCGAGACAGGGGCGGTTCTGATCGGCCCGGCGATTCTGCTTTACTGGTGGCTTGTTTTCGGTTTCCTTTCACGCCGCTTTGAGATGGAAGCCGACTTCTACGGGGCCGGGGCAGTGGAGGATCCACGGCTTTTCATAGACACCTTGAACAAGGTCGCGTTTCTGAGCCGTGTGGAAAAGCGCAAGAGCTCATGGAGACACTTCAGCATCGAACGGCGTGCCGGCTTTATCGAAAAAACATTCTTTAACGATCCGGGCTCGGGGATAGTATTCAAGCGCAAGATGAAACGCATGAGGCGGATGCTCCTGGCCTGCTCCATCGGTGTATTGCTTCTCTTCTCGGGCAGCGCTTATGTGGACAGCCTGGCCGGTGCGGGGCTGTTGTACATGGAAAAGAACAGCTTCGAAAGGGCCCAGGAGCTGCTGGAGCTGGCCTGCAAGCTCCCCGGTGGATCTGTTCATCGCTGCTCGCTCATAGCACTGTTTATAGAAACGAAAGAGCTGGACCGTGCCGCTGACCTGCTTGAACAAGAGGCGGCGGCAGCGGTTTCCGGATCTACAAGCGATAAAATGCGGGCAGTGTTCGTGGAGCTTTCACTGGCATTTCTTTTCAATGGGGAAATGGAGCGGTGCAATAAAACACTGGAACAGGGCTCAGAGCTGTTTCCAGGCGATCCGGAGCTGACGGAACTGAAGCTGCTGATCCGCCTCTATTCCTTTGGCTTGAAAAAACCGCTCGATGAATGGATCACCCGCTTGAGAGATCCGGAGGGCAACCACGGTGTTGTTGCCCCAACACGATGAATGAAAACACTCCATTGATGTAGGAGCAACCGACCGGTCGTCCGTACGATCCCGATCCCGATTTAAATAAGAAACAAATACACTGTAAAATAGTTTTGAAATCTTCATTCCATTCAAGGATAATTGACCGGTTAATAACAGAGGATACGGGAAGATGTACAGGCTTTCGGCGGGCCGCGTGTTGTTGTTGCAAGGCCGTGTTAAATAAAGGCTTATGATTTAGACCCCCCCGGCAAAGTTATGGTTTAGCCGTTTTTGATCGAGGAAACCAGATGGCCGACGAATCAGGAAAAAAGGAACCGTTCATACTCCTCGAGGAGGAGATGAAATCGTCATACCTGACCTACGCCATGAGCGTGATCATCTCCAGGGCGCTCCCGGATGTGAGGGACGGGCTCAAACCATCCCAGCGCCGCGTGCTGGTGGCCATGAACGATCTGAACCTCGGCCCAAGAGCAAAATATAAGAAATGCGCCAAAATTGCGGGCGACACATCGGGCAACTACCATCCACACGGCGAAGGCGTTGTCTATCCGACCCTGGTGCGCATGGCCCAGGATTTCAACCTGCGCAATCCGCTGATCCAGGGTCAGGGCAACTTCGGCACCATCGATGGAGATCCGCCGGCAGCCATGCGTTATACCGAGGCCCGGATGGCGGGTCCCGCCTCCGAAATGATGGACGATCTCGATAAAGACACGGTTGATTTCATACCAAACTACGACGAAAGCCGCACCGAGCCTTCCGTTCTGCCCGCCCGTTTTCCAAACCTCCTCGTCAACGGATCGAGCGGCATCGCGGTCGGCATGGCCACAAGCATAGCCCCTCACAACCTCAAGGAGGTCTGCGACGGGCTCATCAAGTGCCTCGACGAACCCGACATCTCCCTCGATGAGCTCATAAAGATCATTCCAGGCCCTGATTTTCCAACCGGCGGCGCCATCTGCGGAAGAAGGGCCATCAAGGCAGCCTACGCCACGGGAAAAGGCATACTCACGGTAAGGGCCGAGGTAGAGATCGAGAAAAAGAAGAAGGGCAAAGACAGCATTATTATCACCGAGATCCCATACCAGGTGAACAAGGCGCTGCTGATCGAAAGGATGGCCGGCCTCGTAAAAAACGACCGGGTCAAGGGAATCCACGACATAAACGACCACTCCGACAAGGATGGGATGCGAATCGAGGTAAAGCTCAAAAAGGATGCAGACGTGGATGTGATCCTGAACCAGCTCTACAAGTACACACAGCTTCAGGACACTTTCTCCATCATCAACATTGCACTGGTGGACCGCCGGCCCCAGATCCTGCCCCTTATCGAGATGATGAAGCATTATCTCCAGCACAGAGTGGATGTCATTCGCCGGCGCACGGCATTTCTTCTGGAGAAAGCCGAAAGCCGCCTGCACATCGTGGAAGGCCTGCTGCTGGCACTCGACCACATCGACGAAGTGATCGAAACCATCCGTTCATCCCCGGACGTTGCCACAGCGAAACAACGCCTGATGAGCGTTTTCGGCCTGAGCGATGTCCAGGCCGAAGCCATCCTCAGAATGCAGCTTCAACGGCTTACCGGGCTCGAACGCGAAAAACTCGAGGAAGAGGCGGAAGGCCTGCGCAAGGAGATTGCGTACTACAAATCGCTCCTGGCGGATGAGAAGCTGATACACGGGCTGATAAAGGAAGACCTCGAACGCATGAAAAGCCTGTACGGCAACAAACGCCGCACAAAGATCACTCACGCTATCCTCGACATCGACAGGGAAGACCTCATCCCAGACGAAGAGATGGTTGTCACAATAAGCCACGAAGGCTACATCAAACGTCTGAACCAGGATACATACAGAAAACAGCGCCGCGGCGGAGTAGGAGTTATCGGAGCGGACTCAAGAGAAGGTGACTTCATCGAACAGCTGTTCACCTGCTCCAATCACGACTACCTTCTGTGCTTCACAGACAAGGGAAAGCTCTACTGGCTCAAGGTCTACGACCTGCCGCAGCTTTCCAGGCAATCGAAGGGCCGCGCCATCGTCAACCTTCTCAACCTGTCGCAGGAGGAAAGGATAACATCGGTTGTGCCTGTACGCGATTTCGAGCAGGGGTATCTCGTCATGGCCACCTCCAGCGGCATCATCAAAAAAACCTCTCTTTCCGCGTTTTCGCGCCCCAATCGCGGTGGGATCATCGCGGTGGACCTCAGAGACGACGATCTGCTGGTCGGCGCCAAGACCGCCGATCCCGGCGAGGACATCATGCTGGGAACAGAACTCGGTATGGCCATACGGTTCTCGGGAGAGCAGGTCCGTTCGATGGGCCGCCAGGCAATGGGCGTACGCGGTATCAGGCTGAAGGACGGAGACAGGGTCAAGGATCTCGTGATCGTCCGGGACAACGCAACCGTGCTTACGGTATGCGAATCCGGATACGGGAAGCGCACAGCCTTCTCCGAATACCGGCGTCAAAGCCGCGGAGGAAAGGGATTGATCAACATCAGGTGCGCCGGCAGGAATGGAGACGTGGTCGCGATGAAATCGGTGTACGAGACCGATGACTTGATGCTGATAACAAGGGAAGGAATGGTTGTGAGATCACCGGTAAGCCAGATATCGATTATAGGGCGGGCGACGAAAGGCGTCAGGGTGATGAAGCTCAAATCCGGGGACAAACTGATAGCTGCCGCCCCGGTGCAGATAGCGGATATCAACGGTAAAAACGGGTCGGGTGAAAAAAAAGAAGACAAGAAAACCGAAAAACAAGAAGCGGGTGACCACCGATCAAAAGGCAAACCTTCTGACGGATGACCACCCGCAGGAGCGGTTCAAAGAAACAGTTTTCGATTCCTTAGATACGAAGAGAAAAACAGATGACATTCGCAAGCATTCCTGAAATCCTCGATGATCTCAGAGCCGGAAAGATGATCGTTCTCGTGGATGACGAGGACAGAGAAAACGAAGGCGACCTGTGCGTTGCGGCCGAAAAAGCCACTCCGGAGGTGATTAACTTCATGGCCACACATGCCAAGGGATTGATCTGCCTGACAATGGACGAAACGTTCATCGACAGGCTGGACCTCCCGCAACAGGCCACAAGCAACGAATCCAAGTTCGGAACGGCCTTCACCGTGTCGGTGGACGCCCGCTACGGAATAACCACGGGAATCTCCGCTTTTGACCGCGCCAGGACGATCAAGGTTGCCATCGCGGACAACGCCAAGCCAAGCGACCTCGTCAGGCCGGGGCACATTTTTCCTCTGCGTGCAGTCCCGGGAGGATGCCTTAAACGTGCAGGCCAAACCGAGGGGATGGCCGATCTGGCACGACTGTCCGGACTGAAACCGGCGGGTGTGATCTGCGAAATCATGGACGATGACGGAAGCATGTCCAGGCTTCCACAGCTTGAAAAGTTCGTCGAAAAACACAAATTCAAGATGTGTTCGGTGGCTGATCTCATCCAGTACCGCAGGCGCCATGAAAAGCTGATCGAACGGATCATAAAGGTCAAACTCCCAACACGGTTCGGAGAGTTCGATTTGCACGTCTACAAATCCAAGGTAGACAGCTTCCAGCATCTTGCGCTCTGCATGAACATTCCGGAACGCGAGGGGTCCCAGCCGCGCCTGAAGGAACCGATCCTTGTGAGAGTGCATTCCGAATGCCTTACAGGCGATGTCTTCGGATCAAGACTCTGCGACTGCGGGACCCAACTGTCCAAAGCTCTCAAGATGATTGCTGAGCACGGCAAGGGCATCCTGCTGTACATGCGACAAGAGGGCAGGGGGATCGGTCTGGAAAACAAGCTGAAGGCCTACCACCTGCAGCAGACAAAAGGGCTTGATACGGTGGAGGCCAACAAGGCCTTGGGATTCGCGGACGACATGCGCGACTATGGAATAGGGGCGCAGATACTGGCCGATCTGGGTGTAAAAAAAATGGAGCTTCTCACCAACAACCCGAGAAAATTCCATGCACTGGACGGATACGGGCTCGAGATAGTCAAGCGCGTACCCATCGTTGTTCGGCCCGGCGCGCTGAACATCAACTATCTCAAAACCAAAAAAGAAAAGATGGGCCACCTGCTGGATGATATGGAGACGGGACCGAAGGAAGACACGTCCGGAACCAGCAACGGCGAATGAAGGGAAAATCCTGAACGCCTGCATCGGAAACGCGAACAGCAACCGCCTTGCCGGCCGTTCACCGGTTATCCTTATCCACCCTCCAATCTACGACTTCACAGCTTTTGATTTTTATGTGTACCCCCTCGGGCTCCTGAACGCCGGCCATGCCTTGATGAGCCGTGGCTTCGATGTGAAGCTGGTGGATGCTCTCGACCGCAACCGCGCGGGATCAGCCGGCCAGGGCCTGAAGAGAGCCTCTTTCAGGCCTGACGGGTGCGGTCATTTTCCCAGGGTCGTTATTCCACAACCTCGTCACCTGTCCGGAGTCCGCCGGCGCTTTCACCGGTTCGGGCTTCCTGAATCCGCTTTGAGGAATCGCCTCCGGAGTACCGGCAGGCCCGCGGCCGTAGCAGTAACATGCTCCATGACCTACTGGTACCAGGGTGTGGTCGAAGTCGTACGCATGGTCCGCGATCTCTGGGACGACGTGCCTGTTGTGCTCGGGGGAGTTTACGCGTCCCTCTGTCCTGAGCACGCCCGGAGCAGCACGGGCGCGGACTTCGTGCTCCAGGGCCGGAGCCTCGACCCTGTGATACGCTTTGTCGAGGACCGCGCCGGAGAACACGCTGCGGTTCCGAAAAAAACCTCCACCGGACAGCATCACATCGCGGGTGAACGTCCATCAGCCGCTGTGCAGGCCTCGCATGGATGCCCAAGGAAATGCCCGTACTGCGCGGCACATCTCCTGGGCGGAGCTTTCAAGAGAAGGCCGCTTGAAAAAGTGTTGGATGAAATCACCTTTCTCGTTCAGGAAAAGCAGTACAAGCACATCGCTTTTTATGACGATGCCCTGTTGGAAGGGGATGAAACTTGTTTCCTGGAACTGACAGCCGGGCTGGTCGAACGGCGCCTTCATTGCCACGCATCTTTCCACTGCCCGAACGCGCTTCACGCGACCGCGGTAACTTATCCGGTTGCCAAAGCCCTCAAGGCAGCTAACTTCCGCACAATCAGGATCGGCTTCGAGACAGCGGATCCTACGCTTCAAAACAAGCTGGGCGGAAAAACCACCAACCGGGAACTCGAGGCAGCGCTCGGAAACCTGGAAGATGCCGGATTCAACCCCAGGGAGATAGGTGTGTATATCCTGGCGGGATTGCCCGGTCAAGATCCCGAAAACGTGGAGGAGTCGATCCGCTTCGTGCATGCTGCCGGCGCGCAGTCGCGGCTGGCGGAGTACTCGCCCGTGCCGGGCACGCCCCTTTTCGAGAAAGCAAAGCGCCTCTCGAACCTGGATCTGGACGAGCCAGTGAACCACAACAAAACCCTGGCCCCTTTCCGTTTTTCATCCATGGGTCCTTCGGAGATGAACAAGCTGAAGGACACCTGTCGTAAGCTAAACAGCAACCTGCTCGGGCGGATCCGGCCGTGACAGAAACCAAAACGATAACACGAGCGCCCCGAGCTTGCGGGATCGCGCAAAAAACATGAAGCGATGAGATGAGCAATGAGATAAAATGAACATCATGAAGCAAAGCAAAGCTCCGGCGGTCCTGGCAGCGCTTCTCGCCATGGCGTTTCATTTCGGCTCCATCGACGCATCCTTTGTCTATGACGATATTCCGTACATCGTCAAGAATCCACAGCTGGAAGCGCCGGCTGACATGTTCCTCACTCCGTTCCCGGCACACATGGGTCCTTCCCGAGGGCTATACAGGCCCATGACCACTGCAAGCCTTGCTTTGGACCGGGCGGTTTTCGGCCCCGAGCCATGGGGATATCACCTGACCAACATCCTGCTTCACGGATTCTGTGTCCTGGTCCTCTGCCTCGTGTTATACCGTCTCGTCAGTGGAAGGTGGGGAGCGTTTTTCGGCGCGCTTCTTTTCGGGCTTCATCCCGCTGGAACGGAAGCCGTTGCATGGGCCACCGGCCGTTCCGAGCTGCTTGCAGGGTTGTGCTGCCTGGCAGCGCTGTTGTTTTATCTGCAAAGCGTGGAACACAAGAAACCGTCTTTCCACCTTTTTCTGTCTCTTGCCGCCTTTACCGTGGGCGCGCTCTCAAAAGAAAACGCACTTGCCTTTCCGGGAATCCTCGTGGCGTACGAGGTTCTGGTAAACAGGAGCTCCCCATGGAAACGGAAGCTTCTGAGAACAGCTCCCTTCGTTGTGGTGCTGCTCATGGTGGCGGCCGCGAGGTTCGTCGTGCTCGGTTCGTTCAGCCCGGGGGAAGGTCAGCATGTCCTGCCGAACATCGTTTTCCCGGAGCGTTTCGCGCTTGGAGCCTGGATCCTGTCGCGCTACGTGGCCATCACCATCCTCCCGATTGCCTTGAAACCTCACTACCGCCCGCTCGAATTCATGGATGCGGGCTTTGTGGATTATCTCCCAGCCCTTCTGTTCGCAGCGGTTCTCGTGGTGACCGTGTTTTTGTGCAAGAAACAAGCTTTCGCTGCGGCTGTGTTCTTCGTGCCGCTGATCACGGTTTTGAACATTGTGCCCATCGGCGAGCTGGTTGCGGAAAGGTTCCTCTATTTGCCCCTCGCCGGCGTGTCCCTGGCAGCCGCCCTTCTTGCAGTACGAGTAAAAAAGCGGGGCGCGGCACTCGCAGGATCAACAGCCGCAGTCGTGCTCCTGTCCATGCTCGCGTTTCAAACCGTGCGCCAGGTCGAGGTCTGGACCGATCACTTCACGCTCTGGAGCCATGCCGTCGAAAACGATCCCGTGAATCCTCAAGCACGGTTCGGTCTAGGTAAAGCCTGTCTCGAAAGGGGAATGCTGGAAGGAACGCCAGGCGCACTATCCGAGTTCAAAAAGGCGCGCGAGCTGAATCCGAACTACAAACCGCACGAGGTTCTCGTGAACCTCGGCTGGACCTATGAACTGCTCGGGCGGACAAAAGCCGCTCTTGCGAGCCACATGGAGGCCATCCGGGCCAATCCATGCTGCGCCCCTGCGCTGGAAGCGGTTTTGAAGGTTGCCCTCCGTGCAGGCGAATCAGGGGACTCGTCGCTCGGGCAGGCGCTTCCCCCGCCGAAAAGGCTCAGGGCTTTCGCGGAACAGCTCCTGAGCATAACCCCTGATGCCGCTGAGAAGGAAAGGCTGCGTCGCGAATTCAGAGAATTCCTGCTGTAGGGGCGATTAGGCCAGCAGCCGTAAGAGAGGATTCCGGGTTCAGGTCAGAATAGTCCGAAAAGAAAAATCAGAGAAGCCTCCCGCCGAACAAGCTGTAAATCCCGGACGCCTCCGCAACGATATCAGCGGTGCTGAACCCTTCGGCAAGAGGGTAGCGGCTCAAGCGAAAAAGATCGCATTTTCCGGGCAGTACCGCTTTTTCATCCATTGTAAGCGCGCACTTGAAGCCTTCTTTCTTCAACACATCTACCGTCTCGCCGTTGAAGTCCCACATCCTTCCCCACGGGTAGGCAAAAGAATCCACCTCGATACCCAGCTTTTCTTCCATCAACATCTTCGATTCGACGATCTCTGCCCTTGCCTTATCCCTGGCCAGCGTGGACAGGATAGGGTGGCTCATGGTATGACAGCCGAAGCTGATTCCCTGCCCCAACATTGTTTTTACGTCATCCCAGTCAAGATAGGCACTGTCCAGGATCTCTTTTTCATTCCCTCCGAGGCTGCAGAAAATCTCGTGGATGATCCTGTCCCTCTCCACGACATCAGCTTCATACTTGAGAAGCTTCTTCACCGCGTACTCCGCGTTTTCTCCTGAGACTGCCGCAGCCTCCACCTTTTTTGAAAACCTGGATCCTTTTGTTCTTTTCGAATACTCCTCGGCCAGGAAAACGCTTCCTTTACGATTGTCCACGAAAAAGAACTTGTGTATCCAGCTCAGGCTCCTCCGGTCTATTGCGCCCGCTTCCAGGAAGATCGTGGCGGGAATGCCGTGCTTTACAAGAATCGGCAGCGCATGAGTGAGGTTGTCCCTGTACCCGTCATCCAGGGTTATCACAAACGCGTTTTTGCCGTGCCCCCCCCCTTCTAGCCTGCTGACAGCCTCTGGCAGGCTGATGATCTCGAACGAGGCTGACAGGCGTTTTAGAAGCCCGTCAAACTCCTTTTCGCGCAGCTTCATGTACGAAGGGAGGTATTCGGTTTCATCAGGGAATCCAACGCAATGTAGAGTCAGCACTGTTATCCTGCCGCTCCGGCTGAACCTGTTAGCCATGCGCCAGATTCCCGAGGAGAAGCCGATGCCGGCCACGCTGCGCCTGAGCCACATCTTGACCCTGTGCTTCAGCATGAAAATCATCCTTCAACGAACCATTGTCCGGGTTCCTGCCGCCGCAGGAAATGTAGCAGAGGCTCGGATCGGCCGCACAGGCGCGCTTCTCCCGATCCATCGGCCGGAAATCCTTCACGAACCGTTCCGGCTGCCTAGCTTTTGGCTGAGCCACACGAGGAGCTCCCCCGGGTTTTCGAGGAAAAACCTCAACCGCCACAGCTTCCTTTTCAGCCGCTGGGCAGGGCGGAAGTACCACGCCTCGTACTCTTCAACTATTTTCTTGTCGATCTCGTTAAGCTCTTGGATGGTGAAATTCTCGTGGCGGTAAGGCGTGCTGCCGCTGGCAACGAAATCCTTGAAGATCCGGTCAAAGTCGATACGATCCCGGTACAGATCGAAAGAAGGGCTCCCGATAAGCGGGTTAAAAAGCGCGGTGCGCACCATGTCGGGGTGGGCGCTGCGCAGCATTTTTGCAGTCAGCTTAAAATCTTCATTCGTCTCCCGGGGCGTCCCAACGATCAGAAAGATCTTGGTCCAGATGTTTGCCCGGCGCGCAGCCTTCAGCGCCTTGATGACCTGCTCCACTGTAAAGCGTTTGTTTAAAGTCTTCAGGCTCTGGGGCGATCCAGATTCAACGCCAAAGTACATGCGCCGCATCCCTGCCTTGTACATTACCCGCATCATCTTGAGGTCGATCCGGTCGACACGGGTCTCGCAGCACCAGTTGAGCTTGAGCTTGCGGTCGATCATGGCCTTGCAGAGATCGATCACACGTGACCGGTCGCAGGTAAACAGCTCATCGATAAAAAGGATGGCCCCGGGGTTGTACTCCTTTTTCAGGAGCTCAAGCTCGCGACAGACATTATCATTGGACCGAGCCCGGAATTTCCGGCCATATATTTCTTTCTGGCAAAAGACGCAGCTGTAAGGACAGCCTCTGCTGGAGAATATGTAAAAGAGCCTCTCCTTGTTGCGCTTGAAATATCTCTCTATTGGCAGCATCTCCCTGGCAGGATAGGGGATGTCTTCGAGCTCTTTGTTGAAGGGGCGCCTCTCCGTGATGCACTTTTTCCCCTCATCGTCGAAAAACCCCAGGCCTTTAACTCCCTTCAGCTTCTCCTTGTCATGGAGCAAAGGGATCGCTTCCCTGATAGTGATCTCCGCCTCGCCGATGAAAACAAAGTCGAAAAAGCCGGTGTCCAGTATTGAATCCGGGTCCACAGCGGCATGCCCGCCGCCCATCATGGTAACCTTGCCCATGCTCTTTGCGTACTTTCCCCAATCCACTGCGCGGCTCAAAAAAGGCGTCATGACGGAAATCCCAACCACATCCGCCTCTTCCATAGCATCACGGATTTCATCCGGCGTAAAAACCCTTTCGTCGATGCACTTCACCGGGACGCCTTCCGCCTTCAGGATGGACCCCAGATAGAGGATCCCGAGGGGCTGTGCGATGAAGTCATCTCCCAGGACGGGCTCGGATGAGTACATGAACAGAAACTTCGATTTCTTGTAGTCCATCGATTACAACGCCCAAACAGTTGCGCCCCGCGCGTGTCACTGAAGCATTATTTGCTCTTATCCGCTTCTTAAAACCCTCTGAGCCTCTCCTGAATCATAAACCCACACTTTATTCTACGGGGAGCAAAAGTTCAAAACCATAAATCTACATGATTGTTAAAATAAAGCTGAGCGGCACTCATTAGACCGGTTGTAACAGCATTGCTACAACAACATATCTCAATAGAACCTCGACCCAGGGATGATTTATCACTCACTCAAACCGGAACCATACAAGTCACTATCGGCCATCATCAAAAAAAACAAAAGAACGGGAAAAACAGTGATGAGCCCAGTAAGAATAGGTTTTCTCGCTCTTATCCGGCTAACCCGCATATTTCATCCTCTTCTGCTGCGGCACCGTAAACTGCACTATGGCTGCGTTTCATGCCACAAGACGATCCTCAACCTGTAAGAACAGGCCTGCGGTCGTCTCCTGACATGCGCCTTGCCACATCACAGTTTACGGCACCTCGCGACGAAGAGTATGAAATAAGCGGGCTAAGGAGAGGAACCGGCCGGACAGGCTTGTTTCCTTTTTCCATCTCTTTCAAAAAGCAACGACCAGTTGAAAAACAACCAAGGGAAGGTTACGGTTTCAGGCGTACAGATAATATCGCGTACGGCAGCCTGAAAGTCGGAATAATGTGGGCCGTTTTAATTAAATGGTAGTGGGCATGGAATTTATAGCCTCGATACTCGTCCAAGCCGAAGTTCTCCGGGTCAGCTCCCGAGGGGAAGTCATCGATACCGGAGAGGTGTACAAACCGAAGCACTAATCCTGCTGAACAACGGCCATGTTCGAGGCAAATAGGATGCACGGTGCCGCCAAGGAGAAAAAAAGCCGGTTGACATGCAATCACCCGCCCCATCTTCGCGTTTTGAGCGGAAACAGCGGACCTTCCTACGCGCCGGTTGCAAAAAAACGGAGCCCTGAAGAAAAACCGCAACAGCGTAAGAAAATAAGGAAAAGGTCAGTGGACGATTCCCAGCTTGTGGAGCAACTCAAAAGAGGGTCCGAAGAGGCTTTCGAGGAGCTTTTCGAACGGCACAGAGACAAGGTTTTCAACGTGGTGTTCCGGATCCTGGGGGATGTTACTGAATGCGAGGACGTGGTCCAGGAAGCGTTCCTCAAAGCGTTGAGAAACATCCATTCGTTCCATGGCAACTCCGCTTTCTATACCTGGCTTTACCGCATAGCGGTCAATGCAGCCGTGGATTTCAGAAAAAAACTTCGGCCCCGCGGCGTTGTGTCGATCCATCGGAAGGATGGCACAACCCAGGAGGTAACCTCCCAGGCAGACGGGCCGGTAAAGATTGAGCAAAGACGCGAAATGGCCGGACTTCTCAGGGAAACCATGAACGAGTTGACCGAAAAACACCGGTCGATTCTGATCCTTAGAGAGTTCCAGGGGCTCTCCTACATCGAAATATCCGAAGTACTCGGGTGCTCCAAGGGAACAGTAGAATCAAGACTTTTCAGAGCCAGGCACAGCCTTCGTGAAAAGATGGAAAGGTACATGTAATGGAATGCAAAACGTTCGAAGAGATGATCAGCCTCCAAGCTGATGAAATGTTGGGCGAACAGGACTCGAAAAGGCTCGATGCCCATCTTGCATCATGCTCCTCGTGCACCGCTTTTCGCAAGGATATTCATGCCATGAGCGGTCTTTTTCGATCGGAACCTCCGCCGCCGGAGCCATCCCCGGACTTCGACGATCGCGTGTTGAAAGCAGCTCGACTCGAGCTGGCCGCACTGAAAAGCTCAAAGTACCACATGCTGCTGAAACGGCTATGCGCCGCCGCTCTCCTGCTCTGTGCTTTGACCGTGAGCCTTTTCTTCATAGCACCGACCGGCCGGATACATGCAGTGGGCACGGAAACAAAGGTCCACTATGAGGATCTGTTCCAGGCGGCTCCAGGCAGCAGCCGGATAGACATGCTGAAAAGCCTCCTAAAAACGGATAATCCACAGGAAGCTCTCAGAATTTATAATGCGGCTCGGAGGAGGCGTTAAATATGAAAGGCTCGACACTGTTTTTTTTGATCCTTTACGGAGTGATTCTTTTCACCGCGGGTTTCCTTGTTCACAAATTCATGACCGACATCACCATCATTCCCCAAACAACCTACCTGGAACGCCTGACCAGGGATCTTGAACTCACTCAGGAACAGCAGGGAAAAATTATCGAACTCCTGGATGAAGAAGATCGTATGATCCGCAGGATTTTGGACGATGAATTGGGAAAAGAAATCCTTGACCGTATCAGCGTGGTACGCAAGGAGACAGCGGATCGCATCAGAAACCTGCTCGAAAAGGAACAACAACAGCTCTTCGAAGGTCTCCAACCCGGCACAACATTGCCGGATCAGATCAAATAGCGCTGGAATCACCGGTTGCAGGACATATAATCGCTGGATCGGGCCGCTGGCTAACCTAAAGGTGGTTGACGGATAGGTTCCTTAAACCCTGCAAAACAAGGAAATAACGGCATGGGTCATCTCAGCATCGATTTCAGAGACCGCGGAATACGGCTCCTCGAGACCGAGGGGAATTTAAAATCTCTGAAGATAAGCAAGTTTTGCATTCTGAAGGCGGCAGCCAAGGACGCGGACATTCTCGATGACGAATCAGCGGCAGAAGCTCTGGACACCGCCCTGGGACATGTTCTCTCGAAGAATAATTTCGCGCGTGAGCCCGCTGGAATGGCCCTTGGATCATCCTACTGCTTCTTCAGGGATCTTGAACTTCCGTTCAAAAGCGACGACCAGATCAGGAAGGTCATCAAATTCGAAGTGGAAGGCTCAATCCAGGCCGACATCGATGATGTTGTAATCACCCACTACAAAAAAACGGAGAGCCTCGACAAAAGCCACCTCCTCGTCACAGGCGCAAAAAAGTCGGTTCTGATGAAACAGCTCAAGCTCCTTGAAAAAAAGAACGTGGATCCGTACTTCATCGACCTTGATCTCCTGAGCTTCTACAACGCCCTTTCAGCCACGGGATATCTCAAAGAAAACGACTGTTTTTTGGTGATAAACATCACCGACTGGGCAACCCATATCCTCGTTTTGAACCGTGAGCGATTGACCTCCGCACGCACGATTCCGCTAGGCGTCAACGAGCTTTGCAGGGCTCTGGAACATGACTTGAAAATGGCCAGGATAAATGCGGAAGACGGTGTCGAGGCCCTGCTTGAAATCACCTCCTTGAAAGAGATTACCACAGAAATCGCAGGAACGGAAAACGAAGACGACGAGACCGTGGAATCCGTGGACGAACCGTCCGGAGAACCGTTGTCCTCCCGATCCCAGGAGGCAAAGGAACTCGTTAAACAACGACGTTTGGATTTCATAAACAAGCTCAAGCGGGAGTTGATCCGTTCCTTTACATTTCTCGATCCCGAAGAAAAACCCCAGAAAGTTTTCATTACCGGTTCCGGATGCTGTATGCCTGGGATATCAGAGCTCCTCGAGGAACTTTTCGGAACCGAGGTGGAAGAACTCGATCTCCTATCCAGGGTGGAGCACGCCTGGGCGGATGACAGCAAGACCATTGATGCTGTCAACAGGGAGATCGCCATTCCCCTGGGCACAGCCTTCAAGACCGCCGGACACAACATGACGAGGGTTGATTTCAGGCAGGAAGAAGCAAGGTACTCCAAAAAATTCGACCAGATCAAGGTGCCTCTGGCCTGTCTTGTCTTTCTGCTGTTGATCCTTGTCGTGCTTCTAAACCTCGAGCAGTACATGCTGAGGAAAGCGAAAAACTGGGAAATGGACCAGATAACAACGCTGGCCGGCGGCGCCCTCAAAACCGCACTGGAGGACATCGAGCTGGCCGACAAACTCGCGGAAAAACACAAGCCCGGAATGGACAGGATCAACGGAATCACGAGAGGTATAGAGAGCAAAAGCAGAAGCCTGGGCGACTTGCTGGGCCGGGAAGGGACCATCCCTGAGCTGCCGTCCGCGTTCCCCATATGGCACCGGTTTTTTTCGGTGATCGAGGAGCACCAGGACGATTTCGAGCTGTTCAGGCTGACCAAGCTCCAAATCAAAATGTTGCAGAAGATCCCGACCTTGACCTTCAGTTGCGAGGTAGCCTCGGGCGAGGACACATCCAAGCTGCAGGATTATCTCGAGGCGGTTCCAATCTTCACAAAGGTCAAACCGGGTGTGAGCAGGGCAAGAGAGGATGTTCGCGAAGTCACCGATATCGAGGTGGATATCGATCTCTCGAAGGAGGACAGCTGAAAATGAAAGATATGGACTGGGTAAAATTCATCCTGCTGGCGTCCGTCGTTCTCTGCCTTACCGGAGCCGGGCTGTATGCCTATCAGGTCCATGACCTGGAAACCTTGAAAAATACAATACCCACCTGCCAGAAAAAGCTGACCGATATCGGCAGGTTGAGCGCTGAGGTTGATGAACGAAAAATGGAGCTCGAGCGGGACAAGCGCCAGGAGCTGAAGCCCAACCAGTACATCGAGCAGCAGGCCAACAACGCCGGCATCAGCTACCGCAGGCACCTGATTCTGAAGCCGCTTGGCGAGAGGAAAAACCAGAAGGAGGGGTATCTGGACCGCCCCTACGAAATCGTTCCCGAGAGAAAACAGAAGTTCGACCGCCGCAAGATCGCAAAATTCATTTTCAACCTCGAGGTTAACACCAACCGCTTGAAAGTCACGAAGTTCACGCTCGATCAGCCGAACACCAACAACTATGAAGAATGGAACATGATCCTGGAAGTGACCGAAAGGGCGCCGCTGGAAAAGTAAGCCCGGATGCCTGTTTTACGACGGCCGCCCCGGCGCCGGGCTTCTCGATCTTCATCTACGACCTACGTTCCGGCCGTGCCGGGCCGCAAAGTTCGTCCGCTTAAGGAGTGCCGGACCATGCAGAAATGCCCTGTTTGCAACGGAGAAGTCAACAAATCGGAAATCGTTTGCATGTCCTGCCGGGATAAAATTATCCTGAACGAACCGCTCAGGAAGCATGAACGGATCCGTGGTGTTGCGGACATGATCGTGATCTTCCTTGCGCTCTTCTTCTTCTTGAAGGGAGCGTATATGCTGCTGGGCCTCGAAGGATACATGAGCTTCGTCGAAAACATGGGTTTTCCCATCACCAGCAACTCATTGCATTACTGGAACGCATCGATCTGCATACTGGCAGCCCTCGGTTACTCGATAACCGCCTTGGGTAACTATCTGAACTCCGAATGGACCAACACGGTTTGTCGAGCGTCCCTGCTGTTTTTGATCATCGGCCAGCTAATCATGCAGATCGGGGATATCAGTGACGAGTTCATCACGGCCGAGGCTTTTTCCGTTGTATGCCTTCTGGGATGCCTGCCCGTTCTCCAGTACGTGATGTGCCTCATGAGCAAAAAGCAGCAAAGCTGCTCGCAGCCATGAGCGGTATAGCGGCAAGGGACTGCCGCCCTCCAGGAAAAGGGGCATGCGCCGATCAATCAATGGAGGGCGCCGCTCCGTCGGCGCCGTTGACGAACGCTCACGGCATGAACTAATCCCATCCAGGGGCGGCTGTAGGGATCGAAACTCTCAGCTTGCTGCCTACTTCGCGGCGACTATATAGGCTAACCAACTGCTGGCATCATCACCTTTCGTGGAACGCCTGAACACTCCATTGCCGTCCCCGGTTGAGTTGTCGGTTCCCTCCCAGTACACATCCACGCTTTTGAACCCTGTTTCCTCGATGATATCCCTCATCTCAGGAAGGCTCCATAACCTCCAGTCATAAGTAAACGCCCTGCGCAGCATCTTTTTGCCGGGGAGCTTGAAATGGATGTAGCAGAGAGTCTCTCCGCTTACAGGGTTGAACCTGGCCTGATCCCAGATGTAGACGAAGTCATCGTACTCCTCCTCTTCTTCCTGGACCGTCTGGGCATCCGGCCCGCCGTAGATGTCAAGGACGAAGATGCCTTCATCGGCCAGAGAGGAATGTACACCGCGGACATAGTGCAGCATGGTGGCGCGGTCCTTGAACGTGAAATAGGAAAAGTTCAGGGCTGCGACAACATCCGCATCGAACGAATATCGGTCCAAAACATTTCCGTTGATCAGCTCCACCCTGGAAGCCGCATCTCCCAGGGGAGCGACATTGTGCCTCAATCCCCACTCGATTGTGGGTTTGTGCAGGTCTATTCCGAACGCGCGCGTATCGCGGCCGCGCCTGACCCATTCGCTTGACACGGCCCCTGTGCCGCAGAAGTCTTCCCTCAGAATCCGTGGTGTCCTGCCCCTCACTTTCGTGAACACCCGCTTGAAAAACCTGACCTCGGAAACAGGATCCTGAACCGATTTCTGATAAAGAACATGTTTGTCGGTGCTGACGGAACGATCGGTCATGAAACCTTGCCTCCTAATCTGATCCCTTAAGAGTCCGTTGAAAAAGTGCTTCGTAAGCGAGGCCGAGTCATTTTGCCCGAGGTCAAGGCGCGAGACCGCAGGCGAATCAGTGGATTCGTTGAGGATCTCGCAACGCAGAGATCGGGCAAAAGGGCCGGCCGTAGCCGATCTGACTTTTTCAACGGGCTCATAATCCGCCAAGGCGATGGAAAACCCATGCCGTGCATTGCTAAAAACGGAACAGGTTATCAAGATGAGGCGGTGTGCGCAAGGAAAGTTGGCCCGACAGAAAGACGTTTTGTTCAAATTCTGATTTTTCCTGTCGAGCATATCTGGAAATTTCCGATACGTGGACTATGATATTTTGTTTTTCCGCTGGTTTTCGGCATATACCCCTTGTGAGCGAAACCTGGATTTAGCCATGAGATCGAATCCCTTTTTGAAAACAGCAGCCGCCTTTGCGCTGTGCCTCGTTGCGGCGTCAGCTCTGGGGTGCAACGGAAAAAAGGGTACTGCGGTGGTTTTAATATCGCTCGATACGCTGCGCAGGGGAAACCTCGGTTGCTACGGATACGAACGTGACACCTCGCCGAACATCGACCGTTTCGCCAGGGAAGACGCGATAGTTTTCGACGCTGTCTACGCTCAAGCGCCGTACACCCTTCCATCTCACATGAGCATGCTCACCGGGCTTTACCCCGAAGCACACAAGATCCTCGTACCTGTGATAAATGAGGGCAAAGGCAGGATAGCCCGCCTTGCGGACGGTGTTACAACTTTGGCCGAAGCGTTTCAGGAACACGAATTCGAAACGCAGGCCTTTACCGACGGGCTCCTTATGGATGGAAAATACGGTTTCGACCAGGGGTTCGAAGAATACCTTGACGAGCGGAGTCAAAACGTTGATGAAAACGGGTTCCGGCGGTACGGAGACAGCCTGCACGAATGGATCCGGGGAAGCTCGGATGAGGATTTCTTTCTCTTCATCCACACCTACGACACCCATTCACCCTACTGCCCGCCCGAGCCGTTTCTCTCCAGGTTCAAGGGCAAAACACCAGGCGGCGAGTTTCCGGATGCCTCCATATTCTACTGCGAGTTTATCGGGTATCACAGCTGTTTAATGCTCGAACAATACAACACGCTTCAGGATATCGTGGATGACTATGACGGGGGCGTTGCCTATGTGGATCATGAAATGGGCAGGCTTTTCGATCTTCTGAAAGAGCTGGATCTCTGGGAAAACTCCCTGGTAATAGTCACAACCGACCACGGCGAGTCGTTCATGGAAAACGACATGTACATCGGCCACGGGCTCTCAACCAACAACGAGGAAACTCTAATCCCGCTCATCATCAAATTTCCCGGCTCTCCTCATGCAGGAGAAAGAGTGGAGCACGTGGTGGAAAGCGTTGACATAATGCCGACCATGCTCAGCGCGATGGGGATCAAGCCTCCTCCAGGCATCCAGGGACAGAACATCCTCGACGGATTGGACAACGGGCGGTGGAAAAAAAACCACGGATACGGGATGTCGCCGCACACGGGCGGCAACCATTACTTCTTTCAAAACGGCATCAAATACATCGAGGCTACAAACGATCCCAAGGGTTATCTCATGAGAGGGCACCTGATGCCTTCCTCGCCACCAACCTGCATCAAACCGAAAAAACCTTACTACAGGTGGGCAAGCGTGGACCGTTTCTATGACTTCGATGAGGATCCGCTGGGCGTTTCAGAGCTCTTCAACCAGGGTGACAGGGCATACGACCTTTCCGAAACCGACTTCGAATGTAAAGCGGAACAGATCGATGACCGCGATCTATTGAAACAGTACAAAAAAGCGGCGAGCACACTGGCTGCCTGGTCCTCGGAAATCGGTATAAAGCTCTCCGCGCCAGGCGAAGCAGGTGAAGATACCGAATCCTCATCCGGACTTTCTCCCGAGGAGCGGGAGCAGTTGATCGCCCTGGGATACGCGGGGATCATCGCTTCTGAAAGCATGGCGGATGAAAACGCATCTGAAGGCGCTGCACAATCCTCGGGATTGATAATCACCCCGCCGCTCGTCGATCGTTCGCTCTTGATCAGGGGAGACAGCTTTCTCTGGGATCTGTACAGGTTCATGAAAAAAAAGGATATCACATTTAAACCGAGCGAAATCGACATGCGGCTCGAAAAAGCCGGATCCTGCTTCGAACGGTTCAAACAGCTATACCCTGACAAGGAGAGCATGGTCGAATGGCGCCTGAAGTGCCTGGATCTCACGGCAGACTTCTTCAAGAGACAGAAGAAAAAGTAGAAGGAATAATCACCCCAGCAGAACCTTCCTGATCCGCTGCAGCGCCCAGTCTATCTCCTCTTTTTCGATCACCAACGGCGGCGCGAACCTAACCACTGATTCGTGGGTTTCCTTGCAAAGAAGCCCTTCCTGTTTCAGATTCTCGCAATAGGGGCGCGCCATACCAGAGCTCTTTTTGATCTCAACACCGATCAAGAGTCCCCTTCCCCTGATCTCTGCCACATGAGGAGAAGCGATGTCCCTCAGGCTGCTCATGAAGTATTCTCCCAGGTCGAATGCCTTCTCGACCAGGTTCTCGTCAATTAGCACATCTAGAGAGGCGATGCCCACGGCGCAGCCGAGCGGATACCCCCCGAAAGTGCTGCCGTGGTCCCCGGGTTTGAAAACACCGAGGACCTCCTTGCTGGAAAGAACCATCGAAACAGGGATAACCCCGCCGCCAAGAGCCTTGCCGAGAATGAGAACGTCAGGTTTTATATCCTCGTACTCGTAGGCAAACATCCTGCCGGTCCTGGCAAGCCCGGTCTGTATCTCGTCCAAGGCCAGGAGCACACGGTTTTCATCGCAAAGCGCCCGGACATCTTTCAGGAATCCTTCGGGAGGTATGAGGATTCCGCCTTCACCCTGGATCGGTTCCATCAATATTGCCACGGTGTTCTCTGAAACGGCTTCTTTGAGCAGGTCAAGGTTTCCATACTCGATCAGCTTGAAACCCGGCGCAAAAGGCCCGAACCCCTGCTTGTACTGATCATCCGATGAAAACCCCACGATCGTTGTGGTTCTGCCGTGAAAGTTGTTGTTGAAAACAATGATCTCCGCCTTGTTATCAGGAACACCCTTGACCTGGTATCCCCATTTTCGCACGGCTTTTATAGCGGTTTCCACCGCTTCCGCGCCCGTGTTCATGGGCAAAGCCATCTCCATGTCGGCCAGGCTGGTGATTTTTTCGAGAAAGGGCCCCAGCAAATCGTTATGGAAAGCCCTCGAAGTCAGCGTAATCTTGTCAGCCTGGTCTTTCAGGGCCTTGATGATACGTGGGTGTTTGTGACCCTGGTTCAGCGCGGAATAGGCTGACAGCATGTCCATGTACTTGTTGCCCTCAGGATCCCAGACCCACACACCTTCCGCTTTCTCGATAACAATAGGAAGAGGGTGATAGTTGTGAGCACCGAACGTTTCGCACATCTCGATCAACTGGTTCGTTCCTAACTTGGCTTCCATGTTAATGTTACCTTTCTTCTTGAGCCACCGACATTTAAACTGGCCTAACAAGACCATTGTTTACATTTCTACTCTGACAAATTGCATCAAAATACACCGGAAAAGAAAAAACCTCAAGATTAATCCGTGTTTATCCGTGGTTCTCTTTTCTTTTCTTTCCTCCTCTGCCTAAAGCCTTCTTCAAAAAAGAAAGGGACCTGTTTCAACAGGTCCCTTTCTTGATTGTCTCAGGTATCCGAGCTGAACTCAGCCCATCACATGCTCCCGGATCCTCACTCGCCTCCATCCAGCTTCTTCCTCAGCTTATCGAGTTTTTTTTCCAGGGCTTTCATCTTTTCGACGCGCTCCTGTTGAGACGGTGTCAGGCTCCTCTTTTCGATTTGTTCGGGTGCAGCCTGCGGCTCCTGCCTGCGCTTGCCCTTCGTTGACTTCCTGTCTGACGTCCCCTTCCTCCGTGTCCCCTTGTTTCTCTCCTTGTCCATCTCCTTGCCAGTATCTCTCGACAATCCGGCCCTTTCAGGACTCCTCTTCTGACGCATCTGCCGAACATCGACACGGTTTCTCCGCCCACGCGCTCCCTTTTCCTCCCCTGAGCCCTGTATACCGCGCTCCTGAAAACGCTGCCTGAGCCGTTTTACAGCATCAGGGTTGTCTTGCGCCAAACGTTTCAGCGCTGCGAGGGGCATGTTCCTTTTCTCATGGCCTTTCCCTGCGGGGTCCCGCTCTTCAAACCCCTGAAAGCGCTGCTTGAGCCGCTTTGCCACTTCAGGGTTACGCTTGGCAACACGATCGAAGAACTCTTCCAGGTCTAAATCATCGATTGGAGATGCATCTTTTCTCCCATGCAAAGCGCGCTCCCCGGGCTGCGCTCCATCTCCAACCCGGTCCTTCATTGCCCTCGCCCTGTCAGGAATAGGTAGATCCTGATGCCGTGCCTTTTCAACGACCGGCTTGTGAACCGGCGCATCCTCTTCAGCCTGCGCATATGAGCTCGTCAGGCTAAACAGTGAAACAGCCAAGATCATGGCCATGATCACAACAATTCGCTTTTTCTTCATTGCAACTCTCCTAACACTGACTGGTTTTATTGGCGAGCTTATTAATCACTCCCTGTAACGTTCTGAGTACTGAAACAGCACAAACCCTTGTGAGTTTCTGCTTACTTAAAGAAAAAGCGAAAAGCGTTTTTCGGAAAGAGATGCGGACTAGCCCGCTTGTTTCATACTCTTCGTAGCGAGGTGCCGTAAACTGTGATGTGGCAAGGCGCATGTCAGGAGACGACCGCAGGCCTGTTCCTACAGGTTGAGGATCGTCTCCTGGCATGAAACGCAGCCACAGCGCAGGTTACGGTGCCGCAGCAGAAGAGGATGAAATAAGCGGGCTAGCAGCAAGTCATTCCACCATCAACAGCTATCACCTGCCCTGAGATATAGTCCGATGCGGGAGAGGCAAGAAAAAGTGTCAGCTCCGCCACCTCCTCCGGCTTTCCGAACCTTCCAAGGGGAACGTTTTTCAGATAGGTCTCCTTGACACCGCCCTCAAGTGACTGTGTCATGGCTGTATCGATAAAACCGGGCGCAATTGCGTTCACGCACACGTTCCGTGGACCGAGCTCCTTTGCAAGCGATCGCGTCACCCCGATAATACCCGCCTTGGAAGCGGTGTAGTTGGCCTGTCCGGCGTTTCCGATAAGCCCTATCACCGACGAGATATTGACGATCTTACCGCTCCGCTGCTTGAACATCACCTTTGCCGCGCTCCGGGTACAAAACGCCGCGCCTCTCAGGTTGATGTTCAGTACAAAATCCCAGTCCTCGTCAGACATCCTCATGAACAACCCGTCCCGCGTAACACCGGCGTTGTTTACCAGGATATCCAGCCGATCCAGTTCCGACACGGCGAAGTTCACAAGATCAGCCGCCTGGCCGGAATCGGAAATGTCGGCTGTCGTGGCATGCGCCTTGACTCCCATCGCCCTGAGCTCTTCAGCCACAGCCTCGGCTTCATCCTTCAATATATCGGCAACAACAACATCAGCTCCTGCCGAAGCCATTCGCATGGCAATAGCCTTCCCGATTCCCCTGGCCGCACCTGTTATCAATGCTGTTTTGTTTTCTAGTGTCTTCATGGTTTTATTCTCCTCTTGTCTTGTCGTACCCTGCCTGATTTGTCGGGCCTGAACCTTGAACTCTGTTATCCGTCTTGGCAAGGGCGCGAAGCCTGTATCGCGCAAGATCGGGCTCCCTCCTCAGAACCCCTTCAAACGCATGGATCGCTTCGAAACGCTTGTCCTGCAGAAGCAGGCACCTTCCCTCAAGATACCCGGCAATGCAGCTCTCGTCCCCTGTCTTGCGGAGACGTTTCACATGTGCGGCTGCCTGTGAAATGTTGCCCGCGGCGAGCTCTGATTCGCACATGATACCAAACGCGTTCTGCGTCCTGAACAACGCATCCCCTCCGTCATCTCTTCTTGCGAGATCCCCTTCGAGCCACCTGCCGATGTGCTTCTTCGCCATCTTGTAATCGCCCATCCCGCGGCAAAGACACCCGGCGCCGTATAAAAGATCAAAATTTTCCGGATCCTCTTTCAACCGCACAAGGCTGTTTTTCATGGCCTTCTTCCTGGTACGAACGACCCGGTCCCGGACAGCTTTCTCTGGCGGGAACTCTCCAAATGCTCCCTCGATCAGGGCCAGCTCCTGCTCATGCCTGCCCTTTCGCGCAAGAGCCGCTGCCTTCGCCTCTATCCCGGCAACACGCCGTTTTCTGAACCACCGGAAAAGAGGGCGGATCAAGAACGCGGGATATGCAGCAGGATCACTCTCCGGCAAGCAGAGACAGCACCCGAACGCCCGCGTATTCGAAAACTCCTGAAAAGCCATCTCGACCCTGGCGAGCAGCCTGGCCTCGAACCGCGGTGCCAGAACAGGGATCCTGCCTGAAATGTCTTCCATCGCGTCCATGCGGCGGCCCAGGTCCCAGTCCGCGAGAGCGAAAACCCCTCTGGCGAGCGGATTCAGTCCGTCCAGCTCGAGCGATCTTTCCGCCTGCTCTCGGGCAAGGCCGGGCTCCCCGTGATCCAGGTGCATCATCCCCGAAAAAAGCAAAACAACCGGGCCATCAGCCCGATCAAGCGACAATGCGCGCCCCGCCGCGGCCAGGCCCTCCTCGTACCGGCCCGACTCCGACAAAGCCAGCCCAAGCTGAAGCCGGACCCTCGGCTCTTCCGGCCTCAGTTCAGCCGCTCTTGTCAGGCATTCCACAGCTTCATCGAACCGGCACCCGGCAGCCGCCTTCAACCCCCTGTTGAACACCCGACAAAACCTGCCGAACGGCAAACTCATAAACCGCTCTCCACAACCTCTGAACCTTGAACCTCTGAACCTTCTTCAAGAACAAAACATGTCCCGTTCGAGAATATCCGCAATCCGCGGGGCCGCATGGCCGTCGCCATAAGGAGAAACCCCTTTTGCCATTGCTTTGTAGCGGGCCTCATCGTGAAGCAGCTCATCTGTGGCGTTCACGATCGCTTCTCGCGAGGTTCCAACGACTTTCACCACCCCTTCCTTCACAGCTTCCGGCCTTTCGGTTTCCCCGCGGAGCACGAGAACGGGCTTCCCAAGAGCAGGGGCTTCCTCCTGCACTCCGCCCGAATCGGTAAGTATCAGGTACGACCTCTTCATGGCGGAGACGAACCGGCCGTACTCCATCGGTTCCGTCAACACTATCCCGGAAGTTTTTCCAAGCGCCTTGTGGACCGTGTTCAACACGTTCGGGTTCGGATGCACGGGATAAACGATCACCACCCCCGGGTTTCGTTCCGCTATGTCGGATAAAGCGCCGCAGATCTCCAGAAACGGCGCGCCGAAGCTTTCGCGGCGGTGCGCGGTCACCAGAATCAAGCGGCTTTTCGGTGTGATATCCACACCGAGAGGAATCTCTTTTTTAGCCGTCTCGATAAGGGCATCGATCACCGTGTTTCCCGTGACATGAATCGCGTCCGAAGGTATCCCCTCCGCGAGAAGGTTTTCCTTTGCGCTCAGGGTCGGGGCAAACAGCAGCCTGCTCAAACGATCCGCTACAATGCGGTTCATCTCCTCGGGAAAGGGGTAGCCGAGGTCGTTCGTGCGAAGCCCCGCTTCCACGTGTCCGAAAGGTATTCCCTTGTAAAAACAGGCCATGGCAGTCATCAGAACCGTTGTCGTGTCCCCCTGGGCCAGCACCATGTCGGGCTCGGCAGAGCAAAGGTACTCGTCGATCGCCGAAAGCAGCCGGGCTGAAAGCTCTGCAAGAGTCTGATCACGGCGCATGACATCGAGATCCGCATGCGGCCTGATATCGAACAAGGACAGCACCTGATCAAGCATGTCGCGGTGCTGCGCTGTTGCCAGCACCCGGACATCCGCCCACGTCCTTTTTTCCAGAGCCAGGACCACGGGCGCCATCTTGATCGCTTCCGGCCGCGTCCCAACCACGCACAGAATTTTTCGCGTTCGTCCCATCGGTTTAACCCGCCGGTTCATCTTATTGATATTCGCATTATACTCGAATCCTTTGCCAGTTTTGAACAATACAAAGCCATACCGACAAATCCTGTTCAAAATCCCGGTTATAGAAAAAAACATTCAAATCATGAACAAATTTTGTACGATTACATGATAGCACCCACTTCATACTCCGGCCGTTTCATTGACACACGAGGTTACCAGTCATGCTTAAGACAAAAATCCCGCCTGCCGTTTTGTTTATTTTGACCATTGCCCTGGGAACCGCCGCGCTTGCGGCTTCAGAAGCGGAGAAATCCGAGGAAAAGGCAGCCCCCGTTATCGAGCAGACCCTGCCTCAGAACTGGATCGACGTTCTCAAGTGGCGCAGCATCGGGCCTGCCAACATGGGCGGCCGCATCGTGGACATCGAGGTGGATCAGGCCGACTCAAACAGGTGGTGGGCAGCCACGGCTTCGGGCGGTCTTTTGAAAACCGAAAACAACGGCATAACATTCACCCACCAGTTCGATCATGAAAGCACCGTTTCGATCGGAGATGTAGCAATCGCGCCCTCGGACCCCAACATCGTTTGGGTCGGCACTGGCGAAGCCAACCCCCGCAACTCCGTGTCGTGGGGAAACGGCGTGTACAAATCCACTGACGGCGGCGGCACATGGAAGCACATGGGGCTGGACAAATGCTTCCAGACGGGGCGCATCGCAATCCATCCGGAGGATCCGAACATCGTTTACGTCGGCGCCCTCGGGCGTTTGTGGGGACCGAACGAGGAACGCGGCCTCTACAAGACAACCGACGGAGGCAAGAGCTGGGATAAGATCCTGTTCATCGATGACAAGACAGGCATCATCGACGTGCAGATGCATCCTGAGAACCCGGACACGCTTCTGGTGGCGGCATACGAGAGGCTGCGCGACAGGTACGACTCGAACTCACCGGTAAAGAAATGGGGACCGGGCAGCGGCCTCTACAAGACGGTTGACGGGGGAAAGACCTTCAACAAGGTGACCAAAGGCCTGCCCGCATGCAGCCTCGGACGCATCGGCCTTGACTACTTCCAAAAGAATCCTGACATCGTTTTCGCCATCATCGAATCGGAACAGATCGGGCAGGAGCCGGAAAACGCTCCGTACATCGGCATCCGTGGCGAGGATGCAGAGGTAGGCGCGAAACTCACGGATATAACCGAGGACGGCCCAGCGGAAAAGGCGGGGCTCAAAAGCGGCGATATTGTCATATCTGTCGGCGGCAAAACCGTTCTCTCGTACAGGGACCTGCTCAAGGAGGTCAGACAGCACGAGGCCGGTGAAACGGTCAAGATCGAGGTGTCGCGCGAGCGCGAAAGAGTGGTCGTCGATATAACCTTTACAAAGCGCCCGGGACAAGATGAGGATGAAAAGGAGGACGCGGGCGAAGAAAGAAGGAGACCGCAGCGCAGCAGGAACGCGTTCAGCTCGGGCCTTGGCGGACAGCGTGAAAACGTGCAGGACCAGCAGGGCAAGGAAGGACATGAGTACGGCGGGGTATACAAGTCCACGGATGGCGGCGAGAGCTGGATCCGGATCAACTCGGTCAACCCGCGGCCAATGTATTTCAGCCAGATCCGAGTCGATCCAAGCGACGAAAACCACCTGTACGTGCTTGGAATCTCGCTTTACCGCTCCAATGACGGCGGGAAAAGCTTTACGAGTGACGGCGGCCGCGGTGTCCACGCCGACCACCACGGAATGTGGATCGATCCCAAGGACGGCAGGCACATCATCCTGGGCACGGACGGTGGAATCTATGTCACCTACGACAGGATGGAAAACTGGGACCACCTCAACCACATGGCCATCGGCCAGTTCTACCATGTGGGCGTTGGCCCGCGATCCAACTACATGGTCTACGGCGGGCTGCAGGACAACGGAAGCTGGGGCGGGCCCAACCGCTCCCGTGCCGAAGACGGCCCCATCAACGAGGATTGGTTCTGCATAGGCTGGGGCGACGGCTTCATCTGCCTTGTCGATCAGAACAACCCCGACCTCGTTTATTACGCCTCGCAAAACGGGGGACTCGGCCGGTACGACCTGGAAAACGGCAACAGCGACTACATGCGTCCCCGCTCGCAAAAAGGGAAACGCTACCGTTTCAACTGGATGACACCTTACATCCTTTCGAACCACAACCCTGGGATCTACTACTGCGCGGGGAACCATGTGTTCCGCTCTCTGTATCAAGGCGAAAAGCTGAAATCGATCTCCCCGGAGATCTCCTCCACGGACAAAGGCAGCGCATCAGCCCTGGCCGAGAGCTGTTTCGACCCGGATGTTCTATATGTAGGAACAGATGACGGCGCCCTGTGGATGACCGAAAACGGAGGCCATGACTGGGTTGACCTGTTCGATGTCATCGAGGGAGAAGATGACGAAGAGGCGGAGGTAATGGAAAAAGCCGAGCCGGAAAAGAAAGGCGGGCAGCCTTTTGGAGAAGCGGGCCGACGCGGCCGCAGTGAAAGGGAATCAGGAGGTGAAAGAGGAAGAGGCGGCGACATGTTGTTGATGCTCAAGCAGCAGGACGCCAACGAGGACGGAAAAATCCAGAAGGACGAGGTCTCCGCGAGGCTTGCCCGCATGTTCGACTACATCGATGCCAACAGCGATGATGTAATCGACGAGAAAGAACTCGACGCATTAACGGAAAGGTTCGGCGGCGGAGCACCTTCGATAGAAGCAGATGCCGAACCGGATAAAATGGATAAGGCTGACGCGGTAGAAACGGTCGAACCTCCCCCGGCGGCAGAAGAGGTCGTCGGTCGTCTTGAAGCGATTGAAAGTGTGGACAGCAGCGAAAAAATAGAACCTGCACCTGAGGAGGAAACGACATCGCCGGAAGGCGAGCAACCCGAAACGCCCGAAGCATTGAAACCGCAGGAAGAGCCGGAGAAGGCACAGCAGGAAGAAGAGCAGGCCGCACCGGATGAAAAGGATGAAGAGAAGGCTCCGGCAGAGGAAGCGGTTGAAGAGGAGGAAACCGTAGAAAAAGCGGTTTCCGAAAAAGAAGAAACAGCAGAGGCCGCGGAAGAAGAGCCCAAAGAAGACCCTATCACAGGAGAATGGTCAACCAAAGCGGTCGGACAGGACATCCCTGAGTCGGAGCGCAAATCCCGCATGTTTCTCAAGCTCGGGCAGGGGGGGAAGGTAACAGGCACGATTCAGTCACCCATGGGTGAAGGCGACATCATCAACGGCAAGTTCAACGCTGAAACGAAAAGCCTTACCTTTGGCATCGATGCCGGCCAGATGCAGCTTGACGTGCGCGCGAAAATCAAGGGGGCGAAGCTGGAAGGAACAATCGAAATGGCCGGCGGAGTGTACTCGTTCGGTTTCGAGGGAAAGCGCGTCTCAACAGGAGCGGCCGGACCGGCGGACGGCGAAAAAGAAGCGGAGGAGGAGGACGAATACGAGTGGCATACGATCAGCGAGCTTCTGCCGGATCCGCGCAGGATAAGCTCGATAGAGCCTTCGAGGTTCAAGAAGGGACGGGTGTACATCTCCCTCGACGGCCACCGCTCCAACGATGACGAGCCCTATCTGTTCGTGTCAAAGAACAACGGCAAGTCCTGGCGCTCCATTCGGGCCAACCTTCCCTCATCAACGGGTTCGGTGCGCGTGATCCGGGAAGACATCGAAAACCCCGACATCCTCTACCTGGGCACGGAGTTTTTTGCCTGGATATCCATAGAACGCGGCAAGTCATGGACAAAGCTCAACAGCAACCTGCCGACCGTTGCAATACACGAGTTCGCACAGCACAAGAGCTCAGGCGAAGTCGCTGTTGCGACCCACGGACGCAGCATCTGGATTCTCGACGTGACCCCGCTCCGGCAGATGACCGGGGAAACCATAAGCGAAAACGCCTACCTCTTCGAACCGAACGCGGTCCATTACTGGAAAAGAGAACCCCGCCGCGGCGGGGATAACCGCAGGTTCGTGGGTGAAAATCCGTCATCGGAAGCGAACATTTTTTACGCCCTGAACAAGAGGCCCGGCCGGATCAGCCTGAAGATCATAGACCTTTCCGGCGAAACTATGCGCGAGCTTGAAGCGAGTTCTGAGACCGGTGTTCACAAGGTGTCCTGGGATCTGCGCAAACCCGCGCCCGCACGCGGTGGCGGGCGAGGAGGCAGCTACAGCCGCCGCGGGTCGCGCATCGAACCCGGTAAGTACCTCGTGGAGCTCAGGGTGGACAACATGACCCTCACGCAAATCCTCGAAGTCAAAGGCGACCCGGAGTTCCCGGATGCCAGGCTCTGGGGCGAAGCGTACGACGAACAGCAGGAGCGCGGCAGGGCTTTTGAGCGGTAACAGATTCCGGAGGCGCCAAAGTTGATTCCCGGGAAATGCCGCTTGTACGGCAGTTCCCGCAGACGTTCCGAATACCGGGAAAAGAGCGTGAAAAGCCCGGCCTTTGCACAAAAAACTCTACTACGTGTCTCCCCGCAATCGAGTATCTTTCGGAGAAACAGCCATGCGCGCTATTCACCTCTTCGCCGCGGCCGTTATAACCGCCGTGCTTGCGGCTTCCGCCTTTTCCCAGGAGGCGGCACTATTCGACGAACTCGATGTTCTCTATCCGGACACGGATGTATCATCCGGAACGGAGCACCTTGTCACGGACACGCCGCGCGGGGTTATTTGCGGGGTGCATCTCCTTGCGACCGGCCTTCGCCCCGGCGCAAAGGTCCGCCTGGGCGTTTCCTGTGAAACCGGCGATGCGGCGGATGCCGCGCTCTTCAGGATGATCCCGGTGCCGGTCGAGCAAAACACCGGGGTCTCGACTCGAACCGAAACATGGGATGGAAAAGAAAACCCGCACGTCATCCGTGAGGCCCCGTTTCACGTTTTCGAAGCGTTCGAGCCGGTCGAAAGCTTTACGACAATCGCCGGCAACGACGGCGTTTGCGCCATGCGCGTCGAAAAGGCGATAGCTTACGGTGCAGCACCGTGCGGTCGCGAGTACATCATATCGATAATAGCGGGCGGCAGGCGGATAAACCTCCGATGGGAGGTAGTGATCCACGGTGCGACCGTTCCGCGAACGGGGGCACAAAGCCCGGGCTACACGAACTGGTTCAGCCCTGCACTGATCGCCGAACGGCACTCTTTACGCCTCTGGAGCGAACCTTTCTGGAAGATGCTCGCACTCTATGCCGACCTCATGGCCCGCGGAAGGCAGAACACATTCTGGATCCGGTGGACCGACTTCATGAGCCTCGACAAGATGGGAAAGCTTATCGTGAATCAGCAGCGGTTGAACCGTTACGTCCGAACCTTTCTGGACCGTGGTTTCAAGCGCATCGAGGGCGGTCACCTCGCACGGCGCCACAACGACGACTGGTCCCGCCCAAGGCTTGATCTCATTCTGACCCGCACCGATTCAACCAGCGAAAAGGGCCGGGCCGAGCTGGACGAGCTCATCAGCGCGATCGAGGCGGCTGTCAATGATGCCGGCATCCCGGGCCGCGCCGAATACCTCCAGCACATCTCGGATGAGCCCACCAACACGAACGCAAAAACATACGCGGCTCTCGTGGAACAGGTGCGCAGCCGCATGCCGGGCGTGGAAATCTTCGACGCCACCATGTCGCAGGAGCTCGTGGACTCGGTGGACCACTGGTGCCCGAAGGTTCAGGAATACCAAAAAAACCGGGAGTTCTTCGAAGCGAGAAAAAAAGCGGGCGACGAAGTCTGGGTCTATACCTGCCTGTCGCCCGGAGGGCCGTGGCTGAACCGGCTTCTCGACCAGGAGCGCCTCCGCCCGTTGTTCCTCGGCTGGTCCCTCGTAAAGTACGACCTTGCCGGCTTCCTCCACTGGGGGCTCAACCACTACCGCAAGGGGATGGACCCGTTCTTAAAAAGCGTGGTTCCGCACGGCAACGGCCCTCCCAACTTCCTGCCCGCGGGCGACACGCACGTGGTCTTTCCAGGAAAGCTTGGCCCCCTGTCAGGCCAGCGCTTCGAAGCGCACCGGATCGGCTTCGAGGACGCTGAGCTGCTGCTCATGCTGAAAAAACGCGACCCTGTGGCGGCGGACAAGATCATCGGATCAATGTTTCGCGCTTACGACGACTACGAGAAAAAGGTCGCAGCCTATCGCACCGCCAGGAAGAAGCTCATCACGGTATGCGCATCAACCTCGGATCGCGTCCTCGTGGTGGTTGACGACTCCGTTTACCCGGAAATCGGTACCGCGCTCGACAACTATTTCAACAGCGTAAAAAGTGTGCTTCCACAGGTCGAGTTCCAGGTGCTCATCGACGGTTTCTACGAAATGAAACCTTCCGAAATACGCGCGTCGCTCAAGAAGGAGTACGAGCTTTCCTCGGGCACGATGGTAGGGGCGATCATGGTCGGCCCGATACCGCACGCTCTGCGGGGCGATCCCGAAACCATACTCATAACCTCGCCCCTTTACTACGAAGAGTACGACGCGGAGTGGATCGACGAGAACAACGACGGCGTGTTCGACAAGATCATCACCGACCGGATAAACAACGAAACCGAGATCTGGACCGCGTGGTGGGTGCCGCCGTCGAACGATCGCGCAGAACAGGCAAAGATGCTCAAGGTTTTTCTCGACAAGCTCGTCCGCTACTACCAGGGCGAGATCATGGGCCGTGACGGGGTGGTGTTCATCGCTGGAAACGGCAACAGCGTTGAAATCACCGAATCATGGACAGTGCTGCTGGATGAAGCGCTTGCAACCGCCGGACAGAAGGTCGCCCGTGTCTACAGCCTCGACGGCCAAATGAAAGAGGCGGTGCTGCCCGATCCCGGGCCCGAGTTCATATCATATGACCTGCTCGACCTTTTGACCGGGCACTGCTGGCAGCACCTGCACACGCTCACGCACGGGTCGCCCGCGGGTTTTTACTGGCATAACGGGGAGGAAGCGATCGCGGTCACCACGGAGAACATCGATTTTTCCGGGTTCAACGGAACAGGCCCTGTCATCTTCACCACCTCAGGGTGCAGCAACGGGGTCTTCCGGGGACGCCTCAAGGGCGAGCCCCTCTACTCGCGCAGCATCGCGAACCGCATGCTCTTTAGCCCGAACACCGCGACCATCGCCTTTTTCGGATCTGCCTCTCCCCAGTCGGCATCCGTTTTCGCCGGGTTTCACACAGAGCTTGTCGAGTCGCTCGCCGCGAACGGATCGAGCTATATCGGCGAGGGTTACCGCAACTTCCGGAACGCTGACTATTCGTGGGGGCTTAAGCACTTCATCTTCCGCGGGGTTGATGGAAAGGTCCTGTCCGGCGATCCCTTTGCGAAGTACCGGTGAGAAAAACGATAAAACGATTGTATAGATTATGCTGTAAATACCTAATAGCATATTAACCTAAATAGATGTATAATCGCCTGATCAATCTGTCTCGGCGCACAATTGCGATAGGTGTACAAAAACCTTGGAAAGGTGTGTCATGAATAATCCTGTAAAAAGCGTGAACTTGTGGACCCTTGTTGTGTGCTCCCTGGCATCTGCCCTGGTTGTTCTTGGAAACGGATCACCGGCCCAGGGGCAAACCCGAACTCCCCCGCCCCCTACGGTTAGACAGCCCGCGGAGTTCGAACCGATGGAGGGCGTGCTGATACGGTATCCGTTCGGCATCTCCTATACCCTTATCGCGGAGATGGCAGAAGACACCGAGGTGGTTACCATCGTGCTGGACGCGGGCGAACAGAGCTTCGTGGAGGGCGAATACCAGCGGTGCGGCGTGAACCTGAACAACTGCAGCTTCCTCCATGCGCCTTCCGACAGCTACTGGACCCGTGATTTCGGCCCCTGGTTCATCATAGACGGCAACCAGACGCAGGGGATCGTGAACTTCGACTACCCCTGGCCCCAACCGAACGATGAACTCATTCCCTTCGTGTACGGGCAGGACCAGGGCATCCCCGTTTATGACACCGGCCTCTATCACGAGGGAGGCAACTACATGACGGACGGGCAGGGGTTCGCCCTGTCCACCGACCTGGTCTGGGATGACAATCCGGGCGTGTCCCACGATGATATCTATAACATGGCGCTTGATTACCTGGGCGTTCACACCTACCGCATCATACCGGATGCCCAGGGCGGATTCCTGAAGCACATCGACTGCTTCGCCAAGTACCTCTCACCCGACACCATCATGGTGCTGGAGGTGCCGCCCAACGATCCCACCTATACCGGCCTCGAAGATGCGGTCGACTATTTCGAGAACCGGATAAGCTGCTACGGCACCCCCTATAAAACCGTCAGGGTGTACTCGCCCAACGGCGAGCCCTATGTAAATTCACTCATCCTGAACAACAAGGTGCTGATCCCCATAACCGGTAGCCAGTGGGATGACGATGCCATCGCATCGTACCAGGCAGCCATGCCCGGCTACGAAGTGCTCGGTTTTTACGGGTCGTGGCACTGGTTCGACGCCCTTCACTGCCGCACCATGGGCATAACGGACAGGCACATGCTCTGCATCGGACACACTCCACTGCTGGACCGCCCGCCCGCGGCCCCGGGATTTCCAGTGGAAGCTGAGATCATCGACTACAGCGGCCAGGGTTTCACGGGCGGGACCCCGACGGTTTACTGGAAAACTACCGGGGGCTGGAACAGTACTCCCATGTCCCACGTGAGCGGAAACGACTACCTGGCGAACATCCCCGCTCAGCCCGCGGGCGCCACGATCCAATACTATATCCATGCCGAAGACGCCTCCGGGCGGAGCGAGGACCATCCCTACATCGGTGAGCCGGACCCCCACACCTTCACGGTCAACACACTTGGCACCGACATCAAAGCAATATCCGCTGACGCGGGTGGAGTAGTCAATTTACACTTGAACGCGGGCCCGGCCAACAGCAACCGGAACTATTTCGTCCTGGGATCGGCGAGCGGCACGGAACCGGGCTTCACCCTGCCAGGAGGACAGCTCCTCCCCCTGAACTGGGACCTCTTCACGGGAATGACATTCAAGTTCGCCAACACCATCTTCTTCACCGATTTTCACGCGGTCCTGGACGCATCCGGTGTAGGCAGCGCACGGTTCGACACGGTCGGCCCCCTGCCTCGCGAAGCTTTGGGTTTGACCCTGAACTTCGCCTGTCTTCTTTATTCTCCCTACGACTTCGTTTCAAATCCAGTGGCCATCAAGATCGTGGAGTAACCCGCCCCAAAACCCGGATCGCCTGAGGTCAACCCGTTGTCCGGCACCAATCCCGCCGGCCCGGCAGCGGGTTTGCACCCGCGGGAATGACGGATTGAGTCCAACTATTTCCTTGAAAACAGCCTCTCTCAACGGAAACTGAAGCATGTAAAAAGCGTTTAGCTGCTTTTCCTCATCTTTCAAACATCCTGGAAAAAACGAAAACAAGGAGAATCAAAGGTGATTCACTCTCTACAAAAGAAACACTGGTTGTTCGGATTGGTGCTGCTTTTGGGATTCGCCGCTGCTGCCGGAGCTGATGTGCGGCTTCCCTCTCTTGTGGGAGACAACATGGTTCTCCAGAAGGGTGAAAAAGCAAATGTATGGGGATGGGCATCGCCCGGGGAGCCGGTTATCGTCGAGGGAAGCTGGGGAAGCAAGTCCAGGACAACAGCAGACCGCAGGGACGGAAGATGGAGCGTGGACCTTTCCCTGCCCGAAGCGGGCGGTCCTTACTCGATTACGATCCGTGGCGACAACCTCATCAAGATCGAGAACGTGCTGGTGGGCGAGGTCTGGGTCTGTTCCGGCCAGTCGAACATGGAAATGGGCATAACCGCGTGCAACAACGCCGAAGAGGAGGTCGCCGGCGCGGACCATCCTGAAATCCGGCTCTTCCAGGTCGAAAGAAGCGTGTCCGCGATCCCGCTCGACAAGCTCAAGCATCCGGTCGAATGGAAGGTCTGCTCCACTGAAACCGTTGCTCAGGAAGGCTGGGGCGGATTTTCAGCAGCGGCCTACTATTTCGGCCGCACGCTTCACAACGAGCTGAAGGTGCCCATAGGCCTGATCCACACCTCCTGGGGGGGAACACCCGCCGAGTCGTGGACCAGTGCGGACATGCTGGCCCGTGTGGGAGGCTATGAAAACCAGCTCGAGGATCTCGATTTCCTCGCTGTCAACACCGGCAAGGTGGACGAGATCAACAGGCAGAAAATAGAGGAATGGGAAAAAGCGCTCGAGGCGGCGGATGCCGGTTACGGGCAAGACAAGTGGTACGCCTCCGGGTTCGACGATTCGCAGTGGAAAACAATGGACCTGCCCGGCAGCTGGAACGACAACGAGCTGAAAAGCTTCGATGGCGTGGCCTGGTTCAGAAAAAGCATCGACCTGCCTGAGAGCTGGGCCGGAAAAGAACTTCTGCTCGAGCTGGGACCAATCGACGACGAGGACCGCACCTGGGTGAACGGGACATCCGTTGGACAGACCCAGGGCTGGACAGCAAAGCGAAAATACAAGGTCCCGGCAAGGGCCGTGGAATCCGGGCGCGCGCTCATTGTGGTCCGGGTTCTTGACACCGGGGGCGGCGGCGGAATCTACGGTGACAAGAAAGAGATCAAGATCCTTCCCGTCAACGCGCCCGAGGATACGATCTCCCTTGCCGGGCCGTGGCGATACATGGCGAGCTCAAGCGCTGCAAAGCTCCCTCCCCGCCCCAGGATGCTCGCGGTAGGCGCGCACACAGTATCGAGCCTGTACAACGCCATGATCTCCCCGCTCCTTCCCTACAGGATAAAGGGCGCAATCTGGTACCAGGGCGAGTCCAACTGTTCCCGTTCGCGCAGCTATGAGGCGCTTTTCGAATCAATGATCGACTGCTGGCGCGAGGGCTGGGGAGTCAGGGCACTCCCCTTCTACTACGTACAGATCGCTCCGTTTCTCTACGCCCAGGGCGGCGACTGCGCGGGTGTAAGAGAAGCGCAAAGGCGGGTCATGAACCTGGAAAACACGGGCATGGCAGTGACCTCGGACATAGGCAACATCCTCGACATCCACCCCAGGAACAAGCAGGATGTGGGGAAAAGGCTCGCTCTCTGGGCGCTGAAAAACACATACGGTAAAGAGGTCGGTGAATGTTCCGGCCCGATTTTCAAGGGGATTAAAGCCGAAGGAAACAAGGCCAGGCTTTTTTTCGACCACTGCGAAAGCGGGCTCGCCGTAAGAGAAGGACACACCCTGTCGTCGTTCAAGCTCGCAGGAAGCGACGGCATCTTCCTGCCTGCCGAAGCAGCCATCGACGGAAAATGCGTCATTCTTTCGTGCCCGCTGATAAGCAATCCGGTCGGGGTATGCTATGCCTGGAGCAACACGGCCGAAGGAAACCTCATCAACAAGGAGGGCCTGCCTGCATCGTGCTTCAACAGCCTCTGGAACTTTGAAGACGAGAACCCGAACACCGCGCTCATCCCGGTTCCGCTGCGCGGGTGGTGGTGGAACCGGCACAACGACAAGCTGGAACTGATTGAAAAGGGGGGCGTTGACCTCGTGTTCATCGGCGACTCCATCACTCACAGCTGGGAAAACCAGCCGCAGCACAAGATCTGGGAAAAGTACTACGGGCACCGCAACCCCATCAACCTGGGCTTTTCCGGGGACCGCACGGAAAACGTGCTGTGGCGCCTGGACAACGGCGAGATCGACAACATCTCTCCAAAGGTAGCTGTTGTGATGATCGGGACAAACAACACGGACGCGGGCCACTTTCCAAAAGCGGACAGCGCGCAAGAGGTCGCCGAAGGGATCATTGCCATCTGCAAGACCCTGCGGATAAAGCTGCCAAAGACAAAGGTCCTGATGCTCTGTCCCTTCCCGTACGGTCAAACACCCAACCCGAGGCGTGCGGCCAACCAGGAAGCGGGCACGATCGCATCGAAGATCGCTGACAACGAACACATCTTCTACCTGGACATCGGGGATGAGTTCTTGGACCCGGACAAGACCCTGGAAGCCGACATCATGCCCGACTTCCTGCACCCGAACGAAACAGGATACAGGATCTGGGCAAGGGCAATGGAGCCCGTGCTCTCCAGGCTGATGGAAGACAAGCCGGTGAAGTAGGCGCTCGTCGCCCTTGCCGGACCTGTTCACCGAGGCAAAGTTGCAATGAACACGGATACAAGCGCAAGAAAAACGGCACCCACATCAAAGATTCCCGGCTGGCTGATCGTGGGCGCAGCAGTGGTGTTGATCTTGGGCAGCGCAACGTTCTGCTATACACTCCGCCGGATCTTCGTCAGCGTGAAGGAGATCTGCGCCGTTGCAATGGAACGCCACCAGGGAGACAACGTCGAGGCGCTCATCGCACTTGCCGGATCTCAAACCGCATCGTTCAGGGACAGGAACAGGGCGATCTGGGCACTGGGCCAGATCGGCGACAAGAGAGCCCTGCCGCTGTTGGAAGAGCTTGACACGGATGAAAAGCAAAAGAAGCCGTACGACCGAAGCGCCTACATTGTTCAGTACACGGTGGAAAAAGCCATCAATCAGATCAACGGCGGTTTCATGGCCACGCGATGGATGTACAGATGGCTGAAGACGGGCGAAGATACCGGCCCAGGAAATATTGACCGCGAAGAGGAAAACCGGAAACCGAAATAGAATCGAACGGGGGCGGCATGACATCAACAACACGAAGACGTTTTCTCAAAACCGCGGGCCTGGCAGGGGCGTGTCTCGCATCCCCGCGCAGGCTCTTCGCTGACGAGCAGGACAAAAAACTCAACTTTCTGTTCGTGCTCGCGGATGACCTAGGGTTCATGGACATCGGCGCGAACAATCCGAAAAGCTTCTACGAGACGCCGAACATCGATTGCCTCGCTTCAAAGGGGATGCGCTTCATTGAAGCGTACGCGGCGTGCCCGGTGTGCAGCCCCACGCGCGCAAGCATCATGACCGGCAAGTACCCGGTCAGGCTGGGCATAACCGACTACATCAGTCCCACAAGGTACAATCAGCCCGAAAAATGGAGACGGAACACGCGTATGCTGCCCGCGCCCTATTCGAACCGCCTCCCGCACGAGGAGGTGACCGTTGCCGAGGCGATGAAGGAGGCGGGGTACGCGACCTTTTTCGCAGGCAAGTGGCACCTCGGGCCGGAGGGGTTCTGGCCTGAGGAGCAGGGGTTCGACATCAACCGCGGGGGGATAACGCGCGGTGGCCCGTACGGGAGCAAAAAGTACTTCAGCCCGTACGGCAATCCGCGCCTCGAGGACGGGCCTGCGGGCGAGCACCTCCCGGACCGGCTGGCAACCGAAACCGTGAAGTTCATCGAAGACAACCGGAACAGCCCTTTTTTCGCCTATCTTTCGTTCTACTCGGTGCACACGCCGCTGATGGCGCGAGATGACCTGAAGGAAAAGTACACGGAGAAACGAAAGAGCGCGCCCGAGGATTCCTGGGGAGAGGAAGGCGACAGGAAGGTACGCCGCGTCCAGAACCACGCTGTTTACGCGGGCATGGTCGAGGCGATGGACCAGGCCGTGGGCAAGGTGCTCGATGCTGTCAAGAGGCTGGGCCTGGATAAAAACACCGCCGTGATCTTCATGTCCGACAACGGCGGGCTATCCACCTCGGAAGGCCATCCGACTTCCAACCTGCCGCTAAGAGGGGGCAAGGGGTGGCTGTACGAGGGCGGCATAAGGGAGCCCATGATCATCGTGTGGCCCGGAGAGACCCGGCCGGGATCCGTATGCTCCGAGCCTGTGACGAGCACCGATTTTTACCCCACGATCCTTGAAATGGCAGGGCTCGGAGCCAGGCCGGAACAGCACACGGACGGGGTCAGCCTCGTTCCGGTGCTGAGGGGGAAGAGCCCGCCGGAGCGCGAAGCCTTATTCTGGCACTACCCCCACTACGGCAACCAGGGCGGAACTCCCGGCGCGGCTGTGCGCTTGGGAGACTGGAAGCTCATCGAGTTCTTCGAGGACGACCGTGTCGAGCTCTACAACCTTGAAGATGATCTGAGCGAAAAGAACGACCTCTCACAAACCATGCTCGACAAGGCGGACGAGATGAGAAAGCTCCTGCATGCATGGCAAAAAAAGGTCGGGGCGAAGCTGCCGGAGCCGAATCCCGCGTTCGAGGAAAAATGAGAAAGGCGAGATCATGCTGAAACGGATGATCCTGGTGTTCTGCGTCACGAACCTGTTCGCTCCATGGATGCTGCCGGCTAATGCGGATCCGGATACGGGCCCGCGGTCCGTGCCGATAGCAAACGGCTGGGCAAAGAACTCCATAAACGGCGTCATATTCAGGCGCAACTCTGTTGTGACGCACCGGGACACGCAGTACGTTGCCTTTTATGACGAGCACTCAAGCGTTGTGCTCGCCAAGCGAAAGCTCGGGTCTGAGAAGTGGGAGGTTCGAAAAACCCGGTACAAGGGAAACACAAAAGATGCGCACAACTCGATCAGCATAATGGTTGACAGCTCAGGCTTCCTTCACGTTTCTTGGGATCACCACGTCACTCCGCTTCGCTACTGCCGCGGCATAAGCCCGGGGTCGCTCGAGCTGACCGACAAGATGCCGATGACCGGGAAGAAGGAACAATGTGTGACCTATCCCGAGTTCTACAGGCTGCCGGACAGCGGCCCGCTGTTTCTTTACCGCGACGGCGCCTCGGGCCGCGGCGACCTGATAATGAACATCTATGACGTGAAAACAAGTGTGTGGACAAGGCTCCACGACAGCCTCATCAGCGGCGAGGGACAGCGTAACGCATACTGGCAGGCAGCCGTTGACAGCAGGGGTACGATTCACCTCTCCTGGGTCTGGAGGGAAAGCGGGGACGTGGCCACCAACCATGACATCTGCTACGCCAGGTCGAAAGACAGGGGAAAAACATGGGAAAAAACAACGGGCGATAAATACACGCTCCCCATCACCGAGGCCACGGCGGAGTACGCGCGCAGGATTCCCCAGCGGAGCGAGCTCATCAACCAGACGTCCATGTGCGCCGACTCGGAAGGCAGGCCGTACATTGCCACGTACTGGCGGCCGGAAGGGACAAAGGTCCCCCAGTACCACATCGTGTATCACGACAATGTTCACTGGCGCACCTCGCAGGTGTCCCGGCGCTTGACGCCGTTTTACCTGAGCGGCGGCGGAACAAAGAGGATCCCCATCTCCAGGCCGCAGATCGCGGCGGACGGCAGCAGCGGCAGGGACAGGGCATGCATGCTTTTCCGCGATGTCGAGCGGGGAAGCCGGGTGTCCGCGGCCATGTGCGACGATCTGCAGAAGGGCGGCTGGCGCTTTGCGGACCTGACCGAGCATCCGGTGGGCTTGTGGGAGCCGAGCTACGACACCGAGCTCTGGGCACGGTCAAAGGTGCTGCACATCTTCGTGCAGAAGGTCGGGCAGGGCGACGGCGATAAGCTGGAAGAGCTGTTGCCGCAGCCGATCTCGATCGTGGAATGGAAGCCTGAATGGAAAACGGATGACGAGGCACGGCAATAACAAACGCAATAAGCCGCATGCGCGGATTCCATTGCTTTATACCAGGGAGACAAAACCATGACCATGAGCTGCGTTTTTCAGGCGGCAGTGTTTGTCGCGATGCTGGCCAACACGGCTTTGGCAGGCACATCCGTGCTCGCCGAAGCCGAAAGCTTTGACAACCCGGGCGGCTGGGTCATTGATCAGCAGTTCATGGACCGAATGGGATCACCGTTTCTGCTTGCGCACGGCCTGGGCAGGCCGGTGGAGAACGCCGCAACCACGGTCGCCTTTCCGGAAACAGGAGAGTTCCGCGTGTGGGTCAGAACACGCGACTGGGTCGGGCCCTGGAAGAGGCCGGACACCCCATCAAGCATGAGGGCTGAAAGCTCGCCGGGAAGGTTCCAGGTCTTGATCGACAAAAAAGCGCTCTCCACAACGTTCGGAGCCGAAGGGGCGGAGTGGTTCTGGCAGGACGGCGGGCTTGTCAGGATCGAAAAAAAGACCGTTGAGCTGTCGCTTCACGATCTCACCGGTTTTGACGGCCGCTGTGACGCCGTGCTGTTTTGCAGCGACCCGGCGTTCGAGCCCCCGAACAAGGGCGCTAAAATGGCGCGATTCCGGAGAAAGCTCCTCGGCCTGCCCGAGGTTCCGCCCGATGCCGGAGAGTTCGATCTCGTTGTTGTGGGCGGCGGCATGGCAGGAACGTGCGCCGCCATATCATGCGCGCGCATGGGCCTCGAGGTCGCGCTCATCCAGGACCGACCCGTGCTCGGGGGCAACAACTCATCAGAGGTGCGTGTTCATCTCGGCGGCAAGATCAAGCTGCCTCCCTATCCGCGCGTTGGTAAGATCGTGGATGAGATCGACCCGCACCAGCACGGAAACGCGCGGCCCGGGCATGAATACAACGACAAGAAGAAGCTGGACGCGGTCCGCGCCGAGATGAACATTCACCTGTTTCTCGAGATGCACGCGTACGCGGTCGAGATGAACGGGAATACGATTTCCGCTGTTGTGGCGCAGAACATCCGGACGGGCGAGAGCCTCAGGTTCGAAGCGCAGCTGTTCGCCGACTGCACCGGCGACGGCACGATCGGCGCTTTGGCAGGGGCTGACTTCCGCTACGGCCGCGAGGCCAGAAGCGAAACCGATGAATCCCGCGCACCGGCAAAAGCTGACAAGACCATCATGGGCGCGTCAATCATGTGGTACTCCGCAAAGGGCAATGAGCCGGTGCGGTTCCCTGAAACACCGTGGGCTGTGCGGTTCAACGATCAAACGTGCCAGAAGGTGACAGCGGGCAACTGGGACTGGGAAACCGGCATGGCGCGCCACCAGGTCCACGAGTTCGAGTACATCCGGGATTACGGCCTGCGCGTTGTCTTTGGAAACTGGTCCTTTTTGAAGAACAACAGCGCGCATGCAGCGGATTACGCGAACCTTCGGCTGGAGTGGGTCGCGCACATCGCGGGGAAACGCGAGTCCCGCCGCCTGATGGGCGACGTGGTTCTCCAGGAACAGGACATCGTGAACCGTAAAGAGTTCCCCGACGCATGCGTGACCACGACCTGGTCGATCGACCTTCATCACCCGGTAAAGATCAAGGGATTCGATGGGGAGCCGTTCCGTTCAAAAGCCGTGCACACGAACATCGAGCCGTATCCGATCCCCTTTCGGTGCCTGTATTCCCGCAACATCGATAATCTGATGATGGCGGGCCGCAACATAAGCGTGACACACGTTGCGCTCGGAACTGTGCGCGTGATGAGAACCACCGGCATGATGGGAGAGGTCGTGGGCATGGCTGCATCGCTTTGCAGGAAACACGACACAAGTCCGCGAGGCGTGTACGAACATCACCTGGACGAGCTCATGGCAATTATCGAGCGGGGCGTGCCTGATGCTTCAGAATAAGCGCACACGATCCGGATGACCACGGCGAGGACAGCGACATGAAAATCTACTTTGCGGGTTCCATACGCGGTGGCCGGGAGGATGCGGAGCTCTACTGGTGTATCATCAGGCACATCAGCAGACACGGCGAGGTGCTCACCGAACACGTTGGAGCAAAGAAGTCGGACGGCTTGAACGAAGAGGGCATGAGCTGCGCGGAGATCCACGACAGGGACCTCGGATGGCTTGCGGGGTGCGACGCTGTGGTGGCCGAGGTTTCAACACCGAGCCTCGGAGTCGGCTACGAGATCGGCAGGGCAATCGAAATGAAAAAGCCCTTGCTCTGCCTGTACAACATGAGCGCTGAAAAACCACTCTCCGCAATGATCGCCGGCTGCCGGCATGTCACGGTCAAGAGGTACAAAACCGTTGAAGAGGCGTGTGCCGCGTGCGATGAGTTCCTGGGGGGGAGAACTAGGGAGGAACCACGGATTAACTCGGATTAACTCGGATTGAAGAAAAAGACAGTGTGGGGGCGAAAAATCTTTCGCCCGCACGACCGTTGCAATTCAACATTACTTCCCACTGGCCCGGCAATCGGAATCGGTAAAAGAAAATCCCTTCATAAAAATTATCCGTGTTTATCCGTGGTTCTCTTTCTTCCTTCTGTCCGTGTTCATCCGTGGTTCTCTTTCCTCCTTTCTTTCTGTGTTCATCCGTGGTTCTCTTTCTTCCTTCTGTCCGTGTTCATCCGTGGTTCTTTCTTATGTGAACGGCTAAATTTTTTTTACCGTACAAGGATAAATCATGAACACCCGCGAACGTTTCAACAGGGTCATGCGCTGGAAAAAACCGGACCGTGTGCCAAACATGGATTTCGGGTACTGGGACGCAACCATCCGGGCCTGGCACGACCAGGGCCTGCCCGAGCTTCTCAAGACCCACGAGGACGTGGAAAGACACCTCGGGCTGGAGGGGTTCCAGATCATACCCAGGCTGCCCGCTGCCAACGGTTTTTTTCCACCGTTCGAGGAAGAGGAGGTCGAACGAAAAAACGGCTACCGGATTTACCGTAACGTCGAGGGAAACCTCTGCCGGGAATCCGTGGATCACACCTCCATACCCCAGTATCTCGAATACGCGATCGAATCCCGCAAAGACTGGGAGCGACTGAAGCAGGAGCGCCTGGACCCTGCCGTGGATGGCCGGATCAGCGATGTGAAAGCCGCGACGCAAGCTGCTCACGCCGAGGGAATGCCTGTCCGCTTCGACGCGGGCTCCCTGTACGGCTGGCTCAGAAACTGGATGGGAGTGGAAAGAATCTCCATGGCGATCTTGACCGAGCGAAAATGGATCGAAGAGATGATGGAACACCTTACCGATCTCACCCTCCACCTCATCGAGAAGATCCTCCCCGGGCTGGACATCGACATGGCCTGGTGGTGGGAGGACATGTGCTACAACCGCGGCCCCCTGATCTCCCCGAAGCTGTTTAATGAGCTGATGGTGCCCAGGTACAGGCGGATCACTGCCGAGCTAAAAAAACACGGAGTCACGATAAACATCCTGGACTGCGACGGGTGCATCCACGAGCTGGTGCCAGGATGGATGGATGCCGGCATCAACTGCATGTTCCCCATCGAAGCGCTGCACACGGACGCGTCAATGCTCCGCGAAAAGTACGGCGAAGACCTGCTTCTGGCGGGCGGTGTCGACAAGATCGCCCTGGCCAGGGGAAAAGACGCGATCAACCGCGAGATGGACAGGCTCCGGCCGCTGGTCGAACAAGGCGGATTCATCCCCACCGTGGATCACCGTGTTCCGCCGGATGTCACTTTTGAGAACTATCTTTACTACCTTGAAAGGAAGAGGGAGGTTCTGATGGTGTGACAGCCGTCTTTGCAGAATCTGTGATCTCGATTCCGATAGTCTGCCCCCCACTGGTAGGTCGATAATCAAACCTGCCGCAGATCGTCGCAGGTCATGCGCGCTGTCAAGCGTCGCCCGCACCTGACGGTTCGGTCTGTTCCATTATTCGATCGCCGCCGCCATTGCTTCCAGATTCCGTGGCGGAACATTCGGCAACAGCGCTTCATGGCTCGGGCTCACGATAAGGCGCGGCCCCAGCAAGTCCCTTACTCGGCGAACATCCGCTTGTACTTCTTCCTGCGTAGCATGGACTAATAAATGCTGAGTGTCGATTCCCCCCATGAAAGCGATCCGGCCTTTGAAATCCCGCGCAAGCGTCTCTGCCTCCATGTCGGCGGCCAAAGCCTGAAGCGGATGCAGGCAGTCTACGCCGGCGTCGATGAGACGGTCGATCACCTTGTGAATCGCCCCACAGGAATGCAACAGGGCGTGATATCCGTGGACATGTGCCTGTTTGGTGAAACGCACAAACCATGGCATGATGAACTCATCGAAGTGCGCCGGTCCGCAGATTAGGTCTAACTGTGTCCCAAAATCGTTGCCAAAGAAAAATCCATCTACGTCCGCACCGGCTGCGGCGAAGAACCGCTCATTGGCCTCGTAGTAAAATCCGCATACCCGATCCGTAACGGCCTGTACCACTTCGGGATGCGTGTACATTTTAATCATGTAATTCTCCATCCCGAAGAGATCCATGACGTTATGGTAAAAACATGTCCAGTAACCGCTGGCCCGGTAGACATCACCGGCAGCGCGCAGCGATTCTATGCACTGATCGAATGACAGGTAGTCAGGATTGGGCCAGGGAAACGACTCCAGCTCCCGCACATCCTCGCAATCAGCCAAAGGCCCTGCCTGCCCATGCCGCTTCTTGCTCAATCCTGCGTCAAACATGCCATATCCATTCGGATCGCGATAGGCGTCCGGAAAAAACTGCGGACAAATCCAGCGCACGTCATCGCCGAGTTTCAGTCGCACCTCTTCCTCGGTTTTTGTTCCGAAATACTCGTGTATGGCCGGCCAACTCTCGGCGAGGGGATTACCGAGCCACAATCCGCAGCGGTCTGCGCGCTCGCCGGCAATTATGGCAGAAATTCGTTCCCGACTGTTCATTCACGTCTCCTCGTTATCGACCGATCGTGGGCTTCGGCTGCAAATTACAACGGCAGAAATCCCCGCCCAAATCCCAACGTGCCCAAACAGCCCGCCCGGGTCAGGTTCGTACGGCAGGAATCCCGCACGTACTCCGATCCAGATGCTCACCAACCCACTCGCGACAATCAAAAGACCCCCTGCGAGTGCAAGCTTTTTACGGGAAAGTGACATCTACTCGTCCTTTACTGTCAAACGTCGCCTTCAAAGCTTTGTTCTGTGATCGCTATAGTTTCCTTCCGACTACGGCAAACTCGCTGCTTGTTTCGGCGAACAGTGTACCAGCAACGTCAGCATATTGTTCCTGCAACGTTAGCCCGGCATTCTCGAACTCTTTCTGCAGGGCTTCAGGACTAAAGTATTGTAGCCAGTTATACACGGTGCGTGCTCGCTTCTCCTCGATGATCGTGTGCTTGTCCAAGACCACCTTCCTGTCGTCATATTTGAAGGTGTTCAAGAAACCGTAGTACGTCTCCGGTGACCAGAATCCATCGAGGAGGTCCATACCATACGATGTTGCCTCATTGCGTTGCTCGTAGGCGCTGAGGGAGTACACGTCCAGGAGGACGGATCCGCCGGGCAACAGCAGGGAATGAAACTTTCTTAGCATAAGCGTTCGCTGCTCGGGACTGAGCGCGCAGAAGTCACACATGATCATCAGGATGAGATCGAAACGATCTTCCGTTTCGAAATCCAAGTAATTCTGATTGACGTATTCGATGGCCAGTCCCGCGTCGTCAGCGACTCCGCGGGCGTATTCAATTGAGCGTTTCGAGAAATCAATACCTGTCACAGTTGCACCAAGCTGTGCCAGTCGATTTGCGTAGAGGCCAGGCCCACAGCCGAAGTCGGCAATCCGTGTGCCGGCACCAACGTGAAAGCGCGATGCAATCCACTTCACCGATTGGTCGATGAATTCTCCACGCCGGGATGACACGTCTATCTCGGTGTTAAGATGGTAGGCGAGCATCTGCCCGGATGTATGTTCGTCAGTCCAGAGGTCGGCAGCCGTATAGAATTCAAACGGTTCAGGCCGGCTATTGATCTGTTCCAGTTGGATAAACATGTTTGTCATCTTCATTCACAGAACGTGGAGCGTCAGGCGCGGTGTCAAGCGTAGCCTGCACGCTATTGTTGGCCATCCGCTTTGAACCCTTCGTGGAAAGTGACCGTGCCCTGCGGAACATCCCCGTCGAAGGACAGTGCGAAAAAGAGTTCCGGCGGGACTCCCGCGAGTCCGAGTCCGTCTACGTTCTCGAATCCGAACTTCCTGTAGTACTCCGGATGGCCGACGAGACAACAGCCACGCGCTTGCATGTCCCTCAGTTGTGCCAATCCTTCGCAAATCAGGGCCTTGCCAATGCCCTGACGTTGGTATTCCGGCAAAACCGAAACGGGTCCAAGTCCGTACCAGTCCTGTGTGCCGTCCGAAATGGCCACGGGTGAGAACGCAATGTGCCCAATCAGTCGGCCATCCGTCTCTGCGACAAGGGATACGGCAAGGGCATGGCTGGCGCGTAGCGCCTCGATTATGAATTGCTCTGTATGGTTGCTGATTTCCAGGGTCTGGAACGCTGCAATTGTCACCTCGGTTATTGCGCCAATATCGCCGTCAATTTCGCTTCTGAGCGTGATTTCTGGATTCATGGTCTTCTTTTTCCTTTCTACGCGGCCAACTACGAATTCCGCCGAACTATATAACCTGAATCCAATATACTCCCGGTCAGCTTAACCTGCTTATTTCATACTCTTCTGCTGCGGCACCGTAAACTGCACCTCGCGACGAAAAGTGTGAAATAAGCGGGCTAAAAAACCTGAACCCAAAAACACTCCCGGCCAGCCTGACCTGCCGCCCGGCGATCACCTCAACTCTATCCTCATTATCGGACGTGTCGGTGAACGTCGTACTATCTCTTTAAACCCCGCACGAATGAATGCTCTGGGTATGCCGGTCCACGCAAAAGCAGGCGGAATGTCTTTCTCTAATTTGGGTTCAACAGGATAACCCTCCAGCAATCGAGCGCCTTGTGATTTTGCGTATTCACTTGCAGCTCGCAAAAGCCCGGTTGAAACGCCTTTTTTTCTGTATGACTTTTCAATAAACAGGCAGGCGACAGACCAACACGCGCGGTCATCAATTGGCTGCAGTATGCGGGATCTTGATAAAGCGGGATAGACGCTTCTTGGAGCAACGGCACACCAGCCGATTGCCTCGGTGTTGTGGTATGCCAAGATACCGGGAACTTCCCCGGAATCGACAATGGCCTTCATGGCAAGCCTGTTGCCGTCTCCTTTTTGCGACTCAAACTGCTTCCTCGTAAGACGCCAAAGCATGCACCAGCATCCGCCACATGCCCCCCGTTCACCAAACAAGGACACGAAATCGTCCCATTGGTCCATGGTCAATGATTTGAATGATAATTCCATGGTCATGTCCTTATCGCTAACTTCTCTCCACACCGTGTTCCTTGGGCTTGTTATGCTGCTGTTTCGGTTGGCTTGCCGGCACGATCGCAGTATTCGGCTTTGCCCCCCGCAAGCGGCACCAGAACATTAGTTGCTTGAACTCATAGTTGTGGAGGTTAATGATTGCCAAGCGGTTGTCGCGGGTCTGTACGACGATGAAGAATTCGCCTTCGGTACGATCTCCGCGGTGCGGGCCGTTCATCGGCGGCAGCCCTTTGATCGAGATCCTGTCGTGACCGTCATTTCGGATGACGGCCCGCAACTGATCGTCGGACAACTTGTCCGCATCGAACCAGTTCTTCACCGGCACATGGGCAATCTTCGCACCTCGCACGGCGATGAGGGTGGAGCCGTCAAGTGTAAGATCGCCCCGGTCTTCCCGGGTGAGCCAGGCATCCATCGCGGCGCCCGCGGGCAAGGGTGCCGGATTAGCATACATTTCTACACAGCGGACAACGTCGTAGACGGAAGACCGGGAGAGTCCACCGTGATTTCCACGGAAATCGGCATTGGAGGCGAAATGCAGGGACGGGCCGTTGCCCCACAGGGCGACCACTGTGTCATCAAACGGAAGCTGCCCCGGATACCTGTACCCGTAGCGGCCTGCGGGATCTTTGTGACAAATGAATCTTGACGTGAGGGCGGCGACTTCCATGTCGTGGAAATCCGCAACGGCGCCGTTGCTGAACCGCTTGAACCGCTCCTGCAGCTTCGCAAAGCCGTCATCGGGCAGTGGCTCAGCCAGGAGGTCGAGGGGGTCGGCAAACGCCTTCTCCAACTCGGCCAATATCCACGGGCGGATCTCGTCGCTGCGCATTCCCTCGCGCGGCGGCGTTTCATGAACTCCCCGGAACGGTAGATTGGCGAGATATTGCCGCATCCAGTTCCGCTGCGTTCCGCGGCGCTGTACGTCGGCGGGCACGAGCGGCTGACGCGTCAGCCCGACCCACAAGTGATACTGAAACGTCAGGAAGTAGTCGCGATCGTTGAGGTACATCCACTCTTCGCCGCCGCTCCCGAACCCGTTACCGTAGGCGACTGTGCCGGCGGGGCTGGTGTACAGGCGGTCGATACAGCGATCAATGCCGTCCAGCATCGCGACACGTGTGATTTTATCCAACGGCTGGCCAAGGTGCTTGACCGTGAACGCGGCGATCAGGTCGCGGCGGCGTAACAGCTCGTCCCTCGACAGGAACGCATAGCCCTTCCGCTGCATCGCGGCCAGATAGCGATCGGCAATGGCGGCGGCGTCTTGCTCAACCTGCGCAATCGCCGAACCCGTCATCGAAGCAACGAGTATGAAGTTGATGATCCAGTGTCCTCTTCTCATGGCGATGTCGTTCGCTCCAGCAGCATAAACGTTGCTGATCACTCGGCGGCCACAGGCCGGTGCGAGCATCCGGCTTGTCAGGCCCTCTTCATCACATAAAACACATACCCGTAGCTGTCTTCTGAACGGCCGAAGATTCGGATCTCTTCAACGGTCTCAGCGGCAAAGCCTCTGACACCTTCATCCGGGTGGTCAAGAAGGCCTTGGGCACGAGGTTCCAGTATGTCGTAGTATCCCTCGATCCATGTTTCTCTCGGCAGAGTGTGCGTAGAAAGAACGCTGTAGCCGGCATCCTCTGCCACGACGCGGTTTTCATCGAAACTGCGCATATCAGGATAGCCGGTATTGAAGAACCGGCGCACTTCAGCAGGGATGTCATCGCGTAACCAGGACAGCTCGCTGACAACCGCAAAACCGCCGGGCTTCACTGCAGGGTGCCACGTCTTGAGGGCATGGGGGAATCCGATGTTGTAAGCCGCCCCCTCGCACCATAGCAGGTCAACTTGTTGAAACGTGTCCGGAATACCTGCCATGTCCATACAGTGCGTTTGAACGAGATGATCAATTCGGGCCTCCCTGGCGCGTTGTATGAGGCTGTTCAGGAAGGGTTCGTAGGAATCGACGGCATGCACGAGAAGCTGGAGCCGGTCCGCCAGCGCCAGGGTGTGCCTTCCTGTTCCGCATCCAGCATCAACAATCACTCCACAGGGGACTTGCGGAAGCATGTTTAGAACCTTCAGCGTATCGAAATCGCTTCCGGGGCCCAGCTTCTCCATACCGCTGAAAAGCAGGTCAATCGGGTTGGCATCACTCATCGATCATATCCTGAATCTCAAGCGGAACGTGCCGGTCAGCCGCGGTGATAAGCTGTCCGCCGGAGCTGCGATTCATCTTCCGTTATTCGAGCCGTGGATTATGCCGTTCAGTATATTGCGCAAGGTCAGGGGATGTCAAGATCCCGATGGCGGGACCGGTCCGGGGGCATGCCCATTCCACCTCCTGCATCAGAGAGGAGCCGGGCCCCTCATCGAACTTGGCGTATTCATCCCCGCTGTTGATCACATGCTTCCGCCGGATGTCAGCTTTGAGAACTACCTGTACTACCTTGAAAGGAAGAGGGAGGTTCTGCTGGTGTAACGGACGACCGACCGGCGTGGGTTTGTTCCCGGCGCCGACGGAGCGGCGCCCTCCATTGTTCAATCGGCGCATGCCGTTTCTTCTGGAGGGCGGCACTCTGTTGCCGCCTCTTCTCTTCCGGCGCCGACGGAGCGGCGCCCTCCATTGTTCAACCGGCCCGTTCCGTTTTTTCCGGAGGGCTGTAACCGCACAAAAAAAATGATCGAGCTCATTACCAGCGTTGTGATCGTCATCTTCATGAGTCAAATCTCAGCCCAGTCCTCTGGCCATAACCGTCTTCAATTCGGGTCAGAAGCTCTGCCCCGATGCCTCTGCCTTCGCAGAGGCTTTTCGCAGCAACCAACCCAGAGCACACTCCAACAATCCCAAGCCGAGATACAATGCATGCAGCCAGTGAAAAGCAGCGAACAAATAGACCTGTAGCATGATCCATACCACAAGAAAACCACCGAGAGCCATGGCAAGCTCACCAGCGTACCGATAGCGCTTGAAAGATGCCGCGGCACCCACAAGACTACACACACCATTAACCGTGAGGAGAACGATTCCCGGAACCAGATAGGTTGAGAAAGGCGAACCCTCGAGCAACTCAAGCGGTATCCCGAGGTTTGCACCGCTTGGCTCCAAGATCAGCGCCATTCCGCCCCCAACCGCCCCGAGGCCGATGAACGCCTGGAGGAATCCCAATCCTCTGGCCAAATCACGGCTCTTCTTAGGGAGTGATTTCAATCCATCGGGTTTTGCCGGCTCGACGCAGCTCAGGGGCACCCAGCCGCTGGTCCCGGATGATATTGCCAGCAACCAACCGGATTCGGCAAGGATGCCGTCAAGCAACACGCCCGGTTGAACCGTCAGTTCAAAGGAGTTGTAATCGCGTTTCATGACACAAGTATCATCATGCGCCCGAACCCATGATTCCGGAACCCAGCCCGACGGTCCACCCGGCTTCGAACACCAGAGCCATCCATCCCATTCGGTTTGCCTGCGCTCAAAACAAAGAGAATCGCCCTTGTTCAATACAAGCGGCTCTGCAAGGTCGGGCTTATGGGCTATTACTGCGCGATAAAGATCCGACATCAGAACTCCATGCGAATCGCTGTCTGCCCCGGTGTGCGCATAAGCGGCCGGGCGAAGTCTGTCCTGATGCATTTGTCAGGTTGCCTGTAAATAATCAAGAATCTTCTTTCTTTGCGCAGTGTCAAAATCGCTACCGTAAAAACGGAGGAATATGCGTCCGCGAAGCTCTTGCGGGCTCTGATGTTCGAGCTCTGTATTTAGAATTCCCGCCAAAACCAGCGCCTTTGCTGTAGTAAACATGTTGCATGCCATAGCCACTCGTTTTGCCGGAGATTGAGACATAACCAACTGTCGAAATCGAGCCTTCATTTCCTGTGCCGTATCAGTCATCTGTTCCTTACCCGGTCAAGTATATCGCGAAGACTCAGAGAAGACGCCCACCTCTCAAGATAAGACCAGTCGAGATCATCAACTGATTCCATGATCGTTCGTGTGTCCCGTTGCTGAAGCTCAGAGCCCGTCTCCTGTGCCCACTTGAGTTTTGACAGGATCAGATCTTCCGCTGCAACCACGAAAATCGGAGTACCCTCAACATCAAACTTTCGACGACGTTCGAACTCCAACCTGCGATACTGTTCATCCTTGCGAATAATAAAATCCGCTTTGATGACCCATTCATTGTGAATGATATTGAAAATCGATCTTCTGACGATCGCTTCTCGGACGCTGTGCCGGTCAACATAACAATCGGACTCAAATAACTTTGCTATTACATCCGCATCCTGAGGACAGCATTCAATCACCAAATCGATATCTCGAGTCATCCTCGGAATGGAGTAAACAGCCATAGCCATCGATCCGGTCAACATGTATGGAATACCCGCCGACTCCAGCCGCGATGCGATCTCCTTTACAAAATCAAGTTGCTCGCTCATATTGAACCAATCCTAACAAACACATCTCCCAATCATACAAGTGACCGCATCTCCTGTTGCACCTGCCGATCAAACTACGAATTGCACCGAACTGTATAACCCGGACATATGCACTTCTGGCCGGGCTAACCATGCGCCCGGCCCGGGCCAGTGGAGGTGCCGAAGCACGCTCGTTTCACCGCGTTTAATCGTATTCCGCTCTTCGGGCCGTGGACCTGGCCGGTCAGTATAATGCGCAAGTATGGAGAATGTCAAGATCCCCGCGGCTGGAGCATGGCGTGACCGGTCCGGGTCCCATGTCCATCTTAAAGAAACTGTCTCAGCATGCTGGTCAACGGGGAGGTTCTGCCCAAGCGGCATTACAGGCAACCGGTCCGCGACACGCCCGGCCGCGCTGAACTTTCCCGATTTCTCCGCAATTTCCTTTATTTTTCGAAATTTCCTGCTTTCCTCAAACCCAGACTATTTCGAAAGTAAGGGTACAGACTGCAACGAAACCAACAGCTTCAGCAGGAAGTCAGGCCATGAGTAACGATCAGCAGGGCAATCCTTTCCTTCTTCGGACGGGTGTCTACCTCGTGTTCACTGTCTCAGGCGCGTGCGGGCTCATTTACCAGATCCTCTGGGTCAGGGAGCTGAGCCTGGTTCTCGGGATCACCACCTTTGCCGTTTGCACGGTGCTGAGCGCGTTCATGGCCGGCCTTGGGATCGGCAGCTATTTTTTCGGGAAGATCGCTGTCAGGAGCAAGAGACCTCTCGTGCTTTACGGATGGCTGGAGATCGGAATCGGGATATGCGGGCTCTGCCTGCCGTTCCTGTTCAAGGGGTTCATGGGCTTTTATTCCAACTTCTACGAACAGCTTTCCACCCATCCCGTGATGTTCATCCTGATCAGGTTTTTGGTCATCGAGGCGCTCCTGCTCGTGCCCTGCACCCTGATGGGCGGAACGATCTCGGTGCTCAGCAAGTATTTCAGCAGGGAAAGGAGCACTATCAGCCGGGACATCGGCCTGCTGTACGCATTGAACACCCTGGGCGCTGTTGCCGGGTGCACCATGGCGGGATTCTTCTTCATCCCCGAGCTTGGTCTGACCGTTGCGACGTGGGTGGTTGTGATCACGAACCTGTGCGTCGGCTTCCTGGCCTTTTACCTGCAGCGGTTCTCAGAGGCAAAGCCCGAGGACAAGGCCGACACCGCCACCGACACAGAAGCAGGAGCAATCACAGGCAAAGCCGCCGACAAGGCGCATCGAACCTATTCACCCTCGTTCCTTAAAATCGTTCTTTTCGTTTTCGCGGTCTCAGGCTTCTGCTCGCTCGGGTACGAGGTGCTCTGGACAAGAACTCTCGTTTTCTACCTCCACAACTCCACCTACGCGTTCACAACAATGCTGGCCACCTTTCTCCTGGGCATCTCTTTCGGGAGCATACTCCTTAACCGGTGGATCGACAAGACCGGGAGGCCCTCCCTGCTCCTGGCGGGCGCGGAGGTTTGCATAGGGCTGTTCAGCGCTTTTTCCCTGCTGCTCTATCCAGCGCTTCCCCAGCTTTTGAAGCTGTTCCTGAGCAGCTTCGAGATGAACTCCTGGGGAAAGTCACTTCTTCTGCAGTTCAGCCAGTCCGTTGTTATCATCCTGCCCGCCACTTTCATGATGGGGCTGACCTTTCCGGTGGTAACCAGGCTTTATGTCACGAGCCTCAAAACCGTGAGCAGGTCCGTGGGCAGCATTTATTCGATGAACACCTTCGGCTGCATCTTCGGCTCGCTCGTCATCGGGTTCGTATGCCTGCCGCTGCTCGGGCTGATGAACTCGTTCCTTCTTCTCATCTCGCTTAACCTGCTTCTGGGTTTTGTCGTTCTCGTCTTGAGCCCCGAGATCAAGCGTTTAGGCAAGAGCGCGGGCGCAATCGCAATCGTGGCGCTCTTCGTGTTGATCCATTCCTTCGTGCCGTCCGACCTGTTCTTGCGCTCGTTCAAGCGAGGGCACAAAATCGTTTTCTACAGGGACGGCGTTACCGATTCGGTGATGGTGAAAGAGGCGAAGGGGGACTCCTCGACAAGGGTTCTCTGCTTCACCGACGGAAGGGGAACGGCGGGAACGAACACTAACGCGATGAACCGGTTTGCCGGGCACCTTTCCGTCATGTTTCACCCGGCCCCGAAAAACGTGCTCTGCATCTGTTTCGGCGTGGGAAACACGCTTTCCGCGATCGCCCTGCATTCGGAAGTGAAAAGCGTGGATTGCGTGGAGCTTAGCGAGAACGTGATCAATGCTGCGCCCTATTTCCCCACGAACAAGAACGTCCTCAAGAACCCGAAGGTCAAAGTCATAATCCAGGACGGAAGGAACCACCTGCTCGGCACGGCGAAAAAATACGACGTGATACAGCTGGAACCTCCGGAGATCCACACAGACGGTGTGATCAACCTATACACAAGGGAGTTCTACGAGCTCTGCATGGAGAAGATGACGAAAAACGGCGTGCTCTCGCAGTGGATGAACGTGGCCATGATGCCGCTGAAAGAGCAGAAGATGATGATCAGAACCTTCCACGAGGTCTTTCCGCATTCAACCTACTGGATGCTGAAGCAGAGCCTGGACCAGGTCCTGCTCATCGGGACGAAGGAAAAGCTGGTGATAAACTACAGCGACTTCAAGGCGAGGATGGAAGACGACGACCTGATCTTCACCGACCTGGAGGGGAAGGTCGGCATTAAAAACCCTGTTGATTATCTGAAAAACTTCATGCTCTCCGAGGAGGGAATCGCCGGATTCGTCAAGGGCGCACAGATTGTGACGGACGACAGAACCCGCGTGGATTTCACCGCGCCAAGGAGCATCGATGCCAACTACGGCCTTTGCAACGCTTTTTCCGGGTACAGGATCACCTGCCTGAAAAAGGAGGGGCTCCAGGCCACGCTCGACTACTACGCTGACAAGAAGCTCGCAATGATCGAGGCTGCTGAAAGCGCTTTTCCCATCCTCACGGGGTTCGCCTCCGAACAGCAGGAAGAGCAGGTCAAGGCCGACCTGGACAAGGCCCTGCTGGATTGGAAAACCAGGGAGCGCCGCAACGCCGAAAAGATCAGAAAACGCAAAGAGGCGTTCAGCAACTTCTGAGCGGGCTAGGTTCCAATTATATCCTTGACCTTTGCAATGACCAACTCTGGATCGATGGGCTTGTCGATGAACATGTCGGGCTTTATGAGCCCTTCGTCCCGCATCTCCTGGATTCCTCTTCTGAGCGCCTCCCGAAGGCTGTCAAACGGTCTCTCATGTGTGTCATCGCTCTGGGCGTCGAGATCATCCAGAACGCCCGCTACACCGGTCACCATGATAACAGGAAGATCCTTGTACTCATCGCTCCGGCGAAGCTGCTTGAAAAGGGTGAACCCTGTTTTCTTAGGCATCATCACATCAAGGATTATGAGATCCGGATTCTCGGTTTTTATCTTTTCAAGCCCGTCCTTTCCATTGCATGCTCCGAGAGGTTTATAGCCGCCCTCCTCCAGCGCGACCGTGAGAAATCTCACTATGTTTTCATCATCGTCGATTACCAGAACCTTTTTTACCATCCTGTTCTCCTTGTTTTATGTCGTCTGCATCAGTGGGAAGCACGATACGGAATCTTGTCCCGTGATCTGGCTTGGACTCTACCTCAATCGTCCCGCCGTGAACACCAACAATTCTAGAAGTAACGGCCAATCCCAACCCTGTGCCGGTCTCATCCTTCGTGCTGAAAAACGGGGTGTAAATGTTGGCCTTTACCTTTTCGCTCATACCGCATCCGTTGTCCTTGATCTCCACCACCCAGGTTTGCGCGTCCCGCTCCGGGTAAGCTTTCACAACGACATTGGGCGTCTCTCCCTCTCTATACTCCTTGGCGAGGCAGGCGTCAAGCGCGTTGGAAACGATATCCATCACCGCTGTATGAATCATGCCGGCATCGCATATTACGGACGGCAGCTCGGGTGATACGGCCAGCTGAAAATCCACTCCCTTGTCTTTTGCGGTCTGCCCGAACACGTGTTGGATTTCGGTCAGTGTGGGTGTGAAATCGACCTTCTCCAGGTTGGGCTTCCGCTCCTTCACATACTTGAGCATGTCCATGGACATGTCGGTCATCCTCGATATGCCTTCCTGAACCATCTCCCACCCTTCAACGAGCATCGCCCTGTCATCCTTTTTCAGACCGGTCTTGACCATGTAGGCGCCGCCCTTGCATGCGTTCAGCATGTTCTTGAGGGAATGCTGTATCCCGGTGAATACCTGACCGATTGCTGCAAGACGCTGGGACTGGATCAACTCTTTCTGCAGCCTGTTCTCTTCCGTGATGTCCTTGCTGATTCCGATGGTGCCCACAATGGCGCCCGTGGGATTCTTGAGCTGTGACAGCGTGAGCAAAACATCCCTGGTCTCCCCGTCTTTTGTCGCGAAACAGGTCTGGAAGTTGACCACATCGCGCCTGGTCTTGAGCTGCTCGGAGACCGATGCCCAGTCCTGCGCGTTGGCGAAGAGTATATCCAACTCCTTCCCCGCCACCTCCTGCCGCAAAAAACCCAGCGTGCGCTCCGCACCCACATTGATGGTCTGAATCCTTCCCGACGGGTTCATGGTTACAATAATGTCCGCTGTGCTCTCCAGGATGCCCTGGAGGTAGTCCCTGGTTTTCTTGAGCTCGTTCGAGGAGGATGAAAGCATGGACGCCATATCGTTGAAGGAGGCGGCGAGTGTGCTTAATTCGTCCTTTCCGTCCTCGTCCATGCGGAAATCGAGTTTTCTTTCAGCCAGTTGATTCATCCCGTTGATCAGCCCGCGAACCGGCCCTTTAAAGAAACGGTTCACAACGAACCAGGCCGCCCCGCAGCACAGCAGCACGGCGATCGCGATGGCCAGAACGGTCTGGAGATTTCTGCTGAAGATCAGGTTGTTGATGTGGTTCGTCACCACCAGCACCAGGATGATCACAGCGATGAACACCGCGCTGAGCTTCCAGACCATACGAATGCGTTTCCACATGAAGCGCGTGATCCTTTCATTAGTCTCAAGACGAAGATTATGAAATAAGCGGGCTAAGCCCAACTTATAAGCAAATCAGCGGGAATGCTCAAGACTCCGGCATCCTGGCCTCGGTCGGAAGCAGGGCCAGATATTTTAACCCCCAACCCAGCAGGAATCCGATGACCCCCAACACACCTAGAGCCTGAAGTATCTCGGGAAGGCTGAGGGTATATGCGGCGACCCCTTCCTCAATCACCGATTGGATGATCTCCATGCCCGGAAAAATCTCCGGGGGATGGGTCAGCCCGGGTAGAACGATCACATATCGCTCGCAAAGAACACCAAAGATCACCAGGACCGAGGCAAAGACGATCCACGGAATCGATCGTCCCGTCCTTTTTCTGAACAGTATGAACATGGGGATTATCAGGCCGATGATTATCAGCCCGAACCAGAACAGCATGCTGTGAATACCACCGAAAAGATAATAGACCGCCGCATGACGCAGCTCCACCACATACACCCGGTATGCATTTTCCATGAACAGAAAATACACGACCACAAGGATGCACACGGCCAGGAACTGCCCGAGCCACTGTATCAGCGCGTCATCCAGGCCCCGGCCGGCGGCCTTGAACAAGCCCACTATCACAATAATCATCAACGCCGTGCCGGATGCCATGGCCGCCGCAACGAAGCTTGCCGGCAGCAGGGGCGACTCGTAGAGCATTCTCGCTCCGAAGCCGAAGATCGCGCCCGTTCCGCTGTGAACGCAGAAAGCCCACCCGAAAGCCAGCGTTGCGATCACTGTGGTCAGGCGTTTTCGCTCGGTGAACAGCGCCCAGAGATAGATGATACAGATGAGAATATGCCCGTTATACAGTATGGGATTTATGGAGAACATGGATTGAAGATTGAAATGCACGAACGGTTCGACGAAAACGCGGTCGAGCCTTCCCTGGTCCATGAGGATCGACAGGAGGCCCGCGATCAGAAACAACATGGCCATGTACACGGCGATCCTCGCGAACGGCTTGTACTCCACTTTTCCAAAGACGCCGTACAGGCCCGAGATCACCAACGATCCGGCTGACAACCCTATGTAATACACGGCCATCACGATCTGGAGACCCCAGGGGACCCTGTTGGTCATCCCAGTTATCCAGATTCCCTGCTCGATGATCCACCACGTGGCGAGCGATCCCGCGATCATAAAAGCCGCAAAGGTGATCATCACCAGGCGGAATTGAAGCGACTTGCCTTCAATGCGCTCGAACTTTATCTCCATGCCATCTCCTCAAAGGTTCACGCCCGTGAGACGGTAGTAAATTGCCTTGCCGCTTTGATCCGAACTTGTCATCGGGCTCCTACAGACCGGCGTAGTAAACCTTCGGCTCCGTACCCAGATCCTCCCTGATACGCTTCACAACCTTACCGGTTATGATCTCGGAAATCGTGCTGCCGGTGTCGTTCAGATCGCCGACCAACAGCGCGCCCGCACCCGCCTCTTCACAGGCCTCGACGCACGCGGGTCTCTCGCCGACATCCAGGCGATGGGCGCACAAGGTGCATGCTTCCGCCACGCCGTGGGATCTCTTGGGACGCTCCTTATTGGGCCATTCCTCACTATTTTTGAAGCTGAATTGCCTGGCGTTGTATGGGCAGGCGATCATGCAATACCTGCATCCGATACACCTGTGGTGATCGACTATAACGATGCCGTCTTCACGTTTTGAGGTTGCCCGGACCGGGCACACCTGAGCGCAAGGAGGATTATCACAGTGGTTACACAGCAGAATTACGGACTTTTCAACGGCCGTGGCCCCGACCTTGCTCCTGACCCGCACCTTTCTGATCCAGTGGTTGTCCCACCGCTCATCCCCGTGAAAGGCCACGTTGTTTTCCGTCCTGCAGGCATCCATACAAGCGGTGCAGCCGGGCCTGCATTTGTTGAGATCCACCAACATCCCCCATTTTTTCCCGGTCAACGGGCTGCCCGCTCCCGCATCACCCACGCCGGATGCCGTGAGAAAGCGGGCCGCGTATGCACCGGACCCCACCGCCAGCACAGTGCCTCCGGTCATCTTCAAGAAATCCCTTCTGTCCATGATTTACCCACCTCTTATTAACAATCCGTGTCTGCGGCGGTTCGCTCTCCAGTCCGATCCCGGCGTCGACTGAACCGCTTCGATCCCGTGATCGTCAGCCTGCCGGATTATCTCTTGTTATCAATGCTTTCCGGGGCTCCTTGGGTCAGGGATAATAATGACATCCGAAACAATCCGGAGTCAGGTTCACTTCATCGTGGCATCTGTTGCAGAACCGCTCCCTGCTCGTATGACATTCCCTGCACCGGTCAAACCCGATTTCTCCCCTTATTCCGAACCGCACCACTTCCTCCCTGATCCTCCTCAGAAGCTCCCAATGATGGAAACGCATGTACTCCGTGTCTTTGACGCAGCTTTCATGTTTCGCGTCGGGGCGCTCCAGAAAGGGCTTTGAAGCATCGCTCTCTCCGGCAACAACAGCGTTCACAACCGAGTATGCGAAAGGAAGCAGTATTGCCGCAACTATCATCAGAACAGGGACAACCCTTCCGCTCCGTCGTCCGGTGATGATCGCCTTCTCCTGCATCTCTTTCCTCATCCTTTTCATTGCTCTTCCTCCCCGTTTCCGGAATCCGGCTGCATCCCGAACTTCCTGCCGGTATGCTCGGCGAAAACCTGGGCCGTGGCACGGTAGATTACATGGGCAAACTTCGAATAGGGCAGATACATCAGCAGGGCGAACACGAAAACCAGGTGCGTGAAGTACGCGATGTGCCTGTGGGGTTCCAGGCGGACAAAGTGCAGCGCTTCGGTGAAGAACCCGGTAAACACCACGAGGAGCAGGGTTGAGATGAGCGCCCAATCAAAATATGAGCCCGCGCCGGCAAGCCTCCTGCCCGCGAGTCCCGGGTCTTTCAGAAGTCGGTACATCATAATCAAGAAACAGCCCACAACAAGCGCAAGGCCGCCAATATTCGCAAGGATCTTCCATGGATTCCAGAAACCGAACGGGTAGATGAACTCGCCTTGAACGAGGGGATTGTGCTTGGCTGTAATGACCCACAGGGTGACCACGCACAGGGCCAGGAAACCGAAGAACACCAACGAGTGTGACCAGAAGCGCGAGCGCGCGTTTTCACACAAAGCGAACTTGTCATGCCTGAAAACAGACTTACATACGGCCACTATGCTCGGAACCAGGCCTTTAACGGGTTCGTATCCGCCCTGCTCCTCGGCGAAGCATTTCATGGCCCGCCAGAAGCGCCTCACGCTGACCACAACCGCAAACAGGGCAAGCAGGCTGAAAAACCCGAAGAAGCTGTTCAGCAGCCAATGCGGGAAGATGCTGGAATAGGAATAGACGATCCTCGGCCCGATCTCCGCGTCAAGACCCAGCGCTTGTTCGATCGGTTCTTTCAAAAAGAGGGCCAGGGAGAGCAGAGCAATGGGAATACCGAGCAGAAGTGGAATGCAATGGGGCTGATTCACCCAGCGGCCGAGAAACCCGGGAAAAGCGTAGTGGACCACGCACTCCCGGCGGATGGCCCCCATCACATCCCCGGGCCGCACGTTGCGCGGGCACATGGTGGAGCAATCGTTGCACTGGTAGCAGAGCCATATGTCAGGGTCCGTGAGGAGACGGTCCTTCATCCCCCACGCGGCCCATGCCATCTCCTTCGAAGGCATTGCCATGGACTCGGGAGTGATGGTGCACGTTCCGGAACAGGTTCCACACTGGAAACATTGCTTGAGGGAATCGCCTCCGTGCCTGCCCAGCTCCCGGATAAAATCCAGGTCCGGTTCGATCCAAACCGGCCGGCTGTTTCCCGGTGCTGCGGGGGGTGCCCGCGTGCTCTCCCGCGTTTCGGTTTCCGGCCTCTCCTGTGAGGCGTTCTCGGCAGTTTTCAATGTCCTGGTACCTCCGATCACTCACTCGGGTAGCTAAAAATTGCAAAGAGCTGAAAACACCGCGCGTCTATCACATTCCCTTGAAGGGGTTCATTCCGTAGGTCTCGATCACCTCTGTGAGGCTGTCGAATAGCTCGGGAAGCTTGGAGTACTCGGAGATCTGAAGCTGATGGAGGGATACCCTTTCCATCTCCATGGCCATCGTTTCGAGCTTTTCCCTGATGTTATCGCTGCGGGCAACGACCAGCTCGCTTCCCGTGCAAAAATGGCATTGATAATCGTCCCCGTACTTGCAGCCGATCAACAGGACGCCGTCGAGTCCGGCAGCTATTGCCTCGGTGACCCAAACGATATTAACGGATCCCAGGCATCTCACCGGTATCACCCTGACGTACGGATTAAGCCGCAGCCGATTCTGCCCGGCAAGGTCCATGGCCGGAAAGGCGTCGTTCTCGCATAGAAGGGCCAGGATCCTCGGCTTTTCCTCGTCCTCATCCGGCACCTCTATCGCCTTGATCATGGACGCGATGATGTTCACCGAGTAGTCCTTGAACGAGACGATCCTTTCGGGACAGGCGCCCAGGCAGATCCCGCACCTGCGGCACCGCGTCGGCTGGGGCAGGGGAGTGCCTTTCTCATCCTCGTTGAGCACGCCGAAAGGGCACTCCTCAGTGCAGCGTTTGCACTGGGTGCACTTTTGAAGGTTAAAATCCGGATACGATATGTCCATTGCGCGTGGATGGACCGCCTTGCTCCTCGATGTCATCTCCACGCATTGGATCGCCTTCATTGCCGCGCCTGTCCCGTCCTCACGGCTGCCGCGGCCGTCCATGGGCTGGCGCAAGCCCCCGGCGGGGTAGATTCCGGTTCGCCGGCTTTCGTATGGAAAGCAGATGAAGTGGGAATCCGGAAAACCGTATTGAAGGATCGGGAGGTCCGGCCCCAGGCGATATTCCAGATTGAGTATTTCCGTGCCCTCGTGGTGCTTTAAATCTTCAACCGTCTTTGCCGCGGCCTCCCGCTGTTCCTCCGTTTCCCCCTCGGCAGCCTTTTTTTTCGCATCTTCATAGGTCCGGATGGCTTCACCGTCCGCTGAATTCGGTTTCATTCCCGCGGCAAGAACCACCAGGTCGACTTTCACCTTGATCAGCGCGCCCGGCATGGTGTTTTCGGCTTCGATCACGAGGCCGCCGTTGTCATCGCGCGTGACTGATGCGATTTCCCCCTTGGTGAAAAACACGCCCGGGTCATCCTGCACCCTGCGGAAAAAATCCTCGTACTGTCCGGGGGTGCGAAGAAACTCGTAGAAGATGTAGGCCTTGGCATCGTCATGCCGCTCTCGCAGGTAAAGCGCCTGCTTGAGAGAGGTCATGCAGCAGATTGAAGAACAGAAGGAGTGGTGTTCCTTATCCCTCGATCCGCCGCACTGTATGAATGCGATGCTCTTTGCCTCCCTGCCGTCCGAGGGGCGTGTGATTTTGCCCTGCTCCTTGACCATCTCCTCCAGGTCCACGTTACGGATCACATCTTCCAGGCCGCCGTAGGGCAGACGCTCCCGGGGATCCGTTGCTTTCCATCCGGTGGCTTGAATGATGGCTCCCACGCGGAATGTCGCCGCGGCTTCGCTGTTCGGCGAACCGTTCCCTGTTGACTTCAGCGTCACATCGAAAAGACCGGGCGCTCCTGAAATGAGGGAAGTCTTTGACGACATGTGCACCTTGATCCGGGAACTCCCCTCGATCTCGGCCTTCAAGGCCTCCACACCGGTTTCTTCAAGCTCACGGTACGGCGGTTTCGTGGGAATTGACCTGTGCTGCTTGGCAAGCCAGCCGCCCAGCTTGTCGGTTGCCTCGACCAGGCGGACATCATAACCCGCTTTTGCGGCTTCCAGCGCCGCGGTCATGCCGGTGATCCCGCCCCCCACCACCATGATGCCCTTGTCGATGGCTTCTTCCGGCTGAAATGCTTCCAGGGGTTCGGTCTTTTGAACCTTGGTGATGTACATCCGTAAATAATCCTCGGCCATCATCTGCGTATCCTCTTCGCCCGGCGGCTGGCACCACACCACATGCTCCCGCAGTGCGACCTTCTCCACGATCACACCCCCGGGGAAGGCATCCGTGGCGTACAGGCGGGGAGAGATCCCTGCCACCACCACCTTGTTCAGGCCTTCCTTCCCGATCTCTTCGTTGATGTAGTCAAGCCCGAGCTGATCACAAGAGCCTACGGTTTTGCAGAAGGGCACTTTGAACTCGTCCACGGCTACCTTACACAAAGCATCGATATCAAGCGCTTCGCCTATTCCGTAACCCGTGCAAATGAAGACGCCGATCTTGTCTTCCATGAGACCGTTCTCCTTACATGAGGCACTGAATCGCCTTTAAAACAGCTGCCGTCGAATCCTTCGTGGTTGTGGAAACATCGCAGGGGCGCTTGACGCATCCTGCCGCGTACACGCCCTCAAGGTCCGTGGATCCATCTATGAATCCATACTCATCGTATTTAAGGTCCAGGGGAATCTTGGCATCCGCGGTGCTGGGCACCATGCCGGTGGCGAGGACAACCATGTCGAATTGCAGGTGCAGGTTGTCCCGCGACATCGTGTCCTGCACCACGAGTTCCAGGTTTTTGCTGTCCGGCTCCTCGCTGATCCCGGCCACCTTGCCCTTGACGAACGAGACGTTTTCATCCTCGAGCAGGTCGTAATAGAACTTCTCCTCACGGCCCACGGTTCGGATATCAATATAGAAAACAGTGGCCCTGGCGTTTTCGTTGTACTCTCTTAAGTACCTGGCCTGCTTGAGGGAAGCCATGCAGCAGACCGCTGAACAGTAGGGAAGATGGTTCTCGTCCCTGGATCCGGCGCACTGCACGAAGGCCACATTCTCGGCCTTTTTGCCGTCGGAAGGCCGGATGATTTCGCCGCCTGTACCACCGTCCGGGGAGGCCATCCTCTCCATCAAGACGTTGGTGACCACATTCCGGCATTGCCCGAAGCCCAGGTTGTCGAGCTTGACCGCGTCATAGGGCTTCCACCCGGCGGCCACGATGATCGCCCCTGCCTTGACCTCCACCTCTTCCTCGGCCATGCCGAGGTCAACCGCCCCTTCAGGGCAGATCTCCCCGATCTTCCCGGCGTCTGCTTCGGAAAGGGCCTCACGGTCAAGGACATGGACAGAAGGGTAAGCCATGTGATGCGGCATATAGAGGGCTTTGGTCTTGTCCAGCCCGTAGTTGAACTCGTTGTCCCGTTCGGAGGCGAGCTGATCGATCACGGAATCGTCCAGCTTTTGCGCTCCGGTTACATACCTCGGCCGGACCTTGATCTTGACCTTGAAATTGCCCGCAACGCCCGAGACCTCCTCCACGTTGGCCAGCGTGTACACGGTGATCCTCGGGTTCTGCCTTATCCTGCGGATGTTTATCTCGTAGCCGCAGGAAGGCGGGCACATCTTGGGAAAATACTTGTTCATGCGCACCACGCGTCCGCCCAGATAGGCCTCCTTCTCGACCAGGATGGCGCGGTACCCGACTTCAGCGGCTTCCACCGCCGCTGTCATTCCCGCGATGCCCCCTCCTATCACCAGGATAGGTTTTGCACTTTCATTCATGATAATATCTCTTAATACAGAACTGGAAAACGGACTCCTTCGGTTGTCTTCGCACGATTATTTTATTGGGTACCGGTCTCCTACTTCAAAAACAGATCTTTCAGCATCTGCACCGTTGTGTCACGGCTGATCCCGGCGATCGCATCGGTCAGCTTGATCTCCTTGGGGCAGGCCTCGATGCAGTTCTGCGCGTTTCCGCAGTCGGTGATCCCGCCCGGCCCCATGAGCGCACCGAGGCGTTTATCCTTGAAATACCTGCCGGTTGGATGGCTGTTGAAGAGCCATGCCTGCCCGATCGGCGCCGGGCCGATGAACTTTGACCTGGAGTTGTACTGAGGGCAGACCTCCATGCAGCAGCCGCAGGTCATGCAGCGTGAGAAGTCATAGTTCTTTTCCCAGTCCCGGGGGCTGATACGCGGTGCGTGCACATGTATGTCGAAACCGCCGTCGATATCGATCCAGCCGTGAACCTTGCCCAAGGCGTCGAACATGGCCTGCCGGTCCACGAGCAGGTCGCGCACAACGGGAAACTTCGTCATCGGCTCCAGCACGATCGGTTGTTTGATCTGGTCAACGAGCGTGGAGCAGGCCTGGCGCACCTTGCCGTTGATGACCATGGTGCACGCGCCGCACACCTCCTCCATGCAGCCCGCCTCGTAAACGATCGGGGCCACCCTTTGGCCCTTGACATCGACGGGATTCTCCCGCAGCGCCATGAGAAGTGAAATCACATTGTGCTGCGGCCGGTAAGGAACCTCGAACTCCTCCCAGTACGGCTTGGAGTCCGGGTCGTCCCGGCGCTTGATCTTGAGGCGGATAACATCAGGCATCTTAAACACCCTCCTCGCTTACCGGTAGTCCCGCGGCTGTTCGGGCGGCACGACCGTTGTGTCGACATCTTCGTAACTGATCTTCGGGCCATCGGGCGCGTGCTCGGCTATGGTGGTCTTCAGCCAGTTGTCGTTGTTCTCCTTCCATTTGCGCCGGTACTCCTCGAACTCGGGATCGCCGGGGAACTTGCCCTCGGGGATCTTCAGCTCGAACTCCGGTTTCCAGTGGCTCCCGCGGCACTCGTCCCGCATGCGCGCGCTCTTGGCGATGACCTCGCCCAGGATGATCATGTCGTGGACCTGGCGCGCATAGGTGAGCGTGGAGTTGGCCCATCCATGGGAATCATCCAGGGTCATCCTGCTTGAGCGCTCCTTCAGCTCCCCGATCTTTTCGAGAACCTCGTCCAGCTCCTTGTTGTTGCGGACGATGCCCACCTTCTCGCGCATCGCATCGCCCAGCTCCTTGTGAAGCAGGAAGGGGTTTTCTTCGCCCGAGCCGGACATGTGTTTTCGGTTGATATCTTCCTGCCGCTTCCTTTCGTCCGAAAAAATCTTCTCGTCGCACTCGTCCACGCTCTGATCGAGTCCCTTCACATAGGCGGCCACGCTCTCCCCCACCACGCGCCCGCTGTACGACGCGGACAGCAGCGAGTTCGCGCCCAGGCGGTTCGCCCCGTGGTAGGTGCCGTCGCATTCGCCGCAAGAGAAAAGTCCGGGTATGTTGGTCTGGTGATTCCGCGCGCTCGGCTGCTTGAGCGCGCCTGTTGACTCGTCTTTCTCCCAGTCGACCCATGTGCCGCCCATGCTGTAATGCATTGCCGGGAATATCTTCATGGGGGTCTTGGTAGGATCAGCACCCGCGAATTTTTCGTAGATCTCCATGATGCCGCCCAGGCGGGTGCGGAGAAAGGATTCGTCAAGATGGGTCAGGTCAAGGTATACCTGGTTTTCCCCGCCGATACCCATGCCCATCTCGATGCAGACCTTGTGGATCACCCGGCTTGCCACGTCTCGGGGCACTGTGTTGCCGTACGCCGGATACCACTCCTCGAGGAAGTACCAGCGCTGGTCCTCGGCGATCTTGCACGGGTCCGTGGTGTCGCCCTGTTTGCGCGGCACCCAGATGCGTCCCCCCTCGCCGCGGGCCGCCTCGCTCATGAGCCGGTTTTTGTCCTCCCCGAGCATCCCGGTGGGATGGAACTGTATGAACTCGCCGTTCATGAACCTGGCCCCCTGCTGGAACACCCGGCTCGCCGCGGCTCCGGTGCTGTTGGTGGAGTTGGTTGATTTGCCGAAAACCTGTCCGAGCCCGCCCGTGGCGATGACCACGGCATCGGCTTTGAACGCCTCGGTCTTCATGGTTTTAAGATTTAGGGCTATGATACCCCGGCATGCGCCGGCAGCATCCTTGACTATGCTCAAGAACTCCCACCATTCGAACTTTTTGACAAGGCCGTTCTCTTCATGCCTGCGCACCTGTTCGTCGCACGAGTAGAGGAGCTGCTGGCCGGTGGTGGAGCCGGCAAAGCATGTTCGCTTGTTTTTCACTCCGCCGAAAAGGCGCAGGTCCATCACACCTTCCGGCGTCCGGCTCCAGGTAACGCCCATCCGGTCAAAGGTTCTGATCAGGCCGGGCGCATCCTCGCACATGGCCCTGACCGGGGGCTGGTTCGCGAGGTAGGCGCCGCCCTTGATCGTGTCCACAACATGCTTCCATACCGAGTCGTCCTGCCCTTTCGTGTCGAGGCAGGCGTTGATTCCGCCCTGGGCGCATGCGGAGTGGCTGCGTTTGACCGGGAAGAGAGAGAACAGGTGGACTTCGTTGCCGGACTCGGCGATCCGCATGGCGGCCCACAAGCCGCCGAGGCCGCCGCCCACAACAACGATCTTCGGCTTTTTAACAGCCATCGAGAGGCTCCTTCCAATTACCTTAAACGCCGACCGCCAGGAAGCCGCGGAACGCCTGCGTACTGAGAATCAGCAGGATCATGCCGATAGCCGTGCAGGCCCATGACGAGATCTTCTGCGAACGGGGTCCGATGGTTATACCCCACGTGATCAAGGCCAGCCATATGCCGTTGCACAGGTGAATCACCGAGGCCAGGACACCGACGATATAGCAGGCCAGCATCAAGGGGTTTTCCAAGAGGCCGCCGAGATGTTCGAAGAGGTTGTCCTTTGTAACGTCATCGTTTATCAGCACCTGGATGCGCGTGCCCCAGACATGTGTAATAATGAAAACGAACGCGACGATGCCGGTCATGCGATGCAGCCAGTACATCCGGTTTCTGAAGTAACCGTATCTCAGCACATTGCTTTTCCCCTGGAACCAGATGACAAGACCGTAAACGCCGTGAAAGAGAATCGGCAGTGCAATGAAGAAGACCTCCAACACCTCCACATAGGGCATGTTTCCGATCTTGTGAACCACGTGCTCGGTAAAATACTCCCCCCCTTTGACGGCCAGGGAGTTTTCGAAGATGTGGAAACAGAGGAAAAAACCTATGGGTATGATACCGAGGAGGCTATGGAGTTTTCTCAGTGCGAAGTGCCGATCGATCAGGGGATCGTTCATCAAGATCTCCTTTGCCGATTAATACTGAGCAAACGCGATTTCAAACGCCGCTGCTTTGCAGCGAGTCAAGCAAGGTGCGACATCGCCAAACGGAGAGCGCCTGTCACTTTATAAACCAACTTATTTCAGCCGAAAATAGTTGTCAAGCAGTAATCGGGACATTGAAAAGGTCGTCTGTATAATGCGCTGCTTCACTGCCGCATCCGGCGCTGGTATAGCACGGGTTCGTGCGGATTCGATGACGGCCCGGAACGGGCATTCGAAAATTGGACAGGAAAGCGTACCTCGATGAAGAGCTGCTGCCTGGCTGGTATCGCCCCTTTCTTCTTGCTCTGCGCCGGAGGCGGTCGCGCACTGCTACACAGTACGCGATTCGGGCTTCGTCATAGTTCTACTCATTTCTCAGAGGTAACGATTGCCTTGAGGCGCCTTGTTAACCGTCGCCTCGAAGTTTTGTTGGGATGCCTCTACCTGTCTGTCTTAACCTTGGCCAGATAGACGGCTGTTTTCCCTTCGTGGGAAGAATAATAGCTGATCCATAACAAATCATCGTGCAGGACCAGGCCGGCGTAGCTCGTGTCGCCACAGGACGGAAGCTTGAGAGACTCTGTAAGTTTTCCCGCACGAGGATCGATCCAACAAAGCGAAGTACGCGGCCCTCCGTCGTAGAGACGAACTGCCGCCACAAGCCGGCCATCGGGCAGGCGCAGCATGTGTGGACCACCCAAACGCACGCCCAGATCCTTCCACTCCCACTTCGTGTATGGCAGTTGGGAAACCCCCAGCAGGCCGGTGTTTGGCTTGCCGTCGCGCCGCAGCAGGCAGTAGGCGGTGTCGCCGTCGAACACAATCGACGTTTCGTTGGGATAGCCGACGTCAAACAGGCGGTCGACGAGCGGGTCAAATCCTTTCCCGTCCTTGCTGGAATAGAGCCGGACCGACCGATCTTTTCCGCAGCCGTAGCCGATGCTGTAGGCCTTCCCCTTGTGCCAGGTGACTCGCCAGAGCCAGAAGTCCGGGTCGCCGATCTCGTGCCTGTCGCTCCAAGTGCCGCCGTCCTTCGAAAACCAGGTCAACGATTGGTGCGTGTGCTTCGATTTGTCGTGCAGCGCTTCGGCCCCGCACAGCATCAACTGGTCGTTCGGAGTGACGGTGATCTTCGCGTCCCGCAGGTCCGAATTCGGCGATGCGATGAGGGCCGCCGATTCCCATTTCTCGCCGCCGGCTGACGTGATAATCCGCAGTGCTCCGTCGGGGGAGACGTGCGCCTTACCCTCACGAAATACGCAGAACCATCGGTCCCGAAAGCGAACCAGGTCAGTGAAAGCATTGTGGGGCGCCTTGTCCCATATCTTTCGTACTTCAACCAGTCTCATCGCCTCATCGCTTTCCTGCGCGCTCAATTGCGTTGTGAACACAAGAATTGTGAGGCATAGGATTTCAGCAACAAGGATGGCCATATTCCGCATCTTGTCTTTCCTGCCTGTATTCATCCCAACGGCCGACAGATCGCCTGCGGGCCACGCAGTGGGCAACCAGGTGCATCTGCTTGTCGGGCGGTTCCAACCCACCCAACGGCTGCCAAGCCTCACCAATGCATATACTGCCAGAAGCAGACGCTGACGAGGCGCGCTGACGCTTTCTCAGCCTTTCACAAAAGTCACTGCCCAATCCCGTTTGAGCCTCGGATGATCAGCCAATGCGAAGCCGGCGGCGCGGGCTGCAGATTCGGTAGATTCGCACTCGGCTTTTGAGGCATGGTGTCTCGGCTCGACGACCAGGAACTTCCCACCCGGCTTCAAAGCCCTATGCACGTCACTCATAAGACTGCCGGCATCTCTAGCATGGTGTACCACATAGACTGCCAGAGCGAAATCGATCTGGCCGTTCAGGTCACGGACGCCAAGATCTTGCTCTTTGGACACTCTTGGCTCAATTCGCTCGGAAAGGCCGGCTTCCTCTGCCTTCCTTCTTAGAGCTGCGATCGCTTCGGTCTCGGTATCGACCGCGATGACTCGTCCCGTGGGTCCAACTGATTTGGCCATGCCCAAACTGTAGTAACCCGCGCCGCAACCAACATCCAGAACGGTCATTCCGTCCTCCACGCAGCCCTTCAGCAGTCTCGCGGGAGTCTCGAACAGATACCTGATTGGTTTCGCCAAGATACGGTCAATCCATCCTGTGAAAACATCTCTCATCACTGCAAACCTCTCGCTGAACCGTCTAACGCTTGCATCAGCCGCCGACAGGGCCGCTAGGCCTCGACGGTCGGCTGGATGTGGAAGTTGGACTATCGGTCTTCTCGCCGCGGTTACACGTCCTCCGTCGTCTCCGTAGGACGGGATCGAAAAAAAGTAATGCACCTATGAGCGTCAGCGCAAACCATGCTACCAGATGCGGTCCAAATGGATACGGATCCTCGTAAAAAGGAAGTGGGATCTCGAACCACACCGCATACCACCATGACGGGAATACTTGGCTATTTCCGATAAAAGGATAGAGCCACAAACAGTTTCCGTGGGAAACGAAATCCCAGAGGAGGTGTGAGAGAGCCCCTACCCAAATCGACAGGCTCACGAACACCAACCAGTTTGGCACAACGCCGGTTCGTGGAGTATTGACCTGCAACGCGGATGAATGAGCCAACTCAGCAAACGCCGGCTGAATGCTGCGTATTAGGTAAAAACGCTGCGATAGGTACTTGGCGACGATCATGAGCAACCAAGTCAGCACCAGCCCTCCTGGCCAGCAGAAAACGACGGTGCCAAGCAGCGTATGACCATACCACTGTCCGAGGTATCCCCTGTACAGGCCAAGGAGTCCATCCACGACATCAGGCATGGCAGCCCCAACACACAATGCGAGTGCGTCGAAATGCCGGGGCCACCTGCGCACCAGCGGAAGAATTAGGCCTTGGTGAGATGGGAAGGTAAGGGGCATTTCACTAATCCATATCCCGGAGTCCAACTAGAATTATAGAGACCTGTACAAGAAAGTTCTATAGCAAAAATCGGTCGGCCCAAACCGGTTCGGAAAAATCAATCACCTTATACCAAGAGACATTGTAACAAATACGGTGCGGAGGATCCACCGAGACAAATCCGAGATGATCGTAGGCATGTCCATTCCCGGAAAGAAAGAAGGGATCGCTTCACTACCGCACCCGGCGCTGGTATAGTACGGGTTCGTGCGGACTCGATTACGGCCCGGACCGCGCTTTCAAAACAAAACAACAGGAGAATGTACCTTGATGAAGACCTGCTGCTTGGCTGGTATCGCCCTTTTCTGCTTGCTCGGCACGCAGGAGGCGCTCGCGTGCCGCTACACGGTGCGCGATTCGGGCTTCGTTGACCTGGGGGGGAGCTCCTACCACCTCTTTTTCTACACTGATGGCACACATGACAAGGCGCTCGCTTCAGCGGTGAATGTGCACCAGGCCCTTGCCGACACGAACATCAACGCCGCGGTCATCAACGTTATAGACGCGGCAGGACATCCGGCCATGCGCTTTTACCGCTCCATGGAATCCGCCTCGCTTCCTGCAGCTGTTCTGGTCGCGCCGGACAACAGATCGATAAGGCTTGGCAAACTCGATATGGGCGCGGATGTCAAAGAACAGGCGTGGGCGCTGATAGAGCGGGCGTCCGCTTCGCCCAAGCGGGACGAAATCCTCGAAAAGTGTCTGGATACGTTCTGCGTGGTTCTGCTCATCGAGGGAGATGATCCGGCCCTTAACACTGCTGCGCGCGACCAGACGAACGCCGCCATTGACCGGATCCGCGGGGTCATGCACCGGATGGCAAAACCGGTGAAAGAACCTCCGGCGCTTGTCACCGTATCCGCGAAGGAGCGTTCAAATGAGAAGGCCCTGCTGTTCAGCCTGGGCATCTCCGCGCAGCAGGCCGACCCGCTGCCCCGCGCTGTTGTGCTCTACGGCAGGGGCAAGCGCATGGGTCCGCTCCTCGCAGGAAGCGACATTAGCGAAAGGATCCTCTTCAACATCCTCGCAATTATCGGCGCGGACTGCGAATGCGGCATGGACCGCTTCCTGTTCCAGGGCATGCACATTCCGCTTCGCTGGGACGAGGAGCGCAAGGCAAAGGCTGCCAAGCTCCTTGGTTTTGACCCCGAGAATCCCATGGTGAAGATCGAGATGAGCCAGATCCTGTCGTACGGCCCGGGCTACCCTGCACCGACAGGCGCATTGTCACAGCCGGATCCCTTCGAAGGGGACGTGCTCTTCGGATACAGCGAGCAGGAGGTTTCGTTCGACACGAAGCCGCCTGATGAAAACCCGGATGCCGAAGAAAAGAGCGGGCAGGAAAAGCCGGTCGCCCCGCCTCAGGACATTGAAGAGCCGGGCGAGCCGCAGCCGGAAGAGCCCGCATCATCCGGGCTCTCCCCGGGCAAGGCAGCCGTCTACACCCTTGCCGGGCTCGCAGCGCTTGCCCTTGCGGGCTGCGCTTTCCTGCTCATCCGAGCGAAGATGGGGAGGGGAGCGTGAAAACGTACGGACTCATCACAAAGGAGATCCTGCACAGGAAGGTCAACTTCCTCCTGAGCCTCTTCGCGGTGACAGCGGCCGTTGCGCTCTTTGTGTTCTTCCTGACAACGAGCGAGGCTTCCAAGAGGGAGACCTCCCGCCTCATGCGGGACATCGGCTTCAACCTGCGCATTGTCTCCAAGGACACGGACATGGATAGGTTCTGGAAGAGGGGCTTTTCCGAACACACGATGCCCGAAGAGTACGCCCAGCGGTTCGCAACAGAAAAAGGGATCTCGTACAACCATCTGCTCGCAATGCTCCAGGGAACAATCCAGTGGCGCGGCCGCGATGTCAGCCTGAAGGGCATAGCAAGCGAGGTCGCGCCCCCGGGCAAGAAGAAGCCGCCCATGATCTTTTCCATTGACAGGGGGGATGTCCATGTGGGCTTCGAGATCGCGCGCAGCCTTGGGATTTCAAAGGGGGATCTGATCGAGATCCAGGGGAAGAGCTTCGAGGTGGCGGGCAGCCTGTCCGAAAGCGGGACCGTGGACGACATTACCCTTTACTTTCATCTGGGCGATGCGCAGGAGCTCCTCGACATGGAGGGGCTGATCAACGAGATAAAGGCGCTCGAATGCCTCTGCCGGGACGAAAACACCGATTCCCTTGAGCTTCTCCGGGAGCAGCTCGCAGCGATTTTGCCTGATGCCCGCGTGATCAAGATGGCGAGCATCGCTTCAGCCCGGGAAAAACAGCGGCTCATGACAGAGAGGTACTTCGCGCTTTCGGTCCCGTTCGTGCTTGCCGCGTGCGCGGTGTGGATCTGTGTCCTTGCCGTGATGAACGTGCGCGATAGAAAACGGGAGATCGGCGTGCTCAGGGCGCTCGGCTACGGATCCGGCAGGATCGCCGCGCTCTTCCTGGGCAAGGCCGTCGTGATCGGGCTGGCCGGCGCAGCCATCGGTTTTTTTGCGGGAACCGCCCTATCCCTGACCTACGGCCCCGGGATCTTCAGGGTAACCGCGAAATCGCTGGGACCGGAGTACGCCCTGCTGCCCCAGGCCCTTGTATGCGCTTGTGCTTTCACCGCGCTCTGTTCGGGCCTTGCCGCTGTAATGGCCATAACGTCCGACCCCGCGATGAGCTTGAGAGACGATTAACCATGATACGCTTCGAAAACGTGAACAAGATCTATCGCAAGGGAAAGGCGGAGATCAAGGCGCTGGACAGTGTGAGCCTGAAGGTGGAGGCCGGGGAGTTCGTGGTGCTGCAGGGCCCGAGCGGAAGCGGAAAGACCACGCTGCTGCTCATGGCAGGCGGCATGCTGAGCCCGAGCAAGGGCGACGTGACCGCGTGCGGCCGCCAGCTCTACTCCATCGGCTCCGGGGCCCGAGCCAGGGTCCGGGCTCAGAAAATCGGGTTCGTTTTCCAGAACTACCACCTGGTCCCGTACCTCAGCGCCCTCGAAAACGTGCTCCTCGCACGAGGCGCATGCCCGGCAGCGGCAGGCAGCGGAAAGAAGGACAGCAATCGATCCGAGGCAGCAGCCCTTCTGGAAGAACTGAACCTTGCCGACAGAACCGGGCACAAGCCGTCCGAGCTCAGCACCGGCGAGAGGCAGCGCACAGCTATTGCACGGGCGCTCCTCAACAGGCCTGAAATCGTTCTCGCGGACGAGCCCACCGGCAACCTCGACCCGGACTGCGCTAAAGAGGTGCTCGATCACCTTGCCGCCTTCAACAAGCAAGGCGGCACCGTGGTGCTCGTCACCCACGGCGAGGCGGCAAAAAAACACGCCTCAAGGGTTTTGAGGATGCGACAAGGCTGCCTTGTGCTAGAGGCGGCAACAGAGTGCCGCCATCCAGAAGAAACGGAATGCGCCGATTGAACAATAGAGGGCGCTGCTCCGTCAGCGCCGTAAGAGAAGAGGCGGCAACAGAGTGCCGCCC
>CAZIUL010000004.1:82321-173658 GCA_964542475.1 uncultured Phycisphaerales bacterium | reverse complement strand
TCAGTGAAACCGCTGCAAAAACGGATAGAAGACATACAGCAAAAAACAACACGGATTGTCTTGTCATGTGCCAGCGCATCGGTTTTACCTCCCGGATTTGTATAAAAAGTTTCATGTATTTATATTTTGTTCTGCTACCAATGTCAATCAAATATATCCATAGCATCTGAGGGGAAAACTTGGATGCAAAACCAGTGCCCTACTGCCGTACATATAACATCAAATTTAATAAGAGCTTACATGCGCATTAAATTTGTATTGCCTGCGCGTCTGTGCTAATTTGCAACAAAATAGTGTTCGATATTGCACTGATCCGGTTCAGGGCTGTGGATTCAGATTATGTGATCAGAGTTCAGTGTTCAGGAAAGAACACCAGTTGACCGAACACTCCTAACAGGTTGAGGATCGTCTCCTGGCATGCGCCTTGCCACAACACAGTTTACAGTACCTCGCGACGAAGAGTATGAAATAAGCGGATTAAGCCGTGTTCATCCGTGGTTCTTTTTTTTTCTTCCTCTGCCTAAAGCCTAAAGCTTTCTCCCAATCCTCTTCACATTGTACACTGATACATGAGAATGTTATAAATGATGCTGAAAGCTCCAATGATGTTAGTTGATCAGGGCATTTTACGGTGCCGCGGTAGATGAGTATGAAATGTGCGGTTCAGAGAGGTTCGTGCTTTGGCCATCAAGACCGTTGTTTTCGACCTGGGAAATGTGTTGCTCAGCTTCGATCATATGCGCTCCTGCCGGGCAATTTCATCCTTGAGCGGTTTTCCCGCGCAGAAGATATATGATGAAGTGTTCGGTTCGGAACTGGAAATGCAATATGATCTCGGTGAGATCTCATCAGCCGAATTCGCGCGGCGCGTAAAGGATGCATTCGGCCTTGCTGTTGACGATCGCGAAGTTCAGAGAATCTGGGCGGATGTGTTCCGGCCGGTTTCCGGCATGGAGGAGCTTGTCCTTTCCTTGAAGGGCGGGTACAAGCTCGCGCTTTTGTCCAACACAAACGAGTGGCATTTCGAACACTGCCTTAGGACGTTTCCAGTGCTGCAGCAGTTCGAAGAGTTTTTGCTTTCGTACCGGCTGGGCAGCCGGAAACCCGATCCGGCGATATTCAAGGAAGCTCTTCGCAGAACCGCGACCGCGCCTGAACATTGCCTTTACATCGATGACATTCCGGATTATATCCTGAGCGCCGAAAGCCTTGGGATCAATGCGCTTTGTTTCGAAGGAATCGACAAGCTCAGATCCGAGATGAACAAGATCGGCGTTCGAGTGTGACCGCTTGTTGCTGAAGGGGCATGTATGATCTTCGCGAATGAAGAGCTGTTGCTATATGGATGACCGGTGCATGACTCGATCGATCTGCAAGAACACTGTTGAACTCGTTGTCTTCGGTTGTCAGATGAACAAGCTCGACGCCGAGCTCATCCGGTCACTGCTCGAAGAAGAGGGGTTTGTCCTGACCAAGGGCAAAGAGGAAGCGGGAGTGATACTGTTTTTGACATGCAGCGTCAGGGAGCATGCAGAAGCAAGGGTGCATTCGAGAGTAGGGTCGTTGAAAGCGCTGAAGAAGAAATCACCAGATGTGATAATCGGCATTCTGGGCTGCATGGCTCAAAAGGATGGGGAGAAGCTCATTGAAAGACATCCGCATGTGGACGTGGTCGTGGGAACAAGGGATTTTCCCCGGATTGCCGAAATCCTGAAAAATGCCGGGGCAGGGGAAAGGGGAATAGTCGCCCGCGCATGCAAGGAGCGGCCGAGGGTCAGGCGCAAAGAAACCCGGCGTCCGTTCGGGTTCAAGGCTTTTTTATCCATCATGCGCGGATGCAACAGCTACTGCTCTTACTGCGTTGTTCCTTTTGTGCGGGGCAGGGAAGAATCCCGCCCTCTCGATAAGATCGTGGAGGAGGCCGGACGGCTTGTCGATGATGGTGTCAAGGAGATCACGCTGCTGGGACAGACGGTGAACGGATACAAGGACGGCGCGGGCAACCGGCTGCCGGAGCTGCTTTACCGCCTCGATGCGCTGCCTGGCCTGGCCAGGCTGAGCTTTGTCACTTCGTATCCCGGCCTTGTCGAGAAAAACCTTGCCGAAGCCATGTCTTCATGCTCCACAGTTTCGAGGTTCATTCACCTGCCTGCGCAGTCCGGTTCGGACAGGGTTCTGGAGATGATGAAGCGCAGGTACACTTCCGCTTTTTACCTTGAAACGGCTGCCATGCTCAAGGAATCCATGCCGGATATTGAGCTTGCCTCGGATTTCATAGTTGGTTTCCCCGGGGAAACCCGCTCAGACTTCGAGGCCACCATGGAGCTGATGAGGGAGGTGCGGTTCCAGCAGTGCTTTGTTTTCAAGTATTCCCCGCGACCGGGAACTCTTGCCGCACAGAGATACGGAGATGATGTGCCGCAGGCGGTCAAGGAGGAGCGAAACGCCGAGCTGCTGACCCTGCAGAAGAGCATCAGCCGGGAGAAGAACAATCTGTGGGAGGGCCGTTTCGCAGAGGTCCTGGTGGAGGGTGTCAGCCCCAGGAACCCGGACCGTTACACGGGAAGAACGGTCTACAATCAGATAGTCGCCTTTCCGGCATCCGATGAACTCGTCGGGCGGATCGTAAAGGTAAAGGTGGAGAGAACCACTCCTCTCACACTGATTGGCGGAGAGGTTGTAGAGGTGATGTCATGAGAAAAGGCCAAACCATCGATGAAGACCGGACATTTATCGGGCAGGCCGTTGCCCAGGCCCTGAAAGGCAGGGGAGAGGTTGAACCCAACCCAATGGTGGGCGCTGTGGTCGTGAAGAACGGGCGCGTGCTGGCCAAATCTTACCATGCACGGTACGGGGCGCCTCATGCCGAGGTCAGGGCTCTACGCAAGGCTGGAAGAGAAGCGGCCGGAGCAACCATCTATGTGACACTCGAACCCTGTTCGACAAGGGGAAAAACACCGCCTTGCACCGGTGCGATACTTGCTGCAGGGGTGAGAAGAGTTGTCGTCGGATATTCCGATCCGGACCCGCGTCATCAGGGAAAGGGTCTCGATGTGCTGGCCGGCTCCGGAATGGAAGTCGTGCTTCAAGATGACACTGCTTGCAAAGAGCTCTTGCACGGTTTCGATCACCATCTGGCTGAAAAAACCCCTCATGTGATCCTCAAGTGGGCCATGACGCTCGACGGCCGGATTGCTGCAAAAGATGGGAGCTCGGCCTGGATCTCATCGAAACGTTCCAGGGATGCGGTCCACAGTTTGAGAGGGCACGTTGATGCGGTCCTGGTCGGCAGCGGAACTGTTCTCGCGGATAACCCGAGGCTGAACTGCAGAAAGAGGAAAGCGCCCCTCGTGCCGGTCAGGGTGGTTCTGGATACAAAGCTCGAGATTCCTGAAGACTCGAGGCTGGTATCAGGAGCAAAAGCAAGAAAGGATGAGGAAGGTTTTAAAACAGGGCCCGTGTGGATCCTGACAGCGCCCGGACACGATCCGGATAGAGCCCGCGCCCTGCAGAACAGAGGGGCTGAGGTGATCCCGCTGAGTGCTTCTCCGCTTGAAGAAGGCCTTTTTTTGTCCGAAGCCATGGCTGTATTGCGGAAAAGAGGGATTCACAGGCTGCTCGTGGAAGGCGGCAGCAGGCTTTTTACAGGCCTGATAGAGTCGTGCCTTGCAGACCAGGTTTGTGCGTACATTTCACCGAAAATCGTTGGCGGGCGTACGGCGCTATCCCCTGTTGAAGGAGAAGGAAAACCGTGCATGAGCGAAGCCATCGTCCTTTCCGACACTAAGATCAGGCGCTCGGGTGATGACGCCTGGCTCAACGGGTTTTTCGAATGTCACAGCTCCTCGTAACACTGCTGCTGGTCCTGCCTGCTCCGAATGCTCCGGATGAGGAGCCGGAGAGCGCAACCCTCATGCAGGCGATTTTGATAATCAACAGCATCGAATCGCTATCGGCTTCAACCTGGGAGGAGCGCGAAAGGGCTTTTTTCAACCTCCGGTTCTTTGGGAAAAAGGCGCTGCCGTTTCTGAAAAGCGCCGCCGGGAAAGCGGATTTTCAAAGCAGGCTCAAGATCGATTACCTTTTGAATCATGTACCCGCCCAGCAGGAGATGCTGAGTATCCCCGGCGGGACCGTGAATCTCGGCACCGACGATGACGCATGCAACAACCCCTTGAGGACCAGGAAGCTGTCGTCATTTGAAATCGACAAGTATGAGGTGACCAACTTCATGTATTCGGTTTTCGTTGACAGGACCGGCTTTCCGCCGCCCGCTTCATGGGAAGGCGGTAAGGTCGGGATAGGAAGCCAGAACCTGCCTGTAACCGGTATCACATTTCACGACGCCAAAGCGTTCGCCCTGTGGGCGGGCAAGCGCCTGCCCTTCTCCGACGAGTGGGAGTACGCGGCTCGAGGGCCGGACAGCCGCCTGTTCCCCTGGGGAAACGAGGTGCTTCGCAATGTCGCCAACATCAACAACCTTGACACTTTCGAAAAGGAGGATGTCGGTTCACACGAACGCGACAAGAGTCCGTTCGGATGCATGGACATGGGGGGCAACGTCGTGGAGTGGGTGGTGCTCTCCGATCCCAATGGTGGTATCCGGTCAGCCTGCAAAGGATCCGCATTCAACAGGGCATGGAGGAGGCCAGATTCGTTTTCCTGTTGCGGTCCGGTTCGGAAGCAGCCGGACAGTGCGGCCCGTGACAGGGGTTTCAGGTGCGCCAGGTGATCCCTTCCTTGTCCAACAGGTCGGACACGACAGAGGATCCGACAAGTCGGACAAGTCAGGCAAGAGGTTCATTTTCCCTGCGAGGCGAGCTCCTCCTTGATTGTCTGGATCGTGTTCATGAAAAGTTCGGCTGTATACGCTGTATCACGGTCCGTTGAGAATTCAAATTCCTTGAACGATTCTTCCGCTGTGTTGAGGTCGCCGGAAAAAAAGGACACATATCCGAGCACAAGGAGTGCATCCTGATCGCTGATCATTATCTCAATATGAGCGCGAAGCGCGGATAGCTGTTCCTCGAAATCAGCAGGGTCGCCGTACATGAGCGTCAGGTCACCGCCCATTTCAGGCCAGTCAGGCATCAGGCACATTCCCAAGCGTATTTCGTAGGCTGCGTACTCGTACATCCCTAGCGCGTAGAGAGCATGGGCATAGGCGAACTTTGGGATTGCGAAGTTCAAGTCCGCAAGGGTTGCGAGCCGGAACATGTGCAACGCTTCCTGGTATTTCCCTTCCCTGAAAAAGTTGGCGCCTTCATCGAGGTATTCGAGCGATTCGGATGTGGGATCCATTATAAGAGCTGGTGGGGTGTAGATGCTGGGATAGTAGTCTTGAAAGTCATAATGATGATGGTATTCGACAAAGATTTGTTGCCAATCATCATGCCAGTATTGATCCCAGTACGAATAGTTGTGCCCGTAGTATCCCCAGCACATCGGAGACCAGTACTTGCACCAAATGCAATCCCACCAGGGACAGTGGCAGCAGAAACAGTAAACGGTCACATCATCATCATCATCATCATTATCTCCATCATCATCGTTGTCATTATCGTTGCCGTTGCCGTTTGATCCGTTGTTGTTGCCTGAACCATGGTCTTCTGACGGCCTCCTGTAACGCTCCCGGTCAGCAGCAACAGGCCTATCAGAGTTCTGTGCGTCTTCATTGCGGGGGCGTGAGGATGGCTCGTTGTACTCGAAGCTTGGCCTGACCCTTGGCAGTGCCCCTGGAACCAGGGTTCCCTTTGGTGCTGTGTCAGTGTTGGAACGGATTCCGCTTTCCTTGTTTCGGGTATTGGTGTCGTTTATCGAGACTCGGCTTTTGGATGCTGACGATCCGGAGACTGCCCTTATCTGCTTCGAAGAGTCGGCAGTACCGGAACTGGTGATGGAACCTCGCGATTTGGATGAACTCCTGGGAGTCGAACTTTTTCTTGTCGGCTTGCTCGATTTGGGTATTGAGCTGCCGACCTTGATGCTGCTCGTGCTCTTTTTTGTAACCGGGCGCGAGACCTTGGTCGATTTCGGACTTGAAACGCTGCGGCTGGAGCTTGGTTTACTGGTAGTGGATCTTCCTGAAGCTGACGAAGGCTTTTTATCCGGAACCTCTTTCCGGCTCTGGGCATCAGTCGGCTGGATGATTAAACATGAAGCGCAAAGGAGAAAAATGAAAACAGTAGTTTTTTTGAACATGGCAGGCCCTCCTAAAAATAGGCGCAGGCATATCCGATTGCGGCACATTAATATTTTAGCACTTAGATCGAGAAAAGTCCACAAAGATTGAGGGTGTATTCATAAGAACAATAAAATCAATAGGATAGATCTCCTTATGTCTTGTCGGACAAGCCCGACAGGTCCGAACGGCCAGGCTACTGGAAGGTGACCTCCTCTCTTGCAAGTTCCATTCCCTCCTCGTCCGGCATGAAAGGTGTCAGCTTGTAGATCACCTGGATCAGGGCTTTTTTCGCTCCCCCCGGCACCTGGACGCTCAAGACAGCTTCCTCTCCTGCCGGGATCTGCGTGTTTTCCTTCCCTGTTTCAGAACGGTACGGGTTTCTGAACCGCATCCTGTGCGTGCCGGATTCCTGCCCGTACTCCCTGTTGTTATCTTGCGAAGGAAACGGCAGCCCCCCTTTCTTGAAAAAGGTAAGAACCAGGTCCAAAGCGCGATGGCGTGAGTCAGTGGGGAAGTTGTGGCCGGTGTTGTCGTTTGCAAGGCGGATGCACAGGGTTTTCCCGGCCTCGTCCGTTTTTATCTCTGTGAAAAGCGAAAAGGATGCCTGCAGGAACGCCTCGAAATGCCCACCCCTGAATGTGTGGTCCCTGCCTTCACGGGCAGGCTTCCCGTTCCTGCTTTTCCTTTCGATCCGAGGCATGTGGCAGCTGCCGCAGTTTTCCTTTTTCAGATCAGGAGGCGCGCTCATCCATTCATCAACAGTTTTGTGCTGGTTGTGGCAGGGAGCACAAAGCTTCTGTGAGTTCAGCAGAGGGTGAAATGTAGCTCCGCAAGGCCCCTGAGCGGTTTTGTTTGCTGCTGCATAACCGCCCTGGGGAAGCCTGTGGCACGAGATGCAGTCAACGCCGTCGTCGCGGTTGGAGATTCTCTCAACGACCCGCTCCCCTTGGCGCAAGCCTCTCTCGAATATGGGGCGCGGCGCATGGCATGGGATACAGTCTTTTTTCTTGAAGTTGTCGGCCTGCTGCTTGTCCCTGACATGAGGATCTTTCCATGCCATTGCGTGCCATGATTTTTTCCACTCCGCATAGACATCCGGATGGCATTCCTGACAGTCAGCGGATTGGATTATTACCAGAGGCTCCCCTGTGGCCGGTTCCTTTGAGAAAACGATGAGCGACACAACGAGCGAAATGAATCCGAGGATCAGGACCGTAGCCATCATGTATCTAATCATTGCTTTCTCAATCCCCTGGTTGCGGGCCGTGTTCTTTACTGGCGAATATCATCGGCTTACCCTTGACCTGCAGGTGGACATTTTCCTCCTCATCGTCCCAATCCCGGGTCGGGCTGAACGCGGTGACCTCGGCTCCTGAGAGGTTGCACACGACGAGAAAGCGATCACCTTGAAACATGCTCCTGATTGCATTTGCAGGCGTGTTCCCGGCGCCGGGCAGCGCTTGTACATCGAGCGCTCTGAACACGACCTCGCACCGGGTACCCGAGGAAAATCCCGTATCGTATTCGCCAAGAGGCGTCTGCACCTTTCCTCCCGGACCGCATGTGGCGTGGAACCGGGTGACCGGTCCGAAGAAGGCCGCGGCCCACGCAGTCTTCGGGCTGTTGAACACCTCTTCCGGTGTCCCTGTCTGAACAGGTCCGCCCATGTCCATAAGCATGATTCGGTCAGCCATGGAAAGCGCCTCTTCCTGGTCGTGTGTCACAAAGATCGAGGTAGTCCCGGTTTTGTCAACAATATCGAGTACAGCCTCCCTGAACTCCATTGTCAGGTTGCGGTCGAGGTGACCGAGAGGTTCGTCGAGCAGAAGCAGTGACGGCCGGTTGGAGAGGGCCCTCGCCAGGCACAGGCGCTGCTGCTCTCCTCCGGACAACGAAGCCGGATAATCGTTTTTGCGGTTACTAAGGCCGGTCAGGTTCAGGAGGTATTCATTCCAATCTTTTCTCTTTTTCGAGCCCGGGCCGAAGGTGATGTGCTTTTCAACGCTCATGTGCGGCCAGAGCGCCCCTTCCTGGAACACGTATCCCACGCCTCGCTTGTTCGGCGGGATGAAGATTCCTTCTCCCGACACCTTTTCGCCGTTGATTTCGATCGAGCCGCCGTGATCGGGATCCAGGCCTGAGATTATCCTGAGCAGGGTTGTTTTGCCGCAACCGGATGGACCTAGTACAAAGAACCTATCGCCTGAGCGTACCTCCAGGGACAGGTTTTCCAATACCTTTTTTGAACCGTGGATTTTGCTGATTTTGTCGAGCTTCAGCAGGGTGTTCATTGCGTGTTGATCCTTGTTGGCCGAATGATCCGGATCTCGTGTCCGTGTTTGGTCCGTTTGTTTCAAACTTTTCGTCGCGATGTTCCGCAGCAGAAGAGGATGAGATACGCCGGCTAGCCAGTAATAGTGCGGCCCGCGCTTCAGGTCACCTCCTGGCCGGTAATATTCGTGTACAAAGCATCCGGCGGGCCCGACCGGCCGGGTTCGAGAAAAGGTGGTAACGCTATGAATCGCTGATCATGCACCGAATAACCGCATCTTATCTCGATCCGGATTTGAATACCTTTGAGTATCTGGGATCCTTCGCCATTTTTTTGAACTCTTCGTATTCTTCGGGAAGGGTAGATGTGTCCTCCTGCTGGGATTTTCGGATGTTCCGCTCGGCATCCAGAAAGCGGTCTTCGGCAGCATAGCACCTTGCCAGTGCGATGAATACCTTGTCGGCTCCATAGCGGCCGGCTTTTTTGTCCTTTCTCAAACCTTCGAGAAAATCCCTTTTGGCCTGTTTGTATTTCTTGAAGCGAAGATATATCTCGCCGCGATAAAAATAGTATTCCGCGTTGCCGTGTCTGGTGATGAGGTTGTCGAGTTTTCCGGTAAGGACCCTCAATCCGCTCTCGTCACCGAGCATGTTGAGGTAGTACGCGGCTTTTTTCACGGTGTCGTAATCACCCGTACTCAGAAGTGTTTTCAAAAACTCCACGACCGGTTTTCTTTTGGTGCTTTCCAGCGATGCGCCCAGGGTTGTCATGATCGAAAGAATGCGGTAGCGCTCTTTTCTTCCCGTTCCCATGGTTCCGTACTTTTCCGTGAGGGCGGGAATGCACTTTTCCGTTCCGTGCGATTCTATGAAGTCGTAGGCGGCCTCTTTTATTTGCTCCCTGTCTGAGGATTTTATGGCGAAGATCACCAGGTCGCAGGCGGATTCGCTCTCGTTGCCGCTGATATCCAGTGCTTTGATGGCCGCGACCACGAGGCGTGGCTTTTTGCCGACGAAGAAAGGTTTTACCAGCTCGATGATGTTATCGCTTTGCATGCGCCCGATGCACAATATGGTTTCTTCCAGCAGGTTTTCATCTTTTGAATCGAGGTTTGCCTTGATTTTGTCCAGATGCTTGACGAGGCCCATCTCGCCGAGGCAACGCGTGGCGTTAGCCTTGGCTATTGTGTTTTCACCGGCCAACATCCTCAGGGCTTCCTTTTCTACGGAAGGAGCGTTGATTTTGGCAAGGATCAGGGCTGACACTTTTCCAGCACTGATTCTCGTGCGCTCAACGGATTGATCCTCCATGGCGCTGACCAGGTGCGGGATGGAGTACGCTCCATACGAGAGAAGCTCCTTGCGGCTTTGCTGGACGAGAGTCAGCTCCGGATCGGTGTAGATGGCCAGTACATGGATCAGGTGCTCGATCTTGTCATCAAGCATTGCTTTTTGCTTACGGCTTTCGGTTCGCGCGATCTCGATAAGGCCAGGTCGTTTTTCAGGCCTTTCCTCTTTTCCCGCATCAGCCCCTTCTTGAGAGTTTGTTTTGCCGGCCTGGGCTGAGCTGTCCGGAGCAAGCAGGGCCATGAGGCAGGAAAAAAAAATCGTCCCAAGGCAACGGGCCTTTCTCGATGGTAATGCCGAAGGAAGAGTATTGTCGATACAGGAACGCATGGATCTGGTGATGTCCAAAATCAAAGAAAACAGAAGGATTAGAAACAGTACGGTTTACCGTTTTTCGCCGGTTCTGTACATAAAGTTAGAGCCCGGTAGCCGGGATCGAACGGAACCTGCTGAAAGCCACCAGCTTAAGCAGGAATGTTAGTGAAGTCAATGCATATTCATCGGAATGACTCCAGCTTCCTCAACCAGAGATCGCCGAGGGGTGTGTCACCATGTACCGTCCGTCACAGGGCGAAGCCCGCATTGTGTTGCCATGCAACGGTAATTTGAGTACTCTGTGCGGCGTTTTTATCGTGTTCCTGTTGCTTGTTTTCAATCACGTGTGAGGATTTCGTGAGCCAGGCGGATGTTGTAATCGTTGGCGGAGGGCACGCAGGCTGCGAGGCAGCGCTTTGTGTCTGCAGGATGGGTATGTCCGCAGTGCTTGTCACCTTGAGCACCGCATCAGTGGGCAGGATGTCCTGCAACCCGGCTGTGGGAGGGTTGGCAAAGGGCCAGCTCGTTCGGGAGATCGACGCGCTCGGAGGCGAAATAGGCAAGGTTGCCGACCGGACCGGTATTCAGTTCAGGATGCTCAACACTTCCAAGGGGCCGGCTGTACGTTCGCCGCGTGCGCAATCAGACCGTCACCTCTACGCAGCAGAGCTGTTGAAAAGCCTGAGCGGGCAGCCCGGCCTGACTCTTGTCGAAGGGATGGTCGGTTCCGTGATGAAGGAGAAGGGGGCTGCTGCGGGCGTCCGCCTGATGGACGGCCGCTCAGTACCGGCCAGGGCCGTGATTCTTACCACCGGTACGTTTCTGAACGGGCTTCTTCATGTGGGGGAGCGCTCCATCCGGGGAGGGCGGGTCGGCGAAGCCACGGCAGCAGGTTTGTCCGCGTGTCTTTCGGAACTGGGTTTCGAGCTTGGCAGGCTCAAAACCGGAACCCCTCCGAGAATCAGGTGCTCCAGCGCGGACCCGCAGCGCATGGAGGTCCAGCACGGTGATGATGAGCCGAAGCTATTTTCGTTCGAATCGGAGCAGGTTCTGCAGAAACAGGTTCCTTGTTACATTACGCGCACAAACGCCCGGACTCACCGGATCATCAGGGACAACCTCGACCGTTCACCCCTTTACACGGGCCGGATAGTTGGGACGGGGCCGCGGTACTGCCCTTCCATCGAAACCAAGGTCGTGCGTTTTCCGGACCGCGAAAGCCATCTCGTGTATGTGGAGCCTGAGGGGCTCGACACCGAACACCTCTATCTGAACGGGATTTCCACCAGCCTTCCCGAAGATGCGCAGCTTGCCATGGTCCGCTCAATCGAAGGACTGGAGAGCGCACAGATTCTTCAGCCGGGATATGCGGTGGAATACGATTTTGTGCCGTCCTTTCAGCTCAAGTCCACGCTGGAGACAATGAAGCTCCCGGGCCTCTACCTGGCCGGTCAGATCAACGGCACATCCGGTTATGAAGAAGCTGCTGCACAGGGGTTGGTTGCGGGGATCAATTCGGTGCTGAAGCTCAGAGATGAGCCCCCTTTCGTGTTGAAGCGCTCTGAAGCGTACATCGGTGTGCTCGTTGACGATCTCGTGATCCGATCTCCGCGCGAGCCTTACAGAATGTTCACGTCGCGGGCTGAATACCGCCTGATTCTCAGGCAGGACAACGCGGACCGGAGACTCACAGAGTACGGGCGGAAGCTCGGGCTCATTTCGGATGACCGGTACAGCGCATTCAAAAGAAAGGAGGAGAGGATCCGGAAAACGCATTCTCTTCTCGATACGGAAAGGGTAAACGGGGTTGCGTTGAGGAAGATCTTGAGGAGACCGGAGGTTGTGCTCAAGAAGCTGGAGGACTCATCGCCCGGGCTGGCCGGGCTTGGCCTGAGCGGCATGGAGATGGAGCAGGTCGAGATAGAGGTCAAGTACGAGGGGTATATCCGGCGTCAGCTAAAGGGCATCGAGCGCCTATGTGCGATGGAAAACCGCCCGCTTCCCGAGGAGTTGCGGTACGAATCGATTCCGGGGCTTAAGCCCGAGGCGAAGGAGAAACTCGACCAGATCAAGCCGGCCTCTCTCGGGCAGGCATCGAGAATCGCTGGAGTGTCTCCTGCTGATCTGTCCGTCATCATGGTTTTTCTGGAATGCGGAAAAAAATAAAAAAAGGAGTTCGTACAAATGGCCATCCGATCGGTGATGTTCGACTTGGACGGAACCCTGCTTGATACGCTGGAAGACATAACGGGATGCGTCAACGTCTGCCTCGATACCATGGGAGATGGGCCGAGGTCACGTGAAGAGGTGCGTTGCATGGTGGGGGACGGAGTGGATGTCCTTTGCGCGCTCGCCTTGACAAGATCTACGCCAGGGCGAATCGCTCGGATGAAGGAGTTGATAAAGGAGTATTATCTGGAGCAGCCGGCTGTTTCAACAGCGCCGTTTGATGGAGTTGCCGGTATGCTCGATTCTCTGAAGGGATCCGGCTTGAAGATGACGATCCTTTCCAACAGGCCGCAAGCCATGACAACGTTGCTGGTGGAGCGGTTTTTTCCAGGGGGGATGTTCGATGCGGTTGTTGGCCAGCGGGATGGAATACCAAGGAAGCCGGATCCTTCCGGCGCGATCATGATCACCAAGAGAATGGGCATATCCCCCGGCACGGTGCTCTACACCGGGGATTCGCCCGTGGATGTAATCACCGGAAAAGCAGCGGGTATGCATACAGCTGCCGTGACCTGGGGTTTCAGGAGTGTGGAGCAGTTAAGAGCCGAGCATCCCGATTTTCTGGCTGACAATCCAGGGGAGCTGCTGGATTTCGTCCGGAAGCTGTCAGATGTGTAGTGATGAACCCGTTTATTTCATACTCTTTGTCGCTCGCGTGCCTGTCATGTTTATCATGGTGGGCGGCATGAGGTACCGATACCGGCTGAGTTTCCTTAATAAGCCTAATGCGCCAGCCAGCCTCAGAACGACGAGTTCGACGCTGCCAAGCTGTCGCCCTTTCTTGAACAGTGCGCCGGAGCCGTTCATCCGGATACGCCCCAGCTCTTTATCTAAAGGAAAAAGCTCTCCATCGAAAGAGGTGCTGAGCTGCCCGGGCGGCGAATCGAACCGGATTCGTGGGAAGAGTTTCTTCACGCCTTCATCAGTGAATCGCCAGTAATCCGAGGGGTATCCGTGGAACTTCCAGGCAAACGGCACTGATACGTAGATCCTTCCCTTGCTGCTCAGAAGTTTGGTCAGATTATCAGCCATATTGAACGGCTGCCCACAGTGCTCCAGGACGCTCAGGCATAGGATCGAGGCGAACCTTTTTTTGTCGAGAGCGCGGTCCACTTCGTTGAACGATGCCGTGAAATCAATGACTCTGTCCACCCCTTTTCCGGAAGTCATGTCAGCACCCATATAGCTTTCCCCTGGGAAAAGCATTCTCAGGTCGGGCGAACCTCCTGTTGAGAGAGAGCCCACCTCTAGAACAGGACCCTTGAACAGGTTTATTTTGCTTTTGATGAAGTTGAACTGGTTCATGTCTCCCATGTGCGTTTCCCATGTGAATGGCATGTTGTATTCAGATGAAACCAATGTAAATAAAGGAGTTATTGCAATCGCATTCTCCGAGGCACCATGGTTGTACATAAGGATAATTTCATTGATTCCGACAAGTAAAGAAATTTCTTAAGGATCTTCGCTTGTAAATTTGTTTCAATATCCGATTTGATGCCGGATCAATGAACACTTTGTCCCAGTTTCACTTTCTTTCGTGTCTGATGAACCGGCTGTAGTGGTCCGGGTTGAACCCGGATGAAAACAACAAATAATTCAGTTACTTTAATATCTGCCATATGCGGGAGACACTTGTGACCGATTACATCTACCTGGATAACAGCGCAACCACATTTCCCAAACCGGAAAACGTTTACAAAGAAATGGACAGCTTCTACAGAACCGCCGGCGTGAATCCAGGGCGGTCAGGCACCGACAAGGCGCTTGAAGCTGAGAACGTCGTGTTTACTACCCGCCGCAGGCTAACAAAGTTTTTCAACGGGACGGTTCCAGAGCGGCTCGTTTTCGGATACAACGCCACGGATGTCCTAAACCAGGTCATCGACGGCATGCTGAGCCCCGGGGATCACGTGATCAGCACGAGGCTGGAGCATAACTCGGTGCTCAGGCCCCTGTACGTCAAGCGGATGACGGGCGAGATCAGCGTTGATTATATCGATTTCGACGGCAACGGTTATGTGAATCCGGATGATTTCAAGAAAGCGATAAGGAAAGAGACCGCGCTGGTGATCGTGAATCACGGCTCAAATGTCATCGGGTCCATCCAGCCGGTTGCCGAAATAGGAAAAATCTGCCGCGAGGCGAACGTTCGTTTTGTGATAGATGCCTCGCAAACAGCAGGGATAATTCCCATTGACATGAAGTCCATGAACATCGACGTTGTGGCTTTTACGGGACACAAGTCGCTGATGGGACCCACGGGTATTGGAGGGCTTTGTGTCGGAGAGGATGTTGATATCAGGACAACACGGTTCGGCGGGACGGGAGTCCGTTCAGCGGTTCGAACACATCTGGATGATTACCCGTTCAGGCTCGAAGCCGGAACGATTAACATCGTGGGAGTGGCAGGCCTGCACGCCGGGCTCGATTATCTGGAAGAGCACGGCCTCGACTCGCTTTACAAGCACGAGATGAAGCTCTATAACAGGTTCAGAGAGGGCCTTGCCGACAACAAGGCAGTGACCACCTACTGTGCAGGGCCCGCTGAGAACCATTTGCCCATCATTTCGCTTAATATCAAGAACTTCATCTCACGGGATGCCGGCATGATGCTTGATGTTGACTACAACATTGCCACGCGAACCGGTCTTCATTGCGCACCTCTTGTTCACGAAACACTCGGCCTTGTCGAGAAAAAAGGCTCGGTCAGGTTTTCCATAGGGCCGTTCAACACCGAAGAACACATCGATAAAGCACTTTTTGCTTTGAGCGAGATTCCGAAGATGCGGCCATGACAGGCTTCTGAAAAAACAAGGTTGCCAGGTATCTTGATCATATGCAGGTCATGTATTGACTTTATGCTCCATCTCTGCTAAAAAGGTCAACTTTTGCGTCCAAACCGATGTCACATTGTTGTGTCATAGAGATGAGACGAACTTAAACTATATGATTTCAATGGGTTAAGATTGTGTATCGTTCCGTTGGGAGGGCTTGTTGAAAAAGGAATCACCACTAGCCGTTGCAGTACTCGCAGCCGGAAAAGGCAAGCGGATGAAATCCCAGCTGAGCAAGGTTCTGTTCGAAATCTGCGGTAGGCCGGCCCTGTTTTATCCTGTGAATGCGGCTCAGTCCCTTGATCCCGACCGTTTTTTGCTGGTGATAGGATGGGATGCTGACAAGGTTCGGGATGTGTTTTGCGGCTTCAACCTGGATTTTGTGGTGCAGAAAGAGCTGAAAGGGACCGGGCATGCTTTGCTCATGACCCGGGAAAAGCTTTCAGGCTTTGAAGGCGACCTCCTTGTTTTATACGGTGACGGCCCGCTCATCAGGCCTGAAACCCTTGAGCGGATTCTCGATGTTCACCGATCAGAGGGCAACATTGCCACTGTGCTGACCGCGGTGCAGGAGAATCCCACTGGGTACGGCAGGGTTGTTCGAGATGGAAACGGCGCCTTCCTGCGTATTGTCGAGGAAAAAGATGCAGATGAAACCACCCGGATGATAAAGGAGATCAACACGGGTATCACGGTCTACAGGTGCCCCGAGGTTTTTCAGTACATGGAGCTGCTCCAGGATGACAACGTACAGAAAGAGTTCTACCTTACTGATCTGCCGCAGATAATAAGCGAAAGAGGACGGAAAGTGGGTTTTGTTATGCATCATGATGCAACAGAGCTCGACGGTTTCAACGATCTGGCCCAGTATGCTGATCTGCGGAAAAGGGTGCAGGCCCGTATTATGACCTCACACCTGTCAAACGGCGTACAGATTGTTGATCCTTCAAACACCTATATCGATCAAGAGGTGGAAATCGGCCCCGGAACCAGAATCCTTCCCTTTACTGTTATTCAGGGAAAGGTTAAAATCGGAGTGAATTGTAATATCGGTCCTTTTGCCTATCTGCGGGGCGGTGCTGAGCTGGAGGAGGATGTGGGGATTGGAGCTTTTGTTGAGGTGAAGAACAGTTTCCTTGGCCGCGGAACGCTATCCCGGCATCTCGCCTATATCGGGGATGCGAGCGTTGGCAGCGGGGCCAATGTCGGAGCGGGAGCGATCTTCGCGAACTTCGACGGACGTGTAAAGAACAGGACCATAATTGGTGACAGGGCATTTATCGGAAGTGGGAGCGTGATTGTTGCGCCCGCCGAGGTTGGTGAAGGGTGTACCATCGGCGCCGGCGCCGTGGTTACGCGGAACACTCACACGGAACCAGGATCCGTATACACGGGGGTTCCTGCAAGAAGGCGTGAGCATTAGGATTACAAGGGAGATAAATGATAGTGAGGGATAAAATATCTATCTTTACAGGCAGCGCCCATCCCAAGCTTGCGGCTTCCATAGCGGACATGCTAGACCTGCCGCTTGGACTGGCTATTGTGAACCGTTTCCCGGACGGCGAGACAAACGTCAAGATAGATGAGGACATCCGCGGATCGGATGTCTTCATAGTGCAGCCTACCTGCCCCCCGGTGAACGACCACCTGATGGAGCTGTTGCTCCTGATAGACTGCTGCAAGCGCGCTTCAGCCGGCCGCATTACCGCTGTTGTTCCCTATTTCGGCTATGCCCGCAAGGACAGGAAAGATGAGGGAAGGGTGCCCATCAGCGCGAAGCTCATGGCCAACCTTCTGGTTACGTCAGGGGTGGACCGGCTTTTGACGATCGATCTGCACTCGGCCCAGATTCAGGGGTTCTTCGATATTCCGGTGGACCACCTGTACGCCAGGCCGGTAATGATGGATTACCTTTCCAAGGGAGTGACGGACAAAACGGTTTTTGTGGCGCCGGACATGGGATCAGTCAAAATGGTTCGCGCGTACGCGCAGCATCTGAACGCCGGACTGGCGATCGTGGATAAACGGCGGCTGGATGCGGAAAACACAACAGTTGAAAACCTGGTCGGTAGCGTGGACGGGATGGATGTGTTTCTTATAGATGACATGATAAGTACGGCCGGCTCCATCACCGAGGCAGCGATAATGGTGAAGCGCTTCGGGGCGAACAAGGTCTTTCTGTGCGCCACACACGCGGTGCTTTGCGGCGATGCCCTGGCCAAGATCGAAAAATCGGATGTGGAAAAAGTGGCTGTGACCGACACCATACCGCAGCACAACGAAATGAGCGATAAATTCGAGGTGCTTTCGGTATCTACATTGCTGTCAAAGGCGATCAGCCGAATTCACCGCCATGAATCGGTAAGCAGTCTTTTTCAGGGCAGATCCTGAGAAAAATCAAAAACAGGGTCCTTGGCTCGGCTCCTGAACAAGGGATGGAGCTATGCGCCGTGGACACCAGAGGAGGTTTCAGGAAGAAATGGAAACGATCAGTATTTCCGTACAAAAGCGCGAAAAAATGGGTTCGAGAGCCTCGCGGGCTCTCAGGAATGAAGGGTATGTTCCTGCGATTTTGTACGGGCATGGGGGAGAAAGCATCTCCATCGCAATTCACATGAAAACGCTGCGTATGCACCTGCAGCATAACGTCCGGCTGTTCAAGCTCGATTTTGGAGACAGCTTTGACCAGGCGGTGCTAAAGGAGCTGCAGTGGGATCCGTTTGGCGATGAACTTGAGCATATCGATCTTGTCCGGGTCCGGTTAGACGAGGTTATCTCCATGACGGTTGCTCTCAGCAAAACCGGGACTCCCGTGGGAGTGGATGATGAGAACGGTATTCTGGAGGTTCAAAAGGCGGAGATTCAGATCAAGTGCCTTCCGACCGAGATTCCGCAAGAAATCGTTTATAATGTGACGGGACTCGGGCTGCATGACACGCTTCACGTCAAGGATATCGAAATGCCCGAGGGAGTGACTCTCGATGACGATCCGGACCAGGTTGTGGCCACGATCGTGTCAAGGGTTGAAGAGCTCGAACCTGTTGTTGAAGAAGAAGGTGAAGAGGGTGTTGAGGACAAGGATAAAGAAGGTGCTGCTGACGATGAGCAGGCTGATGAGGATAAGGAGAAGGAGAAATAATTACGCGACGGGTGAACCGTTATGGGATCGTGCTGTTTTCATACCGAGTGTCCGATTTTCCTTGCTAAGCGACAGCAGGGGGTGATATAGGTGCCCGATCGAATCGAAGATCCGGCAGGAAATGGCTGCCTGGTGGTCGGGCTCGGTAACCCAGGCGCTGAATACCGGTTTTCCCGTCACAATGTTGGTTTTATGGTTCTCGACAACCTTGCCAGGGATCTCGATCTTGTTTTCGAAACCTATGGCAGACTCGGGTTGATCTGCGGGAGAGCCTTGGAGATGCCGGGTTTCAGCCTTTTGAAACCCATCACTTTCATGAATCTGAGCGGCCGGGCCGTGGGCGATGTGAAGGACCGCCAGGATGTGCCGCTCGACCGTGTGTTCGTTGTCAGCGACGATATCAACCTGCCTGTGGGACGGATACGTATCCGTCGCAAGGGAAGCGATGGAGGCCATAAAGGGCTCAAGTCGATAATCAGGACGCTGGGTTGCGGGGGATTTCCCCGGTTGAGAATCGGAGTCGGTCCGGTGTCCGATGGCATCGATGCGGCTGACTATGTTTTGGATTCTTTCACCAGGAAGGAGTTCGACAACATGCGCCATGTTTTGCCACGTGCCGTGGAGGCTCTTCGGTTGTGGCTTGACACGTGCGATATCGATCTTTGCATGAACCGGTTTAACAGGGGTTCAGCGGGCTGTTGAAAAAACCGGACCGGTTATGATGTTTGTGTTATATTGAGCGTATTATTTTCATGTTAACGGAGCGCTATCTTGAAGAACTATGAAGGCATGTTTCTCGTTGATTCCAAGTCGTTGAAAAAGGGTTCGGACGAGGTCGTTGACCACATCAAAGCGCTGATTTCGAAATCCGAAGGCAAGGTTGTCGAGTTCGGAAAATGGGATGAACGCAAGCTGGCCTACGAGATAAAGGGTACTGTAAACGGCACGTATTACCTCTGTTACTTTACCGGAGGTCCGGATACCATCACCGTGTTGAACCGCGAATGCGAGCTGTCTCCCCTGGTTCTCAGGGCCCTTTTTCTGAAAATAGCCGCTATTCCGGACTTTTCAGTTAATGAGCCGGAGAGCAAGCCAGATGAGGAACATGAACCCGAAGAAAAATCTGAAGGCAGGCTTGAAGAGATATCGGAAGGCTCGATCCTAGACGAGCCGGTTTACAGCCCGGACAACGAGCTGCCCAATCCGGAAGAAGACTTTAATCCTGAGGATGAGTTGGATAGCTCGGCTGAGGATGATTGATTGGTGGTATTTATCGGTTTAATCAGCGTTCATACAACGCATGGAGAAATAAATGGCAGACAAGAAACGTTACAGGAAGTTCAGCGAAAAAGGCCGCTGCAGGTTTTGCAGGTCAGATGATCTTGTGGTTGATTACAAGGATGTCAGCATCATGCAGAAGTTATGTACAACCCAGGGTAAGCTTTTTTCCCGCAAACGCTCGGGCAACTGCGCAAAACACCAGCGTAAGGTCAAGCTCGCGATTAAACGAGCCCGTTTCATTGGTCTGATGCCCTTCGTCGGTTAAGGCGTGCGTAATAAAGCTGAGCCAACCGTCTTCTGTTTGCTGCTCATTGACCGGTTCTTGCCGTTTCTGATGTGCCTGGAACCGGAACCGAGCTGGTTTATGACCTTTGTTTTGACTTTGGAGCTTATGAGCTTTCCGGGTGTATCGGACCTTCGGATAGGGCAGAAATATTGAGGATTGAAAGCAATGGAAATAATTTTATTAGAGAACATGGAAAAGTTGGGACTGCGCGGCGACATCGTTAACGTGAAGGATGGATACGCGAGAAACTGCTTGATTCCAAAAGGCATCGGCGCGCAGGTGAATGCGGAGAGTCTTCAGAGGCTTGAATCGCTGAAGAAGAGGATACGGCAGGATGAGCTGGAGGAGCTGGGCATGCTCAGAGAGATGGCTGCCCGGTTGAATTCGATTTCCTTGACCATACAGGCAAAGGTCTCTTCTGATGGACATCTGTTCGGCTCGGTATCCATAGCCATGATACACGAAGCACTTAAGGATGAAGGGGTTGAGCTGGATATAAAAGCCATCCGCCTGGAGGGCAACATCAAGGAAGTGGGAGTATATTCAGTGCCTGTGCATCTTCATTCCGAGATACAGGCGAAGCTGAGGGTCTGGGTTGTTGAAGAAAAATCCGAGGAAGGCGAAAAAAAAGCGGAAAACACACCCTCTGACCAGGTGTCGCAGGACAGCACCGAGGGAGACGAGTAAGCAGTAATTAGAAGGCGGTCTGTGCCGCATTTCCGGCGCAGATGAGGGGGTGTTCGTGAGAGATGAGGAAAGAGCGTTAAGGGCTGTTCTGCCTCACAACAAGGAAGCTGAGATGGCTGTTCTGGGGTCGATGATCCTGGATCGTGAAGCAATCGGTGATGTTTCCCTTGTTCTGAGAGCTCAAGATTTCTACACGAGTTCCCACCGGCAGGTCTATTCCGAACTAATCAAGCTGTACGAGAAGAGCATCGATTTCGACCTGTTGATACTGAAGGAGGAGATGGAAAAATCCGGCGCCATCGAAAAAATCGGAGGCACCGAATATCTTATTACGCTTGCGGAAAAGGTTCATTCTTCAGCAAACGCCGAGTACTATGCAAGAATAGTCCGGGACAAGGCATCGCAGCGCAACCTTATCCAGGCGGCAACCGAGATTATTAATGAAGCCCGTGGCAACCCGGAAGATATAGGCCGGCTGCTTGACGAGGCTGAACAGAAGATTTTCAAAATCGCGGAAATGGGGCAGCGAAGCGATACCGAATCGATCCAGGAGCTGTTGAAGGCCGCCCTGAAGAAGATCGACAACCTTCAGCTGAACGAGGGCGGGCGGATAACGGGGCTTCCCACCAGGTATCCTGACCTTGATGATTTGCTCGACGGGTTGCATCCCGCGGAGCTGCTGGTGCTTGCCGCCAGGCCCAGCATGGGCAAAACCAGCCTTGCGCTCAACATTGCTGATAACGTGGCCGCTTTGGGCAAATCAGGCGTTCTTCTGTTCTCCTGTGAGATGGCAAGGGAGCAGATAGCGCAGAACATGCTGTGCGCCAACGCCAGGATCGATGCGCACCGCATGCGCCGCGGCGAGCTGAATGACAGCGATTGGAACGAGCTTCCACGGGCTGCCGATCGCCTTTCTAGCGCGCCCATTTTCATCGACGATACCCCGGGATTAAGCCTCCTGGCCCTGAGGGCCAAAGCGAGACGGCTCTGCGCCCGGCATGACATAAAACTGCTGATTGTCGACTATATGCAGCTGCTTACGCTGGGACGGTACGCTGAGAACCGGCAGATGGAAATCACGTTCATTTCCCAGGGTTTGAAACACCTCGCAAGGGAGCTTAACATTCCCGTGCTCGCTCTTTCCCAGCTCAACCGCAGCGTGGATTCCAGGGCGGACAAGCATCCTTTGATGGTCGACCTCAGGGAATCCGGTTCCATCGAACAGGATGCCGATGCCGTACTTTTCCTTTACAGGGATGAGTACTACAAAGGTACTTCCCCGGAGAACAAGAACAAGGCCGAGGTGCAGATTGCAAAGCACAGGAACGGACCTACCGGAAAAGTGGAGCTTCTGTTTTTTCCCCAGTTCATGAGGTTCGAGAGCAAACATTACATGGAGCCGCGCGAATCCCGGAACTCTGAAGAGTTTAACTTATGAGCCTCCCCTGCACAGCCGCTTGGCGTGCCTTTGCGCCTGTTGTTTTTTTCCTTGTGGGCTTTTTCGTTTCTGATTATGCACCGGCGCAGGAATCCCGGAAAGTTGTGGAGATAGAGTTTCAGGGGGACGTGGATGCAGTGAACCCCTCCGAAATCAGCGAGAACCTGAAAACCAGGGTAGGCGAGCTTTACGACGAGGCCAAGGGAAACCAGGACTTCCACATGATCAAGGAGAAGTTCCACGTTAATGCGTACATTCAGCCACAGGATGTGCCCGGTGGGGTCAAGGTCGTAATCTATCTCGAAGCGTCCAGAATCCAGGAGTTCTGCTTCCGTGGAATAGACGACTCAGAAGCGGAGAAGCTGAGGAGCATTCTGGGATTGGGAGAATACGCCCTGCCGGACCAGGACCTGCTCATGTCCGATGCGGCCAGGATAGAGGATCATTTCAAGGAGGACGGATATTACTTTATCGAGGTCAAGCCCCTGCTCGAGCCTGTTGAAAACGGATATCGCGCCGTGTTCGATGTGCTCAAGGGGGAGGATGTCTCTGTTGAAGCGATTAATTTTTCGGGTTTGACGCACCTGGACGACGGTGACCTCCGTAGTGTCATGACCCTGGGCGAACCCAGGTTTTATAACTTCAAGTGGCTTTTTCCGGACAAGCTGAGAAAGGACATCCTCAACACCGATATCAACGAATTAAACAGGTACCTGCAGGAAGAGGGCTATCTGGATGCGCGCGTTTCTCTCGATTCCCTGGTGTTCAACGATGTTTACGATGAGGTGGAGATCAACATACTGGTGCAGGAGGGGGAGCGCTATTTTATCGGCAACATAGATGTGGAGGGCTGCCGCGCCTTTTTTCCGGAACAGCTGGAGGAGCTCGTAACGATCGAACGGGGAGATCCTTACCAGAAGTTGCGGATAAAAAAAGACATCCGTCTGATCCGGCGTTTCTACATGGACAGGGGTTACATCCGTGCCGAGGTTCGGGATCTGGATCCTGTTTATGACGAGGAGAGTCCTCAGGTGGATCTGATATTCCGTGTGGACGAGGGGGAACAAAAAACGCTCAGGGATGTGATCATTTCGGGGAATGTTTCCACCCAGGACAAGGTCATTCGAAGGGAGATCACGCTTTATCCAGGCGACATAATCGACTGGGGAGAGTACCAGTGGAGCGGCCAGAAGCTTCTCGGCCTGCAGTATTTCAGGGACGAGAAGGGGGCTCCGGCGCTGGACATGATTTTCCGTCCAACAGACGATCCGGCCCTGGAAGACCTGTTGATCGACGTTGAAGAGGGGGGAAGCGGTTTTTTCACCTTCACAGTGGGACTCAGCACCGATACCGGCATTATCGGCGGCATCAACGTAGACAAGCACAACTTCGACATCAGCGATCCTCCTTCTTCCCTGTGGGCGTTTCCAACCGAGTTTTTTTCCAACGATGCTTTTCACGGGGCTGGACAGGGCCTTACCTTGAGCGCTATTCCCGGCACGCACCAGTCCACTTACCGTATATTTTTCCGCGAACCGTACCTCTTCGACACCCAGCCCTACCCGGTCAGCTTCTCTTTGGATGTATTCAGGCGCTCCAACTATTTCAGTGATTACAAGCAGCGGTGCGTGGGTGTAAACCCCGTGCTAGGGAAACGCTGGTCCAAGGAGTTCTACACCAGCTTGGGATTCAAGAGCGAGCTCATCAACCTCAACTATGATGACGACGTGTTTTCCGTGGACGATTCCTTTTTTGAGCACGGATCTAATGGACTTGGTCAGGCTTTGACCGATCCCGAGAACCACATTTTTACCGATTACGACGGCAAGAACGGGATGAGATCACTCCAGGGAAGGGTATCATATTCCGACCTGGACAAGCCTTTCGAACCCACCTTCGGCTACATGAGCTCGCTTGACTACGAATACTCCGGCGGGTTCATGGGAAGCGACATCGAGATATCCAGGGCTATTGCAAGCGGCAGGTTCTTCGTTCCGGCGATCGAACTGGATTCGGGTCTCAAGCATGTTATCCTGTTCAAGGGGTCGTTCGGATGGGTGGAAGAACACGGAAGCATGAATGAAGTGCCCATATTCGAGCGCCTTTTCGCGGGCGGTGTTACAGGGGCGTTTCCACTTCGCGGATTCCGGTGGAGAGGAGTGGGGCCGCACATTGGAGGGGACACAGTCGGCGGTAAAGCAGCTCTCAGCTTCGCAACGGAATACAGCATTCCCATCGTATCCGAATATAACCGTCTCCTGGACACGGAAGAAACCATGCTGAAGGGCATACTCTTTTTCGATGGGGGGAGTGTTGCCGAAGATATTCATGATTCAGATCTTTTTCACCACATACGAACATCGTACGGTGCGGGCATCAAGCTGAGCCTGCCTGTGCTCGGCGGCATTCCCATTTCGCTCTTCTACGGGATACCTCTGAAGAGATATCCGGATGATGAGCGAAGATCGTTCAATATCAACATAAGCAAGTTCTTCTGACCCAGTCCACCTGCCGGTGCAGAGGGGATGTCAGACCCTGCATCACGCCGGAGGAAAGTGGTTGACGGGAAATAACAGTTCGAAAACCATGACATGATAGGAGCGCAAGCAATGAAATCATCAGGAGCGAAAAACCTGTTCTTTACGGCGGTCCTTGTTGTTGCCGTTGTTTTTTCGAACAGCCTCATCGGAGAAACCGGAGCAAGCGGCAAAATGACGGGGGAGAAGATCGCTACGATCGATATCTCAAGGATTCTGAGCAGCTCCAAGAAACTGAAGTCAGCGGAGGACGAGATCAAGGAGTTTCTGAAGAACGGCGAGGAAGATCTCGCCCTGTTCGAGAAGGAAATTATGGATCTCAAAAACGAAATGATCGGTTATGCTGTGGAAAGCAGGGAGTACCAGAACGGAAAAAACGCGATAGAACAGAAGGAGCTTGTTTTTGAGCAGAAAAAGAGGAATCTTGTCCGGGAATGCGATTCGCGCTCCAGCCGGGCCCTCAAGCAGGTATATGCTGATCTGGAGCAGGCGGTCGAGGCTTATTCCCGCGAACACGGCATTGAATTGGTCATGACCTGCAGCGTGGGCATCGACCGGCTCAGGTCTGAACGGCCCAATGACTTTCTCAACTGGGTATCATTGGTTCATGTTGTCTGGAACGACGATCATCTTGACATATCAGATGCTGTAATTACCATTATCAACGGGTCGTGAGCACGGCTGGGTAACCCTGTGCCGTTCGATCAACAGGACGCCGGACACCGGTTTTCTCAGGGCCATTGGTTTTGTTAATGATGAGGTGGAGACAGTTTTTCATGGAAAAGCCGGAAGAGTCGAATTTCGGAAAGAACCTCGATGAGCTTGCCCTGCATGTGGGCGGCAAGGTGGATGGGGACGGTTCACTGGTCGTCACCGGTGTTGCCGGGATCCGGGAAGCAATGCCGGGACAGCTCTCTTTCGTAATAAACGAGAAATACGCGTCAATGGCCGGAAAGTCCGCGGCATCAGCATTGATCGTGGACAGGACGATCGAAATCGAGGGGTTCGACCTGATACGGGTCGATGATCCATCCCAGGCGTGGGAAAAGCTTCTCGAGCTGATCAAGCCGCCTCCTATCCGTTTCGATGCCGGTGTCCACTCCAGCGCAGTTGTGAGCCCGGACGCTGTCCTCGGCGAGGGAGTGGTTGTAATGGCCAACGTCACCATAGAACCGGGCTGTTCCATCGGTGACGGAACCATCATATATCCAGGGGTCTATGTCGGTCACGAATGCCGTGTCGGCGATAGTTGTATTTTTAATCCCAACGTGGTAATCAGGGAGCGCGCGAGGATCGGAAGCCGGGTCATCATCCATGCCGGCGCTGTGATCGGCTCCGATGGATTCGGTTTCGTTGGCGAGGACGGAACGTATCAGAAGCAGGATCAGTTCGGATCAGTTGTTCTGGAGGATGACGTCGAGATCGGGGCCAATGTGACGATCGACCGTGCCCGTTTCGATACAACGCGGATCGGCCGCGGGACCAAGATAGACAACCTGGTCCAGATAGCGCACAATGTGGTCACAGGCAAGAACTGCATCATCATAAGCCAGACAGGCATTGCAGGAAGCTCCACGCTCGGAAACAACGTGATCCTGGCCGGGCAGGTCGGTGTTGTAGGGCACCTGAACATCGGCGACAACGTCAGGGTGGCTGCCCAGTCAGGAATAGGGAAAGATGTTCCGGAAAACGAGATCATGTTTGGAAGCCCTGCCATCCGGCACAGCGATAAGAAACGCGAGCTGATAAGCATGCGGAAAATCCCCGATATGCTCAAAACCGTCAAAGGGTTGTTGAAAAGGGTCAGTAGTCTTGAAACGCAATCAAAGAACGATTAAAAATCCGATCGAGATTTCAGGGACAGGCCTTCATATGGGTCAGGAGGTGCACCTCAAGATCAAGCCCGCAACTCCGGATTCCGGTCTTGTTTTTGTGCGCACGGACCTGCCGGACGAGCCCAATATTCCTGCCACGGTTGATTTCCTGGGGAAAAGCCACCGCAGGACCTCATTGAGAAACGGGCGCAGCGAGGTACACACCACGGAGCATTTCTTCGCCGCCCTGATGGGTTTGAATATAGACAACCTGGATGTTGAAATAAACGGCCCCGAGCTGCCCGGCCTCGACGGCTCCTCCGCCCCCTATCTGAACGCCATTCTCGAAGCTGGAGTGGTGGAGCAGAAAGCCACCCGGAAACAGTTCGACCTGAGCTCGCCGCTTATTGTCGAAGGGGAAAACTGTTCCCTAGGAGCTTTTCCGGCGGTTGACGGCGGTTTCCACCTGAGCTACACCCTCGACTATGGGGACAACGCTGTTGGCTCCCAGTTTTTCGAGTTCGATTTGGAAGAGGAAACCTTTACCAGGGAGATCGCACCTGCCAGGACATTCTGCTTCAAGGAGGAAGCGGATGAACTCAGGAGCAACGGGCTGGGAAAGGGGGCATCGTACGAAAACACGCTTGTCATAGAAAACGGCCGGGTTGTAGAGAACGAGCTGCGTTTCAAGGACGAGTTCGTGCGCCACAAGCTGCTGGACCTGGTGGGCGATCTTTTCCTGATCAACGCCGACGTGTCCGCCCGCATCATGGCGCTCAAGACCGGCCATGACACGAACCTCGAGCTGGTGCGTCAGATCGTGGATGAGATACAGATTCTGGAGACCAGGGGCGTTCTCACCCAGGATACAGGGCTCGATATCAAGGAGATCTTTGACCTTTTGCCCCATCGCTACCCATTTCTGCTCATCGACAGGGTGATCGAGATGGAGGGGTACAGGAGAGCTGTCGGCATAAAGAACGTGACCATCAACGAGCCGTTTTTCCAGGGGCACTGGCCCGGCCAGCCCATCATGCCTGGAGTGCTGATTCTTGAGGCCATGGCACAGCTTTCAGGCGTTCTGCTGCTGAGGCGGCTCGAGAACACCGGCAAGCTGGCCGTGTTGTGGTCCATCGACAAGGTGAAGCTCAGGCGCTCGGTGATTCCGGGCGATCAGCTCCGCATTGAGATCGAGGCGACCAAGGTCAAGGACAAAATCGGTCAAGTGAAAGCAAAGGCGAAGGTGAACCAGAAGGTGGCGGCTGAAGCAATCCTTACCTTTACGCTGGTGGATGCCACCTAGGAAGCGGGATCGATGATACATCCAAGCGCGGTGATCAGCGGGAAAGCGGAGTTGGGTTCCGATGTCACGGTCGAGGCCCACTGCTGCATCGAGGATGACGTTGTTATCGGTGACGGAACCACGGTGATGACCGGCACGGTCATTCACAGCGGCACGACCATCGGCAAGAAAAACATCATTCATCCTCATGCGGTTCTTGGAGGGCAGCCCCAGGACGTCCTGTACCACGGCGAAGACACCCGGCTGGTAATCGGCGACGAAAACAGGATCCGCGAGTTCGTTACCATCAACAGGGGAACGACCAAGGAAAACGGCGTGACCCTTGTCGGCAGCGGCAACTACTTCATGGCCTGCTCGCACGTGGCACATGACTGCGTCATCGAAGACAAGGTGATCCTGGCCAACTGCGTTCTGCTGGCCGGGCACGTCAGGGTGAGGGAAGGGGCGGTGCTAAACGGCGCGGTCGCGGCTCATCATTTCACGACAATCGGCCAGTACTCATACATCGGGGGGCTCGCCAAGGTCCGTATGGATGTCCCTCCGTTCATGGTGGCGGACGGAGATCCGGCCCGCCCCAAGAAATGCAACGAGGTGGGTCTGAAACGGAACGGCTTTTCCGAGAAAACCGTGGAATCCCTTTCCAGAGCTTTCAAGGTGGTTTTCAGATCGCGCAAACCACTGGTCGAGGCAATCGATGGCTTGAAGCTGATCGATGACGTTGAGGTCCAGAAGCTCAAGGCGTTTATGGAGAACATGATTCACGGCAAGCACGGCCGTTTTCTCGAGTCTCTGCGGGATCACTAAGCAGGCCGTGCATTCATCAGCCCTGGAGGGACCGCGGCCCCGCGATCCGTTTTCCCCAATCCACCGTTCTCTTTTTGAAAGCTGCTTAACGGATGCAAGAACTGAAAACCGCTGTTATTGGTGTTGGGCACCTGGGAAAACATCATGCCAGGATTTACAGCCGAATGCCGGGTGTGCGCCTTGTTGGAATCGTTGACAAGGATCTGGATCGCGCCGAGACGGTTGCGGACCGGTACGACACCAGGGCTTATCAGGGCCACGATGAGCTTCCCGACGAGATAGACGCTGTCAGCATAGTCAGCCCCACAACAACCCATTTCGATCTGGCCGCCTGGTTTTTGAAGAAAGGGGTCTCGGTTCTCGTAGAGAAGCCGATGACCGCGACGCTCGAGGAGGCTGAGGAACTGGACATGGTTGCAGCCTCGCTAGACACCGCTTGCCTTCAGGTCGGGCACATCGAACGTTTCAATCCGGCGATGATGGCGATAAAGGGATTCGAAATCGAACCGAAATTCATCGAATCGCACAGGCTGGCACCATACAAGTTTCGAGCGACCGATGTTGGGGTGGTCCTGGATCTGATGATCCATGACCTGGATATCGTGCTCGAACTTTGCAAGAGCGAGCCCGTGCGCATCGACGCTGTTGGCGGTGCAATTCTTTCGTCAACCGAGGATATCGCAAACACGAGGCTTGAGTTCTCTTCCGGATGCGTGGCGAATATCACTTCGAGCCGCGTTTCCTTCAAGAGCTTGAGACGCACGCGTGTGTTTGCGGGCGATTCCTTCATCAGCCTGGACTACGAAAAAAAGTATGCGCTCGTTGTTAAGAAGTCTCCTGACCTGGACCTCGGGTCCATCGATTTCGAGTCTGTGGACACCACCAACTCTGAGGCGCTGAAAAAACTATTCATGGACGGACTGCTCGAAATTAAGGAGATCAAGCTGGATGAGTACGAGCCCCTTCGAATGGAGCTCGAGTCGTTCGTGGATTGTGTTCGCGAAAAAGGGACTCCCCTCGTACCCTCTTCCCACGGCCTCAGGGCCATCCGTCTCGCAACCGAGATTCTCAAGAGCATCGAGGGGCACAAGTGGTAACGGAGTGCGTCGATTGAACAATGGAGGGCGTTGCTCCGTCGGTGCCGCAGACGAACCCATGCCGGATGGACCAATCCCCCTCAAAAAGGAGGCTATCGATCCCAATCCCGATTTTTCAGCCTGCTTCACCTACCTGATCATCGGGTACAAGCACACACGGTTTCCCCCGAGCTTCTTGGCTTCGAATACAGCGATGTCAGCTCCTTTCAGGAACTGCTCGAAGTTTGTCCTGCGGTCGCCGGAGTATGTGTTGATGCCCTGGCTGATCGTGAGTTTCGCCGTATTGCCGCTTTTTTCGAAGGTGTGTCCCTCGAAAAAAGACCTTATCCTGTTCCCGATGGACGCTGCTTCATCGAGCCCCGTGTTCGGCAGGATTATCAGGAACTCATCACCTCCGTACCTCCCCGGGATATCGATTTTGCGGATTAGCAATTTAAGGTTCGCGGCGAATGCCTGAAGGATGAAATCGCCGAAAGGATGACCGAATTCATCGTTCAGCTCCTTGAACCCGTCCAGGTCGATCATGACTGTCGAAATTACGAGGTTGTGCCGCTCCGACCTCTGGAACTCTTCAGCCAGCCGCCTAAGAATGTACCTGTCGTTGTGAATCCCGGTCTTGTAATCAGTGATTGACTGTTTTTCGAGAGCATCGATCCTGCTTAGAAGCTTTTCTTCCCCTTCGGCCCTGATAAATGCCAAATGAATTCGTGTCATGAGCTCTGCAGGTGATTTTCCCACGTAATAGTCATGAACCGCTGTTCCCTGAAATCCCAGCTTTTTCAGGTCCGGTGCTGATTCGAGAACGAAGATCGTCTTGGATTGATTGCCGTCTCCTGCGGAATCGATAAGTGAAAAAAGCTCGAATACGGGGATCGGTTCGCAGGAAGGCTTGATTACCAGGAGATCGGTTTTTTTTTGGGAAATAGTCGCGATTGTATCGATTATGTTTTTTGTGGTGCGCACGGTGAAGCCGCTCCTTCTTAAGCGGTTCGTGACAGCCGGCATCCTGCCGGTGCTGTGGTTCGCCAGAAGAACGGTTTTCTTGTCGTCTTTTCCTGCTGTCATTGCACATTTTCTCTTTCATCAAGGGTAACACAATTATACTCTATAGTTTACGAAGAATCAAAATGTTTGCCTCAGTGGTGTTTCTTGAGCATTGCACAACCTGTGCTCCTCGAATGGATTATGCACGAAACAGTCGACCGGCCCTGCTGATTGCCAGGTTGGAATCTTCTTTGTTTTTTATTGACAATCCTTGAATGGATGGTAGTTTACTTGGTTTTTATCCGTGTATGTGGTTTGCGTGCGCTTGGATCGATACACAACCTCTCTTCATCCGGGCGCCTTTTGCAGTTCTTCCTTTTACTGATCACGTTTTGTTGATCAAGGGAGGTGACAGTTGTCAAAGATCTATCTCAAGAAACTGGTTGAGTCCGGCGTGCATTTCGGCCACCGCGTGAGCAGGTGGAATCCGAAGATGGGGAAGTATATCTATGGGAAAAGGAACCTGATCCACATCATCAACCTGGTGGAAACTGTAAAGGGGCTTTCACGAGCCATGGGTTTTTTGAAGAATGTCTGTGCTGCCGGACAGCAGGTTGTTTTTGTCGGCACGAAGCGACAGGTAAAAGGTATTCTTCAGAGCGAGGCTCAGAGATGCGGCATGCCGTATGTCATCGAGCGCTGGCTTGGCGGCACGCTGACCAACTTTCTGACGATCCGGGCCCGTCTGAAAAGGCTTGAGCAGCTCGAGGAGCTCGAATCAACAGGGAAGCTTTCCCTTTACAGCAAGAAGATCCAGTCCTCCCTGATGAGAGAGCTCAACCGCATCAAAAAGAACCTCGACGGCATCCGCGAAATGCACCGGGTTCCGGGCGTGCTGATTGTGGTTGATCCGAAGAACGAAAACATTGCGGTCAAGGAGGCGAATAAGCTCGGTATACCGGTGATCGCAATTCTTGATACAGACTGTGATCCCGAGGAGGTCGATATACCGATTCCAGGGAACGATGATGCCATCCGGTCGGTCCAGGTGTTGCTCGAGAAGATGGTTGATTCCATAAACGAGGGCAAGGCCAACTACGATGAGACGGCTGCAATGGATGCCAGGGCCGAGGACAAGGACGATCAGTTCGAGTTGGCTTCAGATCGAAGAAAGGCCAAGCGGGACCGATCTTTTTCAAAGAAAAAGGATGAGGGCAAGCGGAGGCCGGGGCCGCCTAGAGCGGCGGGCGACAGGGGCGGCAGGATGCAAACAGTGCCGAAAACAGAACCGAAAGCTCCGTCCGCTGATTCACCGGACACAGCCAAGCCTGGTGCAGCGCCTGAAACCCCACCTGCTTCAAGTCCTGCAGCCGATGCTGCCCGGAAACCCGCCGAAGACGCTGTCAAGCCCCAGGGCGGTGCTGAAGAGGAGACAAAAGCGCCTGCAGACGGTGGTGCTGTTGAACATGCTGCCGCTTCAGGAGACACCGGACAGAGTGAACAGAACGATGCTCCTCCAGCTCCTCCAATCCCTCAGGCCGGGAGCGGTGAAGAAGGTGTTGCTGACGAGCCATCCCCGGACTCTGCCCCGGATCAGGCCGAGAAGCCGACTGAGTAACCGCGTATCCAGGACGCGCTGGAACCTTTTCCATGATGTTTTACTCGGGATCCGGCATGCATATAGGGCCGGAGACCGTTTCCGTATGCTGTACAAAAATGTGATGAGTTGTTAAGGATTACTGAAATGGGTTCAGTCGATGCTAAATCCGTTAGAGAACTTCGGGACAAAACCGGGGCCCCGATGATGGACTGCAAGAATGCTTTGGCGGAATCGGGAAACGATGTTGAGAAGGCCCTTGAGCACCTCCGGAAAAAAGGGATGAAAACAGCGGGAAAGAAGGCTTCCCGGAGCACGGGCGAGGGAGTGATTGGCTCCTATATCCATCATAACGGCAAAGTAGGCGTTCTGGTGGAGGTCAACTGTGAAACCGATTTTGCCGCGCGCAGCGAGCCTTTTACACTGTTCGTCAAGGAACTGGGCCAGCACATAGCCGCTGCGAGCCCCAAGTTTCTTTCCAGGGAAGAGGTTTCCGAGGATGAGCTGACCAAGGAGAAAGAGATCTTCGCCGCCCAGATAAAGGGCAAACCGGAAAACATCGTGGAAAAGATAGTGGACGGCAAGATAGAAAAATTTTACCAGGAGTGTTGTCTTCTCGATCAGCGGTTCGTGAAGGATGACAAAAAGACAGTCACCGACTTTACCAAGGAAACAATCGCCAGGGTAGGCGAGAACATCGTGATCAGGCGTTTTGTCCGGTTCGATGTAAACGATTAGTATAAGCATCAAGGCCAATTGTGTGATGAAAACGGAAAGGGTCCTTTTGAAGGTAAGCGGCGAGGCGCTTTCCGGCGCTTCCGGCTTCGGCCTTGATTTCGATGCCATCCGTCTTGTCGCGGGAGAGTGCCTGCAGGCGAACGCAATGGGCGTCAAGACAGCGGTGGTCGTGGGCGGGGGGAATTTCCTGAGAGGGCAGGAGCTTGTTGGCTCGGGTGTGGACAGGGTTGCCGCGGATCAGATGGGGATGCTTGCCACTGTAATGAACGGGCTTGCGCTACGGGCTGCTTGCGAGGGACTGGGTGGCAGGGCTTTAGTGATGTCCGCTGTGCCCGTACAGTGCGGGATCGAGCTCTTCGATCGCCGCTCGTGTCTCGAACAGCTCAACGCAGGGAGCCTCGTGATCCTTGTCGGCGGCACGGGCAACCCTTTTTTTTCGACCGATACAGCAGCAGCTCTTCGAGCAAGCGAGATCGGAGCGGACCTTTTTCTGAAAGCCACCAAGGTTGACGGCGTTTACGATGAAGATCCTGAAAAAAAACCGGGCGCGCGGCGCTTCGATAAGCTGACATACATGGAAGTCATGCGGAAAAAACTGGGAGTTATGGATCTTACGGCGGTTACACTATGCATGGAGAACAAGATACCGATAGTGGTCTTCGACCTGATGAAAGAAGGCAATGTCAGCCGCGTGTTGAGCGGTGAGCATGTCGGTACAAAGATCTTCTGAAAGGGAGCCGAATTTTATGTATGACATGATTATAAGTGAAGTAAAAGAGAGAATGAAAAAAGGGGTCGATCATTTTGCAGATCAGGTGAAGGGGCTGAGGAGCGGCCGTGCCACGCCGGCACTGGTTGAGAACATCAAGGTGGAGTACTACGGAAGCACAATGCCGCTCAACCAGATCAGCTCCATCTCGACGCCTGATCCGCGGTCACTCGTGATCAAACCGTTCGATGTCAGTGTTATCAAGAACATCGAAAAGGCGATCCAGCTCTCGGAGGTGGGGATCAACCCGTCGAACGACGGCAAGATAATCCGGCTCCAGGTTCCGATGTTTTCCAAGGAGCAGCGTGAGAAACTGATTTCGCGCATCAAGGAGCTGACCGAGGAGGGCAGGGTGGCGCTTCGCAACATTCGGCGCGAGTTCATCAAGCAGGGCGAGCAGGGGAAGAAAAGCTCGGATCTCACCGAGGACGATCTCAAATCGCTGAAGGACGAGGTCCAGGACATATTGAAAGAGCACGAGCAGATGATCGATAAAATATTTGACTCGAAAAGCTCTGAGATAATGGAATTGTGACGTGCAGTCCATATAATCGAGGATTGGGTATAGATGAAGCCGGATCATTCATGAGGATCCGCGCACGAGTTGATACCCGCTGAAGGCTTTTTGAAGATCCTGCACAGGATCAGCAGCAACAAAAAACATGGTGGGGGCATAGCTCAGTTGGCAGAGCAACGGCCTTTTAAGCCGTAGGTCCCAGGTTCGAGCCCTGGTGCCCTCACCAGTTTATATATAAAGGGTTAGGTTAATCACCTATCCCTTTTTTTATTCACTCAAAATCTACCTTTACCGGGCTATTTACCGCATTACTTCCCGATTTTGATGATTCCCGCCCCCCTGTCCACGGCCTCAAAGGGCTCGCCAGGAAGGCTTCCGGATGAGCTTGTAATTGTTAACCAGCAGTCGGACCATGTGGATAGCCCACCTTTCAGTTTTCACATCAACAGCTTGCCGACCTGGTCCCGATACCACCTGACCTGAGAATCGCGCTGTTTTCCAATGATCCCTATTTTATTGACATCGATCTGCTGCTCTTCCATAGTGTTGCTGGTCGTTTCTGTTTATGCACCATATGGGCTATGGGAACGAGAGCTACCATTGCAGGAGTGGTTGCAATGAGTACAAAGGTGAAGGTAGGACTTCTAGCAGGGCTCCTCCTTGGAATATGTATCGTCACTGGTAGCATCTTGCTCGATCTGACTGAAGAGCTTGAACCTGACGAAGGCGCACTTACTGCATTGCCCATAGACTCGGAATCCTACGATTCGGCAAAGTCGTCAAAGGCCCGGATCCAATCGATAGCTCCGAGAGAATCCGATACTGAACCAATAGTTCCCTCCTCGGGAGGCCACATCCTGGTCTCAGGCCAGGTCGTGGAACTGCCTTTCCCGGGACTCAGCGGAGAAGCTGTACCCGCTTCCGGCGTGGAGGTCGAGTTCATCTGTGAGGACAGTAAGACCTTTCCTTCAGAATGGATACATCCCGCTTCGGAAACTACGGATGCAGAAGGGAAGTACCTTTCTGAATGGGCGGATAGTGGAAAACGTCCGTTGAGAATACACGTAGCGGTGGAGGGTGACGAAGACTACCGCGCTGCTCATCGAAGTGTCCAGCTTAAGGAAGGTGGCTGGAAAATCGAGGGATTGGTGCTCGAACGCGTCCTCCATGGAACGCTTTGTGGAGAGACTGTCGGGATTGACGGCAACCCCCTCGCCGGGGTTCGCGTGCGCTTTTACGGTTACCTGATAGGTCTTGGTTGGAGCGAGGCTGGCAAGGACATCGAAGTGGTCTCGGACAAGGAGGGCCGCTTCCAGGTCCAATGTTTTCAAGGCCAAAACAACTTCGAAGCTATCCTCAACGGTTACCGACAGATCGACGCATCGCCGCTTGAGATGATCGACAAAGGAGGGTGGAAGCTGCTGCGGCTAACCCTGGCCCCAGTCAGCTCGCTGGCCCTCCGGGCGGTAAACAAAAAGGATGAATCCGTGGAAGGGATCAAGGTACAGGTCGACATTTCCGAAGATGAGCACCCAGCGAAGCGCGTATCATTCTTCAGCAGCCAGTCGCGGGAGTCTATGAAAGGTACCACGGATGCGGGCGGCCGGGCCCTCTTCACAGGAGTGTGGGCGGAGAAGAAGTTAGCTATTGACCTGAAGTATAAGGGAAACACTTGGCACTCCGAGCGAATGCGCGACGGCCGACTCGTATACGGTGAAGAGGAAGAGAACGTCCAGGCCATCGTAGTTCCGACTCAGGGGTATATCGAGCTCCTGGTCCCAGTACCCGAGTCCTTTCGCATTCACGGCCGTGTGGTCTATCCCGGCGGCTCGCCGGTACCGGAACCGTTTGTCGAGCTGCGACACCGTGGCGCTAACAAAAGCAGCGTTTACCGTCGCGGCGTGAAACTTCGTGGCGACCAGCAGGGCCACTTCGAGCATGTAATGATAAGTCCCTTACTCCCGGCAAAGCTTTGCTTGACAGCAACCGACGATCCGGACGACTCCTCCCTGACTTGGTCCAAAGCTAGCTACAAGAACAGAGTCACCCGGGTTCTGAGCTTAAATGCAACCGACGGGGACGAGCTCTATGTCGAACTGGTACTTGGTCCAGTTCTTTCAATTGGGGGTATTGTGCTGACCAAGGACGGCGAGCCGGTTTGCGGGAAGATCTACGCCAAGCCATCCGGATCCGGTTTAGTGGGATTGCCCTTACTCAAGCGCGGCAGCCAGTTGAGCGACGACGGCAGCTTCCATCTAGACGGGCTCGTGCCCGGTAACTATGACCTATACGTTGTCCAGAAAGGGAACACCTTCTTCTCATTCGGGTTGATTGAACACATATTCCCGGATATTGAGGCGGGTAGCTGCGGTCTGAGCCTAGTGATCACTGAGTCCGAACTTGTCAAGGTGACTCTCGAAGCGCACACCACGAAGGGGACCGTTGCATCACTCAGACCTTTGATGACTCGGTATTATCCACCACGATCTGTCCCGACAAGCGGTACGGTGCTGAATCCAGTAGCAAAGATCCATCGTTATGATGGCTGGCCGCGTGGCGCTGGTGCGGGCCTTCTTTTCGGGGAATCGGGAGCCCCAGAAGAAAGCTGCGAGAAATACTGGTACTTCGGGAACCAGGAAGGCACACGCTACGATTTCAAGCCGGTAAGCCCAGGTTGGTACTGGATTGGCGTGCGGGCGTACGATGAAGAAGGCCGCGGTTTTCATCCCACAGGCACGGATCTCGTTTACCTGGAGCCTGGGGAATACCACTTCCGCTTCATCCTGGATCAGGTTGGAAACCTCGGGGGGCGAATTGTTACTGAGACACCAAATCCAAATATGTGCGTTGCCCTGGTGGATGGATCCGGTAGAGCCGTGCAAACATTGCAGGGCAGCTCCTACTACTACGATACGGTCAGCCCGACAGGTGCCAACGGAAGCTTTTTCTTGAAGCGCGCACCCGTGGGGAGTTTTCTTCTGCGGATAGGTTCAGATGCCGAACTTCGCATAGGCGCTTACCAGCATCAGGAAGAAGTTCACGTCACGGAAGGAGAGAATCCTCACATAGTCGTCTACTTGCCGTGACTTTGATTGGATCACCTGATAGCCGCTTGCCGCTCGTTCCCAGCCGTGGGCATTCCCGTGTTTTCCTGACTGAAGAAGATCCCACTCCTGCCCCTGGCTGCTCGCCAAGAGAGCCCCGAATAGCACCGCCCCTCCCCGCCAGGAGTTCAAAAAAGCCACTTGCAAGCGGGTGTTTTTCTGAAATCAGCCGTGTTCTCGGGCAGGGTACTGTGATACCACCTTGTTCAAAATATTCGCTTACAGCACAGCCCCGAAGCCCGTTTACCAGCAAGGGGCCTACCAGTGTACGGCTTTTGAGATATCCCTGCTCTGCAAGGAAGCGGCAGGAAATGCTGGGAGCGCATGGTTACTGTCACTGCGAAACCTTGTATATTACTCTCAATGAATCGGGCTTGATACAGTTTGCTCATAATCAAGGGGTGCTTGTCATGCGAACTGCCATCCTTTTAGCCATCGTTCTCGCTTTTCCAGTCATCGCCATGTCCGCCACCATTCACGTTCCCGCTGACCAGCCGACCATCCAGGACGGTATCGATGCTGCTGTGGATGGAGACACTGTATTGGTTTCACCAGGCGCTTATGTGGAAAACATAAACTTTGAGGGAAAGGCGATTACGCTCAAAAGCAGCGACGGACCGGACGTGACAACGATAGACGGGAGCAACACGAACAGCGTGGTGGTCTTTAACCAGGGCGAGGGGAGCGATTCGGTGCTGGAGGGATTTACAATCACGAACGGGTTCGGGGATTACTACAAATTTACAAACGCAGGGGGAGGAATACTGTGCATCGATTCTTCTCCCACCATGGTAAACAACAAGATAACGGACAATTTTTCCTATTGGGGCGGAGGAATTTGTTTTTGGGGCTCTGGTACGACCCCTGCATTATTGGATTGTGTGGTAAGCGGGAACGATGTACCGAGTGCTGGTGGTGGCAGGGGGGGAGGAATATTGTGCTATGGATCAAATGCATTGATTTCAGGATGTACGATAAAGGAAAACAGTTGTGAACATATTGGCGGCGGTATAAGTGCACATAATTCCTGCAGTCCTATAATAGTGAACAACCTCATCGACTCGAACACGGCGCTTTCCGCGGGGTCCGGCTTCGGCGGAGGTTTCGGGTGTTCGAATGGAGTGAGTCCGATAATCCGGAATAATATTATAACTAATAACAAATCACACGAGGGCGGCGGTCTATGTGTTTGGATGGGAGAAGTTACGAACAACATAATAATGTATAACGAGGCAGCGCGAGATTTGGACCCGAACTTCACAACTGGCTCGGGGGGGGGGATAGCGGTTTTAAGTACTACTTATCCCATCATTGTAAAAGATAATTATATTGCCTACAACACTGCGCTGGCATCAGGCGGCGGTGTTGAATGGGGCCGAGTAGAAGGAGAGTTTGAGGGTAATGTGGTTTGTTTCAATGGAGCATATGGTGCCACCTATCCAAATATGATAAAAAAAGGTGGCGGATTATATATATATTATTTTGGAACCAACAAATTCGAAAACAACATCATCTACAGCAATTATGCAGAAGATTACGGGGGAGGTGTTTATATCAACTGGGCTAACGGCTATGTTGTAGATGTAACTCTTACGAATTTTACTATAACGAAAAACTCTTCGCCATGCGGAAGCGGAATCTATTGTAAAGATTATGCCGAACTAACGGTTTCAAACTCCATCATCTGGGGCAACTCAGGGATCGAGGTCGAGTACGAGCAAACAGTGCCCAATATCACCTACAGCGATGTAAAAGGCGGGTGGCCCGGCACAGGGAACATTGATTCGGATCCAATGTTCGTGGATCCAGACAACGATGATTATCACATATACCATCACTCGCCCTGCAGAGACACCGGTGACAACAGAGCGCCGCACCTTACGGAACAAGATTTCGAAGGGGACCCCCGCATCGCCGAGGGCACTGTGGACATGGGAGCAGACGAGTTTTACAAGCATCTTTACTTCATTGACGGTGAAACACCCGAAGGTGACATAGATGTAAAGTTCGTGGACATCCCCGGCACCGCGCCTATCGGCTTATGGGTGGGGACCAGTGTGTTTGATGACCCGATTAACGGCTCTTACGGCGACTGGTACATCAGGCCGCCTTTTCTTTTCTGGGGTCCTTTTCAGCCTATTCCATCCCCAGGGGGCGTTCAGATCATCTCGGGCGACATTCCAATGAGCCCGACCCCTCCTTATCAAATCTATCTGCAGGCCATCATCGGCAACAAGCTGACGAACCTGTGCAAGATGGACGTGCAGAAGCCTTCTCTCATGGTACAGATCCCCGCGGGTGAGTTCGAGATGGGCGACCACTTTGGCGTGGGCGACCACGATGAACTGCCTGTTCACACCGTGTACATCGATTCTTTCTACATGGACATCTACGAGGTAACGAATCAGAAGTACTGCGACTACCTGAACTCTGCCTACAGCCAGGGAGTTATTGAAGTGAACGGGGGTATTGTATACAAGAAAGGCGACAGCGAGCCGTACTGCGGAACAACTCCAAGCTCATCATACAGCCGGATTACCTGGAACGGGAGCACCTTCGGTATAACGGCCGGCAAAGAGTACCATCCCATGCTGATGGTCAGTTGGTACGGTGCTGCGGCGTATGCGAACTGGCGGAGTGAGCAAGCCGGGCTTACCCCCTGCTACGACCTTGACACGTGGGAGTGCAACTTCGGCGCAGACGGATACCGCCTTCCCACCGAGGCTGAGTGGGAGTATGCCGCCAGAGGAGGCGAGTACTACTACAAGTACCCCTGGGGCGATAACATCGACGGATCCAAGGCAAACTACACGAACTCCGGCGACCCGTTTGAGACAGGTCCTTATCCCTGGACCACCCCGGTTGGATATTACGACGGCAACCAGACCCCTACAGGTTTGGACATGGCAAACGGGTTCGGCCTCTATGACATGGCGGGAAACGTCTTTGAGTGGTGCAACGACTGGTATCATGATGATTATTACAGCTCAAGCCCGTACAACAACCCTCATGGTCCTTCGAGCGGGAGTGACCGTGTTGTTCGCTCTTTTGGCTGGTCAAGCTCCGGCGGCACCCTTCGTTGTGCGAACCGCCAAAACCGCTACCCCGGCGACATGTTCAACCACTACGGGTTCCGCCTGGCCCTGGAAATACCCTGATAACCTTAATCCCCAAGAGCCCGTGTCCCTCCAGGATGTGGGCTTTTTTATCGGGAAGACTCGATGTCAGCCTTTTGTTAGCGTCCGATTTTCAAGAAATTCACCGAGGAGTATTACCATTCAGAGCGACAGTACAACTGCCCGAGAAGCACCGCCCCTCCCCGCGAGAAGCTCTAAAAAGCCACTTGCAAGCGAGTGTTTTGCTGAAATCAGCCACGTTCTCGGGTAGGGTGGTACTGTGATACCACCTGGTTCATTTCGAACGCTTGCAGCGCCCGGATCGCGCAGTGAGTCCGAGCTTTTTTCGCGCTGCGCGGTCAGCAACCGCTGTCTGGCATGTAGCGAGCTCCTCCACAACAACACACGGGATCGGCTGCCCTGAAATCAGCCTTGACCAATCAGGGCCGGTTCATGTATAATCCCCAGCCTCGAACAAGAGGGCATATTACACGATTTGCCTTTGCAAAAAAGGGAGCCAGCCATGCGATCTTTATTCGTTGCCGCTATCGTTCTCGCCTTTCCAGTCATTGCCATGTCTGCCACCATTCATGTTCCCGCTGATCAACCAAGCATACAAGCTGGCATAGATGCGGCGGTGAACGGGGATACGGTTCTGGTTGCGCCGGGGAGGTATCTGGAGAACATCGACTTTACTGGGAAGGCCATCACGGTGATGAGCAGTGAAGGACCCCCTTATACTACAATCCACACCAAAGGAACAGGAACCGTGGTCTCATTTCACTCAAATGAGGGAAATGACTCGGTTTTGCAAGGGTTTTCGATCACTGGTGGTGGAAGAGGTATCTATTGTGGCAAACTTAATAGTCCATCTTCCCCGACAATCATTGGCAATCACATATTTGGTAACAGTGGCTATGGACCTGGCGCTGGTATCTTCGTGGAAGGATCATCACCCACTGTAGAGGACAACGTTATATTTTCTAACTACAGTGTCTCAAATGGAGGTGGGATTCAGGTTTCCTACCACAGCAGTCCTTTGATTAGGCGGAATTGGATTTATTCGAATTCGACCGGGAAAGGTGATGGAGGTGGCATTAAGATCTGGATCCTCCAGGCTTGGCCGGGAAACCCCATAATCGAGAACAATATCATCGCCTGTAATGTTGCCAATGACAAGGGGGGCGGTCTTTTTGTATTTAACCCGATGGGCAAAACTTTAATAAAAAACAACTTAATTATTTATAACGAAGCCTATGGAGCTGATGCGGCCATAGAGTGTCGTGGACCAGGTGGAGGGATATATACGGAGGAATCATTTACAATAATAAGCAATAATACGATTTGCTTCAATTATGCTGAATCTCCCCTCTCTATAATAGTTGCGGCCGGTCTTGGCTGCAGTGAAGATCTCTATATTTCGAAGGTAGAAATCTTTAACAATATCATAACCTCGAATCTGCACGGTGCAGGGATCATGTGCCAGCATAATGTAGTTCCCACTATCACATTTAACGATGTATGGCAAAACGAGGGTGGAGATTATATTGGTTGCTGCGCTGGTGCTGGAGATATCAGCGAGGATCCCCTTTTCGTCCAATCAGGCCGCGACTTCCACCTAACCTACCCGTCACCCTGCAAAGACACGGGCGACAACACCGCTGTTACAGAACTCTACGACTTCGAGGGCGACCCCCGCATTGCCTACGGCACCGTGGACATGGGCGCGGATGAGTTTTACATGCACTTGTACTACACAGGCGACACTACACCAGGCGGCTCGGCTGCATTGAAGTTCGTGGGTGATCCTGGCACCGCACAAGTAGGTCTCATGATCTGGTAGTTAGCACAGCGGAAAAAGGGGTCACAAACCAGAGCTGAATCGGCGCACTGGGCGTGTACCGATTCCGGCGCCGACGGAGCGGCGCCCTCCATTGTATAACCGTTGCACGCCGTTTCCCCTGGAGGTCGGCAGTCTCTTGCCGCCTCTTGATCGGTTTGCACGTTGCCAATCCGCCTTGCTCCCTGGTAAAATAGGACAGCTTTTTTCGACCTTTGAAAGCTGTTGGACCCGGCTTGACCAATGACGGCAGAGGAGGATTCGGGCGGCAAAGATGGCAGCGTTTCTGGAAATCATTAGCGGGCAACCACCGGAGCGGATTTCTCTTGGCGGTATTGAAACCATCGGGAGGGACAAGCAGAACTCAATCAAGGTCCAGGACACTCTGGTTTCCCGCTATCATGCCCTGGTCCAGCGAGTGGGCTCCGGCCAGTACTACATGCTGGATGCGGGCAGCCGCAACGGCACCTACATCAACAAACAGCGGATAAGCACGCCCACACTGCTGCATCACGGGGACAGGGTGTCTGTCGGCAAAACCAGAATCGTTTTTCTTGTGGAGCTTTCGAGCGATGCCGGTCGCTCGGGTGAAGCCACCGAGGTGCAGGATAACCAGGCAGGCTTCATCGACTCTACAATCAACATTGCCCGCTCGGATATCCGGCCGGTGACGATTCTTGTTGCTGATATCCGCAATTTCTCCATCCTGTCGAAAAAGATCGAGATCGCCGTGCTTTCCAAGCTGATGAGCAAATGGTTTTACGAGGTTCAGAACGTGATCGGGCGAAGGTACGGTTGGGTCGACAAGTTCGTTGGCGACTGCGTGATGGCGCTCTGGGACATGCAAAAAAGCCCGCACGACATGATTATGAACTGTCTCGGTGCCGCGCTGGATATTCGTTCCTTGACCAGGGAGCTGGGATTGTCCAATCCAAAGGTTGCCAGGGATCTGAAGATCGGCGTTGGGATCCATACAGGCACTGCCGCGCTCGGAATCGGCAAGGCGAAAACAGCCATGGGCGAAGCTGTGAATCTTGCCTTTCGCCTAGAATCAGCCACAAAGGATCTTGGAAAGGAGGTTGTGCTGAGCAGCGTCATGTGCCGGCTTTTACCGGAAAGGTTCTGGAAAGGAAAAGAGAGGGAAGTCCTTACCAAGGCGGAAAGCAACCCTGTTCGCGTGGCAGCCTTCACCTTCAAGGAACTGAGCTCGTTTCTTGAGTCAAAAGGTGTTTCGAAATGAGACGGGATCCGATAGCCCACGGCCTTGTGAGTTTTCGAAGGGAAAGCCTGTTTCACTGGATTATATACGCGGTTTGGCTTTTTTTCATGATTGTGCCGCCCGCGGGAGCTGCCCATGCCCGGCAGGCGATCGACGGATCAGAGATCCTGAAGCTCAGAAAGCAGCTCAAACACGAGGAAGCACTAGAGATTCTGAGGGCAGCGCAGGATGGCGAAAAGGATACCGTGCTTCTTTCAGTGGTCACGCTGGAGCTTTCTCTTCTCGAGAAGCTCGGTCCCCGAACGAAGCGTTTCGTTTTGAAGCGGCGGGGAGCGCTTGCCAGGCTCGCAACACTCGACTTGAGCGGCACGGAAGAGGTCACGCTTTCGGGGCTGTGTTACCTGCTCGGGCTGGAAGAAGATGCCGAGGAAGCCTTGATCCGGGCGAGAACCAAATCCCCGGAACTGAAGATCAGGACAGACGAGATCCTGGCCGAGCACAGGGGGGAGGATATTCCGCGCGGGGGCTACTTCCGCTACAGGGGCGGTTTCCTTCCCATGGAAGATCGCGACCTCGAGCGCGCGCTCGACCAGGCGGTCGAGGGGCTATACGCGCTCGATCTCAAGGGGCTCATGTGGCGCTTTATCCCTTCTTCAGCCGAATCAAACCGCGAACGGTTTGTAGCACAATACGGTGATGAAGGCCCCGAGTTTTTGAGAAGCGCCGCGAGCCTGCTCCGCGACGGATTGAAGAAGATCCACAAGGAAGTCCGCTCCTGGATCCCTTCGTACAGCAGCAGCTCCTTGCGAAGGAGAATCCAGCAGAAACTGGATGAGCTCGATCCCATAAGGAAGGACGACCTCGCCCTGATCGGTCGCTACGACAAGCCTGAGCAGCCTCAGGTCGACGAATACCGCGAAGAGCTTGAGGCTCTGTACCCGGAGTACGTGCGGCTCGTGGACGCGAACTTCGCCAGGGTTCGCAACATAAATCCGGAGCGGGGATATGAGCTCTGGAAGCAGGTGAACGCTTACGAAGATGTGCTGGCCGACATCGACAGGTATCTCAAGGCTTGTTCTCTTCCGGGCCTTGGTCCTGTCAAGATCGCGCCCGGCAGGGGAGCGGATGTTACCCGCGCACACCTTCTGCCCGGCCGCGAGCAGTCGAGCCTCGAAGATGTGCTTTGGCTTGTGATGAACTTCACAGCAGGCCGCACCCTCGATGTTCTGCAGCGCTCGGAAGAGTTACTACGCCAGAAGGATGAGATGACTCCCTGGGAGAGGTGGATCGTCCGCCGGATGAAGATCGAGTCGGTGGAAAGGTACAACCGACAGGCTGCCATATCCTGTGACGCGGTGGAGCGCGAGTACTTCAAGATATTGAACGGGTACAGAAAGATGCTCGGGCTCCTTCCGTTCGAGGTCGAGGAAAGGCTCATCGTCGCCGCAAGAAAGCACAGCCAGGAGATGGTGGACCTCAACTACTTCGGCCACATCTCTCCCGTGCGTCGCAACCGTACGCCCACGGACCGCGTAAAGCTCGAGGGGTACGGCGGGGGGGTCGGCGAGAACTGCCTTGTCAGCTCTGGATTTGTGAGCGCGCGGGGCGCCTTCGAGGGCTGGTACCACTCGCCGGGGCATCACAGGCTGCTCGTGAGCACCTCGGAGCAGAGCGGGACAGGCGCGGCGGACGGGCACCGCATGTGGACAATGGTCGCAGGCGGGCTGGACCGGTCCTGGCTGCAGCTACACAAGGACCTTGTGCCTGAACGGAGAGCCGAGCTGGTCACGCTGGCAGGCCGGTTTAGCGAAGAGACGAAAAAAGGGCCGCCTTCCGACGATACCGTGTCGCGGCTCGAGTCCTCGCTGAGCTCGATCCTTTCCTTCGTGGCAAAGGAGGCGTTCGAATCGGTGCACTCAGGCTCTGCCACGAGCCAGCAGGGAGCGCCGGGGCTGTTGAGCTTTCTGATCCGGGCAAAGGTCCCGCTGGAGTGGCGGCCCCTCCAGGTGGCTGCGGTGGCGGCAGGCATCGATCTCATGGATACAGGCGAGTCAATAAGAGCCCGCGAGGCTGCTTTTGATCTGATAACGCACCTGGTTTCATCGGATCACGGCTACGACCCCGCCGCACCGCGAAATGAAAGACGTCCCGCAGTCGTGGAGATCAGGAAGGAGTGGGAGGACGAAGCGCAGTGGCAATACCTCAAGCTCGACCCCGATCAGATCCATGAGCGGGAAACACCGGTAGGCCGTGAAGGAGACGGCCCTTCGCTGAAGGCGCCGCTCAGGGTGCTGTCCGGGCAGGAGCGCCTCAGACTCGCGAAGCTTCACGGCGGGGGCACGCACACGGAGCGCGCGGTTGACCTTGGTCTCAGGTGGCTTGCAGGTGTGCAGAGCGAGGACGGCGCCTGGAGAGCACGCTCTTTTGCGACCCGTTTGTCTGGAGATGTCAAACCGGGGCGGTTCGGTCAGGGAAACGCGGAGCATGAGATCGCGATGACCGGCCTTTCCATGCTCGCCTTGATCTACGGGGGCAACACAACGCTCGAAGGCGAGTACTCCGAAAACGTTGAACGCGGAGCCAGGTTCCTGATTTCCCGGATAACCGACTACGGCATGTTCGACACGGTATCGAGCCACTACATGTACGGACATGCCATGGCCACCCAGGCGTTATGCGAGCTTTACGCATACACCGCGGACCCCTACATCGGCGTGTGCGCGCAGCTCTGCGTTGACTATCTCGTGTACGCTCAGGACCCACACACCGGCGGTTGGCGCTACAGGGCCAAGGAGGCGGGAGACACCTCGGTAAGCGGTTGGGTGGTCCTGGCGCTTCATTCGGCTCAGAAGGCACAGATTGATATCGCCGGAATCCGCGATGCCCTGCGCTTTTTGAACAGCGTGACTTACACCTGCTACTTCGAGGTGGGTTACACGAACAGGAACAACGGCGGGCAAAACCGCATCAGCGCCGCCGGAATCCTGTCGCGGCTTTTTATCACGGGAAAAAAGAAGCGGGCCTGCACCATTTTCAACGGCCGCAGGTTTCTGCGGGATCTCCCGAGGAAGGGTGGCGAGGATTTCTACTACTGGTACTACGCAACGCTTTTCATGTTCCAGATGGGAGACGACTATTGGAAGCCCTGGAACGAGGCGCTCATGCCCGCGCTGTTGAACAACCAGGAGCAGGATCCGGACACTCCACTTTACGGGTCATTCAACCCAAGGGGCCAGTATAGCGGCAATGGAGGGCGGATTTACCAGACCACGCTCGGGCTGTTGATGCTGATGACCTACTACCGCTACGACCGTGCATTGAAACCGAAGCTGGTTCCGTCCACAGGCAACATTCAAAAAAAGGCGGAGCCGTACATGGAGGCGCTGAAGCGGTCCGAACACGCTGTGGTAAAGGATGTCACCGAAAGGAAGATGGTGGACAGGTTCGGCCCGGCCCTGGCTTCGGTGTTGATCAAGGAGCTGAAGAAGGGGGATGGAGAAGAGGAGTTCAGACAGAGGCTGGCATCCATGCTCTGTCGGAGCGCCAGCGCCTATTGCGAACCGCATATCTTCGAGCTGCTTGCGGATGAGAGCGACGACAAGGTGAGGGAGCTTTTGATGAAGGCGCTCGACAGCATCTGCACGCTGGAGAGCGTTCCCAGGCTGGTGGATTATCTCGATGACAACAACCGCATGGTCAGGGGGTATTGTGCGAGCGCGCTCGGGCGGATCGGCGACGACAAGGGTGCAGTCATGCCGTTGAGCGAGCGGCTCGATGCGGAGAAGGACGGCTGGTGCCGAGCCAAGATAGAGGAGGCCCTGCAGCGTCTCGCGTACAAAGACGCCCTCACAAAGATTCTTGATGACGCGCTCGCCGGCGACGACGCAGGAAGGCTCGTGATCCTGGAGAAGCTAGAGGTCATGGAGCGCACAGGGCTTGCCAAGATGTTCTTGTCCATGAAAGCAACAGAGCCCCGGATTTACGAGGGCATCAAGGAAGCCATGCGCATGCACAAGGAGTGGGCAGCGGTTCCCATGACAATCGTGGGCCTTGAAAGCTCTGACCTCGACACCAGGTCCGAATCCGTGAAGCTCCTCCGCGCTTTCACGCGCTTGAACCACAGATTCGATCCTTCCGCATCGAAGCCTGACCGTGTGGAGGCGATCGAGAGGTGGCGCGACTGGTGGAAGGAAAGCATCGATGAGTACCAGTTCTGACCTGCCCTGTTGCGTTGCACACGCCCGAAAACACGAGCCGGGAACGCAGCCACAGCGCAGTTTAGGCGGGGCAGCAGAAGAGGATGAAATATGCGGATTAAACTTTTAATACCCAACTTTCGACGTATCTTTCGAGTTTGAGGATTCGAGCGTTTGGTCGGTGCTTTTGGACTGCTTGAGTATGATAGGACCCATAAAGGTAGCTGTAGTGGGAACGGGCGCTGCGGGCCTCGGCGCTCTCAAAGCTCTCATTGGAAAACAATCCAACATCGAGATTACTGTATTTGATGTGGGAAAGCCGATCTCTCGTGAGCCGCCGGATTATGACGCGTCCCCCGAGTGGATTGCTGAGTTTTACGACGAGCTATACCGGGCCATCTACGATGGCCACACCTTCAAGTTTCCACCGCCTAAAACCCATTTCGGCGGAGATATTCCCCGGTACTTCCTTCATGGCCAGAGCGGTCTTTTCAAGAGTGAGTCGCTCGGCGGCCTGACCAATTATTGGGGTGGAACCATTCTTCCCTTCACCGAAAGGGAGCTTTCTTCGTGGCCGTTCAGCCTCGATGTCCTTGAGCCTTATTACAGGGAGATGGCGGACATAATCGGCATCAGCGGGAAGAATGATGGTCTGAGCGAGTACTTTTTACGGGACTATTCCAACCTGCCGCCAATTCGGTTGACACCAATGCTTTCCCTGCTGAATGATGTTGTGAACAGTGAAGCCGACTCCGGCGGAGAGTACAGGCTGGTTTCAGGGGTTAACCGGTGCACACTGGAAACCAGGGAAAGCCTGCCCAACAGCTGTGTTTACTGCGGCGAGTGCCTCGTGGGGTGCTTTGCAGGTTCCGTGTATTCCACAAGGAACACAATTGAAGCCTGGCTCGAGGATAACAAGATCACATCGCTGGTGAGAGGCAGGGTTCTCGCGGTAGATTCTGAAAGGGGAGCCCTCCGGGTCCGGCTAACCCGGAACCGTGAAGGGAACAGGGCGGGCAACAGGGAGGATCCGGCAAACAGAAACAGCGGCTTTTCTGATGTTGACGGCAGTGACGGCATTGAACAAACCTTTTCCGGTTTTTCAAAGATATTCCTTTGCGCGGGTTGCCCGGGCACGACAGAAATAGTAATGCGTTCCCAAGGCCTGGATGAAGTGTCGGAGATGGCTGACAATGCAGTGTATGTTTTTCCAATCATTTACAAGGGTTTGAAGAGCGCGAAGGACAGGCATGACAGCTACCTCTCCCTGTCGAACCTGATCTTTGGCTGCATTCCTTTTGCTGAAGACAATTCATTCGCACAGGTGCAGGTGTACCCCAACTTTGATTACCTTTGGCGTTACAACATCCCTCCGCGCCTCTGGCGCCTGTTCCGCCCGCTCTCCGGCATATTAAGAAGAAGGCTGTTCTGGGGGAGGCTCTATGTAAACGGCAAGGACTCTCCTTCATACAAGGCGTGCCTGAAGGACGACAGTATGGTTTTCGAGACAGCCGGGAGCGCCAACGAAAAGTGCGTGCCCGCACTCATGTCCAGCATCAGAAAAGCTGTCAACCGTGAAGGCTTCTGGATCCCTTTTTCGAAACCGATCCTGCAAAAGATCAACTCTCACTATGCATCTACACTGCCTTATGGCGGGAAAGTGGTGGACGTTCCGTCGAGCGGCGAGATTATGCCCAACGTCTATTTGTGCGATTCAGCTTGTTTTCCCGACCTGCCGGCTGTTTCGTTGACCTTTACAATTATGGCAAATGCCTGCAGAACTGCTGCGGGGGCAATGGCAAGCTGAAATGGAGACTTTTGGTGGCTGAAACAACAGTTGTTGTGACTGGAGCAAACTCATACCTTGGCAGTAGAGCGGTTGCTGCGCTGAAAAAAGAGCAGCATATCGATGTGCATGCTTTTGTTTCCCCTAGATGGGACGACAATGTCGATGGAGCAAGCGTTCTTTGCGGTGTTGATTGTACCGCTGTTGATCTGAGCGGTCCCCTGCCCGAGGGGGCGAAAGAGCTGATCGCAAAGGCTGACAGGCTGTTTCATTTTGCCTGGAGTCGCGGATCCTGTTTTGATGATGTCGTGAATGTGAATGAGTTCATGGTCAGGGAGTTGATGGAGCCGCTTCACAGGCCCTCGAACTTCGTGTTCATCTCGTCAGTGGCAGGATGCCCTGGAGCTCTCAGCACGTACGGTAAGGCCAAAGCGGAAGCGACACGGTTCGTAACACAGAGGGGGGGATGTTCTCTAGTGTGCGGACTCGTTGTTGACGAAGATCCCGGAGGACCTTTTAAAATGCTCACCTCCGCTGTCAGGAAACTGCCTCTCCGGATCAGGTTTGCGGGAAAGGGGACGCAGGTTTTCCCGGTGTACATGGATGATGTGGCTGCAGCGGTGATCGCTGCGTGCGGGACCGATGTGGAACCGGGTGTTTACAGGCTTTTCAACGAACCTGTGGATTTCAACCGTTTCATGGCCATGCTCGAAGAAGTCTATCAAAAAAAACGTCTTCCTTTTCCTATGAGCGCTTCACTCGTGCTTAACACAACGCGAGCTCTCAAGGCTCTTCACATTGCACCTCAGGGCCTTTGCGACAAGATACTCACCTTTCTCTACAAAGATGCAGCTTATCTCGGCTCCCTGAATAAGATTCCAGGGTTTTCAATGAGAGAGGTGAACAGAGAACTCTTGGAGCGCCGATGATCCTTTCCGATGCCGGTTATCGTTTCACGAGGTGCGTGTGATGAAAGATGTCGCAGGGAGTTTTTCCAGGTATTGCGTTATCACGATCAATGCCATAGGCATCCACCTCGGCCTGACCTGTCTTCTACATGAACTGCTCTCCGTGCCCGAAAAAATTGCGGTGGCAACTGCCTATGTAGTGGTGTTAGTAGTCAATTTTGTATTGAAGCGCTTCTATGTTTTCAAGGCCAAAGACGGCAGGGCGAGGAGGCAGCTGCTCCTCTATACCGTTTCATCCGTAGTTTTTAGGGGGCTTGAGTACTCTGCGTTTTTATTGCTTTTCGATCTTTTCAACATTCAGTATCTCATTGCGAACGCAAGCGTCCTTGTCGTATCTTTCGTTATCAAGTTTTTCTATTATGGAACAGTAGTCTTTACCAGGCCAAAACCAAACCCATTGCAGGGGAGATACAAGTTGTGCACTGAGAAAGATAGGATGCTGCCTGTTGTGCTGTTGCTCTCAACCGCGGCGCTTTGCGTGGGTTTGTGGCACGGGCTCCCACAGGTTTACGTGCCTGATACTCACATCATCCGCAACGCCCTGGGCATGGCCAAGACCATGGATCTCTGGCCGACAACCGGCACCTTCTCCACCTATCCCTACCTGCTGGCCTATCTTTTGCTTCCTGTATACGGGATAACCTATGCCGTGGGCAGGGTCACAGGCATGTACGGCTCTGCCGATGATTTCGGCCGCGCCGTAATCGAGGATCCCAGCCTGGTCTACATGGAAGCCAGGGTGATGATTGCGGTCTTCGGCGTTGTTGCCGTTTATTACCTCTACAGGACTGCCAGACGGCTTTCCTTGACGCCTGCGGTTTCAGCCGGGGCGTCTCTGTTCCTGGCATTCAACCCGCTTTTCGTGCAACTGGGGCATCATTCCCGTCCCTGGATCCCCATTATTGCGGGCATCTGTTTCACGCTGTACCACTCTGCAGGCATCTGTCTCCTTTCAAGGAAGAGAGACTATTTCCTGGCTTCCCTGGGTGCCGGCCTGACCTTTGCCATGCACCAGGTAGGAGGCATTGCACTGATCATCCCGGTAGCTGCACACATGGCTCTGCAGGGAAGACGGTTGCTCAGCCTGGGCAGCATCGCAAAAGGCGTTGCCATCGTTCTTCTGTTCGGGATCTTTGCATTGCTTGCAGGCTACGGCCACAACCTCTTCGGCGGAGCTGCTGTCGATGTTATGCCCACTGACGAAAGCAATTTTGAGCTGGGCGGCCAGAAGGTGGTGCTGAGCCTGTTCACCTTCCGGGACATGTGGAAAACGGTCTACTCACTTTTTGGATACGATCCGGTTTGCATTACACTGGGCCTTGTCGGCCTGTTGTGGGGAATGTTCCGGCGCGGCTTCAAGGGGCTTCGCTTTGCGCTTCTGATGTACAGCGGCTTTGTGCTGGCGTTTTTCCTGGCCTATAACAACCGCCACATCCGCTACCTGCTTCCTGTTGTGCCGGCCCTTGCCCTGGGTGCGGCGTATGGAGCGGATAGGCTCGGCAGGAGCCTCGGGCTGAAGAGAGCATGGATAATTTTACCACTAGTTGTTTTCAGCGGTATACAGACGGCCCGCCTCGACTACATTCTGTGCCGCACAGACACGAGGGATCTGGCGAGACAATGGATCGAGACCAATATTCCAGGAGGGACGAAGATCGTGGCTGAGGGCTACACAGCTCCACTGGAGCCTGACATTGAATCCATTAATTTTCTGAAAAGCCGGCCTGGTGTCTGGCTGAAGCGCAAGGAGGAGCTGAAACTCGAAGGAGTGCGGGAGCAGGTGGAGTGCCCTGAGTACTTCATGATACCTCTCCAGCGTTTTTACGATTTCAAGAGTTACTGGCCGCACCAGTATCGCCATGGCGGTGAGCGCTCCATTGAGCGGTTCCTGCAAGAGACCGGCGCGGAATGGATCATGCTCAGCGACAGGTGGCCAAGGAGGGAAAGGCATGCCCCGTTGATGGAGTTCCTGGAAAAACACGCAGAGGCAGGCCCTGTTTTCAGTCCAGCAAAGATCCCGAATCCCGATGAGGCAACCCTTCCAACAGACATGGACTTCCCTCTCATATCCCTCTGGACTCTGGAACGGCCGGGTACGGTTGTGAGCCTTTACAAGATAAAACAACCATAAAGCCGGGAATCGGTCAGGAGCTCGATGTGTAAAAAGCTGCGACAGGGGGGGGGATTATCCGGGTATCGCCTTTCAGCGCCGGCGTGTTAAGGGCGTGAACGCGGTGAGGTTCGAACTTCGTCCGTTCTCGTGATTTTGGCCATCCGCTGATAAGGTTCGGCCGGCTCAAGGGGTCATGTGCTCCACATCCCGGTCGCAGTGCGATATGTACCACTTGGTGGGATCCTTGAGCACCGGTTTACTTGCTTCTCCGGGAGGTCCCACGTTGATCATGAGCGGCACCAAGCGAGAATTCCGGAGCCCTTTGAAGCCTGCTTGGGAAAACATCCTGTGAATACCATTCCCCTCGAGAGCCATATTCTGAAGCACCTCAGCTCCATGCTTGAAGGCGAAGCCGACCGCTTTGGCCAGCAGATCTTCTCGCGCTGGCCGGTCAAGGGCCAGGAGATCGAAAATGTATGCCTGCTTTCCTGAACAGTCCATTGCCAGATAGCCAACAGGCTTGGAATCCCGGTATGCGGCAAAACAGCGGTGTCGTTTCGTGGGATTGTCCACGTACCGCCAGTTGAGAAAATCGAGGTCCCGAACCATGTGAACAGGTATCTCTTCCAGCGCGGCCATACCCACATCAGCCAGCGCCTCGTCAAAACGCTGAACCGGCTCTATTCGCGTGGAATATTGGTGATTAAGAAATCGTTTCAAGCGGCCCGCACGGATAACGAAGTCGCCAATAGGCTGGAGAAAGGCTGAAAGGAAAGGCGCCTTAACAAGAATCCGTTTGAAGAGGTGGCGCCCGCGAAGGCTGAGTTCCAGCTCCTGGACAGGGCTCACAGGGTGCATTTTCACCTTTCTCAACGAGCCCACGGATCGGTGGTTCGGAAAGATGTGGACCAGGGCGTCTCCCATTTTCCAGCACTGCTCGAACACGTTGGTATTAAGTGCAATCAGGATTCCCTTGCGTTGCCAGCCGGGAAGCACCATGGCATCGGCGCCGTGATGCGTCAGGAACTCTTTTCCATTAATCCGTATCTTTCGCGGCATAAAGGCCTCGGCCCCTACGATCTCGCCTTCTTTGTCTTCCGCCACCCACATGATCGCCTTGCCGTGCGGGTTCTCCAGGTATTTCCACTCCATCGTGCGTCGGTCTTTATCCTTGTGAAAGACCGTATTGAACATCTCGCTGAGCGTGCTGATTTCTTTTTCCTTGGCAGGTCTTACCTTCCAGGCCTCTTCCTTTTTCTGGTTCGCCAAATTAGATTCTCCTTGACCACGGGGAAGCCTGCCGGATCCCATACGCCTGCTGTGAGAAGCAGGTAGGTTCGCATCCCAGCAATCCAACGTTTCAACCGATGGGAAGGGGGATTGTACCACGCCTCGTATTTTTCAACAATTCTCCTGGAGATCTAGTGTATGAAATAAGCTGGTTAATGCCGAGGGCGTCACAGGGCAGAAGGTCAAACAAAAAAGGGGTCATGCCATTGATTGACATAACCCCTTGTTTCATAACTGGCACGCCCGGGAGGAGTCGAACCCCCAGCCTTTGGATCCGTAGTCCAACGCTCTATCCAATTGAGCTACGGGCGCATTTGTTCGTAAACAAGGCTAACATCCAAATACAAAGGAGGTCTTTCTTCAAGAGAAAAGCCGCAAAATCATATGTTTTTCAAAAACTCGTTCAACACTCTTGGAGTTCACTACGTATTGAGGGCGATTGAGCCGCTTAACCTCCTCGATGCTAATGGAACGGAAGGTTCCGGTTTCATGCGGCATAATGAAGAATAACGACACGAAATCCCGCCCGGAAAAGTTTTCCGGGTGGGATTTTCATTTGCCCCTGCAACGATTTGTTCCTTCCAAACCTGTTTCTCAAGCCCGCATCCTAACCCGCTAATTTCATCCTCTTCTGCTGCGGTACCGTAACCTGCGCCGTGGCTGCGTTTCATGTCAGGAGACGATCCTCAACCTGTAGGAACAGGCCTGCGGTCGTCTCCTGACATGCGCCTTGCCACAACACAGTTTACGGCACCTCGCGACGAAGAGTATGAAATAAGCGGGCTAAAGACGCAAAGATCACCAAGAAACAGGTACTCAGGAGAAGCAGGCGTTTCTGCGTCTATCTGTTTAAACTCCTATTATAACTTGAATATGATGGCATGTTGTTGTAAGTACTATATATTTAGCTGGAAATATCGCTTAGATGTTTCCTGAGCGGTTTTGGGTTTTATGTATTTGTAATATATGAAGTTATGATATTCGTCAACCTCGGTGCATTCCGCAGCCTGGTTTAGTTCGTGTTTTTCAGATTGAATGTCCACAGCACATTAACTTTTTACGCAAGACAGTATGGAAAAGAAGGTTATAAAAGGCATTCCCGTTTCTCCCGGAATCGCAATCGGACCCGGTTTTGTTTCCGATACTGACGCGATCAAGGTACCTGTGTACAGGATTACCTCCAAGCAAATAGAATCCGAGCTCGATCGCTTCGAGAAGGCGATCGGAGAATCCAAGCTACAGCTGCTGGATCTTCGCCGAGAGATAGAGAAAAAGCTCGGATCGATAGATGCGATGATCTTCACCGTTCACATCCAGCTTCTCGAAGATTCAAGCCTCAGGGATAAGGTGGAAGCCAAGCTGCGAGATGAGCTGTTGAACATCGAAGCTGTTATTGAAGAGGTTATTGCCTGGTTTTCGGTGCAGATGGAGGGATTGAGAGATTCTGGTCTCAGCGACAAGGGCGCAGACATACGGGATGTTGGCAACAGGATCATAAGAAACCTGCTGGCTCGCGAAAAAAACAACTTGTTCGAGCGGTCCGGCAGCTTCATTCTGTTTACCTATGAGCTTTTTCCTTCTGATGCGGCGCGGATAGACGTGTCCAAACTGTCTGCAATTGTTACAGAGGTTGGGGGGAAGGCCTCTCATGCCGCGATCCTGGCGCGGTCCCTCAACATTCCCGCCATTTCCGGCGTATCCTTGGCCAAGCTTCCGCAAAACCTGGGAGAGACCATGGTAGACGGCCGCGAGGGAGTGATAATAATCAGCCCGACCAAAGCGGACATGGAGTTGTTTGAATCCAAGGGCAGGACCTTTCTTCAGTTCAAGGAGAAGCTCCTCACTCAAATTCATGAAAAATCTGTTACCCAGGACGGTACTCCCATAGAGATTCTCACGAACATCGAGAACGTCGAGGACATTAATCCTGTTGACTATGAAACATTGAAAGGGATCGGCCTGTACCGCACCGAATTCATCTTCATGAACAGGAACACCTTTCCTTCAGAGAATGAGCAGTATGAGATATATCGGTCAATAATCGAGAAGGTGGGATCAGACAAGGAGATCACCTTCCGTACCATCGACATCGGGTGGGACAAGAAGCTGCCGTATTTCGATGCGCCTGAGGAGGCGAATCCGGTACTGGGCTGGCGCGGGATCAGGATTGTTTTCGAATGGCCGGACCTTTTCTTTACGCAGGTCAGTGCGCTGTTGAGGGCTGGTGCACATGGACGCATAAACATCATGCTCCCAATGGTCACCAACCTGGAGGAGATCCGGAAGGCCAAAGATTATTTCAAGGAGATCCGGGGGGATCTCCTGAAGCGCGGAACACCTGTCAGTGAGTCCGCGAAACTAGGGGTCATGATCGAGGTTCCTTCTGCTGCCTGGGATATCGATAACATCGCACAGGAGACCGATTTCATCTCAATAGGCACAAACGATCTCATTCAATATATTATGGCGGTTGACAGGAACAATGCGCGTGTCGCAGGCTTGTACCAGCCATCGAATCCGGCTGTCTTGAAGGTTATTCACAAGGTCATCCAGGCGGGAAGAGTTGCCAATAAAAAGGTCAGCATCTGCGGTGAGATGGCGGGGAATTTCAACTACACACAACTTCTGCTGGGAATGGGATTAAGGCGTTTCTCGATGGCCCCATTCTATGTCAACGGCGTCAAGGAGGTTTTGCGTTCGACCACGATTGCTGATGCAGAAAGAGTTGCGGGCCGCGCTCTTAACATGAAAACCAGAAACGAGATAAGGGATTATTTGAAGCAAATGAATCCCCTGAACATGGCCAATGCGAACTGACCGATCCTTTTTTCCACGGTTCGGTATGTATTTCTGTTCCGGTTCAATTTACAGCTGATGGGCGCCTGAATAGCAACGAAGCCGTGATCACAACTCCGGAAAAACCGGATTTGGGACAGTGATAAGCACTGTGCCCGGCACTGCAGAGCCCCTGGGAATTTTTTGAAAGATATTCCGTATCCTTTCTCTATTCGTTTTTTCGGATTACAAGCCAATAGAAAATTCAGTTTTCCTTGTTCAAGAACGTGAGGTAGAAATGTCGGACAAAAGCAGATTTCGTTGGGGAGGCTCTTTTTTTGTGGCGATTCTTTCGGTTTCTCTGATCTGTTTTTCGGGCGTTGGGTATGCATATCAGGCGGAAGATCAGGGACAGACGGGCGCATATTGTGTTTCAGGTCATGTCTATTTTGGAAAATGCAGCCTTTTCCAAAAGCCCTGTACCATAAGCGCTGAAGCTGTTTTTTCGAGAATATCCACATATAAGAGCTTGGAGCAGGCGGATACAGAAGGGCTGGATTGTCAGTTTCTAAGAGACAGGTGCAGGCGGACCTTCAAGCAGCTTGTCGAGATTGTCGCTGCTGAAAACGGGTTTGATCTGGTGGTAGAGTCGGGGGGAATCATCTCGAAGGAAGGATCCATCATACCTGACATTAGTGAGAAGGCGCTTGCTGTGCTAAGGGAGGCGAGAGAGGCGCAGAGGTTCGCATATCTTCGTGAAGGACCAGGTTCTTATTACAAGGTGATTGATGAGGTTCAGCCCGGTATGCTGCTGAAGGTCAGGGAAACCCGTGGTTCGTGGCACTTGGCTGATTTTGGAGCTGTTGGCGGGTGGATTTCAGCCAGGGCTTTCGAAAAGCCCAAAGAGAAATTTGAAATCGACGGCCTGCTGAACGGGCCCGGAGTGGAGGTAGTGACTGCGGTTGATATCACGGCGGCTACCAAGGGAGTGTTGGAAACAAAGTACCACGTGATCGTTGATCAGGCCGAAGGGCTCGATTATCTCCCTGTTGATCATGAAACGGTCGGGATGATCGCGCAAAGTCTTCACGGAGCCGATCGTGTTTCGGTGTTGAGGCATCTTCCACAAAGACCCTATGGCAACACGATTATTTTTACCGGAACGGCTGAAGCAAAGCTGGGTCAGTTTCTTGTGCTATGCCACCTTCATATGGCCCGGGTGCTGGAAGATGATGTGCTCGTCAGGTATATCAATGCCGTGGCCGCAGTGGTAGGAGAAAAGAGCCAGCGCTATGACCTGACTTACAGGGTAGTCGTATTGAAAGATGAAAGCATCAATGGTTACGGCCTTCCCGGCGGTTATATAGTCTTGACGTCCGGCCTTCTCCGCTGCATCAGGAGCGAGGCGGAGCTTGCTTGCGTGCTGGGCCATGAGATGGCTCATATCAACCTGTATCACGGAATGCGGGAGTTCCGGAAGAGGGCGGTTCACAGGAAAGCAGCAGGATATTTCGAAGAGTTGGATGGACTTGTGGGGAAAAGCGCCAAAGAGATAGAAATGAACTACCTTAACGACGAGATGTATCTTCAGTATGTAGGGGGCAAGCGTGGAAGGCGGGACGAGGAAGAGGCTGACATTTATGGCATCGCTTACGCGTCCGCTGCCGGTTACGATCCTGACTCTTTGGTAGCTCTCCTGCTCCGGATCAAGAAGATGAAAGGCGACACGGGAGATCGCTTCCGCCACCATCCGTCGATCGGCGACCGCATTGAATGTTTGAGAAAAGCTGTTGACAAATATGCTTTTTCCAGTGATTTTCAGAAGGAGTTTTTCGAAAGGTTCAAGCAGGAAGTTCTCGAAAAGATCGAGAAGAGTGCGCAGGAGGATGGCGAATAAATTCTTTCCTTACTCGGCAAGCTGTTTTTCCAGAACCAGAATCAAGTCGTTTTGCAGGCGGTTCCAGGGGGCGTCATCTTGGATTTTGTTAATCTATGATCTTATTAAATCATAAATTCGTATTGATTTTGTTCTGTCTTGTGACTTTCTCATTACTGGCAGGCTGTTCGTCAACCAGCGGTTATGAAAAGGATGGTTTTCGGATTTCGTTACCCGAATGGTTCACCGCGCCGGAGCCTGACGAACAGCTATACGCCCCTTTGAACATCGGAATGTACGTGCCGGAGCACCTGAGAGAGCTGGGCAATAAACACGGATTACCGGGCTGGGTTGTTTACGGAGTCGTGCGCTGCCTCGGGGCTGAGGAGCTGGTGGCGCACGGTACTATCAAGATATACACTCTGATCGATTATCAAGGCGAGTCCACCTACGTCATGGATGATGTTTACTACGACGTTTCCCAGGGCTGGGTGGACATGGTTTTAAGCCGGATATCCGAGGTTTATTCGAAAGCAGAGAGCGATAGGGAAAGAAAGGAGATCCTTGGCAAGTACGTTGTTCGAAGAATGGGTAATATGGTGATGTTCAATTTGAGGTACATCCAAGGAACCGATCCGGAGGAAGATAGAAATTTGCTCAACGATTCCGGGATTTGTGCGGACTCGATGGAGGTGTTCAAGCGCGGGAAACCGGCGGAATTTCCTTTACTCGGATGGATGGAAACGCCTACGGATTATGTTATGACCACTGTAACAGATTTCAGGTATAACGACATCACAGGCTCTTTCCGCGAGGCGGAAGAAGAGGCGATCCTCGAGCTGGCTAGATCTGTTCTTCTTAACCTTCAGTCGCTCAACAAGATGGCCACGATCGACACAATAGATGGCCGTTATGAAAGTTACGATGAACTGTACGAAGAAATCTTCGCTGAAGAGATTTCCGCCAGGTTGAGCGACGTGAGGGTTGTACGCCGCATGATTGATATTGAACAGGGGGCGTGCCTGGTTGTTGTGAAGGTGCCGAAATCCGGTGTTTGTGTCTTATGATTCTCTTTGTTTTTTTTTGTGTATGATGCAGAGCTTTTGTCGTCTTTAGGCGGATCGTTTTTTTATTCGTTTGTACATGTTCTAGGTGAGGGGGTTGAAGTTCCCCGTTTTTCTCAATCGGAGGTAGAAAAATGCGTTTCATGAGATTTTCATTGATTGCTGTTCTTTTGACGTTGTTGTCGATTGCCGTTTTCGGATGCGCTTCTACGCCTGACCCGGGAGACAGTGGAGAAAATCCTTCAGGTCCCTTACAAGACCTTGCAGATGAGATCATCGAATCCGGGGGGCTGGCTGCCGTTGGTATAGGAGAATCCAGTAGGATCAGCATGGCCCGTATGAAAGCCAAAGAACGGGGCCGTGCCGAGATCGCACATGTTGTCCAATCCAAGATCGATTCCCTGCGGAAAGATTTTATGGAAGAGGTCGGAGAAGGAGAAGGCGCTGAGGTCAATGCTCTTTTCTCTTCGGTGTCAAAGAACCTGGCGACTCAGAAGCTCGTTGGAAGTGTGCCTAAAAAGCTGGAACATAACACGCAAGGCGGAGTAGTTACCGCATACGCGCTTATGGTCGTGAATCCCAAGGTTGTTCTTGATACCTTCAAGAATGTGGGGAACACGGAAAAAGCTCTCTACACCCGCTTCCGGGCATCCCAGGCCTTTGATGAGCTCGAGGAGGAGGTGGAAAAGTACAACCAGGCAGAGAAGGAAAAGTTCAAGGAGTTCATTTCTGAATAGTGAATAGATTCTTTCGCAAAACAGACCGGCGGTTCCAGGCTTGGAACCGCCGGTTTTTTTTGTTCATGTCCCTGAGCATACCGGCCTAACCCGCATATTTCATCCTCTTCTGCTGCGGCACCGTAACCTGCGCTGTGGCTGCGTTTCATGCCAGGAGACGATCCTCAACTTGTAGGAACAGGCCTGCGGTCGTCTCCTGACATGCGCCTTGCCACAACACAGGTTACGGTACCTCGCGACAAAGAGTATGAAACAAGCGGGCTAAAGCGACCGATCCTCCACTACTTGTTCTTCATAACAAAGACCCCGTCCCAGCCGGGCGGGGGAGGATTTTCAGCATATTCGCGGCATCTTTGCAGAAATACCGAGGAGGGGAGATCGTTCATTGCCGCTCCGTCTGAAAACAGCTTTTTCGCCTCCTGCCACTTCCCCGTTCTGTATCGAGCGAGCCCTTTTGAAAACACCTCCAGAGCCTTGTTCTTCTTGGTTGAGAGGGTTTCCTTTCGATCGACAAGTTCGTATATCTTGACGCCCTTTTCTTTTCCCTTCACCTTGACAGCGTCCAGCTCCCGGAAAACGAAACCTCCGCCCGCCTCCAGACATGTTTTCTCGCTTATAATGACCTTCGTGCCGTAAACCTTGTTCACCCCTTCGAGTCGGGCCCCAAGGTTCATCACGTCGCCCATACCGGTGTAGTTCATCCTTTTATCCGAACCCATGTTCCCCACGATTATATGACCGGTAGCCGCGCCGGTCCTGGCGAACACTTCACCTTTGCACCCGGTTTCGGCAAACTCCTCTTGCATCTCCCCGATCCGTTTTTGCATCTCCAGGATCGCGGAGCAGGTTCGTTCGGCATGATTAGGTAGATTGCTAGGCGCTCCGAAGATGGCCACGATCTCGTCTCCCACATACTTGTCCACGAACCCACCATGTGAAACGATTATCCCTGTCATCTCGTTCAGGTAAAGGTTCATGAAACTGACGACCTGTTCAGCGGTTAGCCTTTCAGAGATACCGGTGAAGCCGGCAACATCCGTGTAGAGAACGGTGCAGAACTTTCTTTCCCCTCCGAGCCTCACTGCAGCAGGGTCCGCTATCAGTTTTTTCACAACGGACCGGTCCAGATAGTGCTCGAATGTGGTTCGAACAAATTTTGAGTGTCGCCTTTCGATGACGTAGTTACCAAGAGTTGCTGTTGTAAAAGTGGTAAGAATCCCGGCAAAGAGCGGGACAACATCCAGAAACAGGTGCTCAGATGCCAGCAGCCGGTATCCTGCCAGGGTTGCCAGGCACGAGGTGACGATCAATGCCACGGTTCCGGGAACAACGCTTTTCCACATTCTTGAGCATAATGAGACTGCCAGGCATGCCGCGAGCAGCAGCACAAGAACCGTGCCTTTCCCGATCCGGGATACCACGTCACCCCGAAGAATGTTTGCCAGTGCTGTCGCCTGTATTTCGACGCCCGGAACAGCCCCATCGAGAGGCGTGGCCTTTATGTCACCAAGACCTGTGGCGCTGGATCCAAATAAAACCACCTTGTCCTTGAAAGCGGAACGATCCAGCAGGGTAGGCTCGTCCATTTCGGATTGCATTGCGGATTGAAAAACGTTTGCTGCTGCTTCGTACTTGAAAGGCCTGTCGGAACGGTTTTCCGGCCTGTACCACCACAAAAAAGCCCTGCCGGTGCTGTCAACCGGAATGACCGTGTTTCCGATTATCAGGTTTTTCTCATCCAAATAAATCCTGGGACATTCCATGATATTACAGGCTGCAACAAGAGGAATGTTAGGCACTGCCACGCCGTTCCACGAAGTGATCAAGGGTATGCGCCTGACCACATTGTCCGCCTCCGGTACCAGGTTTACAAAGCCCAGGCCGTGGCTCGCTTCTATGAGTTCTCGAGAAGGCAAGGCAGCAGCATCGAAACGGATCAGCCGGTCCTGGTTTCGTATCCCGATCTCGATCTTATCGAGGGTATTCAAAAGAGCGGTGTTCGCCTCCTTTCCCGGCGGCAAGCCTTGAGACTTTAGCACAAAGGCATGATACACCTTTTTCGAGAGCGCCGTTGATCTCACAAGCTCCCGGTCAGAATCCGTTCCATCAATCTCGAGCCTGTCAATGTCCGGTTCCGTGAACGTCATGTCGAATATCAGCGCCTTTGCCCCGGCTCCTGACACAAAGTCGATCATTTTTCCATAGAAAGCGCGCGGCCAGGGCCAGCCGAAACGAAATTCGTCGCTTACATAATCAAGGCTGTTCTGATCGATCGTGACTATAACGATGTCATCAGGCAGCCCGGAAGCCGAGCCAGGGATCAAGCGGAACCTCGCGTCAAGCGCTTTCATTTCAAGATCCTCGAACGCTCCTACCAGGTAGAGCGTTCCGACCAAGGCAGCGCAGCAGAACCCGAAAAGAGCCGCTGAGAGGGTTTTGTTCGCTCCTGCAGTCATTGAATTTTCCCGTTAATTGTTTGAAAAATAAGGGTTATGTTGAAAATAGGATGTCGTCTTACTATCTTTATCTTTTGAAAACTATCCCTTTGTCATAATAGCAAAGAAAGCCGGTGATCCGGTTGCCTGATTTGTTCTTGTTCTGTTTTCAAACGAATCGAGGATCTCCCATGATAAAGCTTGAGAAAATTGTAACCGCTTGTTTTTGTCTTGTCCTGCTTCTTTTACTCTTCCCATCCTGTAAGAGCACACCTGAAAAAACCGGTAATGAAAAAATTGTACCGAATCAGGAAAACTCGAGAGTAATCGGTTGTGACCCCAGAGCTCCCTCATGGTTTGTAACAGGAAGGGTTCAACGTTTTTCCCGGGATAATTTTATTTATGGGCTCGGCTATTCCGATCCAGACCAGAGCAGGGATGCCGCTGTTGAACAGTCCCGTACAAGGGCGAAGGAGAACATCGCCGAGCAGATAGAGGTCATGATAGACAGCGAAAGGACTTCCATCATCAAGAGCTTGTACACCGGGGGAAAGTTCATAGAGCAGGACTACTTCAAGAGTGTGATCAAGGAATGGGTCAAGGAGATCCTCGTGGGTGTACGTCTTGAAGACTACTATGATGTTCCAACGGGGATGGCGGGAACCGTGGGCAATATGGACATTCGTGTTTTCAGCAACAGGATGCTCCAGAAGGCCCAAGAGAAGCATGACGAGGTAATGGGCAACCTGGAGGCTTTCGACGGTTCCGTGAAACAGGGGAACATCTCCGATGCGCTCAAGGAGCTCATCCGCGCGCACGGGGCCATGGAGGAGATCTCCCGGCATCACGGCAAGGTGATTGCTATTGGAACCTCTGAGGCAAACAGCAAGATGAAACTTTTCAACGAGTCGTCCCTCAAAAAACGCCTGATAGCCGAGCTCTCCATCGTTGACGGGGTGCGAATGGAGGTGATAGAGGGGGACGAGCAGACAGCGGGGTTGTCCGGAACGCTTGATGATACCATTGTGGTGAAAGTGACACACAGCAACGGGAAGCCCTTGGCCGGCCTGCCAATGGAAGTGAGTTCAGGGATATCTGAAAAAACCCGAAAACCCGTCACGTTGTTTACCGGAAACACCGGAAAGGACGGAAGCGTATCTTTCAAGCTCAAGGGCTTGAAAAGCACGGGCAGCCACATCCTCTCTGTGCCGGTGTTGCTGGATCTGATGACGTTTGTGGACAAGGATATCGCTCTCAAGGCCCCTTTTTGCTCGATCACCTGTTATATGCCTACCATGGAAACAAGCCGCGTGGACGTTGTGATCTACGAAACAATAGATGGTGCGGAAGTAAGGAATCCTCACTCAGCAAGCAAGGTCGAGGAGTTACTTGGTGATATGGGGTTCCAGGTCGTTCGTAAGCCTTTAAGTGTGCCGGCCCGCGAAGCGGTAAGAATGTCTCCGGGCGCGCTTGCAAAGCTGGTCGGAGGGAAGTGCGACTACCTGATCTTGGGAAAAGCCGAAGCAAAGTTTTCCAGCGAGGCCATGGGGTTCGTGTTTTTCAAAAGCCGTGTTCTTGTCGATGCCCTGGAGATAAGCACTGGCCTGGTCATCCACTTCGAGGTGCCATGGGAAGCCACAAAGGCAGGTGACCTTCCTGAGAAAAGATCCCAGGCTGCTCAGGAGTCGCTGCGGATAGCCGGCGAAAAGCTGATGGAGCTTCTCAGCGAAAAGTTTAAGAGCCGTTTCGAATCAGGGGCGGACTGGGCCGAGTAGACGTACAAAGGAAATATTTTCCATCTCCTGGCTTGAAAAGCGAAGAGCCTTCCAGTCTGAAAATGTCGGAAGAGGAAAATTTTTTAAGCACCCTCATCTTCCGCATAAACTGTATTTTTCTATCTGCCTGAATCTTCTGCACTTAGTCACATTCCAGTTTCTGAACAGGTCCGAATCCCATATCCATCCTTGGCTCCCGGGCTGTTTTTTTTTGTAAGGCACTGTTTTTGATAATCCAGGGCAAAGACCTTGGTGCGTTCCAACAGTTGCAGAAAGGAGATAAGGATGGTTTTAGATTCAGTTGTCAGCGCATTTGGCGGTAATCCTGCAAAAGCAGCGTCACGTATTCTGGGAAGGGGTGTTCCAGTCTCAGAGCTTGCAAGAGGATCCAAGAGTAACAATGTTGATGGGGTTGAGGTAAGCGAAAAAGCCCGGCAAGCATACAAGAACGATGCGGATATACCGGAGAAGACCGGGAATTTCGAGAACACCTTCAAGGAGGCCTTGATTCGTTTCACACGCTACGCTCTCGATTTGAACGGATTCAACATGCCCCCTGATGGGAAGCACATACTGCTCGCGCTGAATGTGTTGGCGCAAAAGAGCCGTATCCAGATTCCGGAGAATCTTCAAGAGGGCGGAGGTGAAGCCCTGCGGTCGTTTCAATCCGCTTGGCAGCTCGACAAGGATGCATCAGCAGAACAGATCTTCCAGCAGATGGTAAGAGTGTTTGGTGAAGACCGCTCGTTCGGGCTAAATGGCGCTTCTGAGGGGCGATCGCTTTCCCGTCCGGACGCGGGCCGTGATACCGGTGTTGAAGATGCTCTTTCTGTTGTGAATGACAAGTTCAGGGAAGCGCTTGCGCAGTTCACAGCAAGGCTTCTGGAAAAAGCCGGGATTATGAAAGATCCGGATGGCCGCGATTACAACCGCACCCTGAACATACTTGCTGAAAAGACGGGTTTGTCTGCAAGGGATCCAGGGCTCATCAGCGGAATCACAAGCGCAATGGGTGCAGGACCGGATTCCTCTGTATCTGATTTCGTCACCGGTATGATGCGTATTTTCGGTTTATAACCGCTCAACGGAATGTTTACATTCATCGCGTGGGGCACACCACCCATTGTGGGTGCCCTACGGTTTGTGGTACGGGATCGTAGGGGCGACACTGCCGGTCGCCCCTACCGGAATGTTTACATTCATCGTATTGGGACAACTCCTCGTGCCTTCCCACCCGTCCGGAGCTGAAATCTGATTTTAAAACAGGATGGACATGCTCCAGATGTTTCGGGTTCAATGTCTCAGGCAGAGGATTGCTCGTACCAGACCAGGGAGGCCTGCACCTTGAGCTTCGACAATGCATCGGAACTCTTCGACCTTTATATCGATTGGGACCGTCGATTGGCCAAAGAGATGCCGTGGCTCATTTCCCGGTTGAACGAATACTCGAGTGTAAAGGTGGCTGATGTTGCCTGCGGCACTGGAATGCATGCCGTATCTCTTGCAAAAGAAGGCTTCCATGTGACCGCCATCGATCCAAACCAGGCTCTCCTCGACAAGGCCGCGGAATCGGCGGCAGAATGCGGGATCTGTTTCGAACTAGAGTGCGCTTCTTTTGCTGATCTGCCCGGGAAGAGATCCTCAAACCTCGATGCGGTGCTATGCCTTGGGAACTCCCTATCTCTGGTTCCTCCCGGAAAAGAGCTTCAAAAGGTGATGTTTGGCCTGTCGGAGCTTTTAAGAAGCGAGGGTGTTTTGATCCTGCACACTCTCAACTACGCCTCATTGTCCGAAAAGAAATCCGATCTCTGGGGGCCGGTGCGTGTCCTGGAGAACGGGTCAATCGTGCTCAAAGGTTTTATTCCACATAGAGATAAAGCGTGGGATGTAATTTTAGTGCATCTGGAAAGAAGCAGTGACGGCGCATGGAGCCGTAATCCATGTCGTTTTGAAATTCATCCGCACGGGGTTCGCGATGTCAAGGAAGCTGCCGCGAGAGCCGGGCTGACGTTTAAAAGATCATCAGGCGGATTCAATGACGAGTCACCCGATGATCCGGCTTCAACCGATCTGCTCTACGAATTCATCAGATCTTGAGCGAAGCCGGGCTGAGAGCCGTTTGCAAACTCGCGGACCTGTTTCTATAATCTGTTTCAGTGTACCAGCTTTTTTTCCGGCTTATCTTTAGATCAGCTTTTGAAAAGACTTCAGAGTCTATCATCAAGAGGCCGAATTATTTGTAACAAGGACAGTCTATCCGGATCGTAGCAGACCGAAGGCTGCTGAACGGGTCGACAAAACAGTTTCCGGATGAAAAGGTTGCATCCGGACATGCCGGGATGACGGGTGTGCGTTTTTTCCGGAGAGGCGGATCAACCGTAATAATGGTGAGCTTAAAGTGAGTCATGAGGGTGACAAGTATAGGTTCGATGTACGGATACCCACGGATTACATGTACAAGGTGCAGTACCAGGCCGGCCTGATCGAAAAGTACGGTTCCTTACTCGTGGAAGAGATGGGCAAGCAGACGGTTGCGGTGCTAACGGACAGCAGGGTCAACAAGCTTTACGGAGAGGCGTTCATGGAATCGTTTCGTAAGGTGGGGATCGATCCGGGCCTGTTGGTCGTACCGGAAGGGGAAACCTCAAAAAGCATGGAGACATTCGCATCGCTGCTGGAGCGCATGGCGGAGTTGCGCTTCGACCGGCGCGCGATCCTGGTTAATTTTGGCGGAGGGGTCATCACGGACCTTGGGGGATTCGTGGCTTCCGCATACATGCGAGGCATCTCTTATACGAACTTCGGTACATCCCTGCTGGCACAGTTAGATTCCTGCGTTGGTGGGAAGGTCGCAGTGAATGCGCGTGTGGCCAAGAACATGATTGGTTCCTTTTACCACCCCGGACATGTTGCGGGCGATCCGGGGCTGTTGAAGACGCTGTCTTTCAGGGACTACAAGAGCGGATTGGCGGAAGGCATAAAAGTGGCCATAATAATGAGCCCCGAGCTTTTCGAGATCCTGGAACAGGAGCATGAGAAGATCCGGAAACGAGATCCCGCTATACTCGTCAAGGTCGTCGGCATGGCAGCCGAGTTGAAGATGAACATGATTTCCAAGGACCCGTACGAAAACGACCTTCGACGACCTTTGAACTTCGGACACACGATAGGGCATCCGATTGAGACCGAGTTTGCATACAAGAAAATCCGGCATGGGGAGGCTGTCGGCATCGGGATGGGCGTATCCACTGTTGTTGCGCGCAACAAGGGGATCCTACCGGAGGATGTCGCCGAGCGCATCTTCGATATGCTCCATGCCTACGGTCTTCTTGGTTTTAGCGAGCCGATCAATCCGGACAACGTGGTGGAGCATGTACGGTATGTGAGGCTGATTCGCGCCAACCAGTTGCACTTTGTAGTGCCCAAAATGATCGGCGACGTGGAGATCACGAACGACATATCGAACACCGATCTGGTAAAAGGTTTCGAGGATTACGAGGAGGTCGTATGCAGGAGAAACGGCACGGGCGACGGCGCTGCATCGAGCTGAATGAGCTCCCTTTCGAAGAAGTCGTCGCGCACGAAGGCGACGGAAGAGTTCTTTTTAACAGGGTTTTCAGCGAAGATGCTTTCCGGGGGCCTTGGAACTTCGTAGATTATGCTGTTCTGCCGCCGGGCGCCTCCATCGGCATCCACACACACGGCGACAACGAGGAGCTTTACCTTGTGCTCGAAGGTAAAGGTGTGATGCATCTTGACGGAGAGGAGTTTTGCGTCGGTGCTGGAAGCGTTGTCCTGAACAGGCCGGGCGGAACTCATGGCCTCAGAAACAACGGAGATGCCCCGTTGAAGCTGTTTGTTGTTGAGGTGAGGGCTTGACAGCCCTTTGGTTGATAGTTTGAGGATGAATCAAATGCCTGGAAAATCCGTGGCTCTCATAATGGCAGGCGGCGAAGGCACTCGCATGGCAAAAACCCGCCCCTCCATACCCAAACCCCTTGTTGATCTCGGTGGGATCCCGCTGATTGAAATCATGGCCCGTCAGCTTCTCAAGGCCGGGTTCAGCGACATACGCCTTGCGCTTCGCTACAAGGCCGAGATGGTCATAGACCATCTCGATAAATGCGAAGACATGGACACGGAATCTTTCAAGTTCATTGTTGAAGACGAGCCTCTCGGTACAATCGGTGCCTTGGTGAACCTGAAGGACCTGAAGAAAACAGTGCTTGTCGCCAACGGAGATCTTCTTTCCGGAATCGACCTGAAGGACATGTTCGAGTTCCACAGGAAAAACAACGCTGACATGACCATTGCGACGCACACCGAGCACAAACGTCTGACTCTAGGCGAGGTCATAACCGGGCCCAATTACCAGGTTCTTGACTATCTCGAAAAGCCTGTGAAATCGTACAGGATTTCTTCGGGGATCTACCTGATAGAGCCCCCCGTGCTGTCTCTTATCAAGGGAGGGGAGTGGCTCCAGTTTCCAAACCTCGTGAAGAACGCAATAGAGGTAAAGCTGAACGTCAAGGAGTATTACCACACCGAGCTGTGGCTGGACATCAACAACGAAGAGGATCTGAGTTCGGCCCGTGAAATGTTCCTGCAGGACCCCGTGGCGTTCGGCATCGATCCTGATCGAGTGACCGCATCCTGAATGGTTTCCGTTCCCCTTGAAAAGAAAACAGAGCGTGGAAGAAAAAAAAGACAAAACCCGATGGATTGGCCTGGACATAGGCGCGACGAAGATCCTGGGGATCTCCATGAACAACAGCCATCAAATGCTTGGCAGCCTGAAGCTGGAAACGCTGCGGCAGGAGGGGCCGGGCGCGGTAGTTGAACGCGCTGCTTCTCTTTGCCGTACCCTGATCGAGCGGCACGGTCCTGCAAGCGGGATCGGAGTGGGATTCGCTGGGCTCGTTGACTGGAAAAAAGGCCGGGTGTCGAGCTCCATAATGCTGCCCGGATGGGAAGCGTTCCCGCTTGCATCCACTCTTTCGGCTGAAATGGACGAACTGCCTGTTTTCGTGGACAACGACGCAACAGCTGCGGGATACGGCGAATACATCGCGCTTGGCTCTCCTTCCGGCTTGAACATGGTGTTGCTTACCGTTGGCACCGGGATCGGTGGCGCCATCATTATCGATGGGCGCATTTTCCGTGGAGCGACCGGCACCTCCGCCGAGTTTGGAAACACCTCCATTGACTGGCACGGGAAGACGTGCTGGTGCGGCAACAAAGGCTGCCTGAATATGCTTGCATCCGGAAGCGCGATCTCTGAAAAGGCACACGAACTTGCAGCTCTTTACGATGAAAGCCTTTTGAAAGGCCTTCCCGAACCGATATCGGTGGAGAAAATCAGCGAGGCCGCGTCCAGGGGCGATGCAGCAGCAGCCAGGGCTATCGAGGAAGGCGCGAGAGCGCTCGGTGCCGGAGTGGCCAACCTTATCAACATATTCAACCCGGATCAGGTCGTCCTCACCGGGGGTGTGTCCGTGCTTGGAGAGCGTTACCTGGATCTGGTCAAGGACGAGGCGAGCGCCAGGGCTTTCGATGAGTCGGCAGATCATGCCCGAATAAGCATGTCAATCGTGGGTACGGAAGTCGGGGCACTGGGTGCTGCCGGCCTTATTATGGATCATATCGAAAAGAAGAAAAAGGATGAGTAGCAAAAAAGAATACAGGGTTCCCTCCAAGGATTACCCCCTTCAATATAAGGCGCTGCTGCCTGAACTCCTCCCGGAGCTGGAGAAGGTTTTTACAGAGGAAAACCCGGTTCTGGGCAAGTCCGTGGACAGCTTCGAGGGCGAGTTTGCAGCGTTCACGGGCACGCGCTGTGCCATCGGGCTCAACTCCGGAACGGATGCCTTGTATCTTGCGCTTCGAGCCATCGGAGTGGGACAGGGAGACGAAGTCATCACCGCTGCTAACACCTTCATGGCAACTGTGAGCGCGATCGTGATGCAGGGTGCTAAGCCGGTTCTCGTGGACCCTGATCCACGCACAATGAACCTGTCCCTCGAGGGCGTGAAGAGCGCGTTCACGAAAAGCACAGCGGCTGTGATTCCGGTGCACCTCTATGGTGCGCTTGCGCCGATGGAAGAAATCACAGCGCTTTGTACCGAAAAAGGGGTTGCAGTGGTGGAAGACGCGGCCCAGGCCCACGGCGCCCAGGGACCGGATTCGCGCAGGGCAGGGGCGTATGGGATGGCGGGCTGTTTCAGTTTTCACCCGAGCAAGAACCTCGGTGCCTTTGGTGACGGGGGGATGCTGACCACGTCGGACGCCGAACTGGCTGACCGGATCAAGATGCTCCGAAACCTCGGCAAAGTGAACAAGTACGACATCGGTTTCATTGCTCCCAACACGAAGCTGGACACGATCCAGGCGGCGATCCTCAGGATCAAGCTGAAAAACCTGGATGCCATGAACGAGCGCCGCCGCGCTTTGGCCGCTGTCTATAGAAAGGAGCTGCAAGGTGTAAATGAGCTGATCCTGCCCCATGACCCCGGCGGAAAAAGCCATGTCTATCATTTGTTCGTGGTCAGGACATCGCGCAGGGATGAGCTCAGGCGTTATCTCAAATCATCCGGGGTGAACGCGGGGCTTCACTATCCTGTTCCCCCTCACCTTCAAAAACTGGACACGGATCTCGGGTACGGCAGGGGTGATTTCCCGGTGACCGAGGAGTTGAGTGATACGGTGCTGTCTCTCCCGATTGCACCGGAACTCAGAAACGATCAGGTGGAGTATGCCTGCGAACAGGTCAGACGTTACTTCGAACAGTGATGGGGCGCCCTGCCCGGCATCCGGACAGAAGGTCCTGGCGGTGCTGGGAGGATCATCCGCTTTTACCCCCGCGTTCGCAAGCGTTCTGGCGGACAGGGCCAGGGATTTGCCCCCTCTGGAGGTGCGCCTTCATGGACGTGACGAGAAGAAGCTCGCCTGTGTGGCGCGCTTTTGCAACCGTCATGTCAGGCGCCGCTCCGTGCCGCATGAGTACTCCTATACCACCTCTATCAAAGACGCTGCATGCGATGCCGTGATTGTTATTAACCAGATGAGGATAGGCGGCTGGGCGGGACGCACGCACGATGAACTCTTTCCCTTGAGCTTCGGCCTGCCGGGCGATGAAACCATCGGACCGGGAGGGCTGGCATCAGCCATACGCGGTCTGCCGATCGTGCTTGATGCGGCCAGGCAGGCTGCCGAGGCTTCTTCCGGGGCATGGTTCATCAACATGACCAATCCCATGGGGATCCTGCTCGCCGGCTTGAAAACGGTTTCCGGCATCAGGCCTTTTGGCCTTTGCGAACTACCCGCCATTACGCTGGAGAAGGCGCTCTCCCTTCTTGACTGCCGTTTGGAGGGTGTGGAAGCCGACTACCTCGGATTGAACCACCAGGGCTGGTTCGTGCGGCTTGCCCGCGAGGGACGAGACCTTTTGCCGCTTCTGTTCGAAAAAATCGAGCGATATCCTGAGAAGGCCGGATTTTTCAAGATCGATCCCGCAGTGATGAGAAAACTCGGCGCACTGCCCTTGTATTACATGCGCCTGTATTACAACACCGAAGGCGAAGCGAAAAAACTCGAGGCCAAGCGAGCGAGCCGGGGGGAGGAGCTCGACCATCTGTCCCGGAAACTGATTGAGCATTACATGCGGGCGGATGAGCCGGACCTGCCGGGGCTGCTGAGCAACCGAAGTCTTCTGTGGTTCGAGATGGCGCTTGTACCGGCTGTTTGCGCTCTCCTGGGCGGCGGTGAGCAATGTTTGTATGTCACGGAAATGAACGGGGGGGATATCCCCGGATTGCCTCCTGAATCGATAGTCGAGAAGAGATGCATCCTTGATCCGTCCGGCACGCGAATGATCCCGTTCAAAGGACCAGGTCCTATACACGATGGGAAGCTCGAGCCGTTTCTGAGTTTCCTAAGAAAGGTCGTTTGTTTCGAGGAGGCGGCGCTTGCAGCGGCCATGGAACCCACTGCCGATCGTGTGATCGATGCGCTGAGCGTTCATCCGCAGGGAATCAGCCTGGACAAGTGCAGGGCCATGGTTCCGGATGTGCTCAAAACGATGGAAGGGGCCGCCGCGCGCTCGGATGAAGGGAGCACAGGTTAATGACAAGGTACGACCGCATCACGGAAGGCCGAAGCGAAAAAGAGCTTCTGCGCAAGCTGAGGGGAGGTGATCTGACCCCGGATAACCTTGAAGTCCACAGTCTTCCTTTCTTTGTGAAGATCCAGATCCAGACATCGAGTCTTTGTAACGGAATGTGCACAACCTGCCCATATCCCGAAACAAGGTCAATTCTTCCACAGGGCGAGATGGCCGAAGAGCTGTTTAATGAGGTAGTGGATCAGATCAAGGGCCGCGGTGTGGAAAGAACGAGCCTTTTCCTGATGAACGAACCCCTGCTGGACCCCCGTCTCGATCGGTTTACCACTCACCTGAAGTCCATGGACCCGGACACCTGGGCGCTTGTTTTTACGAACGGTCTCCTGCTCACCGGCGATCGGACGCTTTCCCTTGCACATGCCGGCATGGACGAGATCAACGTGTCCATAAACGGTTTTGACAGGGCCAGCCACAACCGCGTGACAAAAGGGATTGACTTCGATCAGGTGATGAGAAACCTGGCCGATGTGGGGAGGCTGCTGCAGGGTGGGCAACTGGGGGGAATGCGGATCAAGGTGGTCGGCTTGAGTTTCCCCGGCATGGAGGAAGGCGCAAAAGAGTTCAGGGACAGGACAGGGCTGCCGGTTTATCTGAAACCCGTTACCAACAGGGCAGGCCTGATCGACACGGAAAAGGCGGGCGGAAGCGTTTCGAAGTCAGATACCATGACAGCGTGCCAGCGGCCTTTCGTAAAGGCGTACGTTCTCTTCAACGGTGACATGGTGCTTTGCAACTGCGACTGGATGAGAACCACGGTCATTGGAAACATCCGGTCGACGCCCCTGGAGGAGCTGTGGAACAGCCGTGCAATGATGGATGTCAGGCGCGCACATATTCGGGGCGTTTTGCCAAAGAATCTGCCCTGCGGATCGTGCGATTATCCGTACCTGATCTGATTTGGTGCATGGTGCTGAACCGTCGTATGACCGTGGCTTGAAAGGTATAGAATGATGAAACTTTCCATTTGCCCGCAGCCTCTTTACAAGCTCGGCCTGGATGGCGTGCTCAAGTTCATGGCTGATCTGGGTGTGAGCGCTCTGGAGCTGCCTGTAGACGCAAAGAGTCCGCTGGTGGATCTGGATGATCTTCTCTCGGGAGGCTTGGAGCCTTTCAAGGCGAAGATCGCAGGGTACGGCATCGAAATCTCGGCCGTTTCCAACCATCAAGAAGGGCAGCTTCTGCTGGGACCGTATCATAAGGACACCGATCTGATTCATGCGGGCAGCCCCGACGAGAAGCTGGCATACGGCAGGGAACGTCTCCGGAAAACCGCTCGGCTTGCAGCCGAGCTTGAAACCGGACTCGTTGTCGGCTTCGTCGGCTGCGAGGACTACTCGCGTTTCTTTCCATGGCCCGATCCAGACGGATGGGAATCCATGGCACCTGTATTTCAGGAGCGCGTGGGAGAGCTTCTTGACGGTTTCGATGTGCTGGGTGTGAATTTTGCCCACGAACCACATCCGAAGCAGTTCGTGTACAACACGGAAACTGCGCTTGAAAGTGTGGATCTACTGGGCGCACATCCCCGGTGGGGGTTCAACCTTGACCCCGCGAACCTGATGCTGGCAGGCGTGGACCCGGTCCTTTTCGCGGCCGAGCTTAAGGACAGGATCTTTCACGTTCACGCCAAGGACGGGGAGCTGGTTTCACACAACGCTGCACGCTCGGGATTGCTGGCACACGGGCCGTGGGACCGTCCCGGCCGCGGCTTCCGGTTCCGCATTCCGGGGTGGGGGGACTTATCCTGGAAGCGTTTAATCAGCGAGTTGAGTCTCACGGGCTACAACGGCTACCTGGCCGTGGAGAACGAAGATCCCGTGTTCGATCCTCAGGATGGTTTAAAAAAGGCGGTTGCGGAGCTGAAACCGCTTCTGCCCGATGGCAAGCGGGAGCGCAGGTGGTGGTAACTATGACAGGATCTGCTGAAGAAAGCGTGTGGGTGCTGATGCCTCCCGAGTTCGAATACATGGGAGGCCTGTTCCTGCCTGACCTTGATCGCGCTGTGCTGACCGCGCGCCTTGCCCGCATGGTTTCAGCCCGGCGGGAACAGGGGATGAACGTTTTTTTCGATCCCGGGGCATCCGGTTTCCCGGCTTCCAAGGTTGCGCGGGAAACAAGAAAAGCGGGGGCTGTCGAGACAGTTGTGGCTGGAACGATGCACGACCGCACTGCGGCCGATACTCTGCGCAAAGCCGCTCGTTTTGCGGGTATGCGTGTCAGCGATCCGTTCCTGTCAGCGGGTGACGGATATGACATCGTCGCGGAGATTTCAAAAAAGCTCGAAGCATCCGCAAAAACCATCGACCTCTCCGGGAACAGCACGGTTTTTTCAGACAAACCGGCCCCTGTGCTCTTGATGGTTGAAAAGGGAGAGGACGTTCCTCGGTGTGGGGTTGTGTTCGAAAAAAAAGAGCACGGCCTTGTGCGAGTGACTCGGGGCAGGGCGGGATCCATACCAGCATGGGTGAACGAGATATTTTTCATACGTACCGATATCGATGCGCCCGCCGTTTCCGTGTCAGGAAGAAACGATGTGCTCCATGCCTTTCTCATGCCTTATCCGTCCGAAGACAATGACGGGGTTGAAGACACGTTGCGCTGGATCAGGGAGGCCGCGGGAGTTATTGAAAGGGCTGGAGGTCCGGAGCGGTTCCGTCTGGCTTTTGAAAGCCGCCCTGTCAGCACCCGGGGATTTTACGGCAGTGCCTGCTGGGCTCTTCGATACGGCATGGGGAGTTGCCGGTTTCGCGCTTCTTTGATGGAGCTGGTCAAAGAGGGTTTTCCACGGTTGTCAGGGCTTTTCCATTGCGTGCTCGGGTTCTATGAGACCGGCGTGGATCCCCTTGAAGAAATGTACGCGGGATGTGCCCTGCCCGAACGCAACGACGAGCTGATCGAGAACATCGTGCCATGACAGAAACGACACCAACAAAGCACAGCGAGCTTTACATCGTGCCGCCGGACGGGCCCTTGTCATGGCTCTACCCGGAGCTTTTTTCTCTGAATCGGCGTGCTGCTTGTTCCCGTGATTCCGGCAAAGAGGAAGTGCAGACCGGAGATCGCATTCTCGATCTGACAATGGATTCTCTTTCAGGCTCGGGCTTGAGGGAACGCATACTCGAATCGCATCCCGACAGGATCCGGATAGAAGAAGGTCCGAGGGGCCGTTCGCTCTGGATGTGGCTCGTGCAGGAGTTGCGGAGAGAGGGGATCGATGTCACCATGCCCGGATGTTGTCCCCCTCCGTACACACCGGAAAAAAAGAAGGACACGAAAAAACGGAAGCCACTCGAATCGATTCTCGCTCACGCGGCCGAGGCCGCAACAGCGGCGGAGCAGCAGGAGGAGTACACCGCTGTCATTGAAGGGATCTGCGGCGGCGCGTTTGATGTTCGAGCGAAACCTCTTTCCGTCGAGCAGGCAAAACGCATGATTGGGATTGGTGGGGCGGCTTTCCCGTGGCTACTCCCTCTCGTGCCGAGTGCCGGGCTGAAGCCTCGGCTGGAGAATGTGTTGAACACCGTATCAAGGGACCCCTGCTCCTTCAGCAGCGCAGGGCTTTTGCCTTATTTTGTAACAGAGCCGCCCCTGTCTCCGGGCGATCCGGAACCGCGGGAGCCCGCGCGCACGAGGCTTTTGCTTTCGTGGTGGGGCATCTTGCCGGGGGATCGTTTTTCAGAGGAGGTGCGCAGGCTTTTCCATGAGCTGATGCGCCTCCTTTATCCGGACCGCTTTTTCTTTTTCGAGTCCATGGAAAACTACGCGATGGCAGGCGTTGATCTATATACCGAGGGTTTGATGGCACGTTTCACGGGCCGGGAATGCGGCGACTTGCTGCATCAGAAGAACGGCGCCGCTGAGAGCGATAAGGGCGGGCTCCCCCTCATCATCGGTGTCTGCGGCACTGACGGTTCAGGCAAGTCCAGCCATGTGGAAGCGTTGAGGGAGTATATCGAGAGCGAGGGTTTGAAGGTCGGGGTTCGAAAGATCTACCGCCACGGGATCTTTCACGACACAGTGACCGACCTGACCAGGCAGTGCGCAGATACCAACAACCTTCACCTTTGGCGGCTCCAGCGCATCATCAAGGCTTTCGATTCGGTGAAGTATTTCTGTTCCGCTGTGCAGGAGGATTTCGAGCGGTTCGATGTGCTGATCTTCGACCGCTACATCTATACACACTTCGCAGCTGGTGCGGGCAGGTATCATCACGATCCGTTCTCGCAAGAGCTCCTCGGTGTCTATCCGGAGGCGGACAGGATTTATCTTCTTGATGTGCCCTCCGGCGAAGCCCTGCTGCGCATCCATGAAAGAGATGAAAAAACCGTGGATGAAAACCCTTACATGCTGTCGCGTTACAGGCACGTGCTGCGGGATCTAGGTGAAAAGCACGGGTTTTTGATCCTTGATGCACTGGATTCTTTCGAAAAGAACCGCGGTGTAATCCTCGACGATGCAATGCGCCTTTTGCGGGCTCGCGGACTGGGAGGTGTGCGGTGAACAAGGGTAACCTGATCAGTGTGATCGACCCGGCGTTTTTTAATGGCGACAGACCGCAGGTGCCGGAATGTCCTGCTGTAGACCTTATGCCAGGTGAAGGTGAATACGCCGTGGCGATCAGGAAGCAGGCACGCCTGGGCGAGTACGATCAGGCGTGCCGGATGGTTCCCGACGAACTGTTTTTACACCTGTACGCCTATGAGATGCTCGAGAGGATGCGCGAACAGGAGAAAGCGCGGGCTGCGGCCGGACCGGGGTGTGACCTTCGAGCTTTTGTTTTGCCATTTTGGCCCGAGTGCCTTTTCCAGGCGGCCGGAATACCGGTTCACGGGGCCAGAGAAGTGCAGGCACTTTTCACCCCGGGGAGGGAGACATACCTGGTGATTAGGACCGGCTCTGAGGTTGCGGATGCCTCCATCAAGGCGCTGGGAGAGCTTCGTTTCGACGCCGATCTTTACTGTGACGCTGTTGCATCCGCAGCAAAGCGATCCGGGTGGAAGATCGTGAATGGGGGCGCAGGAGGTGCAAAACCATGTGGCTCGTGCTGAAATGAAAAGGTATCCGGAAAATGAATAAACACGAACGTTACAGCTACAGCCCGGAAGAGATCCGGCCTTCTGACGGCTCATTTCCTGAAGCCCGCACCGCGGGCGGTTTTATCGTCGAGGAGAAACGTGTTCTTCTCGAGAAGCGTCCTGACGATGCAAATGTGTACCCCGGCATGTGGGACACACCCGGCGGGCATGTGGAAGAGAACGAAACACCTGAGCAGGCCCTCATCCGCGAACTTGACGAGGAGCTGGGAATCAGGCCGGACCGTTTTGTTTTGGGAATGGTTCAGGACGACCGTGATACGGCAACCGGAAGGTTCTACCGTCACTTTGTGTATGTGATAAAAGAATGGGAAGGCGAACCCCGATCGAGAGAGGGCCGAACAGTCGAGTGGTTTTCCATAGAGGATGTTTTGGAGCTCGACGCGCTGAATCCGCTGGTCGGATTCGCACTGAAAGAGCTCATTGCAGCGAACAGGCTTTAACCCGCTTATTTCATACTCTTCGTAGCGAGGTAGCTGTAAACTGTGTTGTGGCAAGGCGCATGTCAGGAGACGACCGCAGGCCTGTTCCTACAGGTTGAGGATCGTCTCCCGGCATGAAACACAGCCACAGCGAAGTTTACGGTGCCGCAGCAGAAGAGGATGAAATATGCGGGTTAACCGTAACCGACCGGAACTGATATGGATTACAACGGATGAGGCTTCTTCACTTCGTTCATAACTTTCCCCCCGAGTTCAGGGGAGGCACGGAATCTTATGTGCTGAACCTCGCATCGCGGCAGGTTCGCACCGGGAACACCGTTTGTGTTGTGAGCGGCTCGGCAGTGGAGAAGGCGGGCATCGACCTTCATCGCGAGCTCATGGGCAAGGTTCGCGTGATCCGCCTTTTCAAGCGTTCGGATGAGAGGATGTACGAAATACAGCCTCATTTTCCCCGCCTGTCCAGGCATGCCTTGACGATCCTCAGGTCTTTCAATCCTCATGTAGTTCACGTGCACCACTGGCATCATCTTACGGATGACCTCGTCAGGCTGGCCGCCCGCGACAGGTTTCCGGTTGTCCTGACGCTTCACGATTTCTTTCCAGTGTGTCCGCGTTTTTTTCGCATACGCCCCGGCGCAAACAAGATCTGTCCCAGCGAGCAGTCGCCTGGGGAGTGTTACGCCTGCATCCGGAAGGAACACCTGCCGTGGCCGGTTGATCTCATGCAGGGGCTCTACAGCAGGCGCAATAGCATGCTCGAGGAGGTGAAGGCCGCTTCCTATGTGTACACCTTTTCCTCAGCGGTTGCCGAATTCTACAGGAACATTCCCTGGTTTCCGTACATCCCCATTGATGTGCTTCCCATAGGCTTGCTGCGCCCGCTGTCCCGGTCGGGATCGGGAAGCCCGCGCACGCCCGGCAAGCGGCTGCGGATCGTGACATGGGGGGGGCACACCGAAGTGAAAGGCACGCACCTTCTTCTTCGCGCCGCCTCTTCACCCAGGCTCAGCGGAAAGGTAGAAGTTCATGTCCTGGGCAAGCTTGTACACCCCGAATACAAAAAGGAGATCGAGAGGCTCGCCAGGGGCTGCAACGCTGTGCTATACGGCTATTTTCCCGAATCGGAAAAAGAGACATTGGGCACGCGTTTCGACCTGGCTGTGTTTCCAACCCAGGCGTTCGAGACATATTCGATAGTGGTGGATGAGGCGCTTTCAATGGGAATGCCGGTGGTTGCAACGCGGCCCGGAGCGCAAGGCGAACGGCTGGGGGAAGCGGGAATGATCGTTCCCTCCGGCGATGTGGGAGCGCTTGAAAGTGCAATCGAGGCTTTTCTAAATCCTAAGGTGTTCGAAAAAGCGGCGGCTGCCGCTGCAAGAACCCGGATAAAAACGATGGACGAGCAATGGATGCGGCTTTCCAAGGTGTACGATAGGCTTGCTACGGCGAGTCCGCGGGGAAGGCCCGGCCAAGAGTTAAAAGGCATTTCGTTTGCAAAGGGGATCAGGCGCGGGACAAAACCTCGGTTTCCGGGCCGGCGCCCTTTTTCCGTGTTTTTACCCGGCAAAGAGCTGAAGAAGCGGCGTCAATGACAGCCCATCCACGATCTCTCATCCGCTAGGCGCTGAATAGTCATGTTAGTCTTTCATTTCGTTGAGACAAAGAAGACTCATTGAGTTGACGGCGGTTTGCACATGGATAATCTATATCTAGAACAGGTTTACCTAAAAACTGACATAAGCAATCCCAACCATCAGCCTGACTGATATTCATGGTCAGAAAATCATCAGGACGACCAGCGAAGTAGTTTAGCACTTCTTCTTCATGCTGAGAAAATCGTTCCATGTATGCCTGCTTGTCAAATTTTTCTATACCGTAAAACCAGCGGCTCATTGGTGTACTGGAGTTACCCATTAACCACCTGAAACTCTCCACCCAACCTTCCGGGTCACGTATTGTATGTATGAATTTACCGCCTGGGTAGGCTTTGTCCAGTTCTTTATAACAGTAAGAAAATGGGGTATCAATAAAGGCATCATATTCCGATATACCGCCGAGTGCTGAAGCATCCTCAACAATATCCGGGAATAGATATGGAGCATGATGGATACTGAAAATGCCAAGCATCTGCAAGGCCCGGTATAGCGAGGTTGTCCCTGTACGGCTCAGTCCGGTACCAAAAATCCTGTATGGTTGCTTCTGGTAACGGTTACCGGCCAGCTCATGAAATGGTTTGACAATACTATCAATCGCTTGGTCAAATGTATTGAAAAATTCAGCTTTTGGTTGAGCTAGAATCTCAATATTATCATCTGAGATCCGGGTATTAATAATGCCTTCGGTCAAATGATAGATAATATTGGAGGGGAGTGTTTCAATTTCATTTTTTCCATAAAATGATTTTTTCTTTGCTTCATCCCTGAATATGGCATATGCCCTTTTAAATCCGATATGGTTCGGAATAGTCATCACCTTGTTTTGCATAATATGCTACATCCACACACAACTGTTTCTTAAATCATCCATTAGCCTTAATGCGTCAAAAACTTCGAGCAGAAATGGCCAAGAGTGCGTCAGCTACAGCATAAAATCGGTTTTTTGTCCCGGAACTTAAGTGCATCTTATGTGAGGAGACGGAAAATTGGTTTTATGTTGTAGATGGCGTGCTATCGGCCAAGCGAAGCGTTTTATGCCGAAGCTTTTGACGCATTAAGGTTAGTTCCCTCATTCCGATCGGATGTATCCCCCATTGTTGCAGCTGATCATGAATAACACCTGTGGTGCATAGTTTGTAATCATCCTTTCTTCTCTGCCATGTGTTAGGTAATTGCTCTTCAAGTGCCGGGGTATGCAACGCTGGATGGAGGATAATATAGTGTAATTCTCCTTTCAGAGAGGACAAATGTAATTCTAAATGCTTGAGGTTTTTAACGGCAACGATAGAATCAAATACGGGAAACCCCATTTTGATGAGTTTTTTTTCCAGGCTAGTGTTTTGAGTTTTACCGAGAATAACGGGAATGCGTAAATTCCATGCAGCAGTCATCATTGCATCTGCAACGTATGATTGGTCGCCGATATACATATGGGAATCGATGTGTGTGATTCTGATGCCGGATTCGATGACATGATTCAATTGGGATTGTAATTCCCTTTCAATATCTTTGGGAGAGGCATGGGCCATTATCTCCTCTGATGTTGGATAAAAGCAGCCCCGACTATTCACGAGCGTAGGTACATCTGCGGCAACGGGGGGGTAAGGGCGGCTGATCCCCCCTGTTGTAAGAGTAAAATGCAAGCCCACATCCAATACTCTGGAACACTTGTGATAATCTTTTACAGCCTGTTCAAAGCCCGCGCAAGGCGCCATAATACTGGTGGCTGTAATAATCCCGGAGAATGCATTTATAATGCCTTGCGTAACTGGTTCACACATACCAAAATCGTCGGCATGAAAAACCACTTTGTTCATTTTTTTATCCCGGCTATTCGCTGGATGATCATTTATGTCAGCGCAACCTCGGTTTCCGGGCAGGCGGCCTTTTTCCGTTTTCTTACCCGGCAAAGAGCTGAAGAAGCGGCGTCAATGACAGCCCATCCACGATCTCTCCTTCGAGGGCCATCCTTTTCACCTCGTCTTCCGGAAACCATTTGACTTCCAGCACCTCGTTTCGGTCGAAAAGGCCTTGCTCTTTGCTGATCCCTTGCGCGAGGAAAATGTGGAACTCCTGGTTTCCGCACCCGTAAGAGGGGTAGTAGACGAGGATCTTGTCCAGTGTTTCAGCGCGGTACCCGGTTTCCTCCAGAAGCTCCCGTTTCGCAGCCTCCGCGATGTTCTCGGTTTTCTCCACGCCCCCCGACGGGATGGCCCACACAAAACGGTCTATGATGAAACGGTACTGCCGGATCAGAAGGATCTTTCCTTTCAGGCGCGCCACAACACCCACCGCAGCCTTGAGATAGTCCAGTGTGTGGTAAGTGGTTTGTTTCCCGTCGGGCATGCGTACCCTGCTTTCCAGAACTTTGAACCAGGGGTTTTGAGAGATGACGCTCTGGCGGATTACAGACCAGTTTTTCTCCTCCGGCGCCCCAAAGTCTGGATGCTTGTTCATGCCCGATCCTGTGCAAAAAAGTCAGGGTCCAATCAAAGGTTATGTAGAGCCGTTTTAATCAGGGTTTCCAGGTCCTCGGCATCCGGGCAGGTGGCAATGGCCTTGGCAGCGGCATCCCTGGCCCTGAGCCGCGGATATCCCAGGGTCTGAAGGGCTCTCATGACATCTTCGGCCGGCCCCCCTTCCGGAGTGAAGACGGTTGCCCCTCCCTCGCCGACCTGCACCAAACGTTTCATTTTTTCTTTCAGTTCAAGCGCAAGCCTGCGTGCCGTGCGAGCTCCCACCCCCTTTGTGCGCTGGAGTTGGGCGATGTTTTCGGTTGCGATTGCTTCAATCAGCGCTTGCGGAGGTGAATCGGAGAGAAGGTTCAGCGCTGTGGCGGACCCGATGCCGCTTACGCTAGTAATATCGAGGAAGAGGTCGCGCTCGAAAGATGTCATGAAGCCGAAGAGTTTGAGCGTGTCATCCTTCACGGCGAGATGGCAGTAAAGGGTTGCCTCTTTTTTTGCGGAGAGCTCCTTTTCTGTTCGCGAGGGCACGCTCAACAGGTAGCCGATTCCGCCTACGGTGATTACCACCTTGCCGGAATCGTTTCTTATTGGTGTTCCAGTAATCGAATCGAACATTGTGTTTGTAAAAAAGAGTTCGCAGCCGGCAGACAGCTCATACCTTTAGGGAAAGCCCTTGGTCAGCCAGTTTTTTTCGTATCTCGTTCAAAGAGGTCTGGCCGAAGTTCTTGCACGCGACCAGCTGGTGTTCGGTTGTTTCCAGGAGCTGTCCCAGGGTAGTTATCTGCAAAAAAGTGAGGCAGTTCCGGGACCTGACCGATAGATCGAGTTCATCAAGAGACTTGTTATCGTTCGCTTCCGGTTCCTTTATGGGCTCTAACACGGCAGGCTCGAGGATATTTGTAATGTCCTTTGAATCGGTAAGGATCATGCCCAGTCGCAGCCCTTTCGAGTATAAAATTCCCTTGATCTCCTGGAGAGATGTTTCGCCAAAGTTCTTGAATGCCAGAAGCTCTGCTTCGGATTTTTTTATGAGGTCTCCCAAGGTCCTGATGTTCATTTTCGACAGGCAGTTCCGGCTGCGCACGGAAAGCTCGAAATCTGTGACCGGGATTCTCAGGATTTGAGCGTGCTTGTCCTCCTTTCGCTCCTTTTCCTCGTCGTAGTACATGGTTGTGCTTGCCCGGACGTCTCTGAGATAGATCTGAGCACGTCTGTTGTTGGGGCAGATTTTGTCCACCAGCTCAAAACATCTCAACGCATCGTCAAAGCGCTCGGCATCGTCGTAGAGCAGGCCTAAGTTGACTAGTGCTGCAACATTGGATACTCCGTTCATGACACATTGCTGATACAGATCGATGGCCTCATCGTCGTGTCCTTCGAGATCCAGCCGGTAAGCCAGCCTGAAAAGGGACTGGGTGTGGTCGGTTTTTTTATCCAGTGCTTTCCGGTAGAGCTCTTTGGCTTCTTCGTAATCTCCCGCACGTTCCGCGGAAACTCCTTTCAGGGAAAGTGTGTCCACATCGTCAGGGTACTCCGATTCGATAAGCTCCAACTCCCGCCTGAAACCGTCTAGATCGCCCGCAGCCTCGTAAGCCTCCGCCAGGTAAATGTGATACGATTTTACCTCGGGAACGCGCTTATGGATCTTGCTGAACGTTACAATAGCCTCCCTTTCCCGGCCTGTTTCCATGTAGATACGGCCAAGAAGGCACGCGGCAACCGGAAGGTTCTTCAGCTTCACAAGCTTGGATTCCGCGAGATCGTAAAGCCCGAGGGCTGCCAGACCGATGGCGTATTTCTGGTCGTAATCCGGGTCGCTATCCTTGAGAACCTCACGAACCCATTGCTCGACCTTCTGCCAGACCTTCAGATTGCTGAAAGCAGCAGCTTTGAATGATTCGACATCTTCGATGGTAGTCAGGTTCTTCATGAGGATATCGATCGCCTTGGCTTTGAGGTTTTCCCCCTCTTGGCCGGCGGATTCCGCCTCGTATTCGATAGCTTGCTGCGTGGATTCGGTGCTTGCCTGGTTCAAATCAATGCCTCCTTACTAATTGACACGAAGTGTGTCCTGGGGATCATCTGGAAAAAACCGCCAAAAAGCCTGTGCGTTCGAGTTTGTACACCTGTTGCCCGAAGATGAAACCTTTTCATTTTTTCTTTACAAGGAAAAGGTTACAATCTTTGAAAACCGGACGACAGGTTTCTGTGCGTTTTGCGTTGATTTCAAAATCGAACACATAATTTTACCAGAATCAGATCGGAAGTCAACCCCCACCCGCGCTAGACATAACTGCCGGAAAACACGGGGTTTCGGCACCGGCGGTTCGGTGCGGATTTTCGACGATTTCCAGTGTTCAGCGGTTCCAAGCTCCTGTTTCTGATAGTTTATATAAGGGACTCGACCGAACAGGGCTGAGGCATCATATCAAGCAAATAAAATTAGCAGTGCGCATGAGAGGAGGATGGAATGGATTGTGTTTTCTGCAAGATCGTTCGAAAAGAGATTCCCTGTGAACCTCTCCTCGAAACTGATGAGCTGCTTGCTTTCAAGGATATCAATCCGGTCGCGCCTTTTCACGTTCTTGTCATTCCCAAGCGCCATATATCAACACTCAACGACATCGAGGAGGAAGATGAGCGGCTGCTGGGTCGCATGGCACTGGCTGCTGCAGCCCTTGCCGGAAAAGGCGGCTTTGCGGAATCCGGGTACAGGCTGGTCATCAACTGTAACAGGGACGGCGGACAGGAGGTTTTTCACATCCACATGCATGTTCTGGCGGGTCGGCGCATCGGCCCCCTGGCAGCTGGAGAATGATTCGGATTTTTATACGGGAGAGGCGACCGCATAAGCCTCTGAAAACGGCTGAACAGATTGAAAACGTACAACAGGTGAAAAGATGCTCATATGTCCGAAATGCAAACAGGAGTACGATGAGGGGATGACAGATTGCGCGGATTGTCTTGTGCCCTTGAAATCCGCGCTCGATGCGCAGGAGACCGGGCCCGGGGCTGAAAAGATGGAGGCCGCTGTTTTCAGGGGCGAGAGCGAGGAAGCCCTGGATCTGATGCTGCGCGCTGTGGCAGTGCATCATATTCCTACGAAGTGCGCATCAGAGGTGCCCGGGCTCGAGATGAAAGGCCATCTCATGCTGGTTCCGTCTCTCATGGGCGACAAGGTGCAGAAAATCCTTGACCATGGGGTGCAGATGCTCATTGGCGACGGAGAAGGCGAGGGCAGGGTTTACAGGATTTACAAGCAGAGCAGGGAGAACGAAATACGCGATCCCGAGCTCTTGCGCCGGTCCATCGACAGCCTGGCCGCCGGAGGGCAGGAGGTGATGGATGACCTCCTTGAAATCGTTGTGCGCGGGGATGCGGCTGCCAGGCACAGGGCCGCTTATGCGCTTTCCTGCATGGGGGAAGAGGGGACAGACGCCCTGATTCACCTTCTAAGGGTGGCTGTCGAGAAAGAGCAACAGGAGGTGGCAACCAGCCTGATACGCGTTATCCGGGACGAGGTCGAGTCAGCAGGCGGATGGGAGGAGATCTACGGCTGCATGCATTCCAATCTATCCAGGATACTCGCGCTGCAGGCGATCGCTGTTCTCGGAGACCTGTCTGCTTTTCCCTCGGTCCTGGCAATGCTTGAAGATGAAAACTCCGAGGTCAGGGATGAAGCGGACAATGTGCTCTGTATCCTGACGGATGAGGACATGGGATTCGATACGGATGCGCCTGAGGATGAAAGGCGCTCAGTAGCCGGAAAATGGGAGGAATGGTGGGCCAAGTATTCAGGGAGGAAAGATGGATAAGCTGATCATCAAGGGCGGGTGTCCGTTGAAAGGCAGGATTCGTGCGAGCGGGGCTAAAAACTCGGTCCTGCCTATCATGGCCGCATCTCTTTTGACGGACGAGGAGGTGATCATACGGAACGTGCCTGATCTCAGGGACGTAAGAACCCTTTCCTCGCTTCTCGGTGAGCTCGGCACCGAAGTGATTCGCGAAAAAGAGAGGGACTGCGTGCGTCTTCAGGTGAAGGACAGCAGCTCATGCACGGCTTCATACGAGCTCGTCAGCACGATGCGTGCCTCGATCTGCGTGCTTGGTCCTCTGCTGGCCAAGAGAGGCAGGGCTACCGTATCCATGCCAGGCGGGTGTGTTTTCGGCGTTCGTCCGATCGATCTCCATCTCAAGGGACTGAGCGCGCTGGGCGCGGACCTGGAAGTGAAGAGCGGCTACATCCGCAGCAAGGAGTGCCGCTTGAAAGGAGCTGAGATCTACCTGGGATCCACATTCGGGTCCTCTGTACTCGGCACTGCAAACGTCATGATGGCCGCGTGTCTTGCTGAGGGAAAGACTGTCATTGAAAACGCGGCGATGGAGCCCGAGATCCAGGACCTGGGCCTGCTTTTGAAGAGCATGGGAGCGCGGATAGAGGGGGTCGGAACGCACAGGATACACATCGAAGGGGTCGAATCCCTTCACGGCACGGATTTCACCGTGATCCCGGACCGTATTGAGGCGGGTACCTTTCTCGTGGCAGCGGCCCTAGCAGGCGAGGATGTGATCGTGGAGGGAGTGGAACCGGGCCACATGATTTCCGTGCTCGAAATGCTGAAATCAGCGGGTGTTGTCCTTGAACGCACGGAGAGCGGTGTCCGCGTGAGACGCCCCAAAAACCGATTCAAGCCGCTGGACCTCACCACTCTTCCATACCCGGGGTTTCCAACGGACATGCAGGCTCAGATGATGGTGCTCATGGCACTGGCCGACGGGATGTCGATCTTGACCGAGAAGATCTATCCGGACAGGTTCATCCACGTGGCTGAGCTGAACAGGCTTGGGGCCAGGATCCGCAAGGAAGGGCCGCAGGTAGTCATTTTAGGCGTAGATCATCTTTCCGGAGCGCAGACCATGGCTTCGGACTTGAGGGCCAGCGCTGCTCTTGTACTGGCCGGGCTTGTGGCCGAGGGGGAAACGGAAATTCACCGCGTATACCACATAGACCGCGGGTACATGCGTATAGATGAAAAACTCAGGAACCTGGGAGCTTCCATCGAGCGCTTGAAGGAAGAGAAGCTGCCCGGCCAGTCGGTCTGAAATCAGGTTGGAGAGAAATGAATACTAAATCACCGGGAATAGCCGGCCTTTACACGATGATCGCTGTTCTTATGATTCTTGTCGCATCGAACGGTTGCCTGACAGGTGTTGTGCTGTTCGGCGTCGGGGCCGCGACAGCAGTTGCTATCGATCAGGGATTTATAGAAGACGATACGTATGCCGGCAGGATCCAATCAACGCTCGCCAGGACTTATGACGCGGCTGTGGAGGTCATGGATGAGCTCTGCCCGAAGATCGTGCTTGAACGTCCCATCTGCAGGGTTTCAGGCTCATGGAAGGGTTCTGACGTGTATGTTTCAGTGGAAAGCACGGGGGATGAGGGCGTGTTTTTGCGGGTAAAAGCCAGGAGGTACATGCTGGCTGACAGGGATACCGCAGAGGAAATGTTTCAAAGAATTTTGACGAGAATCAATGGTCCTTGATCCTTCCTCTTGTAGCCGTGCAGAATACCATCTTATCTTAGGAGGATAGATATGTTTCGCGGATTGAGCGCCGTTCTTGTCTTGTCAGCGATGAGCTGTTTCAGCGCAATGGGCCATGGCTCGGATGAAAGCCATCCTTTTTCGGTGCATGACATGCTGGCAATGGACCGTGTGTCGAGTCCGAGCATATCCCCTGACGGCAAAAGTGTGGTTTTTGTCTTGAGGAGCACGGACCTCGAAAGCAACTGTGGAAGGACCGATTTGTGGAAAACGGGCGTGGACGGGGAAGGCCTTCTCCGGCTCACCACACACACTGCCGCGGACTTCAACCCGCGCTGGTCCGCCGACGGAAAATCCATCTGGTTCATCTCGACCCGTTCCGGTTCATCCCAGGTGTGGCGCATTCCGGTCGGCGGCGGAGAAGCTGTCAAGGTGACGGATCTGCCGCTTGATGTGAGCAACCTTGTGCCGGCCCCGGACGGGGTACACATCGCCTTTACCATGTCCGTTTTCCCGGAGTGCGGGACAGTTGAGGAAACCGTTGAGAAGCTCGATCAGATCGCCGGCAGCAAGATCACGGGCCGCATATATGACAAACTCTTCATCCGTCACTGGGACACGTGGAAGGACGGAAGGAGATCCCACCTTTTTGTGATGAACACGGACACCGGGAGATCAATGGATGTCATGGAGGGCATGGATGCTGACTCGCCCTCACAGCCGTTTGGCGGACCGGAAGAGATCACTTTTACACCTGATAGCAGCGCGGTTGTTTTCGGGGCCAGATGTGCCGGCAGGGAGGAAGCCTGGTCCACTAACTTTGACCTTTTCCTGGTACCTGCGGATGGATCCGCTCCCCCGCAAAATCTGACCGCAAGGAACAAGGCATGGGACACCGGCCCGGTGTTTTCTCCTGACGGAAAGACCCTGGCTTACCTGGCCATGGCCAGGTCGGGTTACGAGTCCGACCGGTTTCGGATAGTCATTCGCTCCTGGCCTGATGGGCCCGTGCGTGTGCTGGTTCCTGATTGGGGGCTTTCCCCCAATTCGATTTTCTGGTCCCCTGACTCCGGGACGCTATATGCTGTTGCGGCGCATCTGGGGCAGGGCGCATTGTTTGCCGTTGATATTGAAACCGAAAAGATAGATTGCCTGATAAGCGATGGCCATGTGCGCTCTCCGGCGTTTGCAGGGGATAGGATCGTCTACGGAATGAACTGCCTGAAGTCTCCGGTGGAGCTGTACTCTGCTGATGCGGACGGAACGAATATAAAACCGGTCACAAGAATCAACACCGAGAAACTTGCCGCAGTCCGTATGGGGGACTACGAACAGTTCTCGTTCAAGGGATGGAACGACGAGAAGGTTTACGGATACGTGGTGAAGCCCGTGGATTTCGACCCAGGGAAAAAGTACCCGGTTGCTTTTTTGATTCACGGAGGGCCCCAAGGATCGTTCGGCAACAATTTCCATTACCGGTGGAATCCACAGGCCTATGCCGGTGCCGGCTATGCAGCGGTCATGGTCGACTTTCACGGATCAACGGGTTACGGCCAGGAGTTTAAGGATTCGATACGTGGGGACTGGGGAGGGAAACCTCTTGAGGACCTGAAGAAAGGGCTCGCTGCCGCGCTCGACAGGTACGAGTGGCTGGATGAAGACCACGTGGGAGCGCTGGGCGCCTCGTTCGGCGGGTTCATGATCAACTGGATCGCCGGGAACTGGCCGGACCGGTTCAGGTGCCTGGTCAACCACGACGGAAACCTGGACGAGCGGTTTGCGTACTATGACACCGAGGAGCTATGGTTTCCCGAATGGGACCACGAGGGCACGCCTTGGGACAACCCTGAAGGCTTTGAAAAGCACAATCCGGTGAACTTCGTGCAAAACTGGAAGACCCCGATGCTGGTCATCCACGGCCAGAACGATTACAGGGTTGTGGTGACTCAGGGGATCTCGACCTTTACCGCTCTTCAGCGTAGGGGCATCCCCAGCAGGCTGCTTTATTTCCCTGACGAAAACCACTGGGTGCTCCAGCCTCACAACAGCATCCTGTGGCACGAAACAGTGATTGGGTGGCTCGATCAGTGGGTGAAGGCTGACTGATCTGCGGATCGTATCCAGGCATGAAACGCAGCCATAGTGCAGTTTACTGTGCCGCAGCAGAAGAGGATGAAATATGCGGGCTAGTGAAGCGCGATCAAGCCCGCGGCTGACGCGGTCAGCAGCAGGGAGATGACCAGGGCGAAAACCGCGAAGATCACGGGTTTTTCATTTTTTGCGATCATCCCTGCAAAAGCCCCCAAGGCGCCGATGACTCCTGCGAGACAGCTTATGGCTATGCCAAGCATCGCGATTCCGTCGCTCCACCCGAGCTTGTGCAGGTACCAGTGTCCGTGGATGACCTCGGAACCGGCTGCCTCATCCCAGATTTCTGTCTTGTCCTTGCCTGCCCAGAGCCCGTCCAGCAGGACCTGGTCATCTAAGAACTGGTTGTGGTCGAAGAAATACATGCTGATTTCGACGATGGCGATCACCATGCCGATTATCGCTATCCAGTAGGCGCATTCACCGTAGATTACCCCTGAAAGGAGCGGCTCTGGTCACCTTGTAGTTGATCACCTTGCCGAGCGAAGCTTCCCAATACGGCATCGGCAGGTTCAGTCGTTTTGTGAAGCCATCGACCTTTGTAACATCCGGGTATTCGGTCTTGCCCCCGAGAAAGATGAAAAGAGCGCCGATTCCTATGACTATGATCCCCAGGGCTCCGCGGATGAACGCTTCCCCTCCCTCGCCCATCGTGCTCGATGTACCCTGCCAGGAGCGCGCCTATCACCGCGAATAATGCGTAAGGGACAGCGCCCGTGAAAAGAATGCGGATGTTGGCGATCCTCCTTCGCAGGAAAGGCCTTGCTGCCACGAGTGCGCCGGCCATTGCAACGAACAGGCCCGTCGAACGGATGACGTACGAGTCGATGGACGTGAAGCCCATGAAAAGCGGTGTAAAAATAACCCCGCCCCCAACGCCCGCAAGAACAGCGAAGATCCCGATCAGGGTGCAGACAATCAGGAGCACCACGAAGAATGTAATGGGGCTCATCCCCATCACGGATTCTCCTTACGGGGCGGCGTGCAGCGTGCCAACACTCAAGGCGATCATGGCCCCAATCAACAGGAGAAATCCGCAGTATTTGAAAATTATTCTATGCCTGGAAAAGAAACCTCGCAACGTACAACCTCCTTGGTTAACCCGCTGAAAAAAAGCGGCCCACAGTCGACTCAGCTTTTTTCAGCGGTCTCATTAATTCCAATATCGCTGCCTTGTTCGGCCCGTCTCAGAACTCGGCGATGAACCGGATGCCGGCGGCAAGCGCGTCTCTGGTCTTTGAATCGCCCCCCGGGTTGAAAATGTACTGAATGTCGGGCTGGATAGCAAGAAAAGGGGTCAACTGAACCTTGTGAAAGAACTCGATCGCGGTCTCGTGCGT